>NZ_JBEPQK010000023.1:0-137661 GCF_040547805.1 Bradyrhizobium sp. LA6.1 | reverse complement strand
CCGCCCCCCCCGCCCCCCCGCCCCGCCCCCCCCCCCCCCCCCCCCCCCCCCCCCGGCCCCCCCCCCCCCCCCCCGGGGGGGGGGGGGGGGGCGCGCCGGGGGGGGGGGGGGGGGGGGGGGCCATCTCTCCATTCGAACAGTTCCCGTGGGGAGAGATCACCCCACCCCGCTGCGCATTTCGCTTCGCTCCATGCCCAGCGACCCACGAGCGAGCTTCGCTCGTCTCGGACCCCTCCAGGGGAGGGTAAGAAAGCGCGCCGTTCCAGACGGGCTGCGATCCGTCATTTTCGTGGTTTAAAAGGTCTAGTTATTTCAATGGCGTGGCTACTGTGCATGGGGTTGTTTTCGCGAAAATGAGTTTGGGGGTCGTGATCCCAGGAATCCATTTGACTCCTCCCCGATTCTGATTCGACTCCGCGCCGTCCCCAATTTTAAGGAACCGGTCATCGAAACGCCGCTTGTGCGGCAGGGCAAAACTCCATCTAGTGCACAACCAATAAGAGTCCCGCGACATGTGGCGTGAACGGAACAGGCTTCAGCGGGAGTCAGCGATTCGGCCGCGATTCGTTCTAGAGTCGTTCCGAAGCTTAAGGCCAACGGGAAAAGCGTCGCAAAGTGAGACAGTTGCGCGAGGTTTGGGGAGCGCGCTCCCACACGCTCGGTGTCTTCGCCCGGCTTGACCGGGCGATCCAGTACGCCGAGGCCGTTGTGGTTGAGCGGACAAGCCGCGGCGTACTGGATGCCCCGGTCCCGGCTCCGCCAAGGCTACGCCGGGGCTCAGGGGGGTGCTCGGCCCGCCGAAGCCTTGGCGAAGGCGGCAGGCTGGGGCATGACAGTGGAATGCTTGGCTGCAGCGTAGCGTTCGGAGACATGGCCGACACCTCCCAGCCCTCAACACACCCCAAAACAGCACTGACATTCGCCCAAATCGCCACTACCTAATCCCCAGACATGGCCTTCTCCTCCTCCCCCTTCGCCTCCGAGCGCGCACCTGGCGCGGGCGTCACTGCGGTGCTCGGGCCGACCAACACCGGCAAGACCCATCTCGCCATCGAGCGGATGCTCGCGCATCCCTCTGGCGTGATCGGGCTGCCGCTGCGGCTGCTCGCGCGCGAGGTCTATAACAAGATCGCCGCACGGGTCGGCAGCGAGGCCGTCGCGCTGATCACGGGCGAGGAGAAGATCAAGCCGAAGAACCCGCGCTACTGGGTCTCCACCGTCGAGGCGATGCCGCGCGATCTCGACGTCTCCTTCCTCGCCGTCGACGAGGTCCAGATCGCCTCCGATCTCGAACGCGGCCACGTCTTCACCGACCGCATCCTCAACCGCCGCGGCCGCGACGAGACGCTGCTGCTGGGCGCCGCCACGATGCGCCCGATCATCGAGCGGCTGCTGCCCGGCGTGTCCATGATCACGCGGCCGCGCCTGTCGCAGCTGGAATTCGCCGGCGACCGCAAGATCACGCGCCAGCCGCGCCGCACCGCCATCGTCGCGTTCTCGGCAGACGAGGTCTACGCCATCGCCGAGCTGATCCGCCGCCAGCATGGCGGCGCGGCCGTGGTGCTGGGATCGCTCTCGCCCCGCACGCGCAATGCGCAGGTGGAGATGTTCCAGAACGGCGACGTCGACTACCTCGTCGCCACCGATGCCGTCGGCATGGGCCTCAATCTCGACGTCGACCACGTCGCCTTCGCCTCCGACCGCAAGTTCGACGGCTACCAGTTCCGCCGCCTGACGCCGGCCGAATTCGCGCAGATCGCCGGGCGTGCGGGCCGCGCCACGCGCAACGGTACTTTTGGCACGACGGGCCGCTGCGGGCCGTTCGAGCCCGAGCTCGTCAACGCGCTCCAGAACCACACCTTCGACAACGTGAAAATGCTGCAATGGCGCAATGCGAAGCTGGATTTCGCCTCGCTCGGCGCGCTCCAGGTGTCCCTGAACCAGTCGCCCGGCCATGAGGCGCTGACGCGTGCGCCGATCGCCGAGGACATGCGCGTGCTCGACCACGCCGCCCGCGACGTCGAGGTGCGCGATATCGCGCATGGCAAGGCGGCGGTGGAACGGCTGTGGGAGGCCTGCCAGGTCCCCGATTACCGAAAACTGTCGCCGGCCGCCCATGCCGAGCTCGTCACCACGCTGTACGGCTTCCTGATGCAGAAGGGCTGCATCCCCGATTCCTGGTTTGCGGCCCAGGTCGACCAAGCCGACCGCATCGACGGCGACATCGACACGCTGTCGGCCCGGATCGCCCAGATCCGCACCTGGACCTTCGTCGCCAACCGCCCGGACTGGCTGAAAGACCCCGAACGCTGGCAGGGGATCGCCCGCGAGGTCGAAAATAAATTATCGGATGCGCTCCATGAACGCTTGACTGAGCGTTTCGTTGATCGCCGGACCAGTGTATTGATGCGCCGCCTGCGGGAGAACACGAGCTTGAATACTGAAATCGGCAAGACCGGCGAAGTCATCGTCGAAGGCCATGTCATCGGCCGCCTCGATGGCTTCACCTTTGCACCGGATGCGGCGGAAGCAGGCTCCGATGCGAAAGCCTTGCAGGCTGCAGCGCAAGCGGTGCTCGCCGGCGAGATCAACGCGCGCGCCGAAAAACTGGGCAATGCGCCGGACGATCAGTTCGTGCTGACCTCGGAAGGCACGATCCGCTGGACCGGCGATGCCGTGGCGCGCCTGTCTGCCGCGGAGGAGGCGCTGCATCCGCGCATCCGCATCATCTCGGACGAGCGCCTCACCGGTGCGCCGCGTGAGAAGGTGCAGGCCCGGCTCGAGCTCTGGCTCAAGACGCATATCGAAAAGCTGCTCGGGCCGATGTTCGAGCTGTCGAAGGCCGAGGACGTCACCGGCATTGCCCGCGGCATCGCCTATCAGCTGGTCGAGGCGCTCGGCGTGCTCGAGCGTCCGAAGATTGCGAACGAGCTGAAGGATCTCGACCAGCCCTCGCGCGCCGTGTTGCGCAAATACGGCGTGCGTTTCGGCGCCTATCACATCTACTTCCCCGGCCTGCTCAAGCCCGCCGGCCGTGCGCTGGCCGCACTGCTGTGGGCGCTGAAGCAGGACAATGTCGATCTGTCGTCGCTGTCGGGCGCGCAGCATCTGGCATCTTCGGGCCGCACCTCGTTCCCGGTCGACAAGCAGCTGCCGCGCGATGCCTATCGCGTGCTCGGCTACAAGCAGGCCGGCGAGCGCGCCGTGCGCGTCGACATCCTGGAGCGGCTCGCCGATCTGATCCGCCCGGCGCTGGCCTGGCGCGAGAACTCGCCCGGCGAAAAGCCCGCGGGCGCGTTCGACGGCCGCAGCTTCGTGGTGACGCAGGCGATGACCTCGCTTACCGGCTCCGCCGGCGAGGATTTCGCCTCGGTGCTGCGCGCGCTCGGCTATCGCATGGAGAAGCGTGCGCCGCTGCCGCCGAAGCCGGTGGCAGTCGTCGCGGAGACGCCGGCTGCCGAAGCAAGCGCAGAGGCTCCGACTGAGCCGACCGCGACCGATGATGCCGCTGTAACCGCGGACACCGCGATCGAAGCCGCCGCCGAGCCCGTCACCGTCGAAGACGCGCCCGGCATGGAGCAGCACGACGAGCCCGCGCATGAAGAGCCGGCGCTCGAAGCATCGCCGGATGCCCCCGTCACGCCCGAGGATGCCCCCGGCATCGCGCCGCCGGCGGAAGAGGCCGCTGCGCCCAGCGAGGCGGTGGAAGCCGCTCCCGCCGAGGCCGCTGCAACGGAAGCCGCTGCATCCGCCGATGCCGCCGCGCCGGTCGAGGCTGCCGCTGCGCCTGCCGAGCCCGAGCTCGTCGAGGTCTGGCGTCCCGGCGGCCGTCACGAGGATCGCAAGCCGCGCCACGAGCGCCATCGCCACCAGCGTCACCACCAGCCGCGTCCGCAGCAGGCCGGTGCCGAAGCTGGCGCCGCCCCTGCCGAAGGCGCGGCCGCGCCGTCAGCCGACGGCGAGAAGCGCAATGAGCGCCATCGTCACGGCGGTCATCGCAGAGATGGGGCAAAGGATTTCCGCAAGCCGCGCGAAGGTGGCGCCGAAGGTGCACCGCGCCAAGAGGGGCGCGACGACAAGAACCGCCGCTTCGAGGGCAAGGATCGCGACAACAAGGATCGCGATCGCAACAAGGGCAAGTTCGGCGGCGATCGCGACAAGGGCCGCGACAATCGCGGTCGTGACCGCGACAAGGGCCGCGACCGTCAGGGCGGGCCGTCGCTGCGCCCCTACGCCTCGAGCGCGAACCCGCGCGAGCGCGATCGTCCGGCCGATCCGAACTCGCCCTTCGCAAAGCTCGCTGCGCTGAAAGAGCAGCTGTCCGGTCGCAAGGAGTGATCCCACGACCGAGCGGCAGCGCCTCGACAAATGGCTGTGGCACGCGCGGGTGGTGAAGGCGCGCACCTCCGCGGCCGAACTCGTTGAGTCCGGCCACGTTCGCATCAACGGCACACGCGAGAAGTCGCCGGGCCATGCAATCAAGATCGGCGACGTGATCACCATCGCGCTCGATCGCACCGTGCGCGTGCTGAAAGTAACCGCTTTCAACGAGCGCCGCGGCGATGCCGCCTCGGCCCGCGTGCTCTACGAGGAGCTGAGCGAAGCGAAGCGCAATTAATTGCGCTTTGAGTTCATTTCTTGGCCGATCAAAGCGCAAAGCCGTCATGATCGGCCGTTCCCGACCTTGCGGCGCCGGGCCATCCGCGCTACGCAAGCCGCGACTTTTAAAAGAGCTTTTCGGAGCGTTGGATGACTTACGTCGTCACTGAAGCCTGCATCAAGTGCAAGTATACCGACTGCGTCGAGGTCTGCCCGGTCGACTGTTTCTACGAGGGCGAGAACATGCTCGTCATCCATCCTGACGAATGCATCGACTGCGGCGTGTGCGAGCCGGAATGCCCCGCCGACGCCATCAAGCCGGACACGGAACCGGGCCTGGAAAAGTGGCTCCAGGTCAACGCCGACTACGCCAAAAGCTGGCCGAACATCACCCAGAAGAAAGAATCACCCCCCGACGCGAAGGAATTCGACGGCCAGGACGGCAAGTTCGAGAAATATTTTTCTCCGAACCCGGGCTCGGGAGACTAATTCTCGCCCAAACTTAACCCTAATACCTTCGTCAGCGCCGAAAACCAGCCCTCAAGACCCCTAAATCATTGATTTTTGCGGGAAATGTGCTATATTGAGCACATTAAGCTGAACCCCGTCAGCCCAGTTGGCCCCGTTGGGTTCCCGTGAAACCAAATGTCGAACAGGGGCGTGGCAGTTTCCGCGCGCAGGCTGTGTCACAGAAAACGCGTAAAAAGAGTACTTCAGCGAGGGCTTCCCATAAGGAGGCCAAAAAAGTCGCCGCGGCCAGCCGTAGCGCATCCAAGGGTCGGACCGCGACTAAGGCACCGGCTGCAAAGTCCTCGAAGAACAAAAGAAGCGCAATGCCTCACAAGACTGCCAAACCGGCCGCGAAAGCGACCGTTGCCAAGCCTGCTGCTGCCAAGGCTTCCGCTGCCAAGCCCGTTGCTCCGAAGGCTCCTGTTGCTGCCGCCCCTGCCAAAGCCCCCGTTGCTGCTGCGAAGCCGGCCGTGAAGGCTGCTGCACCCGCGCCGAAGGTCGAGGAAAAGAAGGTCGTGACCCAGCGCCAGGGCTTCAAGGCCAACGAATTCGTCGTCTATCCCGCTCACGGCGTTGGCCAGATCCTGGCCATCGAGGAGCAGGAGATCGCCGGTGCGAAGCTCGAGCTGTTCGTCATCAATTTCATCAAGGACAAGATGACGCTGCGCGTGCCGACCGCCAAGGTCGCGAACGTCGGCATGCGCAAGCTGTCCGACCCCGCGCTGGTGAAGAAGGCGCTGGAGACGTTGAAGGGCCGCGCCCGCGTCAAGCGCACCATGTGGTCGCGCCGCGCCCAGGAATACGAAGCAAAGATCAATTCGGGCGACATCGTCGCGATCGCGGAAGTCGTGCGCGACCTCTACCGTTCCGAGTCGCAGCCCGAGCAGTCGTACTCTGAACGTCAGCTCTATGAAGCGGCGCTCGATCGTCTCTCCCGCGAGATCGCGGTTGTGCAGCACTCGACCGAGACCGAAGCGGTCAAGGAGATTGAGGCCCAGCTCGCCAAGAGCCCGCGCCGCACCAACGCCAAGGCGGAAGCCGCCGACGGCGAGGGCGAGGCGGATGCCGACGGCGATACCGATGGCGACGATACCGCCGTCGCCGACGAGGCCGCGTAAGCGTCTCGCAGCGTCGATCGCAAGCAATCAAAAGCCCGGCCGGTTGGCCGGGCTTTTTTGTTTTGAGTGGATCAGACTTTGCGACGGTGCAACCCGTGCGTTCGCACGGCCACGGGTGTTCAGGCCCCGTGTCGGGGGCATCGCTTCGAGGGAGAGTGTGACGAACTTGTCTCGAGTCACTTCCTGATCAGCGGAATCTGCAAATTGGTCGGCCGGTTCTGCTCGGTGTCAAAGCCACGGCCGTCGATGTTGCGGGCGCCCCAGAACAGGAGGTCGCCCCTGAGATAGACGAGATCATATTCCATGAAGTTCGTGGCCTCGGCGAGACCGAAGGGAGCGAAGGTTTTGCCGAAGATGCTCTGGGGCGCGCCTACGGCCCACGGTGCATATCCGACCGCGGCGACCTTGTTGAGCACATCGGCAAATCCCTGTGCCAGCGGTGTAACCTCGTAGGTCTCGTCGGCAACGAAGTCGACCTTCTGCGCGCCTGGAGCGATGGGATGCGCACCCTTCCACAGCATATGGCCGCCAATCCTGATCCGCGCGAGCGGCACGGCGCTGTAGGGATCGGCCGAGTTGACGATCTCGAGCTCGAAACGGTCGGAGGGGAGATATTTGAAGGCCCGCTTGAGATAGAAGGGCTTGAGCGTGCCATCGGCGTTCTTCGCCGCGCTCGGGCGCACCTCCGGTGCGATGCTTTCCCAGTCGCCGAGCAACGCCTGCTTCAATCCTGTCACATCCAGTTCCATGTTGTTTGCCTTTGCCTGCGTGTTGGAGGATTGCGCAGCCACTTCGCCAGATCCCGCCAGTGCCAGGATCAGCAGAGACGTTTGAATGCTCTTGAGCATGTGAAGCTCGCTCCCGTGCGCCTCTGCCTGCCAGGCAGACCTGGTTCACGCCGGCTATACGGGCAGCTGGCCGCCTGGAAAAAGACTTTGTAAGCTGGCCCCATGCCTGCGAGATATGGGAGATCGCGATGGAGCTTCGGCATCTCCGCTATTTCGTCGCCGTTGCCGATGCAGGCAGTTTGACTGTTGCGGCCGAGCAGAAGCTGCACACGTCGCAACCGTCGCTCAGCCGGCAAATCCGGGATCTCGAACGGGAGGTCGGCGTTCCCTTGATGAACCGCAGCGCCCAAGGCATCGCGCTGACGGCGGCCGGCAAGGCCTTTCTCGAGCACGCCAGAATGGCGCTGCTTCAGGCGGAGGCTGCCAAGGAAGCGGCGCTCCGTGCCGCGCAGCCCCCGCAGCCCGCTTTCTCGTTGGGCTTTCTGTCGGGCGCCGAAATCGATCTGCTGCCCGAGGTGGATCGCATTCTGCGCGACGCATTTCCCGGCATCGATATCCGCCTGTCGAGCGATTATTCGCCCTCGCTTGCCAAGGCCCTGATGCGGCGAAAGCTCGATGCTGCCTTCATCCGGCCGGAGGAGCACATGGAGGATCTGGTCTGCCGGCGCGTGCGCACCGATCCGCTGGTCTTCGTCTTTCCGAGCGACCATCGGCTGGCATCGCAAGCCGCGGTGGCGCCCGAGGAGATCAGGGACGAGACCTTCTACCTACCGTCCAAATCCGCTCCCGCGGTTCGCCGTATCGTTCTGGATTATTTCAGCCGGACCGGAATCGACCTCAAGCCCGACCGCGAAGTGCACAACGTCGTCCACGCGATCTCGATGATTGCGTCGACGCGCGGCGTCATGATGCTGCCGGCCTACACCAAGCGATATTTGCCGGAGACCATCACCACCCGGCCGGTGCGGGGAGAAGCACCCAAGCTTGATCTCGTTGTCGCCTATCACAAGGCGAATCAATCCCCGATCCTGAAGTTGCTTCTCTCCGAGGTCGGCAAGCTCGCGACGGCGTCGTCCTAGGCTCACTTCACCGGCCGCTTCTCGAGCTTCCTTGCCAGCGTGCGCCGGTGCATGCCCAGCCTTCGTGCCGCTTCCGAGATGTTGAAATCGGTCTCGATCAGCGTCTGGTGGATGCGCTCCCATTCCAGCGTCTTGATCGAGGTCGGCCGTGCATCGAGGGCGACTTCGGCGTTGCCTTCGGCCTTGTTGAAGGCGGCTTCGATATCGTCGGTGTTCGACGGCTTTGCCAGGTAGTGGCAGGCGCCGAGCTTGATCGCCTCGACGGCGGTGGAGATGCTGGCAAAGCCGGTCAGTACCACGATCAGCATCTCCGGATCGTGCGTGTGCAGCAGCTCGACGCAGGCGAGGCCCGAGGCGCCGCCGAGCTTGAGATCGACCACCGCGTGTCCAAAGGATCGCTCCTCCAGCACCTTCCGCACCTCTTCGATCGAAGCTGCGAGGACGACGTCGTAGCCGCGGCGCTCGAACGAGCGTTTCAGCGTGCGCGCGAAGCCGGCATCGTCCTCGACGACGATGAGCGAACGGTCAGGCGTCAAAAGTTCCTCCGATCGCGAGCGTTGCGAGCGGCAGCGTCAGGCGGACGGTGGCGCCGCGCTTCCTGTGGTTCTCGGCGGTCACGCTGCCGCCGAGCTTGCGCACGACGTTCACCACCAGGAACAGGCCGAGCCCGCCGCCGGCGCGGCCCTTGCTCGAGTGATAGGGTTTTCCCAGCTGCGCCAGCATCTCCGGCGCAAAGCCCGGGCCGCGATCGCTGATCGACAGCACGAGATTGTCGCCCTCGCGCTCGGCCAGCAGCTCCACCCACTCGCGCGAGACCTCATAGGCATTGTCGAGCACGTTGAAGATCACCTGCTTCAGCGCGATGTCCGAGACGATCGCGACGTCCTCGCCGAACGTGTTAACGAAATAGAGCGTGCGGGCGGAGCGTGCGTCGCGCCACTCGTCCACCAGCGCGGTGACGAAGGCCGTCACCGTCGTCGGCGAGGAGCCTTCGCCGCGCGCCTCGCCCGCCGATACCAGGATGCCCGTCACGATGGTCTTGCAGCGTTGCAGGGAGGTTTCCATCTCCGCGAGATCCTCGGCAAGTTCCTGATCGGCGGCGAGATCGGGCATGCGGCGCCAGTCGCTGAGGATGACCGACAGCGAGGCGAGTGGCGTGCCGAGCTCATGCGCCGCGCCGGAGGCGAGCAGGCCCATGCGGACGATGTGGTCCTGCTCGGCCGCATGCTGGCGCAATGCCGCCAGATGCGCATCGCGCTCGCGCAAATTCCTGTTGATCCGGGTGACGAACACGACCAGCAGCACGGCGTTGAGGACGAAGCCCAGCAGCATGCCGGTCACGGTGAGACTGTAGGCCTCGCTGATCGGGTTCGGCGGCAGGTCGAGCGGCCGGTAGGCCATGGTCAGCCAGATGAAACTCGCGCAGGTCAGTGCGACCAGCGACCAAGTCGAACGGGCATTAAGCAGCACCGCGCCCAGCGTCACCTGGAGCAGGAACAGCGAGGTGAAGGGATTGGTGGCGCCGCCGCTGAGGTAGAGCTGCGCCGTCAGCGCGGCGACATCGAGCATCAAGGCGACCAAGAGCTCATTGTTGGTGATCGCGGCGCGATGGCGCACCCAGACCAGGCTCGAGACATTGAGAAAGACCAGCGCGCCGATCACAGCGCTCATCCGGGTCAGCGGCAGCGGAATGCCGAGCCAGAAATGCACGCCGCCGATGGTCACGATCTGCCCGACCACCGCGGTCCAGCGCAGCTGGATCAGCAGCGCCATGTTCTTGCGGTTGGTCTCGTCGTCGGTCGGCGCAACGCCGATCAGCTCGCTGCGCGCGTCCGCCTGCGATTGCAGCGTGACGGCGTCATGCGTCATTCCGTCGTCAGGTAGATTCGACGATCGTTCCAGCATCTGATCCCGTCCTGCGGGCGGTGGCATCGGAGCAGCCGGCCGGTTCGTGGACGAAGCGCTTGCGGCGGAACAGCCCGCCGCCGAATGTGACGAAAAGTTTACCCGCCAGCATGAAAGCCAGGGCAAACCACGTCAGCGCGTAGATCAGGTGGTTATTGGGAAAGCTGATCACGGTCAATCCGCCGATCGGGCCGCTGGTGGTTTGTGATCCGGCGTCAGCATCGACGAAAAAGGGTGCGACATGGTCGAGGCCGCGCGCTGCCGCAATCGCGGCGACATCCCGCGAGTACCAGCGGTTGTGCTGGGGCACGTTGTTCCGCAGGAATCCGCCCTTCGGCTCCGTCATGCGGAGCAGGCCCGTGATCTCGACCTGCCCGTCCGGATTGCCGATCTGGCGCGTCGATGCGTCGCGCCGCTCGGACGGCACGAAGCCGCGATTGACCAGGACGAGCGTGCCGTCGCCGCGCTGAAGCGGCGTCAGCACCCAATAGCCGGGGCCTTCCTCGGTGACCGCCTGAACCAGTGTCTCGCGGTCATGCAGGAAGCGGCCGGTGAGGCTGACGTGCCTGTATTCGTCGTTTGCGGTGGAGACGGCCGGCCAGGCCGCGCGCGACGGGATCGGCTGGGCCGGGGCATGGACGCGCTGCTCGACGCGGTCGATCAGCGCCAGCTTCCAGGTGCGCCGTTCGATCTGCCAGACGCCGAGTGCGATCAGAAGTGCAAAGGCCGCGAGCGAGAGAACCGTGAGCCACAGGCGCGGACGCGCAGCGTTGCGACGCGCGTCCTTGTCCCTGCCTGTCACGGTCCAAGCCTTGCTCACTTTCAAGCCTTGCTCACTTCCAAGCCTTGCTCACTTCGGAGTCTCGCTTACTTCATTCCCGTCATCTGGTGCATCGGCATCATGTTGCTGTTGAGGTGGTTCATCACCCACAGCGAGCCGGACAGCGCGATCACCACCATGACGATGGTGAAGATCAGCGCCATCATGCTCCAGCCGTTCTCGGACTTGGTGTTCATGTGCAGGAAGTAGATCATGTGCACGACGATCTGCACGACAGCGAAGGCCATGATGACGAGCGCGGTGATCTGCTTGCTCGGCAGCGCGCCGCTCATCACCAGCCAGAACGGGATCGCGGTCAGCACGACCGAGAGCACGAAGCCGAGCATGTAGGTCGAGAACGTGCCGTGGGCGTGGTCGTCGCCGTGGTGATGGCCGTCCGCGTGGGCGGCGTGGGTATCGGTGTTCATCGCAGAACTCCCAGGAGATAGACGAAGGTGAAGACGCCGATCCAGACCACGTCCAGGAAGTGCCAGAACATCGACAGGCACATCAGGCGGCGGCGGTTGGCTTCGATCAGGCCGAACTTCCAGACCTGCACCATCAACGTGACCAGCCAGATCAGGCCGCAGCTGACGTGCAGGCCGTGGGTGCCGACCAGCGTGAAGAACGCGGACAGGAAGGCGCTGCGCTGCGGGGTCGCCCCTTCATGGATCATGTGGGCGAACTCGGAGAGCTCGATGCCGATGAAGGCGATGCCGAACAGGCCGGTGATCGCCAGCCACATCTGGGTCTGGGCGATCTTGTTCTGCTGCATCGTCAGCATGGCAAAGCCATAGGTGATCGACGACAGCAGCAGCATCGAGGTGTTCACCGCGACCAGCGGCAGCTCGAACAGGTCCTTCGGGGCGGGGCCGGCGGCGTAGTTGGCGCCGAGCACGCCGAAGGCGGCGAACAGCATCGCAAAGATGAGACAGTCGCTCATCAGGTAGATCCAGAAGCCGAGCGGGGTGCTGTAGCCTTCCGGATGCGGGTGTTCGTCGGCGAGATAGAAGACCGGCTCGCCGGTTTGGGTAGGATTGACAGCGACAGTCATTTACTTGGCTCCGGCGAGCAGTTTGGTGCGCGCGTCCTCGGTCCGGATGACGTCGTCGGCCGGAATGTCGAAGTCGCGGTGATAGTTGAAGGTGTGACCGATGCCGACGGCGAGCATCGCGATGAAGCTCACGGCGGCAAGCCACCAGATGTACCAGATCAGGCCGAATCCCATCGCGGTGGCGAGGCCGGCGAGGATGATGCCGGTGCCGGTGCTGCTGGGCATGTGGATCGGCTTGAACCCCAAGAGCGGACGCTGATAGCCGCGCTTCTTCATGTCCCACCAAGCGTCATTGTCGTGAACGACGGGGGTGAAGGCGAAGTTGTAGTCCGGCGGGGGCGAGGAGGTCGCCCATTCCAGCGTGCGTGCATCCCAGGGATCGCCGGTGACGTCCTTGAGCTGCTCGCGCTTGAGGAAGCTGACTGCGAACTGCATCAGCATGCAGAGGATGCCGAGGAAGACCAGGCCGGCGCCGATCGCGGCGATGACGAACCAGATCTGCAAGGACGGATCGTCGAACACGCGCAGGCGGCGGGTCACGCCCATCAGGCCGAGCACATAGAGCGGCATGAAGGCCATGTAGAAGCCGGTGACCCAGAACCAGAACGACAGCTTGCCCCAGAACACATCGAGCTTGAAGCCGAATGCCTTCGGGAACCAGTAGTTGATGCCGGCGAACGCGCCGAACACCACGCCGCCGATGATCACGTTGTGGAAGTGCGCGATCAGGAACAGGCTGTTGTGCAGAACGAAGTCGGCCGGCGGCACCGCAAGCAGAACGCCGGTCATGCCGCCGAGCACGAAGGTCAGCATGAAGGCGATCGTCCACAGCATCGGTAGCTCGAAGCGGATCCGGCCGCGATACATCGTGAACAGCCAGTTGAACATCTTCGCGCCCGTCGGGATCGAGATGATCATCGTGGTAATGCCGAAGAACGAGTTGACGCTGGCGCCCGATCCCATCGTGAAGAAGTGGTGCAGCCAGACCAGGTACGACAGGATGGTGATGACCACCGTGGCGTAGACCATCGAGGTGTAGCCGAACAGGCGCTTGCCGGAGAAGGTCGAGGTCACTTCCGAGAAGATGCCGAAGGCGGGGAGAACCAGAATGTAGACCTCAGGATGACCCCAGATCCAGATCAGGTTCACGTACATCATCGGGCTGCCGCCGAAATCGTTCGTGAAGAAGTTGGTGCCGACGTAGCGGTCAAGCGAGAGCAGCGCGAGCACGACGGTCAGGACGGGGAAGGAGGCGACGATCAGGATGTTGGTGCAGAGCGCGGTCCAGGTGAACACCGGCATCTTCATCATGGTCATGCCGGGACAGCGCAGCTTGACGATGGTGCAGATCAGGTTGATGCCGGATAAGGTCGTGCCGACGCCTGCGACCTGCAGCGCCCAGATGTAATAGTCGACGCCGACGTCAGGACTGTAGCCGATGTTCGACAGCGGCGGATAGGCCAGCCAGCCGGTGCGGGCGAATTCACCGATGAACAGCGAAGCCATCACCAGCACTGCGCCGCCGACCGTCATCCAGAAGCTGAAATTGTTCAGGAACGGGAACGACACGTCGCGCGCGCCGATCTGCAGCGGCACCACGTAGTTCATCAGGCCGGTGACCAGCGGCATCGCCACGAAGAAGATCATGATCACGCCGTGGGCGGTGAAGACCTGGTCGTAGTGATGGGCGGGAAGGAAACCTTCGGAACCGTTGAACGCGAGCGCCTGTTGCGCGCGCATCATGAGCGCGTCGGCGAAGCCGCGCAGCAGCATCACGATGCCGAGGATCATGTACATGATGCCGATGCGCTTGTGGTCGACGGTGGTGAACCACTCGCGCCACAGATAGCCCCACAGGCGGAAATAGGTGATGCCGGCGAACAGCGCGCCGCCGCCGAGCGCGACCATCACGAAGGTGCCGACCAGGATCGGCTCGTGCAGCGGGAGCGAATCGAGGCCGAGGCGGCCGAAGATGAGCTTGAGAAGATCAGGAGACATGCGGGATCTCTTTAGGAGTCTGACTTCGGACGTTGTCCGAGGAAGAAGGACGAGGACTTCAGCGGCGTGAAAGTCGGCCGCTTCAGGCCGGCGCCGAGCAGCGGCGCGGTGTCGGCGGGGGCCGTGATGGAGGCGGTGGTCTTGCCCTGCGGCGCATCGGGCGTGCAGGTGCCGGCGACGAAGGTCGGCTCGGGTCCGAGCGCGGTGCCGCGGCGTGCGTACTTGTCGTAGGCCAGCGGCAGGGTGTTGTTGAGGCCCTCATGGCCGTTGCCGCCCTTGGCGTCGATCGCCATCATCTCGCTCTGGCACATCTTGCCGGTCTCGACGCACATGTTGAGGATCAGGCGGTAGAGATCGGAATCGACGGTGCCCCAGCGGCGCACCGGCTCGTTCTCGCTCGGCTTTTCGAGCTGGAGATATTCGGCGCGGCCGAGCGAGCCGCCGGCCGATTTGGCCTGCGCGATCCAGGCGTCAAAGCCCTTGTCGTCGAGGCCCTGGAAGTTGAAGTGCATGCCAGAGAAGCCGGCGCCGCTGTAGTTCGCCGAAAAACCCTTGTAGGTACCGGCGTGGTTGATCACGGCGTGGAGCGACGTCTCCATGCCCGGCATCGCGTAGATCTGACCGGCGAGTGCGGGGATGTAGAACGAGTTCATCACCGAGGAGGCGGTGATGTGGAAGTTGATCGGGCGGTCGACCGGCGCGGCGAGCTCGTTGACGGTGGCGATGCCGTAATCGGGGTAGATAAAGAGCCACTTCCAGTCGAGCGCGACGACATCGACGTCGAGCGGAGCCTTGGACTGGTCCACGGCGCGTTCCGCATGGATGCGGCCGATGTTGCGATAGGGGTCGAGCAGATGCGTGCCCATCCAGGTCAGCGCGCCCAGGCAGATGATGATCAGCAGCGGCGCCGACCAGATCACCAGCTCGAGCTTGGTCGAGTGGTCCCAATCCGGCTCGTAGCGGGCCGAGGTGTTGGACTGGCGGTAGCGCCAGGCAAACAGCACCGTCAGCGCCATCACGGGGACGACGATCAGGAGCATCAGGACGGTGGAGATGATGACGAGGTCGCGCTGTTGCGCTGCGATATCGCCGGCAGGCGCCAGCACGACGTAGTTGCAGCCGCTAAGCGCAGCTGCCAGAGGTAGCAGCGCCAGGATCTTGAGACGGGACACGGGCCGAGCCTTATGAGAATGAGTTTCCTTTGCGGGCCCAATGGGTAGCTGCGGCGCAGCAATCCGGACATTGGACAATTTGTCCAATGTTGCACTGCGGAATGTTGGGTCAGACAGGGGCAGATTGCCTGGCGCCCCGCCGGGCGGTCGGCTTTGGTTTTCAGGACGTTAAGGGCGCACGAATGGCGACGGCACAGACCCCTGCAATGGCAGACCTCCACTCGGGCGAGCACGGCCACGACCAGGCCAGTCCCGGCGAGATCGCCATCGGCGTCATCATCGGCCGCACCTCGGAATTCTTCGACTTCTTCGTCTACGCGATCGCCTCGGTGATCGTATTCCCGCGCCTGGTGTTCCCGTTCACCAGCGAGCTGACCGGCACCCTCTATTCCTTCATGATCTTCGCGCTGGCCTTCGTGGCCCGGCCGATCGGAACCGTCATTTTCATGACGGTCGATCGCGAGTACGGCAAAACCGCCAAGCTGGTCTCGGCGCTGTTTCTGCTCGGCACCGCCACAGTCGCGCTCGCGTTCCTGCCCGGCTATCACGACATCGGCAGCGCCGCGATCTGGCTGCTGGCGCTGGCGCGTATCGCGCAGGGTCTGGCCTGGGGCGGCGCCTGGGACGGCATGGCTTCGCTGCTGGCGCTGAACGCGCCGCCCTCCAAGCGCGGCTGGTACGCGATGGTGCCGCAGCTCGGCGCGCCGCTCGGCCTGATCGTGGCGAGCGCGCTGTTCGCCTATTTCGCCGGCAACCTCTCGGCCGACGACTTCTTCGACTGGGGCTGGCGCTATCCGTTCTTCGTCGCCTTCGCCATCAACGTCGTGGCGCTGTTCGCGCGCCTGCGCATGGTGACGACGGAAGAATATGCTTCGTTGTTCGAGACCCGCGAATTGCAGCCCGCGCGTATCTCCGAGACCGTCGCGCGCGAAGGCCAGAACATCATGCTCGGTGCATTCGCGCCGCTCGCAAGCTTCGCGCTGTTCCACATGGTCACGGTGTTTCCGCTGTCCTGGGTGTTCCTGTTCACCCGCGAAAGCCCGGTGCGCTTCCTGATCATCGAGATCGTCGCCGCCGTGTTCGGCGTCGCGGCCATCGTGGCCTCCGGCATCATCGCCGACCGCGTCGGCCGCAAATCGCTGCTGATGGGATCGGCAATCGCGATCGCCATCTACAGCGGTTTTGCTCCGCAGCTGCTCGATGCCGGCGCGTTCGGTGAGACCATCTACATGGTGATCGGTTTCATCCTGCTGGGTCTCTCCTTCGGCCAGTCCTCGGGCGCGATCGCCTCGAACTTCCGGCAGGCGTACCGCTACACGGCTTCCGCGCTGACCTCGGATATGGCCTGGCTGTTCGGGGCGGGCTTCGCGCCGTTGGTGGCGCTTCTGCTCGCCACCAATCTCGGCGTCATCGCGTCGGGTGCGTATCTGCTGTCAGGCGCGTTCTGGACGCTGCTCGCACTCTGGCTCAGCGGCCAGCGCGAGGCGGGCGACATGGACGCGGGCGGTTAAGCCGCGTCCAGCGGACGGGAATAAAACTCGGGCTGGACGATCCTGTTTGCGGCGACGCAAGCAGGAGATCCCATGAACGTCCGGTCCAATCCCGTCCACCCGCAAAGTTTTGCAAGCCTCCTCACCGTAAGCCTGGTCCTCACCATCGTCGCGGTCGTTTTCTCGACCGGGCTTGCCCACGCCACCGGCAACGTCGCGCGCGGCCAAACGCTCTACAAGGGCTGCGCAGATTGTCACTCCATCAATGAGAACGCTGTCGGCCCGATGCACAAGGGCGTGGTCGGTCGCAAGGCGGGCAGCGTGCCCGGCTATGACTATTCGGCCGATCTGAAGAACTCAGGGATCGTCTGGACCGAGGACAATCTCGACAAATGGCTGGCCGGACCGCAGGCCATGGTGCCGGAAACCAAGATGTTCTTCGACGTCCCGGACGCGCGGGATCGTGCTGACATCATCGCGTTTCTGAAGGAAAAGGCGCGGTAGGTCGGCAGAGCAGGTCTCGTAGGGTGGGCAAAGCGAAGCGTGCCCACCATCTGTCGCTATCATTACGGATCGTGGGCACGGCGCTACGCGCCTTTGCCCACCCTACGGCACTGTCTTTGTGGCCCGAGATCCCGGGTTCGCGCTAAGCGCGCCGCGGGATTGACGCGCGCTTAGCGCGCGTCAATCCGCCACGACCTTCACGCGATCCCGCACCTTCACCTGCGCGTTGCGATCGAGCCCGTTGAGCACGCGGAAGCGTTCGGCGGGATGATCGACGCCGGCCATGCGGTGGGAGAGCGATTCCACGGTGTCGCCGGGCTGCACGGTGATGACCTTGATGCGCAGGGGGCGCGCGGCCTGGATTTCGTCGAGCGTCAGGCGGCGGAATGAATTGACGGTCTCGCGCGCGTTGCGCTCGCTCTCGGTCGATTTCTGCCGTGTCGCGAAGATGAAGCGATAGACGTCGCTGCCGAAGCGCAACGCATAGACCTTGAACTGCCACTGATCGCCCTTGGCGGTGGCGGACGCAGCCGGAAAACCGTTGATGGTGATGTCTTCGGTGGAGGCCTTCTCGACGCCCTCCATCCAGCCGGAATTCAGGTAATCGCCGAGTGACTGCTCGGCCGGCACCCGCACGACGTCGAAGCGCATCGCCTGAGAGCCGCCGTCGCGCACGCCGATCACCGCCTGCGCGGTGTTGTCGAGCGTGAAATTGTCCGGCGCCTGGAAGGTGAAGCCGAGTTTCGGGTGCAGGAAACGCCGGCCGCGGACAAAACCTTCGCTGGGATCTTCGCCATAGACGAGGTTGTCGATCGCGGCGAGATAGGTCTCGCGGTCGCGCTCGGCGCCCTCGGGCGCCGCATATTGCCGTGCGATGGTCTGCGCATTCTGCACGCGCTCGGGGGTGGCCGGATGCGACGAGGTGAAATCCTGCGCGCGCGGATCGAGCGAGGTCTTGCCGACCTTGAGCTCGGCATTGCGCTCCATCGCCGACAGGAAGCGCGCGGCGCCATAGGGATCGAAATGTGCCTTGGCGGAAAGGCCGACGCCGATGCCGTCGGCCTCGAACTCCTGGTTGCGCGAAAAGCTCGCCATGGTGAGCTTGGTCTTGGCCAGTGCAAGCGCGGTGAGATCGGGATCGTTGCTCATGTCGGTGACGACGCGGGTGACGATCGCAGCCTGGCGCGCCTGGTCCTCGCGCATCGCGGCGTGCTTGGACAGCACATGCGCCATCTCGTGGCTGAGCACGGAGGACAATTCCGAAGTGTCGCTGGCGAGCGCGAGCAGGCCGCGGGTGACATAGAGCTGGCCGTTCGGCAGCGCGAACGCGTTCACCGCGCCGGAATTGAGGATGGTGACCTTATAGCCCTGGTCGGGGCGGTCGGACGCCGCGACGAGCCGGTCGACGGTCTTGCTGACCAGCGATTCGAGCCTGGGGTCGTCATAGGTGCCGCCATAGCTCGCCAGGATGCGCTCGTGCTCCTTTTCGGTGGCGGGGGTCTGCGCGACGGCCGGTTTCGGCTTGGGCATCGCCACGGTCGGCGGGGCCGCCGCGGTCTGGAACCGGTTCATGTCGCCGCAACCGGCAAGGGCTGCGCCCAGCACGAGGCACAGCGCCGCCGGCGCAGCCCGCAGGCGGCGGCGTTCACTCGATACGTGCCGTTCTAGCACCCCATCCACGTCGCTTAACCCGTGCCTGGCCCTTTTAGGGCCTTACCCCTGTCGGCTCGTTTGCACCCAGCAACTCGACCTGCCCCGCAAGGCGCACATCGATGCGCGGCCCTGAATTCCCCTCGACCCAGCCCCGGACGCGAATCCGTCTATTTTCCAGGGACTTAAGAGTGATCCCGGCGTTTTCGAGCGCGGGTTGCGTACGCTTTGAAATAGTGACGGCAAAGCCGCGTGTCCAGTTTCGTCCGAAGTTGAGGTAGGTCATTGCCCCAGCTTGCCGGACCGACAGGACTTTGCCCTCGACCACCATAAAGCGCCCGATCCCCGCCAAAATATCGTCCGGACTTTCCGCGTTTTTTATGGCCGACGGGTCAGCCCAGTTGCCCTTTTTTTGGCGCCGTGCCTCGGTCTCCGCCGCCATCAGGGCCGCCGCGCAGTCCTTGTCCGCGATCTCGGCGGAGACGAGGGCGTCGCCCTGGGCGAGCAGCGTCGCCTGGATGGGGGCCTCGCTTTCGCCGACGAAGATGAGTGCGCCCTGACGGCCGTAGCGGTCGGGCGTGTCGTCGGTGCCGCGCAGCGTGACGTCGCGTCCGGTGAGCAGCGACGTCAGCGCCTGCTTCGTCGTTGCGGTTGGCTCGATCCCGGCGAGGCGCACCTCGCGGCCGTCGTCGAGACGCACGCCACGCGCATCGACGATTGCGGCGACGCGGCCGTCGCCTTGGGACTCGAACTGGCACGGTGCGGCGAACGCGGTGTGACCGGCGACGAGAGGAAGTGCGAGGATGAGATGAAGCAGTCGCGTCACGGTGCCCGGAAAGGTTGCGTTGTGCTCTAGTTCTAACGCAAACGTGGCGAACCGCGAAGGCTATCGTAGGGTGGGCAAAGCGAAGCGTGCCCACGTCTTTGATTTGTCGCGCGGGCTCGTGGGCACGGCGCGAAGAGCGCGCCTTTGCCCACCCTACGGCAGTTCGCGTGACGCGTCGCCATTGCCTCACACTCGATCAGCGAATTAATGAACTTGCACAGCAATGACGGTGGAAACATTTCGCCGCAACATGCCATTCCGCTTTGCGGAAAACATGTGCGGCAATCATGCGCCCGCAACGCCCTCGCGCTTGCTGCGCACTTGCGCATGCGGCATGATTGCGGCAACAGCTTCAACCAAGAGCAATAACCAAGCCGCCATCAGAGTACGGCGCGATAAGGGAGGTCTTTTTCTATGAAGCATATTTTGTCGGGCATTTTTGCCGCAGCGTTTGCGCTGAGTGCGAGCGCCGCCGCGCAGGCCCAGGACAAGCCGCCGCTGAAGATCGGCGGCATCCTCGACATGTCGAGCCTCTATGCCGACATCACCGGCCCCGGCAGCGAGACCGCGGCCAAGATGGCCGTCGAAGATTTTGGCGGCGAGGTGCTGGGACGCAAGATCCAGGTGCTGGCGGCCGACCATCTCAACAAGGCTGACCTGTCCGCCAACATCGCCCGCGACATGCTCGACAACCAGGGCGTCGAGATGATCTACGACGTCGCGGCCTCGGCCACTGCACTCGCCGCCGGCGAGATCGCGAAAGCGCGCAACAAGATCATCATGTTCAACGGCCCGGGCTCGATCCGTCTCACCAACGAGGCCTGCGGTCCCTACACCATCCACTACGTGTTCGACACTTACGGCCAGGCCAACGTGACCGGTCTTGCCGCCGTGAAGTCCGGCCTCGACAGCTGGTTCTTCCTCACCGCCGACTACGCCTTCGGCCAGGACCTGGAGAAGGACACCAGCGCCGTCGTCACCAAGACCGGCGGCAAGGTGCTCGGAGCCGTGCGCCATCCGCTCAACACCTCGGATTTTTCGTCGTTCCTGCTCCAGGCGCAAGCGTCCAAGGCCAAGGTGATTGGCCTTGCCAACGCCGGCGGCGATACCGTCAACGCCATCAAGCAGGCGGCCGAGTTCGGCATCACCAAGGGCGGCCAGAAGGTCTCGCCGCTGCTCGCCTTCGTCTCCGACATCGATTCGATCGGGCTGGAGACCGCGCAGGGCCTGCTGCTCGCCGAAGCCTTCTACTGGGACCTCAACGACGACACGCGCGCGTTCTCGAAGCGATTCATGGAGCGCACCAAGCGCGTACCGACCTCGGCGCAGGCCGGCGTCTATTCGTCGGTCACGCATTACCTGAAGGCTGTGAAGGCGGCGGGCACGACCGACTCGGCCGCGGTCATCAAGGTGATGAAAGAGACACCGATCAACGACTTCTTCGCCAAGAACGGCAAGATCCGCGAGGACGGCCGCATGATCCACGACATGTACCTGTTCGAGGTCAAGAAGCCGTCGGAGTCCAAGGGCCGCTGGGACGACTACAAGCTGCTCGCCACCGTGTCCGGCAACGAGGCGTTCCAGTCGCTGGAGCAGTCGCGCTGCCCCCTGGTGAAGAAATAGAGATCGTCATTGCGAGCGAAGCGAAGCAATCCAGAGATGTTTCCGCAGAGACGGTCTGGATTGCTTCGTCGCTTCGCTCCTCGCAATGACGGGTGTGGCTGAGGCCCGAGCAAAACAACAACAAGGGAGACGTCCCATGAACGACATGGTCCTGCAAAAGCTCGAAGGCGGGCTGCTCACCATCACGATGAATCGCCCGGAGCGGAAGAACGCGCTCAACCCCGACATGGTCGCGGGGCTGGTCGAGGCCGCGCGGCGCGCGGCCGACGATCCCGAGGTGCGCGCGGTGCTGTTCAAAGGCGCAGGCGGCTCGTTCTGCGTCGGCGGGGACGTCAAGTCGATGGCGGCAGGCCGTGCGCCGCTGCCGTTCGAAGTGAAAATGGCGAACCTGCGCCGCGGCATGGAAGTGTCGCGCATCCTGCACCAGATGCCAAAGCCCGTGGTGGCGCAGCTCGACGGCGCGGCAGCCGGCGCCGGCCTTTCGATGGCGCTGTCCTGCGACCTGCGCATCGCCAGCGAATCCTGCAAGATCACGACCGCCTTCGCCAAGGTCGGCTTCTCCGGCGACTATGGCGGCACCTATTTCCTGACGCAGCTGCTCGGCAGCGCGCGGGCGCGCGAGCTCTATCTGATGTCGCCGGTGCTCACGGCGAAGGAGGCGCATGCGATCGGGATGGTGACGAAAGTCGTTCCCGACGCCGAGATCGATGCCGCCGCGCACGAGCTCGCGCTGTCGCTGGCGCAGGGGCCATCGATCGCGCTCGGCTTCATCAAGCGCAACATCAACAACGCCGAGCATCTGGCGCTGGAGGATTGCTTCGACGGCGAGGCGATCCATCACACCCGTTGCAGCGACACCGAGGATCACAAGGAAGCCGCGAAGGCCTTTGTCGAGAAGCGCAAGCCGACCTTCAAGGGCGCATGACGATGGCGCCCTATATGCGGCTCCGGCAGATCTGCCTCGTCGCGCCGCAGCTCGCGCCTGTGGTCTCCGACATCGCCGGGATCATGGGCCTCGACGTCTGCTACCGCGATGGCAATGTCGCCAAATACGGCCTGGAGAACGCACTGCTCCCGGTCGACACGATCCTGCTGGAGGTGGTTGCGCCGTTCAAGGGCGGCACCACCGCCGGCCGCTTCATCGAGAAGACCGGCGGCCGCGGCGGCTATATGGCGATCTTCTGCTGCAACGATCCGGACGAACGCGGCCGCAACGCCAATGCGATGGGCGTGCGCACCGCCAACGTGATCGACCACGCGCCCTATCACGGCGTGCAGCTCCACCCCCGCGACTGCCGCGCCGCCTTCATCGAATTCAACCATACCAAAGGCAGCGACGATATTCTGGGGCCGTACCCGCCCGCAGGGCCGGACTGGCAAAAGTTCATCCGCAAGGATGTGACGCAGGCGCTGACGGGCGTGGAGATGCGGAGCCCGGATCCTCAGGGGCTCGCGGAACATTGGGGGAAGATCATCGGGGTCGTACCGAGTGGCGGCGCCGAATTGAAACTGCCCAATGCCACCTTCCATTTCGTGAAGGGCGCCAGCGAGATCATGAGCGCGCTGGAGTTTCAGGTGGCGGATGCCGCAAGCGTGCTGCATGCCGCGAAGGCGAAGGGACTCGCGGTTGCGGGGAACGAGTTTCTGCTCGGCGGGGTGACGTTCCGGCTTGCGGCGTGAGCCGTTGCCACACATACCGCCGTCGTCCCGGCCAAGCGAGGCGCAGATCCGGGACCCATAACCACAGGGAGTGGTTTGGCGAAGACTCGTGTTGACCAGCTTCGCGCCACAACTCCTCCCTGTGGTTATGGGTCCCTGCTTTCGCAGGGACGACAGGAAGGTTGTGGCAACGCCAAAGTAATACGGCGAGACGCCGCAGCGATCACCTTCCCCTAAAATTCGCCGCGCGGCGCTCTTCGGTGGCCTTGACGCCTTCCTTGAAGTCTTCCGTCGCGCGCAAGCGCGTCTGCTCGGCGAGCTCGTGATTGGTCGCGGCCATCACGCGGTCGGCGAGGTTGGCGCGCATCGTGGCGCGGGTGGCGAGGAGGCCGAGCGGCGAGCATTCGGCGATCTCGGCGGCGAGCATCATCGCGCCGGCCTTCACCTGGTCCTGCGGCACCAGCTCGTTGGCGAGGCCCCACTTCACTGCCTCCTCGCCGGTGACGCGGCGGCTGGTGTAGAACATCAGCTCAGCGTTGTTCTTGCCGATCAGCTCGGGCAGCGTCACGGTCAGGCCGAAGCCGGGATGGAAACCGAGCTTCGTGAAATTGGCGGAGAAGCGCGCTTCCGGGCAGGTGACGCGGAAGTCGGCCGACACTGCGAGACCGAGGCCACCGCCGATGGCTGCGCCCTGGACGGCCGCGACGATCGGCTTCTTGGCGCGGAAGATACGCACGGCCTGGATGTAGAGATGGTTGATCGGGCCGAGGTTGTCGGCTGGGTCGCCCTTCTTCTCGGCCTCGCGCGCTTCCTGCGCCTGCCGCGCCGGATCGCCAAAATTGGCGCCGGCACAGAATGCCTTGCCTTGTGCCGACAGCACGGATGCGCGGATCTCGATGTCGCGATCGAACTCGTCGAGTGCATCCGCGATCTGGTTGATCAGCGAGATGTCGAAGAAGTTCAGCGGCGGGCGGCGGATCTCGATGGTGCCGACGTGGCCAACTTTTTCGACGCCGATATCTTTATAGGTGCTCATGACGATCCTCGATTGAATTAGCGCAAACCAAGTCCGCGCGACTAGCGCAGGCCAAGTCCGCGCGCGATGATGCCGCGCAGCACCTCGGTGGTGCCGCCCTGGATGGTGAGTTTCGGTGCGGTCTTGATGGCGAAGTCGAGTTGCCGCTCCAGCGTCTCGCGGTTGGTGGCTGTCTCCTCGACGAAGGCGGCGAGATCGCGCACGCGGTGCGGAAGCTGTTGCTCCCAGACCGTGCCGATGTCCTTGACGATGGAGGCCTCCACCACCGGCTCCTTGCCGGCCTGCAGCATGCCCGCAACCGAGACCGACATGCGCCGCATGGTGTGGAGCTGCGCCACGAGACGGCCGATGCCTTCGGCGCTGCGGGTATCCGGGTTGGGGCCGACCGCGCGCACCAGCTCGGTCAGTACGTAATAGGTCTCCAGAAAACGCTCGGGGCCGGAACGCTCATAGGCGAGCTCGCTCGTCGCCTGCTTCCAGGCGCCGTCGACTTCGCCGAGCACGTGATCATCGGGCACGAAGAAGTCGGTGAAGACGACCTCGTTGAACTCGTACTGGCCGGTGATCTGGCCGATCGGGTTCACCTGGATGCCCGGCTGCTTCATCTTGACCAGAAACTGCGTCAGGCCGTGACGGCGGTTTTCCTTGGTCGGCTGCGAGGTCCGGAAGATCGCGATCATGTAGTCGGCAATGTGCGCCGACGAGGTCCAGATCTTGGTGCCGTTGATGAGGTAGCCGCCGTCGGTCTTGGTCGCGCGCGTCTTCGCCGCGAACAGGTCGGAGCCGGAATTCGGCTCGCTCATGCCGATCGCAAAGCAGATCTCGCCGCGGCAGATGCGCGGCAGGATATCCATCTTGATATGCTCGGGCGCGTATTTGATCAGCACCGGGCCGCTCTGGCGGTCGGCGACGAAGAAACGCCGCGTCGGCGCGTTGGCGACGCGCATTTCCTCGGTCACCACGTAACGCTCGAGGAAGGAGCGCTCCTGGCCGCCATATTTCTTCGGCCAGGTCATGCCCAGCCAGCCCTTGGCGCCGACCCGGCGGGAGAATTCCGGCGCGTCGGTGTCCTCGCGGTTGGGCTTGTGCGGATCGAAGGTGCCGGCCGCGATTTCCTCGGCGAGGAAGGCGCGCACTTCCTTGCGCAATTGCTCGCACTTCTCGGGCAGGCGGATCGGATCGAAACGAAGGGCAGCGGTCATTGTTGTCTCGTCCCCTGATCAGCGCGAAGCCACGAGCGGCCACAATTCGTCGGCGCCGCGGTTTGCCACCAGCTTGCCGAGCTCGACGGCCCAGTGACTCTCAGAACCGAAATCGTCGCGCCAGGCCAGCGCCCGCAGCGAAAAGCGGTGCAGGATGTGCTCGCTGGTGAAGCCGATGGCGCCGTGCACCTGATGCGCGATGGCGCCGCCTTTCTCCGCGGCTTCCGCGCAGCGGATCTTTGCCGAGGCAGCCTCGAGATAGACCTCGTCGTCAAACGATTTTGCGTTCGCGATGGCATCGGCTGCCGACGTCGCGGCCGCAAGCGCCGCGGCGGATTCGCCGGCGAGACGGGCGAGGTTGTGCTGCACGGCCTGAAACTTCGAGATCTTCTTCTCGAACGCGACGCGCTCGTTGGAATAGCGCACGGAGATGTCGAGCATCGCTTCCAGCGCGCCCGCGATCTGAAGGCTGCGCGCGACGCCGCCCATCAGCATGAGCGTGGTCTGGTCAAAGCCCTTCGCGGGCTTGACGGTGACAGGCTGGACCTTGTCGAGCGTCACGGTATCGCTGTGGTCGTAGCCGACATTGAGTCCGGATTCGATCCGGCCCTTGCTCGCATCGACCAAGGCAATCGAGATCCCATCCTTGCCGTGCGCCAGCACCGCAAAGTGCTTCGCCGCCTTGGCAAAGGGCACGCCGCGGGCGCGGCCGGAGAGCGCGCCGTCGGCATCGAGCGTGATGCGGTCCTTCGGCGAGGCCGGCAGCACCGTCATCTCACCTTCCGGTGAGGCGATTTTCGCCTGCGCAAGCAGCCAGCCCGCCAGCATGGTCTCGGCCAGGGGAACCGCGACTGCGAAGCGGCCGGCGGCGTTCAGCAGCGCAAAACCGTCGGCAAGGCTGGCGCCGGAGCCGCCGAGATCGTCAGGCACCCAGGACAATGGCAAGCCGGCTTCGCTCAGCGCCTGCCACAGCGGCGCCTGCCACGAACCCTTCTTGTCGTTGTTGATGGTCTGCGGATCGGCGAGATCGGCGAAGATTTTCTCCGCGGTCTCGACGACGATATTGTCACTCTCCGCCACAGCGTTCCCCGTGTTTTGCCATTGGCGCGTTCCGTCCGGTCGGCGCGGCGCGCGGTCTCTTCTTGCGCCCGATGATCCGAAAAAGCCATGGCCCTGACAAGCGTTGACCGCAGGCCCATCTGCGGCTCCGGCATGGGCGCAAGAGCTGCTATGGACTAATTCCGCTTAGCGGAGTTTGCTCGATTTGCAGGGCGCGGCAAACTCGCTAAACAGGGCCAGCTGCTTAAGGCTTGCATTCAATCAAGGGGAAGGAAATCCGGATGGCAAAAGATGGCTTGTGCGCAATCGTGACGGGGTCCGCATCCGGACTTGGTGCAGCGACTGCGGAAATTCTCGCGCGGAGCGGGGCGCGGCTCGTCATCAACTATTCCTCGAGCCAGAAGGAAGCCGAGGCCACGGCCGAACTCTGCCGCAAGGCGGGGGCGGCGGAAGTGCTGGTCGCGCAGGGCGACGTCTCGCGCGACGAGGATTGCCGCAAGATCGTCGCGGCAGCCAGCGGCTGGGGCCGGCTCGACGTGCTCGTCAACAATGCCGGCATCACCAAGCATGTTGCGCATGCCGATCTCGATGGATTGTCGGCTGAAGATTTCCAGCGCTTGTACGGCGTCAACACGATCGGCCCGTTCCAGATGGTGCGCGCGGCGCGCAGCCTGCTCGAGGCCGGCGCGAAGGCTTCGGAGCGGCCGTCCGCCGTGGTCAACGTGTCCTCGGTTGCCGGCATCAGCGGCGTCGGCTCGTCGATCGCCTATGCCGCGAGCAAGGGCGCGCTCAACACGATGACGTTGTCGCTGTCGCGTGCACTGGCGCCGCTGATCCGCGTCAACACGGTGTGCCCCGGCTATATCGACACGCCCTGGTTCACCAAGGGCCGCGGCGAGGCCGGCGCCAAGCAGGTGCGCGACAGCGTGGTGGCGAAGGTGCCGCTGAAGGTCGCTTCATCCGCCAATGACATCGCGCAGCTCGTCTGCTTCCTGGCAACGCCGGCGTCGAGCAACATGACCGGCGAGGTCGTGCGGATGGATGCGGGGATGCATCTGATAACTTAATTCGTCATTGCGAGCGAAGCGAAGCAATCCAGAGAGCGTCCGCGCGGACAGTCTGGATTGCTTCGTCGCAAGGGCTCCTCGCAATGACGGAGTGCGAGGGCGGCGTCGTGCCCGACGTCCCGCACCGCTACCCTTTGATCACGCCGCTCGCGACCAGCCGGTGCCAGATGAACAGCACCACCACCGCGCCGATCGTGGCCATGATGAAGCCGGCGCCCTGGTCGGGGCTATAGTGCCCGATCGCCTGTCCGATGAAGGTCGCAAGAAACGCACCGGCGATGCCGAGGATGGTGGTGAGGATAAAGCCGCTCGGGTTGTTCGGTCCCGGCGCCAGCCAGCGCGCGATGAGGCCGGCGATGAAGCCGACGACGATGATCCACAACAGGCCGCCCATGCTCATGTCAGTGCTCCCCTTCCCGAGAATGCGTAGATCAAGGTTCGATTAAAGCCTGCCCGAGAGCTCGTTCTCGGTCGGCAGCCGTCCGTCCGGCGTCAGGTGGTCGATCACCTGTGGCAGATACTGGCTGAGGCCGGAGAGCAGCTCGTCGCGCGACAGGCCGCTCTGGGCGGACAGGCTTTGGATCTGGTCGGCGCCGAGCGCGCTGGCGAGATCGCCGGGCGCGATCGCCTTGTTCTCGCCCTTGCCGACCCAGGTGCTCGCGGTCTCGCCGTGGCCGCCCTGCTGGAGCTGGTTGAGGAGATCGCCGAGACCGCCGCTCAGCACGCTGCCGGCGGCGCCGCCCGCGAGCAGGCCGCCGAGGCCGCCCTTGAGCAGATCGCTTAGGCCGCCGCTACCACCGGGGCCGCCGGGAACAGCGCTGCTGCCCGTATTGACAGGCGTCGGAGGCGGCAGCGGCGAGCGCTGCTGCGGCGCCGGCGCCGCGTCGGGCTGGCCTGCCGTCAGATGCTTGAAGGCCTTCCAGGCGATCAGGCCGAGCAGCGCCATGGTCATTGGCGACATGCCGCCGGAGGATTGCTCAGAGCTGGGCGTGCTCGGGCCGCGGGGGCCGTTCTGCATGCCGTTGAGGACGTCGAGTAGACCCATGGTGCTCTCCTTTGGCGTTCTCGTCGGCGAGTTCTCGCCGGTGACAGCCCCCGGGGCAAAAACATATGAGGCTCTCATGACGGTTACAAGGCGAATGCACCGCAACCAATGGGCAGCCGGCGTTGCCTCTGCTATCGAGGGCGGGTCATTCAAGGGAGCAAGGTCAGGTGGTTGCGGATCGACCGATCGTGGTGGCCGGCGCGGGCGCCATCGGCTGTTTCGTCGGAGGCCAGCTGGCGGCCGGAGGGCGCCGCGTCGCGCTGCTGGTCAGGCCGCGGGTCAAAACCGAGATCGAGCGGTTCGGCCTGCGGCTGACCGATTTCGACGGCTCCGAGCAGAAGCTCGGCGCAGGCCAGCTCGCGCTGTCGGAGGATCCCGCGATCTTCCACAACGCCGGCATCGTGCTGGTCACGGTGAAGAGCGCCGACACCGCCGATGTCGCGGACCAGATTGCCCGGCACGCGCCGCAGGACGCCGTGATCGTCTCCCTGCAAAACGGCGTCGGCAATGTCGCGGTTCTGCGCGAGCGGCTCGGCGGCCGGCGCGTGCTCGCCGGCATGGTGCCGTTCAACGTGATCGCGATGGGCGAGGGACGCTTCCACCGCTCGACGTCCGGCGACATCCATGTCGGCGCGGATGAGGCGAATACGGCCGCAGCGCTGTCGGTGCCCGGCCTCGCCATGCGCGCAAGCCGCGACATCACCGGCGTGCAATGGGGCAAGCTGATCATCAACTTGAACAATGCGCTCAGCGCGCTGTCCGACATGCCGCTCGCCGCGCAACTGGCGAACCGCAGCTGGCGAAGACTGTTCGCCGATCAGATGGCCGAAGGCGTGACTGCGATGAAGGCCGCCGGCATCGCGCCGGTCTCGGCGACGCCGATCCCGCTGAGGTGGACGCCGACCCTGCTGAGGCTGCCTGATGTGATCTTCAATGCGATCCTGGGGCGCACGATGAAGATCGATCCCGAGGCGCGCTCCTCGATGTGGCAGGACCTGAAGCAGGGCCGCAAGACCGAGATCGACTATCTCCAGGGCGCAGTCATCGCGCTCGCCGAGCAGAACAACGTCGACGTGCCGCTGATGCGCCGTATTGTTGCGCTGATCAAGCAGGCCGAGACGGCAGGCAATGGTCCGCCGCGGCTGACGCCGCAGCAGATCCGCGGGGCGGCCTGAGTGCGAGCCGGGCGGCGGGAGGAGCAACGATGACGCGTTGTCTGATGATTGGGCTCGCGCTGGCCGCGCTCTGCGCCGCGTCGACGCTCGCCTACGCAAGGCCGCCAACGGTCGTGAGCTCGCCCGGCTATGACAGGCGGTTGCAGGAGAGCAGGTCGCAGTTGGGCAATTCGCCGACGACAACAGAGCCCATGCGTGCACCGGTGGTCAAACCGAAGCGCAGCAAGAAGAAGCAGCCGAACTGACGCCACACTCCCGCTGTCGTCCCGGACAAGCGCTTCGCTTCGCTGCGCTTGTCCGGGACGACAGCGGAGTTTGCTGCGCGAGGAGCTTACCCCTTCTTCGCCGGCTTGCTTGGCGCCGGGGTGAACAGCTTCTTCAGATCGCTCAAGCTTTCCGATAGCCGCGGCCATTCGCAGGAGAACGAGCCCTTGGTGCAGGGCGCGCCCTTCGGTCGCGGGCTCACGGACTGCTGCACCTTCGGCCGCTCGACCGGGACAGGCACGCGCGCGACCGGGACGGACACGCGCTCGACCTCGGTTCGCAGTGCGACCTGCTGCTGCCGCGCTTGTTCCTGCTGCTCGCGCTGCTGACGCGCGGCGGCTTGAGCGGCTTCATTGCTGCGGCGCTGATTGGCGAGGTAGGAGGTGTAGGATTCGTCGATCTTCTTCTGCTCCTCCGGCGTCGGATTGGGGCCTGCGATGTCGAAGGTACGGTCCTGGAGGAAATCGTAATAGGAATAGCCGCCGCCTGGCTTGCGGCGGCCGGCGAACTTGGCGTTGCAATCGGCAAGCGCAGCCGTCTTCTCGGTCTTGTTCGCGGCCTTCTCGGCGGCGTCGGCGCATTCCTCGAAATCGACGGGCGCGCGCTTCCACCATTGGGCGTGGGCATGCACCGGCGTCAGCAGAAAAAATCCTGCTGCGGCAACGACAAGCGCCGCACGACGCGATGCAACTACGTCCGACATTCTACGAGAGCATTCCTTGCAAAACTCAACCCGAACTGAGTCGGGTCCGATTTTTGCCCCTTTATCGCCGGCTTGTCACCCGTGGAACTCGGGAATTTCATGACTGCAATGCTGACATTTTTTGCTTGACGTGGCGCGGGAGTCACAGCCGCGCGGCACATGATCGGCTTAGACTTTATTGGTTTGAATTCGAAGGGGAATATCCGTCATGAGAGCGTTGGCCCGTCTCGCCGCAATCACATTGGCGTTCATTTCCAGCCATGCGTTCGCAGCGGACGAGGAAGCGCCCAACCGCAAGCCGGTGAGGGCGATCGCCGACGCGCGGCTCTCGGTCGGCGGCCAGGGAATGCTGCCGCTCTATCTCTCCAGCGACTGGTCGCTGCCGCTGCCGGCGATCTCGCGCGCCATCATCGTGCTGCACGGACGCCTGCGCAATGCCGACGAATATTACATGTCGGCCCATACTGCGCAGGTTGCGGCGGGCGATGACGGCAAGAGCGCGCTGATGATCGTCCCGCAGTTCCTGGCGGAGATCGACATCGACGCGCACAGGCTGCCCGCGGATACGCTGCGCTGGTCGCTGGAGGGATGGGAGGGCGGCGACGCTGCGCTGGCGCCGAATCCGGTATCATCCTTCGATGCGCTCGATGCGATCCTCGTAAAACTCTCGGACCGGCGCATCTTTCCGAATCTGAAGCAGGTCGTCGTCGCCGGCCATTCCGGCGGTGGCCAGGTCGCGCAACGCTATGCCATCGCCGGCAAAGGCGAGGCGGCGCTGTCGCGCCAGCATATCGATGTCCGCTACGTCGTCGCCAATCCCTCCTCCTACGCTTATTTCAGCAACACGCGGCCCGTGCCGGCGATCGCCGCATCCTGCCCGGGCTACAACAACTGGAAATACGGCATGGACGGGCGTCCGCCCTATCTTGCGAACGCAACGCCGGTCGCGCTGGAGCAGCGCTATGTCGAGCGCGAGGTGATCTATCTGCTCGGCACGCTCGACACCAATCCGAAGCATCCCGCGCTGGACAAGAGCTGCATGGCCGAGGCGCAAGGTCCCACGCGCTACGCCCGCGGCCACGCCTATGCGGATGCGATGGCCAAGCGCGACCGCGGCACGCCCAATCACCGGGTCTGGGACGTCGCCGGGGTCGGCCACGACGGCGACAAGATGCTGACCTCGAAATGCGGCCTCGCGGCGCTGTTCGATATTCCGGGCTGCGGGGCCGAGCGCTGATGCGGACGTCTTGAAGCCAGATCCCTTGAAGGCTTGGCTCCGGCTGTTACACTTCGTCTCGCGACGCCTCATCCTGAGACGACGCCAAGAAGACGAAGTGGAAACACCTGATGCTGCTGCCCCTGTCCGACGTGCCTCGCTGGTACGCTCAACGCAAACCGCAAGGCACGATCGCCGTCCGCCACGGGCAGGATACGCTGACATGGGACGAGCTCGAACGCGGCGCCAATCGGCGCGCGCGAGCGTTCATGGCCAAGGGCGTCAAGCCCGGCGACTTTGTCGCAATCGGCTTGCCTAACGGCAACGCGTTCTTCGAGACCTCGTTTGCGGTCTGGAAGTGCGGAGCGACGCCGACGTCACTGTCGTGGCGGCTGCCGCGCGGCGAAGCCGCCGCGGTGCTCGACATCCTGAAGCCCGCGCTGGTGGTCGGCGGCGAGGCCGACTGGAACGCGCCGAACCGCCTGCCGGCGGATTTCGTGCCGGAAGGTTTTTCGGACGAGCCGCTCGATCCGCCGGTGGCTCGCTACTGGAAAGCCATGACCAGCGGCGGCTCGACCGGCCGGCCGAAAGTGATCCTCGATCATCAGCCGGCCGTGACCGACACCGTCGCCGCGCCGCCGCTCAACATTCCATTCGGGGTTTCGCTGCTCAATCCCGGTCCGCTCTACCACAATGCGCCGTTCATCGTGTCGCACTACGCGCTGTTCACCGGCGGCCAGCTTACCGGCCTCGTCAAGTTCGACGCCGAGGAGACGCTGCGGCAGATCGCGCGCGAGCGCGTGCAATGGGTCAATTTCGTGCCGACCATGATGCACCGAATCTGGGCGCTGCCGGAGAACGTGCGGAACTCTTACGACATGTCGAGCCTTCAGACCGTCTTCCACATGGCGGCTCCGATGCCGCCCTGGCTGAAGGAGAACTGGATCGCCTGGCTCGGCCCTGAGCGCGTCTGGGAGCTCTATGGCGGCACCGAGCGCCAGGGCTCGTGCATCATATCAGGCACGGAATGGCTGACGCACAAGGGCTCGGTCGGCAGGATCGGCGAGATGGCGCGCTTGCGCATCGTCGGCGAGGACGGCAACGACGTCGCGCCCGGCGAGACCGGCGAGATCTATTTCCTCAACAATGACGGCAAGGACGCCACCTATCACTATCTCGGTGCCGAGCCGAAGCGCCGCGCGGACGGCTGGGAGTCGCTCGGCGACATCGGCCGGCTGGACGCCGAAGGCTATCTCTATCTCGGCGACCGTCTCGCCGACATGGTGCTGCGCGGCGGCGCCAACATCTATCCGGCCGAGGTCGAGGCCGCGGTCTCCGAATGCCCCGGCGTGCGCTCCTGCGTGGTGGTGGGATTGCCCGATCCGGAATTGGGCCAGCGCGTGCACGCCATCATCGAGCCGGAGCCGGACGCGGACAGCCGGGCCATCGCCGACGACATGGCGGACTTCTTGAAAGACAGGCTGAGCCGCTACAAGCACCCCGAGAGCTTCGACATCGTCAGCGCCCCGCCGCGCGATGATTCCGGAAAAGTTCGCCGCACCCTGTTGCGCGACGAGCGCGCGGCGTGGATGAAGGAAGGGCGCGCCTTCCGGATTCGGCCGGCCAAGGCGCGGGCGCACGCCGAATAAGAAGAATACAGAAGGATTGAGACATGACGATCACCATCGCAGCGAACAGCGTGCCGAAGCCGCCGGCCGAGATCATCGAGGGTTTTCGCGGCGCGCCGACTTCAGTCATTTCAGACAATCTCGCCCGGTTGCCGGGCGCGGTCGGGCTGAAGCCCTATCATCGCGGCGCCAAGCTGGTCGGGACGGCCTTCACCGTGCGCACCCGTCCCGGCGACAATCTCGCCATCCACCGCGCACTTGAACTGGTCGGTCCCGGCGACGTCATCGTGGTCGATGGCGGCGGCGACGAGAGCCGCGCACTGGTCGGCGAGATCATGAAGAACATCGCGCAGTGGCGCAAAGCCGAAGGCTATGTCATCGACGGCGCGATCCGCGATGTCGCGGCCTTCGCCGCTGACGACTTTCCCTGCTACGCCCGCGCGGTGATCCATCGCGGCCCCTACAAGAACGGCCCCGGCGAAATCAACGTGCCCGTGACGATCGGCGGCAGCGTGATCTCGCCCGGCGACATCGTGGTCGGCGATGAGGACGGCGTGGTGTCGTTCCCCGCCGCCGGAGCCGCGGCGCTGCTGGAAGCCGTCCGCGCCCAGGTCGCGCGTGAGGAGGAGACCATGAAGGCGATCCGCGAGGGCCGCTACCAGGGCTCCTATGGCAAATCCTGATCGGATCAGAATGAAGGGGAGGGCGGCTTGAGCCAGAAGGACGAATTTCACAACATCGACGATCCCAGCGACGGGCTGTTTCGCGAGCTCGCGGCGGGGGTGACCACGCGCATCTTCTCCGGCGAGCAGGCGATGCTGTCGGTGGTGACGCTGGCCCCGCATGCGCAAGGTACGCTGCATCATCATCCCGAGGAGCAATGGGGCGTGCTGCTCGACGGCTCCGCCATCCGCGTCCAGGGTGATGAGGAAATTCCGGTGAAGAAGGGCGATTTCTGGCGCACGCCCGGCAATGTGCCGCACACGATGCGCGCCGGCCCCGATGGGGCCCGCGTGCTGGACATTTTCAGTCCACCACGGCCAGAATACAAAAAAGCGGGATCGGGCTTCGGCACGACTTAAGCGCCAAAGAGCAAAAAGCCAGGCGCAAAACCAAAGGGGAGGGGACCATGACGATCACACGACGCACGCTGCTGGCAGCGCCCGCTATTCTCGCAATCGCGCCAGCGGTGGCGCAGGCCGGCAAGATTACGCTGGTGGTGCCGTTTCCGCCGGGCGGATCGACCGACGCGATGGCGCGGCTGTTGCAGGCCAATCTGCAGACAAAGCTCAACCGCATCGTCGTGGTCGAGAACAAGTCGGGCGCGGCGGGCGCGCTCGGCGCGGCGCAGGTTGCCAAGAGCCCGCCGGACGGCGCGACGTTCCTGGTCACCTTCGATTCCCACGCGGTGATCCCGTCCATCCTCGACAAGCCGCCGGTCGATGTCGAGCGTGAGCTGTTGCCGGTACTGCTTGTGGGCACCGCGCCCTACGTGATCGCCGCCGGCGCCGGCCGTCCCTACAAGAGCTTTGCCGACGTGGTCGCCGCCTGCAAGGCGACGCCCGGCGCGGTGAAATATGCCTCCGTCGGCATCGGCACGCTCGGCCATCTCGCCATGACCGTGCTCGGCACCAAGGCCGGCGTCGAGATCATGCACGTGCCCTATCGCGGCGGCGGCCCTGCGATGAACGACGTGCTCGGCGGCCATGTCGATCTGATCGCGGGGTCGGCGGCGCTGGTCTCGGCTCAGCTCGGCACCAACATGCTGCGGCCGATCCTGCAACTCGGCCGCGAGCGCCTGCCGGCGTTGCCGGATACGCCGACCGCGATCGAGGCGGGCTTTCCGGACTTCGAGACGCTCGCCTGGTGGGGCATCTTCGCGCCCGCGGGCACGCCGCCCGACATCGTCTCGGCCATGGCGACGGCGTCCAAGGAGATCCTGAGCGAGCCCGCGACCGCTGCCCAGCTCAAGGAGACCCAGCAGATGACGCTGCTGCTCCAGGACGGCGCCGCCTTCAAGAGCTTCTTCGACAAGCAGGTCGCCTATTGGGGCAAGGTGGTGCGCGAGAACAATATCAAGGCATGAGAGGCCTGTTCCCGGGATTGCCATCCCAGGTCCAGTGCGTTCGCTCGGGCTTAAGCGTCAGAGCATCTTGCCGACGATCTTTGTCATATCTGCCGCCGAAAACGCGCGCAGCGTTTCGGTGCGGACATTGCCGAGTGCGCTGAGACTAAGGCTGAGCGACATCGCGGCAGCCTCATCTGGAGCCTCGAGAACGGTTACAACGTCATATCGTCCCTGCGTCCAGACGATCTCTTTCACGGTCACGCCGAACGTTTTGGCCATCTCCTTGAAGGCGTCGGCCCGCTTCGGCGAGTCCTTGACGTTGCGGACTCCCTGATCAGTGAAGTTCGCCAGCACGACATAGGTTACCATGGTCGTCCTCCCTGGTTAGAACCCAGATACAATTCTCGCTTGAGGCAACCGCGTCGAGCTTGCCACGGCGGCTGAGACAGCGCTACTTGCGCGTTGCGAACGTCAGCGGATGTGACTTATGCGGTCAGGACAACGGTCGCGCGAAACTGAGCTCATGGCCGTCGGGGTCGGTGAGATGGAAGTAGCGCTCACCCCATTCCGCATTGCGCGGCGTGGTCGACGGCTGCCATCCGGCGGCGCGTGCGCGCTCGTAGGTCCCGTCGACATCGGCGACGTAGAAGATGATGCGGCCCCACCAGGACCAGCGCTTGTCGTCCGGCTGCGCCGTCAGGTTGAGATAGCCGGTGCCGGCGCGAAAGCTCGTGAATGCGGCGGTTTCGCCGCCATACAGGAGCTCGAACCCCAGCGACCGGTAGAAGTGCACGGAGCGCCTCATGTCATGCGTGCCGAGCGTGATGGCGCTGATGCTTTCGATCATGTGAGCTGCTCCGCCGAGAGGGGCCTGGAAGCGATTGTATAGCCGCCCCGTTCAGGTTGACGATGGTCTGGCCCGCCTGACGGCTGGCGAACCGCATTTTGCTCTGCTATGACGGGATCGAACCCGTACCAGCGGGTTCCGCGGTCCCGTAGCTCAGCCGGATAGAGCGGCGGTTTCCTAAACCGTAGGTCGCATGTTCGAGTCATGCCGGGATCGCCAGCTTTTCGATGGCTTAGCTTGATGCCGCCAGGGGCGGAGCGTTGTGGTTTCGTAACGCCACGCATCATGAGCTGATTGATCAGGAGCCTCCTAAAGACATTCGTCACAACCATATTGCTCTGGGGAGACTGGCAACAGCAACGCGCCGGCAATTCGGGCCGTGCGTCGTCAGCGATCTCAGGGACTCCCGAAGTGCCGGCGAGCACGGCTCGAAGACATCACCACATCGAGCTATGGGCAGGGGTGTCGCTTGCCATCGTAGCCGAGATACGTTCCCGAAGCCGGGTCGTACGACCGATATTTTTGTTCGCAATAGGACGAGCCATCAGCGGAGTCGTCGTAATCGCCGTAGTAGCCGTCGTCGTAGCCGCCATAGTAAGGCCAGCCCGAATAGGCGCCCAGCGCTAAGGCGCCGCCAAGGCCAAGACCCCCGCCGTAAGCAAATGCGTGGCGGTAGCGATGCCGGAATCCGGCATGATGGAATTGACCGCCATGGAAGCCGGCGCCGGCCGCGACGGGACGTGGCGCATGGAAGCCGCCGGCGGCCCGGAAGTGACCAACTCCGCCGTGGAAGCCTCCGCCGCCTCCGAAGTGCCCACCACCGTGAAATCCGCCGCCGCCTCCGAAATGTCCGCCACCGCCCCCATGTCCACCGCCCCCATGTCCGCCGCTGCGCGCAGAGGCGGCCGCTCCCGGCGCCAAGGTTGCGCAAAGAGCGATCACGCCAAGCAATTTCAGTCGTTCCATCGTTTTTTCTCCAGCTACATGATGTCGGCCACGTCTCGACCTTTGCCGGACACTCATTGGCCCGAGACCTGCCGACGACTCCATGTTTGCCGGATGCGCGCTCGCCGTCTTTTCAATAGGCCGCGGATGTTTCAGCTTCGCACGTGAAGCCGGAATCCGAGCGAACAGGCCGCTGATATTGTTGACCTGAGAGCGGTTTCGTAAAACATGGGTTGAAAGTTCGAGTCGTCCCGGGATCGCCATTTTGTCATGGGCAATCGTCGCAGTTTGCCACGCTCGTCGGCGCAAAATTTGCTAGAAGCGAAAGACGTCCTTCCTGGCCTTGCCGACGTGCCGGCCACGCCTCGCTACCCCATCCGGAGACAACAATGCCTTTCGACTTGATCCTGCGCGGCGGCCGTGTGGTCGACCCGTCCCAGAAGCTCGATGCCGTGACGGACATCGCCTTTGCCGGCGGCAAGGTCGCCGCCGTCGGGACCGGGCTCAAGGCCGATCCGGGCACCGATGTGCGCGACGTCTCGCGTTACATCGTGACGCCGGGGTTGATCGATCTGCACACCCATGTCTATTGGGGCGGCACCTCGCTCGGCATCGATGCCGAGGAATTCTGCCGCCTCTCCGGCGTCACCACTGCGGTCGATACCGGCAGTGCCGGTCCCGGCAATTTCGCGGGCTTCCGCAAGCATGTGATCGAGCCGAGCCAGGTCCGCATCCTCGCCTATCTGCACGTCTCGCATGCCGGCATCTTCGGCTTCTCGCACCGGATCATGGTCGGCGAGAGCGAGGAGTTGCGGCTGATGAACCCGATCGAGGCGGCCAAGGTGGCCGATGCCAACCGCGACCTCATCGTCGGCATCAAGGTGCGCGTGGGGCTGCACTCCTCGGGCACGTCGGGGATCGTGCCGCTCGACATCGCGCTCGAGGTCGCGAACGAGGTCGGCATGCCGCTGATGGCGCATATCGACCATCCGCCGCCGAGCTACGAGGAGGTGCTGGGCCGCCTGCGTCCGGGCGACGTGCTGACCCATGCGTTCCGCCCCTTCCCCAACACGCCGGCGACCGCGCAAGGCACAGTGAAGAGGGCGGTGCTGGACGCGCGCGAGCGCGGCGTGCTGTTCGATATCGGCCACGGCAAGGGCTCGTTCGCCTTCAAGACCGCGCGCGCGATGCTCGCCAACGGCTTCTATCCCGACACGATCTCTTCCGACATCCATCAGCTCTGCATCGACGGCCCGGCGTTCGACCAGGTCACGACCATGTCGAAATTCCTGTGCATGGGCATGGAGCTGTCGGACGTCGTCGCCGCCTCGACGGTGAACGCGGCCATGGCGCTGCGGCGTCCCGAGCTCGGCAGCCTCAAGCCCGGTAGCGTCGGCGACGCCACGCTTGTTACGGTCAGGCAGGGCCAGTTCGACTATGAGGACGTCGTCGGCGAGCATCTGATCGGCGATCGCAAGATCGTCTCCGAGGGCGTCGTGATCGGCGGCCGCTGGTGGCATCCGAATTAGGGCTTTGCCTCTTCCCGTGAGAACGGGGAGAGGAAGCTACTCGTTCTTGTCCACATTCCAGAACATCGGCGTCGCCGGGCCGTCGATCACGCCGGTGAGCGATTTGCGCCAGGCGCTCGGCGCCTGGAACTGGCCGAGCGGGACGTAGATCACCTGGTCGTAGGCTTCCTTCTGCACCTCAAGCGCGATCTTCTTGCGCTCCTCGGGCGAGGTCGCGCGGGCAAAGGAATCGCGCAACTCCTCGAGCTTGGGGTCCTCGGACCAGCCGTACCAGCCGCCACTCGTGCCCTTGCCGACCATCGGGACGTTGACCAGCGGGTTCAATGAGTCGGCGGCGCCCTGGTAGGTAAAGAACATGCTCCAGCCACCTTCCTTCGGCGGCTTCTGGATTGCCCGGCGGGTGACCACGGTCTGCCAGTCCATCGCCTGCAGATCGATCTTGAAGCCGGCGTCGCGCAACAGCTGTGCGACCACGACCGGCTGCGCCTTCAGCAGGATCTGATCGGTCGGCGCCAGGATCACCACGGGCGTGCCGTCATAACCGGCCTCGGCCAACGCCTTCCTGGCGTCCGCCATGCCGTTGCCCTTGATCAGAGTCTCGCCGCCGGCGTCGCTGGCGAGCGGCGTGTCGCAGATGAAGAACGCGCCGCACAGCTTGTAGTATTTGGGATTGCCAATTTGCGCGTCGAGCACGTCCTTCTGGTTGATCGCCAGCATCGCGGCGCGGCGGATCTTCACATTGTCGAATGGCGGATGCAGGAAGTTCATCCGGCCGAACGACTGGAAGCCGAACTTGTTCAGGATGGATACGTTGATGTCCGGATTGGACTCGAGCGCGGGCAGCATGTCGAACGGCGGCGTCTCAACGAAATCGACATCGCCTGACTGCAGTGCGTTGAGCGCGGTCTGCGCGTCCGGCATCGTGATCCACTCGACCCGGTCGACCTTGGCCACCTTGCCGCCCGAGGTCCATTCGGCCGGCTCCTTGCGCGGCACATAGTCGGTGTTCTTTTCGTAGACGGCCTTCACGCCGGGCTGGAATTCGGCCGCGACGAATTTGAATGGGCCGGAGCCGATTTGCTCGGGAATCTGCTTGGTGATCGGGGTCTCCGCAAGCCGCTTGGGCATCATGAAGGCGCAGACCGACGATGGCTTGGCGATCGTCTCCAGCACCAGGCCATAGGGCTCCTTCAGCTTGAAGACGATTGTTTTGGTGTCCGCGGCTTCGATACCGGCCGTGAAGTCCATCAGCTTGCGCGCCATGCCGTCGACGCTCGTACCCCAGCGCTTCAGGGAGGCCACGCAATCCTCGGCCGTCACCGGTGCGCCGTCATGCCACTTCAGGCCGTCGCGCAAGGTGAAAGTGTAGGTCAGCTTGTCCGCGGACACCGTCCAGTCGGCCATCTGCGGCTGCACCTTGAAGCTGGAATCGATGCCGAGCAGCGTATCGTAGACCATGTAGCCATGGTCGCGGGTGATGATGGCTGTCGTGAAGCCAGGGTCGGTGACGCGAAGGTCCGATTGCATCACCGCGCTCAGGGTCTTCTTTCCGGTCGCGGCAGATACAACCGACGTCCAGGCCAGAGGAAGTGCCGATGGCGCAACAGCCGCAAGCTGAAGCAGTTTCCGTCGCGAGACGTGAACCATTCGCTTCTCCTGACTTGACGCAAAACGAAACCAGATGGCGGTTGCCGAACACGGGCAGCGTATGGCGGGGAGCCACACGTGACAAGCAGGGGTTGCTTCTACCGATCTGGATTCGTTAGCGGACAAGCAAGGGCTGTGCCGCCGAAGCCGGCGGTAGGAGCAATCGTCGAAAGTCGTCGCGCTCTTGACGGACGCGCGTCAGTCGCGCCCCGCCTCCATGATCGCCTTGGCCAGCCGCGCCGGATCGGAGAAGCACAGCTCGTGGCTTCCCGGCACCTGCACCAGACGGAACAGGCCGAGCTTCTCCGAGAGCCGCGGATGCCAGGGATGGCTGTGCGGCATCGCGACGTCCTCGGTGCAGTTGATATAGGACTTTGCCAGCGGCATCTCCGCCGGATTGGTCTTGAGCGCGATCTTGTCGGTAAATGTCGCGAACGGATGCGGGTTGAGCACGTCATAGGCGCGCTGCGCGGTCTCGAGATCGGCATCGTTGATGAAGGCTTCGCGCCAGATCGGGAAGGGCAACACCACAGAGCTGTCGCCGCGTTCGGCCGCGATGGCATCGAACAGCCCGATAAAGTGCGGCGGCACCATGTCGTTGAGGCATTCGCCGTTGTTGGGCACGAAGGCATTCCAATACACCAGGCGGCGAATGCGCTCCGGCGCGAGGTCGGCGACGCCGGTGATGATCATGCCGCCATATGAATGGCCGAGCAGGACGATGTCCTTCAGATTGTTTTCGGCGAGATAGTCGGCGATCGACTGGATCGCGTCCTTCAGCCCGGTCGTCTTGGCATCGCCGGGGCGATTGCCCTTGATTGTCGGCGTATAGACCTTGTGGCCGGCGGCGCGGATCGGGGCCGCGACGGGTTCGAACTCGGCACCGGTGTGCCAGGCGCCATGGACGAGAACGTAGGTCGACATGTTGTAGCTGCTCCCGAGGGTGTGGTTAGATCGGCATGACGTGGGTCCTTTGCGGCGCTCGCGAGGCGCGGCGGACAATTCTTGTTGTGCGAAGTGTGAACCGGCCGGCCATTTTCCGCTTGGCTGGCGCTGAACCGGATTGGTCTCGGAGCGAACTGATGGAGCAGGTCAACCCCGTAAGCCGGCCGCGGCACGTCATCTGGAACACCGCAGTGACCCCGCCGGACGAGCAGTTTTCCTATTACCGCGAGGCGATCTGCCAGGCATTCATGAACCTGACGCCGGAATCGGCCACGACGTCGCGCTTCCCGGCCAAGGTGGAGACGATCGGGCTCGGCGCCGGCGCAATCAACCGGGTGATGTTTCCCGAGCATACCGTCAATCGCTCGCGCGCCGATATCGCAGCATCGACCGAGAGCTGCTTCTATCTCAATTTCAAGCTCGCCGGGCGCTGCCGCATGCTCCAGGGCGACAGCGAGGTCAGCTTGTCGCGCGGCCAGGTCGGCATCGTCGACAGCGACCGCGTGGTGACGCTGCTGCACGATCGCGGTCCGATGCTGGAGGTCGCTTCGTTCTGGGTGCCGTCGCGCGCCCTGCGCGACCGGCTGCCGCCGTCGTTCGATTTCAGGGCCGAGCGCGTCTCCGACGATCCCCATGTCGGTCACCTCATCGTCGAGACCGCGCGCTCCCTCAACGCCGGCGCATTGCGGATGGCGGAAGAGGACAGCATTCGGCTGTTCGACGTGTTGCTCGATCTCGTTGCGCTCAGCCTGTCGCGCCGCTCGCGGGCGCAGACGGCGGAGGCCGCCGGCTTTGCGGACGCGACCGTGCTGGCGCTGCGCCGCGCCATTCACGAGCGGCTGCGCGAGCCTGGGTTGACGGTGGCGAATGTCGCGCGCGCGATCGGCATCAGCGAGCGCTACGTGCACAAGCTGTTCGAGCGCGTGGGCACCACATTCTCGGGCTACGTGATGGATCGCAGATTGGACGGCGCGGCACGGGACCTGAGCGATCCTGCGAAAGTGGACCAGGCAATTGGCTCAATCGCCTTCGACTGGGGCTTCTCCGATCTCTCCCACTTCACCCGTCGTTTCAAGCAGCGCTTCGGCTGCCGCCCACGCGATTGGCGTGCGCGATGAACAGAGCTACAGCGACCTCGCGATCAGCAGCTTCATGATCTCGTTGGTGCCGCCATAAATTTTCTGGATGCGGGAATCGATGAAGATGCGCGAGATCGGGTATTCCTGCATGTAGCCGTAGCCGCCGAACAGCTGGAGGCATTCGTCGGCGGTCTGGACCTGCTTGTCCGAGCACCAGTATTTCGCCATCGACGCCGTGACGGTGTCGAGATCCCCGGCGACGAGGCGCTCGATGCACCAGTCGACGAAGACGCGCGCGATCATCGCTTCGGTCTTGCGCTCGGCGAGCGTGAAGGCGGTGTTCTGGAAGTCCATCAGCGGCTTGCCGAACGCTTTCCGTTCCTTGGTGTACTCGGTGGTGAGCTTGACCGCGCGCTCCATCGAGGCGACCGCGCCAACCGCAAGCGCGAGGCGCTCCTGCGGCAATTGCTGCATCAGCTGCACAAAACCCTGGCCTTCCTCCTTGCCGAGCAGGTTCTCCGGCGGCACCGTGACGTTGTCGAAGAACAGTTCTGACGTGTCGGAGGCGTGCAGGCCGATCTTGTCGAGGTTGCGCCCGCGCTTGTAACCGTCGGCGCCCGCGGTCTCGACCACGATCAGCGAAATGCCTTTTGCACCTGCTTCACCCGTGCGTGCCACGACGACGACGAGATCGGCAGCCTGGCCGTTGGTAATAAAAGTCTTCTGCCCGTTGATGACGTAGGAATTGCCCTGTTTTTTCGCGGTGGTCTTGACGGCCTGCAGGTCCGAGCCGGTGCCGGGCTCGGTCATGGCGATGGCACCGACCATCTCGCCGGAAGCCATCTTCGGCAGCCAGCGCTTCCTCTGCTCCTCCGAGCCATAATTGAGGATGTAGTGCGCGACGATGGCACTGTGCACGGAGACGCCGGTCGTAAGCTCCGGCACCGTGCTCTCGAGGTCGTCGAGCACGGCGGCGTCATAGGCGAAGGTGGCGCCGAGGCCGCCATATTCCTCCGGCACGCTGGCCAGCAGGGCGCCCATCTCGCCGAGCCCGCGCCAGGCGAAGCGGTCGACCATCTTCTGCTCGCGCCATTTCTCGGCATGCGGTGCCAGATCCTTGGCCAGATATTTCCGGAACTGGTCGCGGAAGATTTCGAGCTCTTCGGTCATCCAGGAGGAGCGGTAGGACATGGTCACCTCGGTCAATGCGGCTTTCCGGCTTGGTAGGCTGGTCGGCGGCGGCAATTATTGTGTTTTCAGGCTGCGCCGGTGACGCTACCAAGGCGGCCGGAAAACGCGTCTGTCGGGATGGCTGATTGTGGCGACCAAAACTCAAGAGCTCAAGCTCGACATCGAGCGCATCGGCACGGTCTCCGCGATCCTGGTGCAGCCGGCCAATGCGCGCGCCTGCTACGTCCTTGCGCACGGCGCCGGTGCAGGGATGCGGCATGCATCGATGGACAAGATTGCGGAGGGGCTCGCCGATCGTGGCATCGCGACGTTCCGCTTCAATTTTCCCTACATGGAAAACAAGCAGGGCCGTCCTGACCAGCCGGCGGTCGCCCACGCCACCATCCGCGCGGCAGTCGCGGACGCAGCGCGGCTCTGCCCCGGTCTGAAGCTTGTCGCCGGCGGAAAATCCTTCGGCGGGCGCATGACCTCGCAGGCGCAGTCCAAGGCGCCGCTGCCTGACGTCAAAGGGCTCGCCTTCCTCGGCTTTCCCCTGCACGCCGACAAGAAGCCGTCGACGGAGCGCGCCGAGCACCTGGCCCATGTCGAGATCCCGATGCTGTTCCTGCAAGGCACGCGCGACGGGCTTGCCGATCTCGGCCTCCTCAAGCCCGTGATTGCGCAGCTCGGCCCGAAGGCGACGCTGCACGAGGTCGCCGGCGGCGATCATTCCTTCGCGGTGCTGAAGAAGTCCGGCCGGACGAATGAAGAGGCGCTTGCAGAGGTGCTCGACACGCTCACGGCCTGGATCGATGAGCTCGCTTAAGGCTCAAGCGGAATAAAGCCCCTTGTCGCGCGCCTTCTGGATCGCGAGCGCGGCGATCAGGTCGAGCGTCGGCGTCGACAGGCCGGCGGTGCGGGCGAAGGCGGCGGGCGCCTTCACCAGCACGTCGATCTCCATGGCGCGGCCAAGCTCGTAATCCTGGAGCAGCGACGGCTTGTGGTTGGGGGCGGGGCCGCTGCGCGTCACGCGCTTGACCTCGGGGATGAAGTGCTGCGCGATGTCGTTGGCCTCGTTCAGCATGCGCGGAATGACCTCGGCAAAGGCGGGGTCGTCGCGCACGCCGCGCGCGGTCTGGCCGGTGAGCAGGCACAGCACCGACAGTGACATGTTGGTCAGGAGCTTTGACCAGATCGCCTCGCGGATCTCCGCCACCGGCGGCGATTCCAGCCGTGCGTCGTTGAGAACGCCGCGAAGCCTGGTGATGCGCTCGCAATTGCGGTCGTCGCATTCGCCGATCAGCAGGCGGTTGCGGTCCGGCGTCAGGTTCTGCACCACACCGGGCGCGATCACCTCGTTGGAGGAGAAGACGACGCCGCCGACGATCCGCTCTTTCGGAATGCATGCGCGCAAGCGCCCGCCGGGGTCGAGGAAGGAAATGTCGGGCGGCGTCGGATGCCGCGGCGGCAGGCCGATGCCGTACCACCAGGGAATACCGTTCTGCGCAAAGACGATCGCGGTGTCGTCATGGAGCAGCGGTTTTATGCTGGCGACCAGCCCCGTCAGCGCGGTCGCCTTGAGCGTGCTGATCACGACGTCCTGCGGGCCGAGCTGGGCCGCATCGCCGGAGGCGCTCACCTTGGCGGTGACCTCGGAATCGCCGACGCGCAGCTTCAGGCCATTGGCGCGGACCGCCTCCAGATGGGCGCCGCGCATCACGCACGAGACCTCATGGCCGGCGCGGGCCAGCCTGACCGCGATATGGCTGCCGACGGCGCCCGCGCCGAAAATGCAGATGCGCATGGTGTGATGTCCCGTCCCTGATCCCGTGATGTCGCCCGGCAGCAGCATGACACAACCCGCCATGCGATGGACGCGGCCGCCCTACGCCGGAAAGATATGGATCGGGATGAGTTGCCTCAGCCATAGTGGGCGGCAAACAAGATGCCCGGAGGATCGCCGATGACTGCCAACCCCGTCCTGTGGACCCTCGATGAGCGTGGGGTTGCGACCGTCACGTTAAACCGGCCTGAAGTGAACAATGCCTATGACGGCGCATTGATCGCAGGCGTGCTCGCGGCCATGGACGATCTCGGCGGGAAGTCCAACCTTCGCGTCGTCGTGCTCCGGGGCAATGGCAAGCATTTCCAGGCCGGCGCCGACCTCAAATGGATCAACGGCGTGCGGCCGCAATCGGCTGAGGCGAACGAGGCGGCGTCGCGGGCGACCTTCGAGGCCGTGCAGCGGCTTAATACCTTGCCGATCCCGACCGTCGCGCTGGTGCAGGGCGGCTGTTTTGGCGGCAGCACCGGCGTGATTGCCGCCTGCGACGTCGTGATCGCAGCGGACAATGCGCTGTTCTCGATCACGGAGGTTCGCTGGGGCCTGACCGCCGCCATCATCATCCCGCAGCTTTGCGATGCCATTAGTGTACGGCAAGTCCGCCGGTACGCGCTGACAGGCGAACGCTTCGGCGCCGAAGATGCCCGCCGCATCGGCCTCGTCCACGAGGTCGTCCCGCTCGCCGAACTGGAGGCTGCCGGCGCCAAGGTGGTCGAGCAGCTCCTTGCCAACGGACCGGAGGCGATGGCCGAGACCAAGCGGCTCGCGCTGGAGAGCTCGTTTGGCGGGATGGCGGTGGACGACGCCGCGTACAAGCGGCTGGTGCACCTGCATTCAGTCAAGCGCCAGAGCGCGGAGGCGGCGGAGGGGCTGGCGTCGTTCGCCGAGAAGCGGGCGGCGAGTTGGGGTGGCGGCAAAGGCTGAGCGTTTGTCGCTCAGCAGCCGCGGCAGATGTTGTTGATGCTGCGATAGACGGCATCGTCGTCCTGCCGCATCTGGCGCATCGATTCGAGCGTCTTGCTTTCCGCGCGCGGCTCCGGCTTGCGCTTGGCGGCCAGCGCGGCTTCCTGACGTTGGTAACACGCCTCGCGCTCCGGCTTGGCCTGGATGAACCGGCATTGCGCGACCTCGGCGCGGGCCGGGGCCGTACCGGCCATGATGCCGATCGCGATGACGGCAGCCATTTGTATTCTAGATCCCATCGTCATTCCCTCGAACCACTCATCATCCCACAGCAATCCGATACCATCTGCATCGGACCCCTGTCCCAAATCTCGTCGGCGGCGGATCGAGGCGAATCTCCGTAATTCCGCGGGGCCTTCCTTAAGGGTTCAATCATTCCCGGTCATTAGGGTTACGACAATTGTCACGCCATGGTGTCGAATGCACAGACGAGTTTTGGGACTTTGGAAAGCCGGATCGATCGTCGCCGCGGCCGCAGGGCTGCTGGTTCTGCAACCGGCTGCCGCTTCACCGCGATTGATCTCTCTGGCGTTCAATTCCCAGCTGGGGAGCCCGCAGCAAATCGGGGCCGATGAGTTTCGCCAGAAGCTGGTGGCATCGGCCGGCAAGCGCATCGTGATCGACGAGCGCGCCACCAACGCGCTCGGCAGCGAGAACGCCATCCTGGCGGCGACCCGGGCCGGCTCGGTCGATATGGCGGTGCTGTCGGGGTCTGTGGTCAGTTCGGTCGTCCCCGAACTTGGCGTGTTCGACATTCCCTTCCTGTTCCGCGACACAGCCCACGCGAAGGCCGTGGCGCAAGGTCCGGCCGGCGCGGCAATCGCCACCAAATTCGCTGACAAGGGGCTGACGCTGCTGGCAATCGGCCGACAGGGATTTCGCAACGTCACGAATTCCAAACGGCCGGTTCGCACGCCCGAGGATATCAAAGGTCTCAAGATTCGCGTCATTCCGAACGAGATCTACCAGATGACGTTCAAGGCGCTCGGCGCCGAAGTGGTCCCGATGGAATTTCCGCTGGTCTACACCGCGCTGAAGGACGGCCGGCTCGATGGGCAGGAAAATCCGGTGCCGACCATCGCCGGCTCCCGGCTCTACGAAGTCCAGAAATACCTCACGCTGACCGGTCACTTCTTCGCGCCGATCGCATTCGTCGCCAACCGTGCCATGTTCGAACAGCTTCCGCCGGCCGACCAGGCCATGCTGATCGCGCTGGCGAAGGAGGGAGCGGAGGCGACCTGGCAGGCGAAGCTCGATGCCGCGTCGCTCGAGCAAGTGCGTAGCGGCGGCATGGACGTCATCGAGACATTCGATCGCCAGCCCTTCGTCGACGCGGTCAAGCCGCTCGATCAGGAATTCGAGAAGCGGTTTGGCAAGGATCTGCTCGCCGCCATCCGCTCCACCCGTTGAAGAATTTCGGATTTGCCATGAAATTATCGCACATGATGTCCCGCGTCGGCGTTCGTCCGCGCGTGTTCGGCGGCTTCGCGCTGGTTCTCAGCTTTCTGGTCCTGCTCGCGGGCTTCGCCATGGTCCAGGTCGAGCGGATCGGCGGAACGGTCAATGAGCTCGTGACCAGCGCTGCCGGCGACGCCGGCATGTCACAGGCGCGGGCCGCGCTTCTGGAGGCGAACTCGGCGGTCGAGAAATTCATCCGAACCTGGAATGTCGGCGACAAGGATGCCGCGGCCAAGGCCATCGACGGCGTCGGCAAACTGGCCGATCAGGTCGACCGGCAGTTCGGCAAGCTGCAAGCGATCGCGGAAGGCATCGGCCCGGTCAAGACCGCGCTGGAAACCTATCGCTCGTCGTTCACCGCGGCAGCGGAGGCGGCGGATCGGCTGCGCGCCGCGACCACGAAAACCGACGCCCAGGGTGCAGCCGCCGGCCTCAATGTCAGCGGCATTCAAGTTGCGCTCGCCAACCGGTCCGAAGACGCGGAACGGCTGGTCAACCCGATGCGTCTGGCCGGCGTCGTTGACGCACTGCGGATCACCGTGATGCGCTATGGCTCCACTTTGTCGACGGGCGATGCCGACGACGCCAGGCAGGCGTTGTCCTATGCCCAGCTGGCGATCGCAGACACCGAGGCTGAGTTGGCGGGGGCGAGCGACGCCAAACTGAAGGCGCTGGTCGCCGCGCTCAAGACCGCGATCACTGCCGACGCGGCCGCGCTGGACGAGGTCATCAAGGTGGCCGCCGATCTGCGCGCCAGACAGGCCGAATTGAAGAAGGCCAGTGCGGCAATCGACGACCACGTCAACAAGATCAACGCGAAGCTCGGCACCGTGCGCGCCGAGCAGGGCGACAAGACCGCGGCAGCGGTCGATCAGACCAAGCAGACCGTCATCGCGACCGCGGCCGGCGCGCTGCTGCTGGGAGCGGTGCTGGCGTGGCTGATCGGCGCCAGCGTGTCCGGTCCGATTCGCAGCATGACCGACCGGATGCAATCGCTGGCGGCGGGCGAGCTCGATGAGTCGATCCCCGGCGGCGACTCGCGCGACGAAATCGGCCGCATGGCACGCGCCGTCGAGGTGTTCCGCGAAAACGCGCTGGCGGTTCGCCGCATGGAAGGCGAGGCGACGGCACAGCGCGAAGCCAGCGAGGCTGACCGCGCCCGCATGATGTCGGATCTTGCCGGCCGCTTCGAGCAGGGCATGCAGGGAGTCATTTCCGGTGTCGGCGGCCGTGCCGACGACATGGGGCGCAGCGCCGAGGAGTTGGCAAAGGTCGCCGAACGCGGACGCGGGCTCGCCGAAGCGGTTGCGACCCGTGCCGAGCAAGCATCGATGAATGTGCAGACCGTCGCCTCCGCCACCCAGCAACTCGCGGCCTCGATCCGTGAAATCTCGAGCCAGGTGCACCGCTCTGTCGCGGTCTCGAACAGGGCGACCGACGAGACCAACCGCACCTCCGAATTGATGCATGGGCTGTCGGATGCTGCTGAGAAGATCGGCACCATCATTCAACTGATTCAGGCCATCGCCAGCCAGACCAATTTGCTGGCGCTGAACGCGACCATCGAAGCGGCGCGCGCCGGCGACGCCGGCCGGGGCTTCGCGATCGTCGCCAGCGAGGTCAAGAGTCTCGCCACCCAGACGGCGCAGGCGACCGAGCAGATCGCCAGCCAGATCGCGACGATCCAGAGTGCGACCGGCCAATCGGTTCAGGCGATCAAGCAGTTCGGCTCGACCGTCAAGGAAATGGCCGACATCGCCACCGCGATTGCCGCGGCGGTCGAAGAGCAGGGCGCGGCCACGGGCGAAATCGCGCGCAACGTCGAGGAGGCGGCCAACGGCACCACGGCGGTGACGCAGGAAATCGGTCAGGTGCGCGCCGTGGCGGGCGAGACCGACGCCGGCGCCGAAGCCGCCCTCACGGTCGCAGCCGCCCTGAAGCAGCAGGCGGATTCGATGAGGTCGAACGTCGACGATTTCCTCCACACCATCCGCTCGGCCGCCTGAACGCGGAGAAGCCGGCGACGCCACGAGGGTGCACGAGGCGGCCTTACAGCACCGGTAGCAGCGCGCTCTTCAATTCGCGCAAGAGAGCCTGCACCGCGGCGGCGTTGCGCCGCCGCTCGGGGATCGCGGCCTTGACCCACAGCTCGGGAATTGGAAAGTCGCGCAGCACCGGCTTGAGCGTATCGTCGCGCAGGGCATCCGCCACGAGATAATGGGAGATCAGCGCGATGCCGTTGCCGGCGATCGCGCTGCGCGCCAGCACATGGCCCTCGTTGGAGGAGAGCAGCGGGCTGACCTGGATGCTGATGCGCCCGCGCGGGCCGTCGAAGATCCACTCCGGTCCCGTCGGCAGGAAGCTGAGGCAGCGATGGTCGACGAGGTCGCGCGGGTGCTTTGGCGCGCCGTGCTTCTTTAAATAGGCCGGTGAGGCGCAGAGCAGCCGTTTCAGCGGACACAGCGGCTCGTCGACCACACCGCCGAAGGAATGAGGGAAGGCGCCGATGGCGATGTCAAAGCCTTCGGTGACGGGATCCACCGGGCGGTCGATCAGCACGATCTCGAGCTTCAATCGCGGGTTCTGCGTCTGGAAGGCGCTGAAGGCGTCGGCAAGGCGCGCCACGGTGAGCGAGGTCGGCGCTTTGATGCGGAGGTGATCGACGAGATCGTGTCCCTTCTCGCCCATGCGCGAGAGCAGGTCGGTGGCATCGGCGACGACACTGCGGGCGCGATGCACATAGCGCTGGCCGGCCTCCGTCAGGCGCAGTTGCCGCGTCGAGCGATGAAACAGCGGCGCGCCGATCCGCGCCTCCAGTTGCGTGACGCGCTTGGCCACGACCGAGGTCGAGACATTGAGCTTGCGCGCGGCGGCAGAGAATCCGGCCGTATCCGCGGTGGCGAGGAAGGCCTGAAGGTTCACCAGGATGTCCATGTCGACCTTTCTCGATTCGAGAAAGCTGATCGCGTATTTTGGTGGATTGTAGCTCGTCCTGCGTTAATTCATAGTCGGCTTCAAGCAAGAGATTTTGGGAGCGGACGCGCATGCGGGCCATGATGATCGAAGAACCGGCACGCCAGGTGCCGCTCTACGGCGAATATGAAGTCGTCGTTCTCGGCGGCGGGCCCGCCGGCATCGTGGCGGCGGCGTCAGCGGCGCGCGCGGGACGAAAGACGCTGCTGATCGAGCGCTACGGCTTCCTCGGCGGCATGGGCACGGCTGCCGGCGTCACCAATTTCTGCGGCCTGCATGGCAATGTCTACGGCAAGGCCCATCGGCTGGTGCAGGGCATGGCGTCCGATCTGCTGGCGCGGATCGATCATTTGAACGGCCTCAACGCGCCGCATCTGATCCTCGGCAAGGTCTTCGCCCAGGCCTATGACACAGCGGCCTACAAGATCGCGGCCGACGAACTGCTCGCCAGCCACAAGGTGCACATCCTCTTCCATGCGCTCGGTGCCGGCGTCGTGATGGGCGATAACAGCCGCATCGATGCGCTGATGGTCGAGACCAAGGCCGGACGGCAGGCGGTTCGCGCCGAGATCTTCATCGATTGCTCCGGCGACGGCGACCTTGCGGTCTGGGCCGGGGCGCCCTTCGAGCTCGGTGACGAGCACGGCCATCCGATGTACCCCTCGATGATGCTGCGCCTCAACGGCATCGATCCCGAGAAGGCTGGCGATGCCTGGCGCACCATCCCGCAATTGATGGAGAAGGCGATCGCCGCCGGCACCCACACATTCCCGCGCAAGAGTGCGATCGTGCGGCCGCAGAAATCAGGCATCGAATGGCGGGTGAATTTCACGCAAGTGGCGCGCGAGGATGGCCACGCCATCAACGGCATCGAGCCCGACGACCTCACCCGCGGCGAGATCGAGGGCCGCAAGCAGGCGCTGGCCGCGTTCGAGTTCCTGCGCAGCACCGTGCCGGGCTTTGAAAAGTCCTACATCGTCGATCTGCCGCCGCAGCTCGGCATCCGCGAAACCCGCCGCATCAAGGGCGGCTACCAGCTCAGCGGCGAGGACGTGCTCGGCTGCGCCTCGTTCGCGGATTCGATCGGCGTCAATGGCTGGCCGATCGAGGCCCATGTTCCCGGCGACGTCGTCTTCACGTTCCCGCCAATCCCGGAATCGCGCGGCTATAACGAGCTGCCTTACCGGATGCTGGTGCCCGAGGGCGTCGACAATCTCCTCGTCGCCGGCCGCTGCGCCTCGATGACCCATGAGGGCCAGTCGGCGGCGCGGGTTTCCGGTGCCTGTTTCGTGATGGGGGAGGCCGCCGGTTCCGCCGCGGCGCTCGCGCTCTCAGGAAACCGCATCCCGCGCGACATCCCCATTGAAAAATTGCAGGAAACGTTGAAACAACAGGGCGCCTTCATCGGGCGGGACCAGCCCGTGCCTGAAGGTTTGTGACGGTTGTAACATTACGACCGAGAGAACAACGACGGAGGACACGGGATGATCGGGATTGCGCGGCTCGCACTGGCTGGCCTGATGGCGATCACAGCGATGGGCACGGCCCGGGCCGAAGACGCGCTGAAGGCCAGGGTCGGCGTGCTCCGCCTGTCGTCGTCCGCGCCCGTCTTCATTGCGCAGGACAAAGGATATTTCCGCGAGGCCGGTCTTGATGTCGAGCTGAAGTTCTTCGATGCGGCGCAGCCGATCGCGGTCGCGACGACCTCGGGCGACATCGATTTTGGCGTCACCGCCTTCACCGCCGGTCTCTACAATCTCGCCGGCAAAGGCACGCTGAAAGTGATCGGCGGTATGAGCCGCGAGAAGGCCGGTTATCCCCTGATCGGCTATTTCGCCAGCAACAACGCCTATGCCGCCGGGTTGAAGACGCCGAAGGACCTCGCGGGCAAGCGCGTAGCCGTGACGCAGGTTGGCTCGTCCTTTCACTATTCGCTGGGGCTGCTCGCCGACAAATACGGCTTCAAGCTCGCCGATGTGAAGATCGTGCCGCTGCAATCGCTGTCGAACGCGGCCGCCGCCTTGAAGGGCGAGACGGTCGATGCGGCGCTGCTGCCCATTTCTACCGCGCGAAAGCTGATGGACGAAGGCGGCGCGAAGTTTTTGGGATGGGTCGGCGACGAGACGCCCTGGCAATTGGGCGCGGTGTTCGCGTCGCCCAAGACGCTGACCAACAAGGTACTGGTGACAAAATTTCTCGGCGTACTCGCGAAAGCCGACCGCGAATATCACGACGTCATCCTCGCAGCCATGAAGGACGGCGTCGCGCCCATCAACGACAAGACAAAGCCGCTGCTGGAGATCATCGCAAAATACACCAATTTGCCGGTCGAGCAGGTGGTCGGCAATTGCGCCTATATCGATCCCGACGGCAAGCTGGACGTCAAGAACGTCGACAACCAGATCAAATGGCTCCAGGAGCAGGGTTTTGCCGACAAGGGCTTTGATGTGAACACGATCATTGCCAAGGATTTTGTGAAGGCGGATTGAGAGTAGAACGCGGCTTATGGACCTGATCGCCAACCACATCAGCCACCGTTTCGGCGACCTCGCCGTGCTCGATGACGTTTCCTTCACCGTCGGTGCCGGCGAAGTGGTGGCGATCGTTGGGCCTTCGGGATGTGGCAAAAGCACGCTGCTGTCGATTCTCGGCGGACTGTTGCAGCCATCGTCGGGCGCGCCCGAGCTGCGCGGATCGCCGCCGGCGGACAGTCTCAATCCGCTGACCTTCGTGTTCCAGGATTTCGCGCTGCTGCCCTGGGCGACGGTGGAGGAGAATGTCGAATTCCCGTTGCTGCATACCCAGCTCTCGGCCGTGCAGCGCCGCGCGCTGGTCGACGATGCCTTGCGTCGCACCGGCCTGACCGATTTTCGCACAACCTATCCGAAGCAGCTTTCCGGCGGCATGCGCCAGCGCGTCGGCATTTCGCGCGCGCTCGCGGTCAAGCCCGCTATCCTGCTGATGGACGAGCCGCTGTCGGCGCTGGATTCACAAACACGCGAGCTGCTGATGGAAGATTTCGTCCGCCTGCTCGCCGATGGCGGCATGGGCGCGGTCTATGTCACCCACAATCTCGAGGAGGCGGCGCGGCTCGCGGACCGCATCGTGGTGCTGTCGCGGCGGCCGGGCCGTATTCGCGAGGTCGTGACCGTGCCGATGACGCGCACCGAGCGCGGCGAGATCGCTGCGCGTGAAAAGCTGCTGGCGCTTCAGAACCAGATCTGGTCGCTGATCCGCAACGAGGCGATCGACGCCGAGCGCGAGGTTCAGCATGCTTGATCGCGCGGGGACGTCTGCGAAGGATGACACGAGGCGGCGCGTCCGTTTTCGCGGCGCCGGGTTCGTGCCCGCCAGCAGCCGCTTCGGCGGCTGGATCGCGCTCGCCCTCGTCATCGCGATCTGGCAGGCGGCCGGCAGCGCCGGGCTTGTCAATCCGCTGTTCCTGCCGGCGCCGGCTGCGATCGCGCGGGCGATCTACGAGCTCGCGATGTCAGGCGCGCTCTGGCAGCATCTGTCGGCCTCGATCCTGCGCATCGGCGTCGGCTGGGTGCTGGGAACGGCGGCCGGCGTCGCGGTCGGCTTCGCCATCGGCCTGTCGCGGCTTGCGCGCAGCGTCGGTATCACCTTCATCTCGGCGCTGTTCCCGATCCCGAAGATCGCACTGCTGCCATTGCTCATTCTCTGGCTCGGCATCGGCGAAGAGCCGAAGATCGCGACCATTGCGCTCGGCGTGTTCTTCTCCACCGCGATCTCGGTCTATAGCGGCGTCGACGCGGTGCCGCGCAACCTCATCCGCATGGCGCAGAGTTTCAACGTTCCCTTCGCCACCATCGTGCGCAAGGTGATCTGGCCCGGCGCGCTACCCGCCATCCTCGCCGGCTTCCGCATCACCGCGTCCGTCGCACTATTGCTCGTCGTCAGTGCCGAGATGATCGGCGCCCAGTACGGCATCGGCGCCTTTGTGCTTCAGGCCGGCAATCTGATGCAGACGGACCAGCTGCTCGCGGGCGTGGTGATCCTGTCGGTGTTCGGGCTTGTGGTCGGGAAGGTGATCGGCTGGCTGGAGACGCGGCTGTTGCACTGGCGGTAGCCGCAACCCGCGCGACCGTAGGGTGGGCAAAGCGTAAGCGTGCCCACATCTCTTCATCAGTCGCTGAAGCGTGGTGGGCACGGCGCAAGGGCGCCTTTGCCCACCCTACGAAACCGGCGGCTCACGCGTTCCCGCGATCCTCGCGAAACAGATCCAGCTTCTGCTGCACCGGACGATCCGAGAAGCTGAACAGCACGGCGTCGTCTTCGGCCTCGTGCGTCACCCACTGCCAGCTCGGCACCACGAACAGATCGCGCGGGCCCCATTCGAAAACGGCATCGCCAATCCGGCTGCGTCCTTTGCCCTCGATCGGACAGAACACCGTCGCATCGGTCGCGCGGTAGCGTGCGGTCTTGAAACCCTTCGGCAGCAACTGGATGAAGGTGCCGATGGTCGGCATTGCGAAATCGCCGGTCTCGGGGTTGCTGAATTTCAGCTTCAATCCGTGGCAGGCGTCCCACTCCTGGCTCGCGCGTGCCTTCTCCAGCGCCTCGCGGGTGTAGGCATAGGGATAGCTGAAGATCGGTGAGGTCTTGGACGATCGCTTCGCGTCGACCGGCAGCAGATTGTGGCCGTAGCGCGCAAAGCTGTCGCCGGCGGGCTTTGTGATCCTCTGCTGGTCGTCCTTGGAACCTTCCGCAAAAGAACAGTCGAAGAACTGCACCAGCGGGATGTCGAGGCCGTCGAGCCAGAACATCGGCTGGTCGGTCTCGTTGGAATGATCGTGCCAGGTCATCGACGGCGTGATGATGAAATCGCCGGGCTCCATCGCGGTGCGCTCGCCGTCGACCGCGGTGTGGGCGCCCTTGCCTTCGAGCACGAAGCGCAGCGCCGACTGGCTGTGCCGGTGTGCGGGCGCGACGTCGCCGGGCACCACCATCTGCACGCCGGCATAGAGCGAGGTCGTGATTTTCGACTGGCCACGCAGGCCGGGGTTCTCCAGCACCAGCACGCGCCGCTCGGCTTCCTTGGCCGTGATCAGTCGGCCCGCTTCCGTCATGTAGTCGCGGATGACGTCGAATTTCCACAGATGCGGGCGGCAGGCGCTCTTCGGCTCCGGCGTGATCAAATCGCTCATCACCGTCCACAGCGCGGTGAGGTTTTCGCCGTCGATCTTCTTGTAGAAGGCCTCGCGTTCCGGCGTCTTGGTCACGGCTTCCATGGTGCGGCTCCCGTTCGTTTTGTTGATTGACAGTATACTGACGATCTAGGTAGCGTCAACGTGACGAACGGACTACAAAGCCGCTGTCATTCCGGGGCGCGCCGAAAGGCGCGAGCCCGGAATCCATACTCCCGATCGTGGTTATGGATTCCGGGCTCGACGCTAGCGCGTCGCCCCGGAATGACGAATAAAATACAGGGAGGGTTCCGATGAAGCTGCACGGCTATTTCCGCTCCAGCGCCGCCTATCGGGTGCGGATCGCGCTGAACCTCAAGGGTCTCGGCGCCCAGCACCTGCCGCATCATCTTCGCAAGGGCGAGCAATGTGCGCCCGCCTATCTCGCCATCAATCCGCAAGGGCTGGTGCCGACGCTGGAGAACGATGCGGGAGCGGTGCTGACCCAATCGGTCGCCATCATCGAATGGCTCGACGAGACGCATCCCAATCCGCCGCTGCTGCCGAAGGATCCGCTGCCACGCGCCAAGGTGAGGGCGTTCGCGCTGGCGATCGCCTGCGACACCCACCCGGTGCAGAATTTGAAGGTGCTGGCGCGGTTGCGCGAGCTCGGGCTCGCCGAGGAGAAGGTCCAGGACTGGGCGGCGTGGGTCAACCGCGAGGGGCTGTCGGCCTGCGAGACGCTGATCAAGGACGAGGCGGGGCCGTTCTGCTTTGGCGATGTGCCGACGCTCGCCGATCTCTGCCTGGTGCCGCAGCTCGCCAATGCCCGCCGCTTCGGCGTCGATGTGTCGGCCTATCCGCGGCTGCTGAAGGCGGAGGCCGCCGCAAAGGCGCTGCCGGCCTTCGCAAACGCCGCCCCGGAGAAGCAGCCCGATGCCGAGTAAGCCCGCCCCTCCGATCACGATCGACGCGGTCTATGCCGCGCCGGGCTATCTGTTCCGGCGCATGCAGCAGATCGCAGTCTCGATCTTCATGGAGGAGTGCAAGGCGTTCGATCTCACGCCGGTGCAATATGCGGCGCTGATCGCGATCCACACCCATCCCGGCATCGACGCAACGCGGCTGTCGGCGGTGATCGCCTTCGACCGCTCCACGCTCGGCAGCGTGATCGAGCGGCTGCAGGCCAAGGATTTTATCGAGCGCAAGCCGGCGCCAGAAGACAAGCGCATCAAGCTGCTTTATCTGACGAAATCGGGCGCGGCGATCCTGCGCGAGATCATCCCCGCCGTCGAGCGCGCCCAGGCGCGCATGCTGGAGCCGCTGAAACCCGCCGACCGAAAGGCGCTGATGGGGCTCTTGGTGCAGCTCGTCGACCTCAACAACGAGGCCTCGCGCGTGCCGCTGCGCGCGGAGGACGCGCTGGAGCATCTGGGGAAGGCTGGGTGAGGGCGCTGCTCTTGCAGCACCAATGCTGTCATTCCCCGCGAAAGCGGGGAATCCAGTACGCCGCGGCTCCTCGGTTCAATCACAACCGCCTCTGGAATACTGGATCGCCCGGTCAAGCCGGGCGATGACGGCGGTTGTGTGGTGGCGGGAGTGTGCTCTTCACTGCTGCTGGCCTCACATCCTCAACAACGCCTGCCGATCGATCTTCCCCGTCCCCGTCTTCGGCAGCTCGTCGATGAAGATCACCTCGCGCGGATATTTGTAGGGAAGCAGCTTGCCCTTGACGTAATCCTGCAGCCGCCGCGTCGCCTCATTCTGATCGGTCGCGCGGTTGTTCATCACCACCACCGCCTTCAGCGTCATGCGCCGGTCCGGCAGCTCGGCGGCGAACACGGCGCATTCGCGGATATCGGGGTGGTCGGCGAGGCACAGCTCGACTTCGAGCGGGTAGACCCATTGGCCTGAGATCTTGATGAGGTCGTCGGCACGGCCGCGGAAGAAGTGGAAGCCGTCGGCATCGCGGACGAAGCGGTCGCCGGTGTAGATCCAGCCGCCCTCGCGGATGGTCTCGGCGGATTTGTCCGGTCGGTTCCAGTACAGCGGTGTGTTGGAATCGCCGCGCACCCACAAGATGCCTTCCTGGTCGTCGGCGACGTCGCGGCCGTCCTTGTCGCGCAGCGCGACCTCGTAGCCTGGCACGCGCAGGCCCGCGGCGCCGAGCTTCTTCTGCGCGGGGCGGTTGGAGAGATAGATGTGCAGCACCTCGGTCGAGCCGAGGCCTTCGACGATTTCGAGGCCGGTGAGCGTCTTCCAGCCGTTGAAGACGTCCGCAGACAAGACCTCGGCCGCCGAAAGCGACATGCGCAGCGACGAGAAGTTGGTCTTGTCTGCCCCCTCCGCCTTGGTCAGTGAGGTGTACAGCGTCGGCAGGCCGAAGAAGACCGTCGGCTTGTATTGCTCGATCGCGGCAAAGATCGATGCAGGCTTCGGCTGGCCCGGCAGCAGCAGCGTCGCGGCACCCGCGGAGAACGGGAAGGTGACGGAGTTGCCGAAACCGTAGGCGAAGAAGATCTTCGGCACCGAGAAGCAGATGTCGCCGGGCGTCAGCTTCAGCACGTTCTGTGCAAAGGCGGCATCGCTGTAGGCCATGTCGTGCTGGAGATGCACGATGCCCTTGGGCCGGCCGGTCGAGCCGGAGGAGTACATCCAGAACGCCATCTCGTCGCGATGGGTGTCCGCTTCCGCGAGCTCGGCCGGGAACTGCGCGAGCCAGCCGGGCGCCGCGATCGCCGCCGGCGCGGCGTGGCCGCGCGCTTCGCCGTTGACGACGATCAGCGTGCGCAGGCAGGTCGCCGCGCAGGCCTCCGCATCGAAGCGCGTCGCGAATTCGGCATCCGCCACCGCGACCGCCGCGCCGGAATCGGCGAGATAGAATTGCAGCAGGTCCGGCGGCGTCAGCGTGTTGATCAGGAGCGGCACGAAGCCGGCGCGCACCGCGCCGAAGAATGCGGCCGGATAGGCCGGGGTATCGTCGAGGAACAGCAGCACGCGGTCGCCGCGCTTCAGGCCAAGCGACGCGAAACCGTTGCCCCAGCGGCAAGCTTCCGCGCAAAGCTCGGAATAGCTGCGGGTCCCCGCGGGTCCGATCAGCGCAGGCTTGTCGCCGCGGCCCTTGGCGAGCTGGTCGAACAGCACGCGGCTGGCATTGTAGGTTTGCGGAATGGCAAAGCCGATTTCACGGGCGCCCGGGCCGTCGGCGGGCACCTGGTCGCGGATCTCGCTGCTCATGCGGCATCTCCGCCGTTCTTCTCGGCCTCGTAGCGCGTCATGAAGGCGGGCGACATCGCGCGCAGCCGGGGGTCGTCGATACGGCCGGAGCGGGTGATGTAGCTGTAGGCGAAGTCCATCAGGCCGAGCTGCATGTGCTGGGCGAAGTGCTCGTACCAGAAGGCCGAGGTGCGCGCGGCATTGACGAGCTTCTGCACCACCGGTTTTCGCGCGGCCTGATAACGGTGCAGCGCGGTCGACAGATGCGCATCCGACTCCAGCGCCTTGACCAGCGCAATGGCGTCCTCGATCGCGAGCCGCGTCCCCGAGCCGATGGAGAAATGCGCCGAGTGCAGGGCGTCGCCGAGCAGCACCATGTTCTTGAACGACCAGTGCTCGTTCCAGACCCAGGGAAAGTTGCGCCAGACCGACTTGTTGGAGACCAGGCAGTGGCCGCCCAGCGTGTCGGCAAAGACCTCCTCGCAGACGCCCTTGCACTGCTCGGCATCCTTGTAGGCGAAGCCATAGGCCTGCCATGTCGCGTGGTCGCATTCGACCAGGAAGGTGCTCATGGTCGGGGAGTAGCGATAGTGATGGGCATTGAAGGCGCCGCGGTCCGTCTTCACGAAGGTCTGCGACAGCGTGTCGAAGCGTTTCGAGGTCCCGTACCAGACGAACTTGTTGGAGGAGTAGGACAGCGACGTGCCGAAATCGCCCTCATAGGCGCGCCGCACCAGCGAATTCAGCCCGTCGGCCGCGACGATCAGGTCGTGGCCGTTGAGCTGGTCGATGGCGTGGATCTGCGTGTCGAAGCGCGGCGTGACGCCGGCGTCGAGCGCGCGCTGCTGGAGGAACTGCAGGAGCTCCAGCCTGCCGATCGAGGAGAAGCCGACGCCGTCGATGGCGACGCTGTCGCCGTGAAGGTTCAGCGTGATGTTCTCCCAGCTCTCCATATGCGGCGCGATCGCATCGACCGTTTCGGGGTCGTCGGCGCGCAGGAATTCCAGGGCCTGATCGGAGAACACGACGCCAAAGCCCCAGGTCGCGTCGGCCGGGTTCTGTTCGAACAGGTCGACTTGATCCTCGGGGTGACGCTTTTTCCAGAGATAGGCGAAATAGAGCCCACCGGGCCCCCCGCCAATCACGGCGATCCGCAACGTCTGCCTCCCTAATTGACAGTATACTTACTATCTAGGGGTACACTAATGTGCTCCGGCCGTCCGCGCCAGCGGAATTATCGAAGGCGGGGCGCGTCGAAGCTTACTCCCGGACACGCGCCAGGCGCGTGTCCGGGGCAGTGACGTTGCGAACCATAGCCAAACCGCGCGAGCTTGGCCATCCGGGGTCAGACGCAGCGCTTCACGTAGACGCCGTTCACCAGCACCCTGGTACAGCGGACCGCGGGAACCGGCTTGCGCACCACGACGGCCGCATTCGGCCCGGCACAGCCGGCGCGGTAGACGCCGCGGGCGCACACCACCGCGTTGGCATCGGTAGACTCAAAGGTCATGCTCGCGCCGAAGGCGAGGAGCGCGGCAGCAATAAGCAGAAATGAACGCATGTCTTTCTCCGGTCTTGTCGTGATCGAAATCGGTTACTTGCAAAGGGTTTGTCGCGGCAGGCGCGCGAAAATTCATTCGCGCGCGGCCGGTCGGTGGCGCGCGCTTGGCGCGCAATCCCGCGCCGCTTATCGCGCCGCGAATGGCGCCAGCACTTCCTTGCAGGCGGGTGACAGCGACGCGGCATTGCTGGAGATGCATTGCACGATGCGGCCCCCGCCCGGCGCGACGCCGGCGCAGAGCGTGCGGATGTCGGCACCGCAGGCCGAGCGCACGATGAACAGTTCTTCGCGCGGCCGTAGCGGGCGCAGAACGATCACGGCCGGCGCCGCCGCCGGTGCTGCTGCCGCAGGAGCTGCGCCCGCAGGTGCTGCTGTCGCAGCAGCGCCGCCGCCACCGGTTGCGGCGCTCACCGCCTTCTCACAGGCCGGCGAAACCTTGGCCTTGTTCTTCTCGAGACATTCGAGGGCGGGGGCGCCACCCGGCGGCACGCTGGCGCACACCTTGGGATAATCGGCGCGGCACGCGCTCTTGACCGCGGCAATCTGCGTGCTGCTCGGCTGCTTTGACGCCGCCGCTTTCGGAGCGGCTGCGGCGGCGGGGGCCGCTTCGGTCTTTGCCGGTTCAGATTTGGCGGGTGCAGCTTCAGTCTTCGGCGCCGCAGCGGGCTCGACCGCGCGAACCGCGGTCTGGCATCCCGATGACAGGCTGGACATGTTCTTCTGGAGACATTGATAGGCCTCCACGCCGCCGGGCGTGACACTCGCGCAGTGCGCCATGAAGTCCGAGCGGCATGCGGAGCGGATGGCGCTCTTCTGAGCCTCGGTCGGCGCTTGCGCGAATGCGCCTGTTGCAGTTGCGAAGAGCGTTGCCGCCAGCAGCGCGCGACGCGTTGATGCATGTTTCAACGTGTTGAACATTTGGGTAAATTCCCTGCCCTGTCGGTCACGCCGACGATTTTTAAATGTAATGCAAGCAATCATTGCGGGTGATGCCGCGTGCAGCATCATTGGCTGCCTCGGCCTCTACCGCAAGTAGATTATACGGGCGCAATTGCGACGCAACTAGAGCATGATCCGGAAAAGTGTGCCGCGGCTTTCCCTCGCGACAAACGCGGAACGCGTTGGCGCGGAGATCATGCTCAAACAATACGGCGTCAGAGCTTGACCATGCGCTTGCCGCGGTTCTCTCCCGCCAGCAATCCGATCAGCGCCTTCGGCGTATTCTCCAATCCGTCGATGATGTCCTCCTGCACCTTCAGCTTGCCGGATGCGACCCAGCCCTGGAGGTCGGCGAGCGCGCGCTGGCTCTCCTTCATGTAGTCCATCACGATGAAGCCCTGCATGACGAGCCGCTTCACCACGATCAGGCCGGGCACGCCACGCGGGCCGTGCGCGGCAGGCGCGCCGTCATATTGCGAGATCGCGCCGCAGCAGGCGATGCGGCCGTAATTGTTCATCTGCGGCAGGCAGGCTTCCAGAATGTCGCCGCCGACATTGTCGAAATAGACGTCGATGCCTTTTGGCGCGGCCGCGCGAAGGGCCTTGAACACCGCGCCGTCCTTGTAGTCGACGGCGGCATCGAAGCCGAGCTCGGAGGTCAGCCAGTTGCACTTGTCGGCGCCGCCGGCGATGCCGATCACGCGACATCCCTTGATCTTGGCGATCTGCCCGACGATCGAGCCGACCGAGCCGGCCGCCGCGGACACCACGACGGTCTCGCCCTCTTTGGGCTTGCCGACCTCCAGCAGGCCGAAATAGGCGGTGAGGCCGGCGATGCCGAACACGCTGAGCAGATGCGTCATCGGTTCGAGCTTCGGCATTTTCGTGAGATGCTTTGCCGGCACCGCGGCAAACTCCTGCCAGCCGGTGTCGCCGAACACGATGTCGCCGGCAGCCAGCCCCGGCGCCTTCGAGCTGACGACCTCAGCGATGCCGCCGCCGGCCATCACGCTGTTGGCCTCGACCGCGGAGCGATAGGTCGCGCCATGCATCCAGGCGCGGTTGGCGGCGTCGAGCGAGATGTAACGCACCTGCAGCAAGGCCTCGCCGTCCTTCGGCTCCGGCATCGCACCCTCGACCATCTTGAAGTGCTCGGCACCGAGCTTGCCGCTGGGCTTTTCGACCAGAAGAATCTGGCGATTGATGCTGCTGCTCATGGCGTTTCCTCTTCGTTTGCTTGACGATTATTGATGCAGCCGCCGCAAAGAAAACGTGCAAGCCGCATTCGTTGTGCGCTGCATGAAGGCTAGATCGCGCCGACCCGTTTCGCAACGGGAACATCAGGCCATCGCGCGAGCACGCCAAGCGTGTTGCGTCGTCGTCATATCTGCGACATCATGAAGCGCCGGTGTAGGTGGGGGTAAGCGATGTCGAACAAGTTTACGCAATACATTCTGGCCGCGATGGTGCTGGGCATCGTCATGGGGGCGGCGATCTTCAACTTCCTGCCTGACACCAGAGCCGAATGGGCTTCCTCCATCAACCTGATCGCCATGATGTTCCTGCGCCTGATCAAGATGATCATCGCGCCGCTGGTGTTTGCGACGCTGGTCGGTGGCATCGCGCATATGGGCAGCGGCTCGCGGCTCGGGCGCATCTTCGCCAAGACCATGGGCTGGTTCGTCAGCGCGTCCTTCGTGTCGCTGCTGCTCGGCCTCGTCATGGTCAATCTGCTCCAGCCCGGCGCGAACTTCCCCGGCACGCTGCCGCAGGCGGGGCAATCGACCGGCTTGCCGGTCTCGGCCTTCTCGATCGAAAAATTCCTGACCCATCTGATCCCGACCTCGATCGCCGACGCCATGGCGCAGAACGAGATCCTGCAGATCGTGATCTTCGCCGTGTTCTTCTCGGTGGCGATGGGCTCGATGCCCGAACGGTCGAAGCCGATCCTGGCAATGATCGACGACGTCGCTCACATCATGCTCAAGGTGACGAGCTATGTGATGCTGTTCGCCCCGCTCGCGGTATGGGCCGCCATCACGGCCACTGTCGCCAAGAACGGCCTCGGCGTGCTGTGGAAGCTCATCGTCTTCATGGGTGGCTTCTATCTCGCGCTTGGGATCCTGTGGGTCATCCTGATGATTGTCGGCTTTATGGTGATCGGGCCGCGCTACAGCCATCTCTTGAAGCTGATCCGCGAACCCCTGATGATCGCGTTCTCCACCGCGAGCTCGGAAGCGGCCTATCCGAAGACGCTGGAGGGGCTGACCAAGTTCGGCGCGTCGTCGCGGATCTCGAGCTTCGTGCTGCCGCTCGGTTACTCCTTCAATCTCGACGGCACGATGATGTACTGCACCTTCGCGAGCATCTTCATCGCGCAGACCTACCACATCGAGATGTCGCTCGCGACGCAGCTGGCGATGCTCGCGACGTTGATGATCACCTCCAAGGGCGTTGCCGGCGTGCCGCGCGCATCCCTCGTGGTGATCGCCTCGACGCTGTCGCAGTTCGGCATCCCCGAGGCAGGCCTGCTGATGATCATGGGCATTGACACGTTCCTCGACATGGGACGCAGCGCCACCAATGTCATCGGCAATTCGCTCGCGACCGCCGTGGTCGCGAAGTGGGAAGGTGAGCTCGGGCCCGAGCACGAGCTCGGACCCGGCGAAGCGACGACGCCGGACATGGTTCCGGGCGAACTGCCCGCGATGGCCGGCCATTGACGGGAGTGCATCATGCGCCTTTCAACGGCGATATCGGGTGGCCTGTTGCTGGCGGCGTGCCTGCTGGCAACCGGCGCCTCCGCCCAGACCGGCGGCAGCGAAGGGCTTAGCCCGACGCTGTCGGCCATCAAGAACAGGCACACCGTGCGGCTCGGCTATCGCGAGAGCTCGCCGCCGTTCTCCTTCCTCGACCAGTCAGGCCGCCCGATCGGCTACAGCCTCGAACTCTGCGAGGCCATCGTCGAGGAGATCGGCGTCGAGGTCGACGATCCCGATCTGAAGATCGACTACGTCAAGGTCACCTCGGACGACCGCATCGACGCCGTGCTCCAGAACAAGATCGACCTGGAATGCGGTTCGACCACCGCCAATGCCGAGCGGGGCAAGCGCGTCGCGTTCTCGCCTTTGATGTTCGTCGCCGGCACCAAGCTGATGGTGCCGAAGGCGTCAAAGGTCCAGTCGTTGACCGATCTGAAGGGCAAGACCGTGGTGGTGACGAAGGGCACCACCAACGAGCAGGCGATCCAGGCGGCCGACAAGAAGTCCTCGCTCGGCCTCAACATCGTCACCTCGCCGGATCACGAGCAGTCCTACCAGATGCTCGTCGACGGCAAGGCCGATGCGTTCGCGACCGACGACATCCTGCTCTCCGGCCTGATCGCGCGCCACAAGGCGCAGGACAAGTTCCGCGTCACCGGCGATTACCTGTCCTATGACCCTTACGGCATCATGTTCAGGAAGGGCGAGCCTCAGCTGACGGCGGTGGTCGACCGCACCTTCCGCAAGCTCGGCTCCAATCGCGATCTCGTTCCGCTCTACAACAAATGGTTCACCGCGCGGCTGCCCACCGGCGAACGCCTGAACGTGCCGATCTCCCTGCAGCTGGAGGAAGCCTTCAAGGCGATGGACGATTCCGCGAGCGCGAATAATTAGCGCTTACTTCCTTCTCCCCTTGTGGGAGAAGGTGGCGCGAAGCGCCGGATGAGGGGTCTCTATCCGCACGTTAAATCTACGTTGAGGAGAGAGACCCCTCACCCGTCTCGCCGCTACGCGGCGAGCCACCCTCTCCCACAAGGGGAGAGGGGACGCAGCGCACTTTGTCGCGAGCGTTCAATCAACGTTATGCCCCAAACACCCGATCCAGCGCCGCGTCGTACGTCGCCTGCACCAGCTCCGGATGCAGCTTCGCCAGCGCTTCCATCATCACGCCGGAATTGATTTCCAGCACCCGCCACTCGCCATCGACACGGATCACGTCAATTGACGCAAAGGCGATGCCGATGGCGCTCGCGGCATCGGTCGCGAGCTTCACGCAGGCCGTACGAACCTTGTCGTCCTCCAGCAGCACCGGCTTTGCGCCGGCATCGAGATTGTGTCGCCAATCCGACCCACGCTGCTTGCTGTAGACGACGAGCGGCGCATCATCGAGCAGGATCACGCGCACCTCTTGCTCGATCGCGACATAGGGCGAGATCACGAGTCCGGCGCTCATCGAAAAGACCTCGGCAGCCGCGTGGTCGAGTTCCGCCTCTGTCGTCACCTTGAACACCGAGCGCCCCGATGTTCCTTCGTTCGGCTTCACCACCACGCCTTGCGGATGGTCGTGAAGCAGCTCGAGCATGGCGTCTCGCCAATTGGGGCCAACAACGTTCTTGCCCAGCTTGGGGTTGAGGAAGAGGCGATGGGGAATGCATGGCACGCCCTCAAGCACCAGCACCTCGGCAGTGGCCGATTTGTCGTTGGCGAGGCGGTGCGCGATGGCGCTGTTGAGGCCGATGTCGTAGCCGAACGCGAAGTGGCGCTTCGCGCGGCTGCGCATCGCGAGCAGCCAGCCGCCGGCGCGGACATCGAGCGCGATGCCATGGGTCGCGCAATAGCGCCTGATCGCCTGGACGAAGATCCGCTCGCCGCTTGCCATGTGTTCAGTCGTTCCTGTCGCCAAAAGCCGCAAAAATGCGGGAAACGGCGCCAAACCGGGGTGAAAGTCAGAGCTATTCTTAATGAAATTCTCGCGAGCGCGACGGAAATTAAGTGCTGCGATCAGGCCCTGAAGGGAAAAGAAATTACCCGCGGCGCATCCCCGACAGCAGATTCATTAATGATGGGGCCATTTCCGCCGCACATGCCGGTTTGAGCGGCATCAATTGCATCCGGAACGAGGTTGATTATTGGCCTCAATGGCGTAGATCACACACGCGAAATCCTCCGCCATGGCAATGGTGTCCGCCCCGCTTTCAGGGGCCGGGCAACGCTTTTGCCCTAAAACCGCAATTATTCGGAATATCGAAAATCATGAGCGCGTTTTACCGAGAGAAGGTTCTTTCCGTCCAGCACTGGACCGACACGCTGTTCAGCTTCCGCGCCACGCGCGACACCGGCTTCCGCTTCCAGAACGGCCAGTTCGCCATGATCGGCCTCGAGGTCGACGGCCGTCCGCTGCTGCGCGCCTACAGCATGGCGAGCGCCAACCACGAGGAAGAGCTCGAGTTCTTCTCGATCAAGGTTCAGGACGGTCCGCTGACCTCGCGCCTGCAGAAGATCAAGGAAGGCGACACCATCCTGGTCGGCCGCAAGGCGACCGGCACGCTGATCACCGACAACCTCATTCCCGGCAAGCGGCTGATGCTGCTCTCGACCGGCACCGGTCTCGCGCCCTTCGCCAGCCTGATCAAGGACCCCGAGGTCTACGACCAGTTCGACAGCATCGTGCTGGTGCATGGCTGCCGCCAGGTCTCCGAGCTTGCCTATGGCGAGAAGCTGGTTGCTTCCTTGCGCGAGGACGAGCTGTTCGGGGAGCTGCTGGCGGACAAGCTGATCTACTATCCGACCGTGACCCGCGAGCCGTTCAAGAACCGCGGCCGCATCACCGACCTCATCAACTCCGAGCAGATCTTCAACGATATCGGACAGGGGCCGCTCGATATCGAAACCGATCGCATCATGATGTGCGGCAGCCCGGCGATGCTGGAAGAGCTGAAGGTGATGTTCGAAGGCCGCGATTTCATCGAGGGAAGCGGCAACAAGCCCGGCCATTTTGTGATCGAGAAGGCGTTCGTCGAGCGGTAAGCGCCGTTCGGCTTTTGATTGACGCTCCGTAGCCAAAACATCGGTGTCGTCCCGGGGCGCGCGACTTGTCCGCCGTAGCTCGAAGAGCGAAGGCGGAAGCGCGAGCCCGGGACCCATAACCACAGGACGTGGTTTGGCGACGGCTAGTGGTTATCAGCTCGCGCGACAACCTCTCCCTGTGGTTATGGGTCCCCGCGTTCGCGGGGACGTCAGTTGAGTGTGGGGCTGCCATTTCGCCTCTCACACACTCGCCAGCCATCCACGTCCCTCACCATCCTCCCCCGACTTTGTTATTGGCGCGTCTCGCGAGCACCTTGTTATAAGCTCGCGCCAAAATCTCGCCGCGATGTTGCAATGCGAGATCTGGGGAGCTGCGCAAATCTTGTCCGTGATCGATCATGGTCCGCCGAAACCGACTGCCTTCGTGCTGGCGGGCGGCGGCAGTTTTGGAGCGATCCAGGTCGGCATGATGCATTCACTGGCGCGGCACGGGGTCGTCGCCGATCTCGTCGTCGGCTCCAGCGTCGGCGCGATCAACGGCGCCTATTATGCCGGCGACCCCTCGCTCAAGGGCGTGCTCGGGCTTGAAGCCGTCTGGCGCGGCCTGAAGCGTCATGATGTCTTCCCGGTCACCTGGAAGAGCCTCGCCGGATTCATGTGGCGGCGCGATTTCCTGATTCCCCATGACGGCATCCGCAAGCTGGTCGAGGACCACATCCCCTATCGCAACCTTGAGGATGCCGCGCTTCCGGTGCACATCGTCACCACCGATTTCGTCTCCGGAGAGAGCGTGGTGTTGTCGGAGGGGGCGACGGTGGACGCGATCCTGGCGTCCACTGCGATCCCCGGCGCGTTCTCGCCGGTCTACTACCGCAATCGGTTCCTCGCCGACGGTGCGATCTCCTCGAACACCCCGGTCCGGGTCGCGATCAGGAAAGGCGCAAAACGGCTGGTCGTGCTGCCGACCGGGCACGCCTGCGCGGTGAAGGATCCGCCGGTGGGCGCGGTTGCCAATGCCCTGCATGCGCTGACGCTGCTGATCGCCCGGCAATTGGTGGCGGAGCTCGAGGGGGTGGCGTCCGACATCGAATATGTCGTGGTGCCGCCGCTCTGTCCGCTGGTGGGATCGCCCTACGATTTTTCGCGGACCGACGACCATATCGAGCGTGCGGTCGCGAGCACCGATGCCTGGCTGGCGCGAGGCGGCCTCGAGCAGCACGGCGTCATTCCGCACGAGGCGCAGCCTCATGGTCACTGATTTGTCATTTCATTTGAATCTATTGCACTGCGAAGCCCGTCGCGGGATGGATTGATTTGCGGCATCCGGATTCGGTAGCCTCAAGGCGGGGGCCGCGTCATAACCATGGACGTGGCGCGGGCGTATCATGCCCTGTCAGACTGACGAGAGGGATGTGGTCGTGGCCAACGATAACAAGACGCAAGCTTCGCCCGAAGGGCTGATGGAAACCCTGCTGCTGCCGTTCTCGCCGCGTTTCATCGTGCTGACCATCTGCGCGGTCGTCACCGCGCTGCTGATCGGCATCGGCCTCGCCGATGGCAAGATCTTCGACATCCTGCTGATCCCGATCGCGATCTTCGGCGCTCTCACGCTGCTCGGCGTCCGCGATCTCATGCAGAAGAGTCACGCGGTGCTGCGCAACTATCCGATCTCGGCGCATATCCGTTTTCTGCTCGAAGAGATACGCCCGGAAATGCGGCAGTATTTCTTCGAGAGCGAGAAGGACGGCATGCCGTTCTCGCGCGATACCCGCTCGCTGGTCTATCAGCGCGCCAAGATGGAGCTCGACAAGCGCCCGTTCGGCACCCAGGAGGACGTCTACCGCGAGGGCTACGAGTGGATGCATCACTCGGTCTCGCCAAAGACGCACGCCGAGGAGAAGTTTCGCGTCACCATTGGCGGCCCCGATTGCGCAAAGCCATATTCGGCATCGGTGTTCAACATCTCCGCGATGAGCTTCGGCGCGCTCAGCCCGAACGCCGTGCGCGCGCTCAATGCCGGCGCCAGGAAGGGCGGCTTCGCGCATGACACCGGCGAGGGCGGCTTCAGCCCCTACCATCGCGAGATGGGCGGCGACATCATCTGGGAGATCGGCTCCGGCTATTTCGGTTGCCGTCATCTCGACGGTACGTTCGATCCGGAGGCATTCGCCCGCGTCGCGAGCCAGGACCAGATCAAGATGGTCGAGCTCAAGATCAGCCAGGGCGCCAAGCCCGGCCATGGCGGCGTGCTGCCGGCTGCGAAGGTGTCGGAGGAGATCTCAAAAATCCGCGGCGTCACGATGGGCGAGGACTGCATTTCGCCGGCCTCGCACCGCGCCTTCTCCACGCCTGTTGGCATGATGCAGTTCATCGCCGAGATGCGGCGCTTGTCCGGCGGCAAGCCGGCCGGCTTCAAGCTGTGCATCGGTCATCCCTGGGAATTCCTGGCGATCTGCAAGGCGATGCTGGAGACCGGCATCTATCCTGATTTCATCGTCGTTGACGGCAATGAAGGCGGCACCGGCGCGGCGCCGCTGGAGTTCATGGATCACCTCGGCATGCCGATGCGCGAGGGCGTCAATTTCGTCCACAACGCGCTGGTCGGCATCAACGCGCGCGACCGCATCAGGATAGGTGCGTCCGGCAAGATCGCGACCGCCTTCGACATGGCGCGGGCGATGGCGATTGGCGCCGACTATTGCAATTCGGCGCGCGGCTTCATGTTCTCGCTCGGCTGCATCCAGTCGCTGAGCTGCCACACCGACCGCTGCCCGACCGGGGTTGCGACCCAGGACCCGACGCGTGCGCGTGCGCTCTACGTGCCGCTCAAGATCGACCGCGTGCATAATTATCACCACGCCACGCTGCACTCGCTCACCGAGCTGATCGCAGCGGCCGGTCTCGAACATCCGCAGCAGCTGCGCCCGATCCACTTCAGCCAGCGGACATCGACCACCCAGGTGCGATCCTTTGCGCAGCTCTATCCGTCGCTGCGTCCGGGCGAGCTGCTCGAAGGCACCGAAGATCCGCGCTTCCGTGAAGCCTGGCAGATGGCGCGGGCGGAGACGTTCCAGCCGGCGCCGTAGGGGTCACCGCATGATACGGCCGCGTCCTACGGCGGTGAAAATTCATCGGGGATTGTGGTTGTGTTTTAACGTCTGTGTCAGCTTGGGGTGTAAATTGGCCCCATGGACGAGCGACGCGACAAAGCCAGGCATCGCGTGCTGAAAGCCGGAACCATCGAGTTCGGCGGCGGCGCGATCGACTGCACCGTCCGCAATTTCTCCGATACGGGTGCCGCGCTCGATGTCACCAGTCCGGTCGGTATCCCTGAGCGCTTCACCCTGGTGATCCAGGCCGACGGAACGCATCTCGCCTGCACGGTCGTCTGGCGCAAGGAGAAGCGGATCGGGGTGCGGTTCGGGTGAGCGGTCTGCGTTGGATCGGCGCGCGCTTAGGGCGCGCTTGTCCGGGACGACGGGTGGAGGGTTGGGTGCGCAATCACCCCGTCTCGACCTCACTCAACCGGCCCGCCAGAATCTTGTCGATCCTGCGTCCGTCGAGATCGACCACCTCGATATGCCAGCCGGCGAAGTCGAAGGCATCGCCGACATTGGGCAGCACGTTGAACTGTTGCAGCACCAGGCCCGCCACCGTGTTGTAGCGGTGCGGCGGCAGCTCGACGCCGAGCAACTCGCCGAACTCGTCGACCGGCATCCAGCCGGAGACCAGCAGCGAGCCGTCATCGCGCCTGACATAGGCCGGCTCCGGCGGTCCCTCCTCGGAATGGAAGGCGCCGACGATCGATTCCAGAATGTCAGCCGTCGTCACGATACCCTCGAAGGCGCCGTATTCGTCGTAGACCAGGCCGACATGAACCGGAGCGGCTTTCAGGATCGCCAGCACGTCGCGGGCGTCGGCTGATGCCGGAATGCCGGGCGCCTCGCGCACCAGCGCTCGCAGATCCGGCGTGCGCTCGTTCATGTAGGCGACCAGCAGGTCCTTGGCCTGGAGCACGCCGATCGGCTTGTCGCGATCGCCGTCCGAGACAGGAAAGCGCGAATGCGGGCTCTTCGCGATGGTCGCTTGAATGGCCTCCGGCGCATCGTTCAGATCGATCTCGTTGACCTCCGTGCGCGGCGTCATGATCGCGCCGACCGGCCGGTCGCCGAGCCGCATGACGCCCGCGATCATCTCCTTTTCGCCCGACTCCAGCACGCCCGCGTTCTCGGCTTCGCTGACGAGATGATGGATCTCGTCCTCCGAGACCTTCTCCTCGGCCTTGCCGCCGCGGCCGAGCAGCGTGAGGATCAGCTTGCCGGAGAGATCGAGCAGGAAGACGAGCGGCAGCGAGATCCGCGCCAGAACGTGCATCGCGGGCGCGACCTTGACCGCGATGCTCTCGGGGTCGCGCAGCGCCACCTGCTTCGGCACCAGCTCGCCGACGATCAGGGTGGCGTAGGTGATCAGCGTGACCACGATGCCGACGCCGACGATGTCGGCAATCCCCGAGGACAGGCCGAGCTCGACCAGCCATTGCGTCAGCCGCTGTCCGAGCGTCGCGCCGGAGAACGCGCCCGAGAGCACGCCGACCAGCGTGATACCGATCTGCACCGTCGAGAGGAACTTTCCGGGGTCGGCCGCCAGCGTCAGCGCCCGCTCGGCGCCGCGCACCCCCTTGGCCGCGAGCAGCGACAGCCGGGCCGGGCGGGACGAGACCACGGCCAGCTCGGACATGGACAACAGGCCGTTAATGACGATCAGGACGACGACGATGATGATTTCGACGGACAACATTGTGCGCAAGGAGAAGGGATACTTGACCCGGCGAACGCCGGACCAAGCCCCTTATATATGAACTCGATGCACAATTTGTCCGGTTCCCGACCAAATTGCCGCAGGCGGATCAAGCGCTCTCGCCCGGGTTTTCGAGGCTGAACGTCTCCGACTGCTCGTCATATGCGAACAGCTCGCCATAACGTCCCCAGGACACGACGGTCCTGAGCGTCTCGTCCGCATAGTCCTCGGACATGTAGTCCTCGAGCTCGTTGCGGAACCGTGCCGCGGGGGCGGTATGGGAGGGACGTTCGTCGAGCACGCGGCGAATCAATCCCATCACCGGCACGTAAGTGACGAGATGTTCGGCGAACAGCTTCTTGCGTGCGTCGGTTTCGAGATGGGCAAAACGCTTGCCCGTGTCGGTGAGCATCAGGTCACCTTCGCTCAGCTGGGCGAAGCGCAGCAGTTGCAGGGACTCACCGAGGTGGAGGATCTCGTCGGCCTCGAGCTGGAGCTGGCTTGCGAGCACGGGCAGGTCGGCGTGTCCGTGATAGGGCGGCCCCGCCAGCGTCTCGATCAGGCCCGACAGCACGTTGGACGACACGTGGTGCAGGGTCATGCCGACACCGGAGCCCAGGATGCCTTCGACGGGGGGCGCCTTCGGTTCGGCGCGCTGGGTCATGCGCGCGTAGATGTTGTCGACGAGCTGCCGGAAATGGGGGTCGAGCCGGTTGCGCGGATGTGGCATGTCGACCTTGATCTCGGCGGCGACACGCCCCGGATTGGATGAGAACACCAGGATGCGATCGCACATCAGGACCGCCTCCTCGATATTGTGCGTCACCATCAGGATCGATTTGATCGGCAACCGGCCCTCGATCCAGAGGTCGATCAGGTCCGTGCGCAGCGTCTCGGCCGTGAGGACGTCGAGTGCCGAGAACGGCTCGTCCATCAGCAGGAGGTCCGGATGCACCACCAGCGCGCGGGCGAAGCCGACGCGCTGCCGCATGCCACCCGACAGTTCCTTCGGGAAGGCGGACTCAAACCCGTCAAGGCCGATCAGGTCGATCGCAGCAAGAGCGCGCTTGTGGCGCTCGGTGGCATCGACGCCCAGCGCTTCGAGCCCGAGCTCGACGTTCTGGAGCACGGTCAACCAGGGAAACAACGCGAATGACTGGAACACCATGGCGACGCCGTTCGGCGGCCCGACGATGATCTCGCCGCGACAGGTCGCCTGTCCCGCAGACGGGCTGACCAGACCGGCGATGATCCGCAGCAAGGTGGACTTGCCGGAGCCGGATCGGCCGAGCAGGCCGACGATCTCGCCCGAGCGAATCGTCAGGTCGACCTTATCCAGCACCAGGAGCTGTTCGCCGCTGCCTTTCGGGAAGGATCGGCAGACACCGCGGATGTCGATGAGCGCAGAGGGTTGATCGAGCATGATGGTCTCCTCGTCAGCCGAGCCGCAGGCGACGCTCGCCGAAGGCATAGAGCGGCCGCCAGACCAGACGATTGAACAACGTCACCAGAATGCACATCGTGGCAATTCCGAGCACGACGCGCGGGAAGTCACCGGCTTCCGTGGCGGAAGCAATATAGGCACCGAGCCCGGTGGCCTTCAGATGCGTGTCGCCCCAGCTTGCGACCTCCGCGACGATCGACGCATTCCAGGAGCCGCCGGACGCCGTGATCGCGCCGGTGATGTAATAAGGAAAGACGCCGGGCAGTATCACCTTGAACCACCATCGCCATCCCCGGAGATGGAAGCTGCCGGCGGCTTCGCGCAGATCGGTCGGAAAGGCGCTCGCGCCCGCGATCACGTTGAACAGGATGTACCACTGCGTGCCCAGGATCATCAGCGGGCTCAGCCAGATGTCTGGATTGAGCTTGAAGCTGACAATGGCGACGACAAAGACGGGGAAGGCGAGATTGGCCGGGAAGGCCGCCAGAAACTGGGCCAGCGGCTGGATTCGTTCGGCGAGCTTCGGGCGTAGCCCGATCCACACGCCAACCGGCACCCAGATCAGCGTGGCGAGGGTGATCAGGATGGCGACGCGCAACAACGTGATGAGCCCGTCCCTGATGACGACAAGAACGTCGGACATTCCGAGACTGGCCGAGAGATAGCGATAGGTCAGCCAGGCGGCATAGGCCGTGCCGCCGAGGATCAATGCGATCCAGACCGTATCGACGAGGCGTGACGTCTGGTCTTTACCTGGTGCCGCGGGCGGCAGCTTCGGCAGCGGAATGCGCAAGTTCGAGATCGCGCGGTTCAGCGCCGCGAAAGGAAGGGTCAGCGCACGCAGCGCCCGAGTCCGGCGGAACAGGTCGAGCATCCAGGAGGCCGGCGCCTCGCCTGAGGCGGTCTGCTCGAAGCGGAATTTGTCGGCCCAGGCGACGATAGGGCGGAACAGCAGCTGATCATAGGCGATGATCACGAGCAGCATCGCCAGCATGGCGTAGAGGATCGCCGGCAAATCCTGCTGCTGAATTGCCATCGCGACATAGGAGCCGATGCCCGGCAGCGTCACCGTGGTGTTGCCGACCGTGATCGCCTCCGAGGCCACCACGAAGAACCAGCCGCCCGACATCGACATCATCGCGTTCCAGATCAGGCCGGGCATCGCGAAGGGGACGTCGAGGCGCCAGAAGCGCTGCCAGCCGGACAAATGGAAGCTTTGCGTGGCCTCTTCCAGATCCTTTGGAACGTTGCGGATCGACTGGTACAGGCTGAACGTCATGTTCCAGGCCTGGCTGGTGAAGATCGCGAACACCGAGGCGAGCTCGGCGCCGAGCACCTGCCCCGGAAACAAATTCATGAAGAACACGACGGTGAAGGTGAGGAAGCCCAGGATCGGGACGGATTGCAAAATATCCAGCAGCGGGATCATCACCAATTCGGCTCGCCGGCTCTTGGCTGCGATCGCCGCGTAGATGAAGGTGAAGACCGTCGAACAGACGATGGCTAGAAGCATCCGTAAGACGGTACGCAAGGCGTAAAGCGGAAGGTTTGCCGGATCGAGCGTGACCGGTGCGCGCTCGAGCTCGGACAGCGGCACCGTGGTCTGCTCGCCGCCATAGACGATCAGGACCATGGCGCCGATCACGAGGATCAGCGCCGCGACGTCCCAGACATTGGGGAGTAGCGCCCGGCCGATCGCGGCCGTGCGGATATCTCTCGGCTTCATCGGCCCGCCCTTGGGCTGGAATTTTGGGCTAGAACTCTGCGTGCAGGCGGCCCGAGAAGATCGAGACCGGCCCGCGGTCGGCGTTATAGGCCGGGTTTGTGATCAATTGATAGTCCGCGGTGAGCGTGACGTTCTTGTTCACCGAATAGGCATAGTAGGCCTCAAGGATGCGCTCCTTGCGGTAGTTGAGAGCGCCGTCGCCGATGAGAACACCGAGGCCGCCGGCGGCCAGGAAGTCGCGATAATCCTGCGAGATGGCATTGACCGCGCCGCCGATGCCGACGACGTCGTCAGGCCGGCCCCATTTCGTGCCCTTGATCGACAGTCCGCCGGCCAGGCTGCTGTTGATGTCGGTGAAGGCGAGTGTTTCGGTCTTGCCGTCGTTCCAGCTCCAGCGGCCGAACAGCCCGATATCCTCTGTGATCGCCTGCTCGAGGTTGACGACGTAGCCGACCTTGAGGCGGCCGCGGCGGGTCTGCGCGATATCGAGATTGAGCGCAGGATTGTCCAGCGTCTCGCGGAAGCTGCCCATGTTGGCGCTGTCGACCCAGCCCATGGTCCTGAGCTTGCCAGGTTGGCCGAGCAGCGAGAACCGCGTCTCCAGCTCGATCGCGTACTGACCGCGTTCCCCGACCCTGGTGTCGAAATGATTCGAATTGGACTCCGCGACCATCAGGAAATAGCCGCCGCGCAGCGCCCATTGCTTCTGGTTGAGCTCGGCGGTGACGCCATAGGTGAGACCGACCTTGTCGGCGGAGTAGTCGAAGGCACCCGGCGCCCACAGCGACCAGTTCATGAAATCCTTGCGGGTGTCCTTGGCAAAGGCATTGCCGTCGAACACGTCGATCACCGCGAACTTGCCGGCCTGCACGGTGAGCCGGGAAATGTCGACCTTCTGCCCAAGCTGCAATTGGCCGCTCGCGAGTTCTTCCTGTTCGCCGCCAAAGCCGAGCGTCTGGCGCACGAACAGGCGCGAGGTGTTGTAGTGCGGGTAGGGGAAGTTCGATTTCTGCGCTTCGCCGTTCGGGAAGCCGGCCGCCCCGACCGTGTCGTTCAATCCAAATCCCTGGAGCAGTTCGGGATTGTAATAGACCTCGCCACCGTCCCACAGCCGCGCGTTCAGGAACAGGCTGTTGCTCCAGGTCGCCTTGACCTGCGTCGAGGGAGAGAGAGAGTTGGTTCCGCTGTAGAGGGCAGGGAACGATGGATAGCCTTGCGGCAGATAGGTGCTCTGGCCGTGAATCTCCCAGCGATCCGATTCAGTGTCGATCAGGGAGCTCTTCGGGTTGTAGCTCGGCATGCCCGGCCAATCGACCTTGCGGTTGAGGCCGACCCTGACCGACTGGAAGTCGAGCGATGATGACGTGTATTGGGCGCCGGTGGAGAAGGCGACGTTGGCGCCGTCGAAGCGGCTGTAGAGATATTCGAGCCGCGCACTCCAGTGCGGCGCGAAGCCGTATTCGATGCCTGCGCCCGCGATCCAGCCGGCCCGCGTGTTCAGGATTTTCGGTACGTCGCCTGCGGCCGGGGTGTCGAAATAGCGCTCGCCCATCCACGCAAAGCCGCCGGTGGCATAGACGAGCCACGGTCCGCTGGTGTAGCCGACGCGGCCGCGCAGGCTGGCGGTGTAGTCCCACTGCTGGATGACCGTGTTGGCAGGTGTCGCGAGGAAGGAAACGATCGAGTTGGAGGTGATGTAATTGGGAAACGAAAAATCGCCTTCGACGCCGACGAGCCAGCCGGAGTTGAGCCGGTAGTTGTAGCCGGCCTGCACGCCGCCGATCATGCCGCTGAAGACGCCGTTGCCGTTGATCGCGGCGCCGTCGTTCAGCGCGAAGCTGGACGAGCCACGGCTGTAGCCGGCATGCGCGCCGATATAGAGGCCGGTCCAGTCATAGACCGCTTTCAGCGCCGGCGCCTTCAGCGGCAGATCGGCCGCGTGTACGGCGGCGGGAAAAGCCAGCACGCCCGAGGCAATCGCCGCGGCCGTTCGCAAATACCGGTGTCGGTGACCTCTCAACTTCAAAACGCACGCCCCCGAACGCGAATGTGTCCCATTCGCCGCGATATCCCTGCAGATTCGCGGCGACCCTGTCACGAAGTCTTGGTTGTTCACGCGATCGGACCAGACGATCCCGATTCGACGCGATTTCTTCCCAAGCCCCTGTGCTTGTTGCGAACCTTATTGCGATTAATTCGCAATAGCAACTGGCGCGGATTGCCGCAGCGGATGGTTCGCACTCTTGTGTGACGGAGCTGCAACAAATTCTCAGGTCCAAAATGAATGACCCGCCCGGGGGGACAGCCGGGCGGGTCGGGGGCACGACACGGGGTGGATGAGGCGCCCGTGTCGAACGCAGGATCCACGTGAGATCGGCCTCAGGTACTCAAATCAGTAGCAAGTACGAACGCGGCCGACGTACTGGCCGAAGGCGTTGTACTGGGCGACCCAGCCGCAGCGGTGATAGCCGTAGTAATAGGGGTCGTTGCTGGCGGCGATCGCGGAGCCGACGACAGCGGCGGTGGCGATGCCGGCACCCACACCCCAGACCCAGCCGGGCTGCTTGGCTTCGGCCGAAGAGGTGGTGGACACGATGCAGCCGGTGACGGCGAGGGCAGCGAGCGCGACGGCGGCAATCCTGGTCTTGATCGACATGTGAAACTCCATCCGGGTTGAGGCGGTCCGTTGTGGTCCGCGTGCCCAGTTGGACGGAGGCTTGTCGCGTCCGGTTCGAATCCCGCAAAAGCGGGCGTGTAGCCCGGCTGTTTCCTGAATGATTCCAGTCGGATGCAAGCTAGCCGAGAGGCCCTTTGGCGAGCCTGTTCACGTCGAAGTTATCGACCTCGGCCAGCAGCTCGCAAAAGGCGCGCGCACCCTGATCGACGAGCTGCTCGCCCTTCTCGGGGACGGCCAGCGTCGCATTGCCGATCGCGCCGCTCGTGTGGAGATCCTGCGCCTGCCAGGCGAACGGCGCGGGCCGCTGCGTCGACAGCCAACGATACTGCTTTTCCATGGCGATGCTGCTCGCGGGAAAATCCGCGATCGCATCAACCCGCACCTGATCGGGATAGCGTGCCAGCATGATCGAGGTCTCGACCGCGCCGCCATGAATGCCGTGGCGCACCTCATCGGCCGGGAACAGTTTCTCCGCGCCCGACAGCCGCGACCACGACGTTGTCACCACAAAGAGCTTGTGATGCGCGCGAAGATCCTGCGCGACCAGCATCATTGCCGCGCTGTTGCCGCCATGGCTGGTGATGATGACGAGCTTCTTCACGCCGCGCCGCGCGATGTCCTCGCCGATTGCGGTCCATCGCTTGAGCGCCACCTCGGTCGGCAGCGTCTGCGTGCCCGGAAAGTCGATATGCTCGGTGGAAATCCCGACCGGTTCAACGGGCAGGAACGTCGCCGGAACATTTGCGGGCAACAGCTCGCGCACGCGCGCGAGATACGCGTCCGCGATCAGCACGTCGGTCTCGAGCGGCAGATGCGGGCCGTGCTGCTCGGTCGCCGCCAGCGGCAGCACCGCGATCCAGCGCGACACGTCTGCAAGGCTCCCATCGGCCCAGTTGATGTCGATCCAGTCGCGGGACGGCGTCATCGTGGTTTCTTTGCCCGAATTTGTCGCGTATTTTGGGGTTATCAGGGGACGCGGGCCTGGCCGGCTCGCGTCCCCGAACTTCATGCGGTTCTATCGCGTTGCCCTCACATCGGCCAGCCACGATCGACGGAGTGCCATCATGACCCCCTCTCATCTGCGGCGAGCGTTAACGGCGGGCTTGATGGCCGCTTGCGTCTCTCTTGCGCCGGCGCGCGCCGAGACGCTGGACAAGGTCACCTTCGGCACCAACTGGGTCGCCGAGGCCGAGCATGGCGGTTTCTTCCAGGCGGTCGCCGACGGCACCTACAAGAAATACGGGCTCGACGTCACCATCGTTCCCGGCGGTCCGAACGAGAACAACCGGATGCTGCTGATCGCCGGCAAGATCGATTTCTTCATGGCCGCGAACACGCTGATGTCGTTCGACGCGGTGGCGAATAACGTCCCTGTCGTCACCATCGCAGCGGTCTTCCAGAAGGATCCGCAGGTGATGCTGACGCAGCCGGACGCCAAGGTCGCCAAGATCGAGGATCTCAAGCCGCTGACCTTGTTCGTCTCCAAGGAGGGCATGACCAGCTACTTCCAGTGGCTGAAGTCCGAATACGGCTTCAACGAGAAGAACGTCCGTCCCTACAATTTCAATCCGCAGCCCTTCATCGCCAACCCCAAGAGCGCGATGCAGGGCTACGTCACCTCCGAGCCCTTCGCGGTCGAGAAGGCCGCCGGCTTCAAGCCGAATGTGCTGCTGCTTGCCGATTACGGCTTCAACACCTATTCGACCCTGATCGAGACCCGCCGCGACATGGTCGAGAAGAAGCCGGACCTGGTGCAGCGCTTCGTCGATGCCTCCATGGTCGGCTGGTACAATTACATCTACCGCGACAATTCCGCGGGCAATGCCATGATCAAGAAGCTCAACCCGGAGATGACTGACGAGCTGCTCGCCTATTCCGTCGCCAAGATGAAGGAATACGGCATCGTCGATTCCGGCGAGTCCTTGAAGAACGGCATCGGCGCGATGAGCGACGAGCGCTACACGTCCTTCTTCAACAAGATGGTGAAGGCCGGCGTCGTGAAGGAGGATCTCGACTTCCGCAAGTCCTATACGCTGCGCTTCGTCAACAAGGGTGTCGGCGTCGAGCTGCGCCCGAGCAAGCCGTAGCGCAAGGTCCATGTCATCCGTCAAAAGCTCGTCTGGGGTCGAGGCCGGCCTGACGGCTCTCGCCGTCAGCCTGCGCGGCGTGACGAAGGCGTATGACAATGGCGTCATGGCGCTCGGCCCGCTCGATCTTGCCGTTCGCAAGGGCGAGTTCATCTCGCTGCTGGGCCCGTCCGGTTGCGGCAAGTCCACTGCGCTGCGCCTGATCGCAGAGCTCAGCGCGCCATCGTCCGGCATCGTGCGGGTGGCGCGCCACGAGGGCGATGTGCTGCCGGGTCATGGCATCGGCTTCGTGTTCCAGGAGCCGACGCTGATGCCCTGGACCAGCGTGCGCGAGAATGTGCGGCTGCCCTTGAGGCTCGCAGGCGTTCCGAAGGCGGAGGCGCGCGCGCGGGCCGATGAGGCGCTGGCCAGCGTGGGTCTTGCCGATTTCGCCGATGCTTTCCCGCGCGAGCTCTCCGGCGGCATGAAGATGCGGGTGTCGCTGGCGCGTGCGCTCGTCACCGACCCTGATATCCTCCTGATGGATGAGCCGTTCGCCGCGCTCGACGAGATCACGCGCTTTCGCCTCAACAACGACCTGCTTGCGCTGTGGCGAGCCCTGGGCAAGACCGTCATCTTCGTCACCCATTCGGTGTTCGAATCCGTCTACCTGTCGCAGCGGGTCGTGGTCATGACCGCGCGGCCCGGCCGCATCCAGGCCGATATCCGCATCGAGACGGTCGAGCCGCGCGGTGAGGAGTTTCGGACCTCGGCCGCCTATTCCAATTATTGCCGGAAAGTGTCGGCCGCGCTGGCGCCGTCCTATTCGGGGCAATCGATGCTATGAACGCGCAAGCTGCCGTCACCGCAAAACCATCCGGCGCGCAACGCGCGATGCGCTTCGTGCTTCCCGTCATCGTGTTCGCAGCCGGACTCGCGGCCTGGGAACTGGTCGTCCGCATCAAGGACATCCCGCCTTACGTTCTGCCAGCACCCTCCGTCATCTTCCTGACGTTGATCAAGGACTGGGCGGTGCTGTCACAATCGCTCGCGACCACGCTGCTGACCACGCTCGAAGGTTTTGTCGCCGCCAGCATCGGCGGCATCGCGCTGGCGCTGCTGTTCAACCAGTCGAAATGGGTGGAATATTCGCTATTCCCCTATGCAATCGTCCTCCAGGTGACTCCTGTCATCGCGATTGCACCGCTGCTCCTGATCTATCTGGAGCAGCAGACCGCGGTCGTCGTTTGCGCCTTCATCGTTGCCTTTTTCCCGGTGCTGTCCAACACCACGCTCGGGCTGAATTCGGTCGATCGCAACCTTGCCGGCCTGTTCCAGCTCTATGGCGCCTCGCCGCCGCAAACCCTGCGCTTCCTGAAGCTGCCGGCGGCGCTGCCCTATATCCTCGGGGGCCTGCGCATTGCCGGCGGCCTGTCGCTGATCGGCGCGGTCGTGGCTGAGATTGCGGCCGGAACGGCCGGCGCCGGCTCCGGGCTCGCCTACAGGATCGCCGAATCCGGCTATCGATTGAACATACCCCGCATGTTCGCAGCGCTGCTGCTGTTGTCGCTGGCCGGGATTGTCATCTATGGGGTGCTGGCGCTAGTTTCCCACCTCGTTTTACGGCGCTGGCACGAGAGCGCGCTTGGAAAGGAAAACTGATGACTACCGGTTCGATTTCGTCCGAAAAGATCGACCTTCTGATCTATGGGCCGGTGCGGCCAATTCTCGACAACGGTTTTTCCGATCATTTCGTCGTGCACAAGGCGGAGACCCGGGGCGATCTCGAGCGGCTGACACCGGCGATCCGCGAAAAGATCCGCGGCGTGGCGGTGACCTATCACACGGTGCGTGCTGACAGGGACTCGCTGTCGCAATTGCCCAAGATCGAGATGGTGGCGAGCTTCGGCGTCGGCTACGACCACGTCGACGCCAAATACGCGGCCGAGCACAACATCATCGTCACCAACACGCCCGACGTGCTGACCGAGGAGGTCGCCGACGTCGCGATGGGCCTTCTGATCTCCACCGTGCGTGAGTTCATCAAGGCCGACCGCTACGTCCGCTCCGGCCTCTGGCAGACGCAGAACTATCCGCTCAGCGTCGGCTCGCTGCGCGACCGCAAGGTCGGCATCGTCGGCATGGGCCGGATCGGCCAGGCCATCGCGCGCCGGCTCGATGCCTCGCTGGTGCCGGTGGTCTACCACTCCCGCAATCCGTCGAAGGACGTCTCCTACAAGCACTATCCCGATCTGATCGAGATGGCGAAGGCGGTGGACACGCTGATGGTGATCGTGCCCGGCGGCGCCTCGACCAACAAGATGATCAATGCCGAGGTGCTGAAGGCGCTCGGTCCGCGCGGCGTGCTGGTCAACGTGGCGCGCGGCTCGGTCGTCGACGAGGCGGCGCTGGTCCAGGCGCTGAAATCAGGCACCATCCTCGCCGCCGGCCTCGACGTGTTCGCGGCCGAGCCGAGCGTGCCGGACGAGCTCAAGACCATGCAGAACGTCGTGCTGCTGCCGCATATCGGCTCCGCGTCGGTGGTGACGCGCAACGCGATGGATCAGCTCGTGGTCGACAACCTCAAGTCCTGGTTCGCCGGCAAGGCGCCGTTGACGCCGGTTGCGGAAACGCCGTTCAAGGGGCGCTGATGAGAGGTCTTCGGGTCGTTGCATTCGCCGTCGCGGCCTGCGTGGCCGCGATCGGCATCGCGCATGCGCAGGATGCGACGACCCTGAAGAAGACGATGCCCGGGCAGTGGGAGCTCTCGACCACCGAGCGCAGCAAGACCTGCGTCGTCACGATGAAAGGCGATGCCGCGGCGCAGGGGTTCAAGCTGGAGCTGGAGCCGGCCTGCAAGACGACGCTGCCCTTTACGAAGGACATCGTCGCCTGGAGCGTCAGGGGCCTCGACATCGTTCGTTTGCAGGACGCGACCGGTGAAGCCGTGATCGACTTCACCGAGGTCGAGGCCGGCATCTTCGAAGGCCTGCGGCAGGGCGAGGGCGTCTACATCCTCCAGGACCTCGCCGCAGCCCGCTCGATGGCCAAGTCGATGGACCAGATGATCGGCGACTGGTCGATGGTGCGCGGCAACGGCCAGCCGGTGTGCGGGCTGACGCTGACCAACACCGAAGCCGGGCCGGACAATTTCCAGGTCTTCGTCAAGCCGAAATGCGATCCGGCGATTGCTCAGTTCAATCCGGCGCAATGGCGGCTCGAGCGCGGCCAGATCGTCCTGATGTCGAAATCAGGCGAGGCCTGGCAGTTCGAGGCCGATGACAACGCGCAATGGCGGCGAGTCCCCGATACCGCCGATCCCCTGATCATGCTGCGGCAATAAATCTTCCGGTCGATGTCGATTTAGCCAAGGCTCAATCGTCACATCCATAGCGAGCCGGTTTGCAGCCGGAGCGGCTGCTGCTCGCCAAGGGAGTTTTTCATGCGCTTCATGTACATCGTCACCTCCAGCCAGCCGATGGCTGCCCCGAGCCCGGCGCTGATGGAGGCCATGCAGAACATATCCGAGCGGGAGATCAAGGCCGGTCGAATGATCGACAATGGCGGCCTGATGCCGCTTGCGACCGGCGCACGGGTGCGAATCGTCGACGGCGAGCTCAGCGTCATCGATGGCCCCTTCGTCGAGGCCAAGGAAGTGATCGGCGGCTATGCCATTTTCGAGCTGCGCGACAAGGCGGAAGCCGTGGCCATGGCGAAGGAATTCATGCAGCTGCACCTCGATCACATGCCGGGCTGGGAGGGGACCTGCGAATTACGGGCATTCGCCACGCCGGGCGTGGAGATCGCCTGCCAGGTCGACGCGCAGTCCAGGGTGGCTGCCCACGCCTGATGGACACCACCGCTCGTCCTGGAGCGTTTTCGAGCGAAATGGATACCGGTTCGCGCAAAGAAAACGCGTCAAAACAAGAATCTAGAGCCCCGTTCCGATTCCATCGGAACGGAAAGGGCTCTGGTCGGCGGCGATGACGACCGCCGACATCGATCGCGAGATCCGCGCCGCGATTCACGCAACCTGGCGCGTCGCGCAGCCACGGCTGATCGCCACGCTGTCGCGTATGCTGCGGGACGTGCCGCTGGCGGAGGAATTGACCCAGGACGCACTGGTCGCAGCGCTGGAAGCCTGGCCGCACAGCGGGGTGCCGGACAATCCCGGCGCCTGGCTGGTTGCGACGGCCAAGCGCCGCGGGCTCGATCATCTGCGCCGGGCAAAGATGCTCACCCGCAAGCAGGACCTGCTGACGCACGAGCTGATGCAGGAGCAGGACGCGATGCCGGATTTCGACGCCGCCCTCGACGACGATATCGGTGACGAATGGTTGCGGCTGATCTTCACGGCCTGTCACCCGCTGCTGCCGCGGCAGGCGCGCGCGGCGCTGGCATTGCGTATGATCTGCGGCCTGACCACCGACGAGATCGCGCGCGCCTTCCTGGTCACGGAGGCAACCATCGCCCAGCGCATCGTCCGCGCCAAGCGCACGCTGTCGCGGTCGGGCCTGAGCTACGAGATCCCGAGCGGCGAGGCGCTTTCGGAGCGTCTCGCCTCGGTGCTCGAGGTCGTCTATCTCATATTCAACGAGGGCTATTCGGCCTCAGGCGGCGAGGAGTGGCTGCGGCCGCAGCTCTGCGACGAGGCTCTGCGCATGGGGCGGGTGCTGGTCGGGCTCGCGCCTCTCGAGCCCGAGGTCCACGGTCTCATGGCACTGATGGAGCTGAATGCCGCGCGGAAGCAGGCGCGCACGGGCATCGATGGCGAGCCCATCCTGCTCATGGACCAGGACCGCAGGCTGTGGGACCGGCGCCAGATTGGCGGCGGCCTTCGCGCGCTCGATCGCGCGCGCGAGCTCGGTGGTGCCGGCCGGTTCTATACGCTGCAGGCCACGATCGTCGCGTGCCACGCGACGGCGGAGACGGCCGTTGCCACCGACTGGCGCCGCATCGCGGAGCTCTACGGCCAGCTTGCGGCGCTGGTGCGCTCGCCGGTGATCGAGCTCAACCGGGCGGTCGCGCTTGGCATGGCCGAAGGGCCGCAGGCCGGTCTCGATCTCGTGGACATGATCGCGGACGAACCGGCGCTCGGGGCTTACCACCATCTCCATTCTGTCCGCGGCGACCTCCTGGAGAAGCTCGGCCGCTTCGCCGAGGCGCGACGATCGTTCGAGACCGCAGCGCGTCTTGCGAACAATGCGCGCGAGCGCGTGTTGATGGAGCGGCGTGCGGCAGCTATTGCCGATGCCGACGGCTGAAGACGCAAACGGCTTTACGTCGTCGGCTTCGGCGGCGGCGCGGTGCCTTGCGCCCACTTCTCGAACTTGCCGAGCACGCCCCAGGCCGTGAGCGCCAGCGAGATCGGCATCGCGAACTGGCCGAGGCCCGGCACCGCCGATACGATCGTTCCGAGCAGTCCGGCAATACCGCCTGCATTCGGGCTCGCGGTCACCGAAGAGAGCAGCGCAGTGAGCACCGAGCCGCCGATGCCAAGTGCCGTCTTCTTGCCGTCGAGCAGCTTGCCGATGGTTTCGCCGAGCGCGCCGTTGACCTGGCCGAGCATGGGCTTGCCGTCCTTGTTGAGCAAGGTGCTGAGCAGGTCGACGACCTGCTTCAACTGATCGACGGGGGCCGGGTTGGTCGGACTGACCGGTCCTGGCACGGGTGCCGTCCTGTTGATGAGGGAGAAGAGCCGTTCGAACAGGCTGATCGGATCGTTGGTGGCGGGCAGCGTGTTGCCCGGTGTCGTCGTTCCCGGTGTTACGCCGCCGGCTGACGGTCGCAGCAACTGTGCGAGGTCTTCCAGCCGCTTCAGGACCTTGGAAATATCGCCACTCGGCACGGAGCCTCCCGCCTGCGTTGCGCGCGTAAGCGCCGCGACCGTGGCCCCGTCGAGAAGCCCGGTATCCCTCAGGCCGTTCTGCTGCTGAAACTGCGAGACCGCGGCCCCGGTCTTCGGTCCGCTGATGCCGTCCTCGGCGAGCGGCGGATTGGCGCCGAGCTTGTTGAGCGCCTGCTGCATCAGAACAATTGTCGACGCAGCATCGTCCTCGGGCTCGGTGCGGCCGGCGAATTGCGGGCTGCCGTCGAGGGTGATCGAGGAATCGAGCGACATCATCGCATGCAGGATCACCGCCGTGCCGAGCTGGGAATCGACGTGGTTCGAGTCGAACACGTGGTCGCGGACGAATTTGCCGGCCCTCGCCTCGGGCGGGCCGTACAGTGTCGAACCGCCATAGAGGTAGGGCGAATTGCAGCCCTTCGAGTGATAGCCGAAGCCGTTGAACGCCTCGAGCCGGAACAGCATCCGCGCGATGCCCCAGTCGTGGGCGCCGATGAAGTTCTCGATTCTGAACGCGTCCACGGCGCCGTCCACGAACGTGGTAAAGGGGCCGCGCCCCTTTGGAACGATGGTCGTCACGCGGTGAAGCGTTTCGCCGTTGCCGAGATAGGTGTCGAAATCGAAGTTGGATTCGCGGTAGTGGCAGAGCGCGGCAAAATACCAGGGGACTCCGGTCAACCGCTCGATCTGCTGATAGGTCGCCTTGCCGTTGATCGCCTTGCGCGCGACGCCATTCGCGTCGCCGAGGCGGGAAGGCCGGATCTCGAGATCGGCCCAATTCCGCTCGTACTCGCTCTTCAAACTCTCGAATGAGACCATCTTCCGCTCCCGAAAATTGATGAATTAACGAAATTTCGTGCAAGTCAGATATGGACCAGGGCGCCGTGATCGGGTGTGACTCCAACGTGATCTTCCGGCAAATGTGGCAGGTTGCCGGCCCGGCGCATGTGAAATGGCTTACAGCTTGGGCGGGAAAATGTGCCGCAGGGCCGGACCCGCGCCTTCGCCGGCAGCGCGACCCGCCAGTGGGGGAACCGGCAAGGTCGTTCGTCCGTTAGCATTTTAGATGATGCGGTAGGGAGCCCTGCATGGCCAAGCGCGTCCTCGCGATCGGCATCGAACCCGGCAGTGCGGACTACAGCGCATTTCCGCAGCTCACGCCGGAGCTCGTGCGCCATCATATCGAAGCGCAATTGCTGCGCCTGCGTGATCTCGGCTACGAGGTCACGAGCTGCCTGATCGATCTCGACGCGACCGCCGAAGCCGGCGTCACGGCCGCACTGCGCGACGAGCGCTTCGACTGCATCGTGATCGGCGCGGGGCTGCGCGAGCCGAAAGAGCGCCTGCTGCTGTTCGAGAAGGTGCTCAACCTCGTCCATCAACTGGCGCCTGACGCCGCGATCTGCTTCAACTCCACGCCGGCCGACACCGCCGAGGCCGTGCAGCGCTGGATCGATCCCTGACGTCCGATCGGCCGGCCTGTGCATCGCTCGCGGCATGGTTCGAGCCGTCTTCGCGCTGTGCCTCCGACGCCATCGCGTAGGCGTCGTGAGCCGCGCCGCCGGCTATTTGTCTGGTCCGAATCCACTTCCGGCGCTATGACTGGCTCATCACAGGGAGGGCGAGCATGCTTCGAGGTCTTCGCATTGGAAGTTTTGGAATCGCGGCATGTCTGACGGTCGCGATGGCGATGCCGGCGCATGAGGCTGCAGCCCAGGATGCCATCGGCGGTGCGATCATCGGCGGTGTCGGCGGGGCGATCCTCGGTGGTGCGCTCGGCGGAGGCCGCGGCGCCGCAATCGGCGCCGTCGTCGGTGCCGGCACGGGCGCTGCGATCGCCTCCGAGGGCGAGCGCCGCCGCTCCGGTTACTACGCCTATCAGCGCGGCTGTTATGTGCAGCGTCCCGACGGCTATTACGTCCGAGTCAGCCAACGCTATTGCTATTGATCGATCAACCGCCGGCGCCCACAGGATTGACGGCGCCCGGCAGTAGATTGGACGCGGAGGGGTGAGTATCGGCCGGCGAGCCGCTCTCCCGAGCCGGTGGTTCGCATGAGCATCCGATCTCGCATATGCCGGTGGCTGATCGCCGCGATCGTGGCCGGCGATCTCGTCGGAGCCGGGGCAGCCCGGGCGCAACAGATTCCAGCCGACGAACCCGCGTTTACGGCTTTCGTGGCCGAGCGCATCCGCGCCGAGATTCGTGACACCCCGGTCGTGATCAAGGGACCGCTGACGCTGTCGGTCGGCCCTCTGCAAACCAACCTCGACCGCATCTACGCCTTCTGCAAAGCCAATACCGGCGGCTGCGCCAGGGAGATCGGCGCCTATGTCAGCGGCGTCAAGGCAACGGCGAGCAGCCGAAATGATCCGCCGACCCGAGCAGCCCTTCGCGTGGTCGTGCGCTCGGCCGACTATATGCGGCAGGCGCTTCGGGAGGTTGACGCGCGCGGCCCGGCGCTGACGCGGCCCCTGGCAGAGGGGCTGGTGATCGTCCCGGTGCTGGACTCGCCGCGGGCGGTCAAGGTGTTCAACGACAAGGATCGTGCCGCGCTCGGCTTGACGCAGGACCAGGTCTTCGACATCGCCATCGCCAATCTGCGCAGCAGCGTGAAGCCGCTCACGACGGTCGCAAAAGCGGTCCCGTCAGGACAGTTCGGCACGCTGACGGGGGACTACTATCAGACCAGCCGGCTCGCGCTGGTCGACAGCTGGGCGCCGCTCGCGCAGGCCCAGGGCGGTGTTCTGATCGTCGCGGCGCCGTCGGCCGATCTCGTGCTCTATGCAAGCGAAGACAGTGGTGCCGCGATCGACGCGCTGCGGACGCTGGCCAGGAACATGATGGCGCGCGCCCCGAAGCCGCTGTCCGGCACGCTGCTGCGCTGGACGCCGAAGGGATGGCAACTCGTCCGGTGAGATGCCCTCTCGGGCGGCCGCTCTGCTCAGCTCTTGCCGGGGTCTGCCGGCATGATCTGGAGCAGCGGCTCCGGTTGGATCGAGATCTGGCCGGCGAACGGCCGGTCGTGCGCGGCGATGAGCAGGACGGAGGTGGCGACGCCGGTGGCGAACAGGCCCATCGCGATCGCCGATCCCAGCCGGTTGTCGCAATGAACGAGGCCGATCACCAGCAGCGCGCAGGCCGCCTGGAGATACAGGCACCACCATTTGACCGGGTTCACCGCGGCGAGGCTGACGATGATCCGCTGCCGCCGCGCGTCCAGCGCCTGCTCCAGCGCGGCGATGAGCTCGCGCTGCACATTCGCCTGCCCCGGGCCTTGCGGCGTCATCGCGACGACGAACTGCAGGGCTTCGGCAAGGGCCGGCGGCGTGACCTTCAGCGACACTTCCTGATGCGCCATCATCGGCCATTCCACCGCGACGGCCTGGCCGACATAGTCGCGCACCAGGCCGCGGAGCTTCGTCTCCTGCTCCGCCGGCAGGCCGGCGGCCAGCAGCACGGCGCTGCGCAGCGCACTGGCCTCGCGGCTCACCGCGGCGCTGGCGCGGTCGCTGTCGCCCCAGACCTGCGCGGCGATGAAGGCGACGAACAGGCCGAAGATGATGCCGAGCACCGGCAGCATGCCCGGCGAGATCGCCTTCAGCGACTTCGCGCGCTCCTCCGTCGCAGCCCTCGCGATGCCTGCGAAGATGGCCGCGGCGAGCAGGTACGTGAATCCAAAGATCACTAGCGCCATTGCAGGCACCGGCAGATTGTGCAGCCAGTCGCTCATTGTGTCCTTGTCATCTGATTTGAGGCTCTAGATCAACCGCATCCCGCGCAGCCTGGCATGCCTGCTCTTGCCGACGATGATGTGGTCGTGCACGGCGATGCCGAGCGGCTTTGCGATGTCGATGATGGCTTTCGTCATCTGGATGTCCGCCTGCGAGGGCGAGGGATCGTCCGAGGGGTGGTTGTGGATGAATCTATCGCTTCAAGTAATGCGTTGAACACACAATAGATTTTTAGGTGGGGTAGTAGCAGGGGACGTAGACAGGGGACTGTAAGCAGTGATCGTTCGTGATGATCACGTTAACACGTGGAGGCGCCTTTATAAGCCATTTCACTCACCAGGGACCATCAGCGGACTTCAGCTCTCACCTCAGTGGCGGACATTCTGCTTCGGCGTCGTGAGGTCCGAGACGGGCCAGAAGCGGAAGTCGCCGTAAACAGATCAGCGCAAGTGATGCTTCAGTCCGACGCGCACGATGCAGCCCGGAATTGTCGTCATTTGAGCTGCGCGCAACAATTAGCACGGCGCGGCTGCGGCTTTATCCGGTGGCAATATGGCCGCGCGCGCCTCGTCGAGATGCAGAAACAGCTATGTCTGATCCAGACGAACAGCGCTGAAATCCCGGAAGCGGATAGCAACGTCAGCAGTTCTGACGGAGCTAGTGATCGGGTTAGTGGCTTAGGCGACTGGCAGCACGAAGACCGCCGTCCGAGGCCAAGCTGAACGGTCTCAGAGAGCCGCTCCAAAGAGAGCCCCGACCGTACCAGCCGGGGCTCCAGGCCAGATCCGCGCGGCCGGGAGAGCAAGCCGCGCAATTTCGGAGTATGCCTGAGTCCATGCTGCCTCCTGTGATGGAAGTGCGGCGGTCCACAGGAAAGGCTGCTTAAAGCAATCCGCTCGCCACGAACCTGCAACGAGTGGCCGCCACCGCGTAACAAGTGAGGTGAACTCCAGAACGCCACTGCCGCGCCACCAAATCGCCTAACGACTCAACGACGCATGTTGCATCGGGCCGGGGCGATGCGCATGGGTGGTGTAGTGATGCGCAATTGGTCCAATGTTTATCTGACAGCGTCCGTGAGCGGGCTGATGGTCACGATGCTTTTGCTTGGCGCGATCCTCGCTCGAAATGTCGGACTGGCGGAGAAGAAAGGCGACCGGATCATCGCTGTGTCAGCGCACAGCGAGGCCCGCACCCAGACGACTTCTGAGAACGGTGGCGGAGCCACGGTAGATTTTGGTGTCGCGGACCTTAGAGGGTCGCTGCCGTAAGGAAGTGATCATCGGCCCGCCCTGCCGAGCTCGCTGAGAGACCTTCCGGCTGGCCAGTCATCTTGCCTAAAGCGCGATGAGATTGGGATGAATCGTCATCGCGCTTTAGGTTGTTGTTTGAGCATGATCTCCGCGCAAACGCGCTCCGCGTTTGTCGCGAGGGAAAACCGCTGCGCACTTTTCCGGATCATGCTTTAGCCGAGGCGATCGGCGCGTTGTAGGCTGCCATTCCGGGTCATTCGTGACCAAGCGAAGACGGCCGCATGGAAGCGGCCTGCCTTGTGCGCTGGCCACTTCCGGTCTTCCTCGGTTCGCGGACATTCTCAAGGTCGGTCGGCATGTCTCAAACAGGGCCGCATCCGGACATGCACATAGTTTATACGGCAGGCCGCGGAATGCGGGCCTCGCTGCGCGTAGAGATCGCAAGCAGCTTGATGGAACCCTATTCACCAGCTGTAGCGTATGCCCGCGGTGCCTTTGGCGCCTTGCGAGCCCGCGTTGACCGTGCTGCCGACGTCGAATTGATAACCGAATTGAGCATAGACGCTGTAGCTCTTGTCGAACTTGCCGGTGAAGCCGACGAAAGTTTCGACCGTCTGCATCTTCTGCAGCAGCAGCACTTGATCGATGCCAAAAGTGGTGTCCGCTCCCGCGCCCCAGCTGCGCCAGTAATTGACGCCTGCATAAGGCTGCCAGAGCATCCCGTTGCTGCTCGTGGTATTCCACTGCCCGCGCAGGCCGAGCCGTCCGATCGGACCCGACGTCGTGCCCAGCCCGACCGGGCCCAGACCGTCATTGGCTTCGTCGAACGAGACCCGTTGCCAGATGATCTGGGCCTGCGGCTCGAGCACGAAGCCTGGGCCAAGCGGCATCGGGATTGGATAGCCCGTCTCCAGCGAAGCAACGAAGCCGGCGCCCGTGAGCGGCAATTGCGTGAATTGCGTCGTCGCGTTGCCGCGATAGAGCGTCCCCTGCAGGATCGCGTCGAGGTACCAGCCGGTCGGACCGTAGTGTGTCCAGTAGCCGCCGGCCGAGTAAGCTTGGATGTCGTTGGTCCCGGTGTGGGTAAGCATGTAGCCAGTGGCCGCCGGGTTTGTGACCAGCCCGGTCACGTCGGCCCGCGCCTGGGTATAGGCGAAGTAAAGTCCAGCAGAGTCGCGGTGACCGGGGATGGTGCTGCCGCGCCAGAGATCGATTCCGCCTTGGAAGCCCGCCAGCCAGCCATCGGTGCGCGGGTCGGCGAAGGCCTGGTAGTGGCCGTTGATCTGCTGACCGAAAACGCGCGCCCAGTCTGACCGGCCCCAGCCATCAGGGTCGGTACCCGCATTCAACAATGTCATTGTGTCGCCGACTCGCTGGTTGAGCGTACCAAGCGTGGCGAGGCCGATTTGCCGGGCCATAGGTTGAACGGATCCGTAGGTTGCAAGTCCAGGCCCGATGATTGGGTAGGAGCCGGGCGGCAGCCCGTCCGGAGGCGGATCGGGCGGCAGGATCGGCGGCGGGACAATCGGCGGGTCCGGGGGTGTCGGCCCCGAATCGAAAGTCGAGCGCAGGAACCAATCCTGGGGCGCATTGCCGTTAATGCCGCCGCGAAACAGGAAGTAATCATAAGCGCCGCCGCGCACCTCGCCGGCGAGCGAGAAAGCGCCGGGCGCCGTGGTGGCGTTGTTGACGGTCTGCACCAAAAGGATGCCGTTCGCAACGGTCTGATCGCCGGGACCGGTCGTGTTCAATACTCTGAGCGCTGTCGAGCCCGTCGCTGCGCCGCCGTTAATGACCAACCTGTCGGATGGCGAAGTGTCGTTGCCGAGAAAAGTATTGAGCGTGATCGAGCCGCCTGCGCCCCCATAGTTATTCGCAATCAGCGTCTTGTAGCTCGACAGTTGTGTGGGGTCCGCGGTCGGCGGGGTGAAGATGATCTCACTGCCGTTGTTGGTCAGGTTGGTTGCGTTCGAATTGCCCGTCATCGTCCAGACGGTATTCTGCGCAAGGGTGACTGTGCTGATGCCGCCGGCCGCCGTCGTGATCACCCCTCGCAAGGTCGATGCCTGTGCGTTGAACGTCGTGCTGGCTCCAGACACCGTTTCGAGCAGGGTGTTGTTATTTGTTACTGCGACGGCATTACTAAGACTGATGTTGGCCGCGGCGCCCTGCACCGAGAAGGAGGCGGCGCTGGCCACGATGGTGGCGTTGCTGTACTGCAACGTGTTTCCGCTACCGTTGAACAGAAAGCCGAAGCCGCCATTTCCTGACGCGGTCGCGTCGGTTCCGGTCATGGTTGCGTTGCCGCCGTTCTGCAGCAGCCCGCCCGCGCCGTTGACGACGGACACCGAGCCACCACTCGTCGTAACGGTGCCGCCAGTCGTCGCATTCACTCCAGCGTTTCCACCGCCTCCCGTCACGCTGACGACCACATCGTTTGCGGTAACCAGGCTGTTCGCCCCCGTCGCCCGAAGTCCTATCTCCCCGCCGCCAATGCCCGGAACGGTAACGGAGCCGCGCGTCAACGTCACCTGGCCCCCGGACGCGGCGTTCACACCGACATCACCACCGCCATTACCTACCGACAAGCTCAGATCGGTCGCCGTGATCGAACTGTTGGTCCCTGTTGCCGATAAGCCGGTATTCCCGCCGCCTCCGGCGAACGTGATGCTGCTGCCGCTCGCAAGCTGGATACTCCCCCCGTTCTGCGCCGTAGCCGCGGTCATGCCGCCCGAAGCACCCATGTTCACGGAAAGACCATTGGCGATGATTTGGCTTGTCGCACCGTCGGCGGTCATCAACTTGCCGAAGCCACCGCTGAGATTGATCGACGAGCCAGGTGTGAATTGAATCAGACCTCCCGCCGTGGCCTGCACTACCCCGCCCACCCCGACCGCGGCGCCGCCGTTCCAATTCACGGTCGTGCTATTCGCGATGATCGTGCCGGTGGTGGCGATCATGGCCGCGCCGCCGCCGCCAGAATTCGCCAGGGTGATCGCATTAATGATGATCGTGCCGCCGGTGTTCGCAATCAGGCCAGTGCTGGCGGCGGTTACATTTGCGTTTGCGGTGACCGTGGCGTTGGTGGTGGCCTGGATTCCTGTTCCACCACCATTGGCCGTCACCGTGCCATTGGTCGTCACGTTTGCGCCGTTCAACGCGCTGACCGCGATGTTGAAACCGGTGCTCACCGGATTATTGGCTACGCAGGTTCCGCCGTTCTGAAGGATGCCGCCGTTGACAGGATCAGTTGTACATTGAGCGCGGGCCGCTTGCGGTGCGCCGATGATAATCACGCAAGGCAGAACAACGGAAAGCACCCGTGCTCGCAGAGGGTGCCGACGCGGCGCCTGACCGGCAAGTAATCGCAAAGGCTTGCGCAGTTCCATTTTGTTGCGCCCGATCACACGCGATCGCGAAAGGCAACGAGCACCAGAATTGTTGTGCGAAGACGCCGCATCTGTGGCGATCGCGGCAGCAATCCATTATCCCGACCGCTGTCGCTTACGAGTCACGCATGGGACAACAATGCTGATCCAACGGATCCACGCCGTGCTCTCTGGACAACCTCGAGTTGCCAGCGGGATTGATGACTGCTCTGGGGCAATCGCGTCGTTTTGCGAGGTTCGCAGTAAGGTCCGCTTTAGCCCCCAAGAGGCGACGTCGTTTAGATCAGGTTCAGTCCCTTCAGACTGGCGTGACCTTGTTTGCCGACGATGATGTGGTCGTGCACGGCGATACCGAGCGGTTTTGCGATGTCGATGATGGCCTTGGTCATCTGGATGTCGGCCTGCGAGGGCGAGGGATCGCCTGAGGGGTGGTTGTGCACCAGGATCAGCGCGGTCGCCGACAGCTCCAGCGCGCGCTTGATCACCTCGCGCGGATAGACCGGGGTGTGGTCGACGGTGCCGGTTTGCTGCACCTCGTCGGCGATCAGCTGGTTGCGCTTGTCGAGGAAGAGCAGGCGGAATTGCTCCTTGTCGGCAAAGGCCATGCTGGAGCGGCAATAATCGATCACCTCGTTCCAGGACGACAGCGCGTTGCGGCTGTTGACCTCGCCCTTGGCGACGCGGTGCGTTGCCGCCGCAATCAGCTTGAGCTGGTGGATCGCGGCTTCGCCGATGCCGTCGACCTCGCGCAGCCGCGCCGCTGGCGCGTGGACGACTTCGGCGAACGAGCCGAAAATCTTGATCAGCGTTTTCGCCAGCGGCTTGGTGTCGCGCCGCGGCAGCGCCGGAAACAGCGCCATCTCCAACAGCTCGTAGTCGCTGAGCGCATCCGCGCCCGCGCTGTAGAAGCGCTCGCGCAGCCGCTCGCGATGGCCGTGATAGTGCGGCGCGTCCTCGGGCTTGGCCTTGTCGTGGTCGGTCTTGGCGGGCATCAGGCCTAACCATGCCGTACGGCGCGCGTTTTGCAACCGGGAAGTGTCCGGCCCCGGCGGCTCGCTCATTGGCGCGACCGTCGGGGCCCTCGTCGTCTGCCTACGGCGAAAACCCTCCCGGCGGGGTGCAGACCTCGACCAGGACATTGCCCGGCGCGGTGACATAGAAGTGCGGGACGCGGTCGCCGCCGCCACGGTCCATGAAGGCGATCCTGCTCGGGTTCAGGCTCGCGGCCGACAACTCGGCGTGCTTGGCTTCCACCTCGGCGGCCTCGTCGTAATAGAAGCCGATATGGAAATTGGCGGGATAGTCGGCCGGCTCGCCTGTCTTGCCGCGCATCACGGTCAGGATGAAATCCTCCTTGTTGCGCAGGACGACGAGGGCCTCGCCGCGCGAGGCATAGGGTGCAAAGCCGAAGAAGCGCTCGAAGAAGGCGGCAAGCGCGGTGACGTCCGAGGTCACGAGGTTGAGATGTTGCAGTCGCATAGGTGCTCTCCGTTCAGGTGAAGGAACGGACGGAACGAGATTCCACACTGAGCGGCGGCCGAGTTGACACGACGACATGACCCGCCGAGCAGCGTGACGATCGCGTCACTCTGCCCGGCCGTGGGTCCTACCGTGGAGACGGTGGCAGAATTCCTGGCAAGTCAGGAACAGGCCGAGCTTACCAATCCGGCCATGCCTTTTTCGGCGCGCTCCGGGTAGCAGAGTTCGCGCGCATCGGCAACGCCGGGAGCCGGTCAGGATGTTGCCGGCCCGGATTCCCGGCACCGTCTACGGTCGGGGCGACTGAGCCGCCGGAAAAAAATTCACACCAGCTGTCTTCGTTCTCCTGCCTCGTTCGTCTCAGCGCTGTTGGCCGGTCGAGTGGCCAGCCGATCTTCCGCAACAGGAGAATATCAATGTCCCGGACCAGACCTGAGCCGTCGCGTCGTGCCTTCGTTACCACCGGCCTCGGAGCCGGCGTCTTGCTCGCCGCGCAATCGGCGCCGTCCCACAGCCAGACCAGGAGTTCGAAAATGGAAGCGACCATTCGCACCGGTAGCGACGTCACGACCCTCGTCAACGTCTTCACGGTCGAGCCGGACAACCAGCAAAAGCTGGTTCAGTTGCTGAAGGAGGGCACCGAGACCTTCTTCAGCAAGCAGCCCGGGTTCATCTCGTCCAGCGTCCACGCCAGCAAGGAGGGCCGGCGCGCGATCAACTACTCGCAATGGGCAAGCGCGGGGGACATCGAGAATTTTCGCCGGGATCCGCGATTTGCGCCGTACGTCCAGAGCCTTGCGGCGCTGTCGAAGGCCGAGACGATCCTGTGCGAGGTCGTCGAGGTCAATCACGCCTGATCGGTAACGGCGGTTCGGGGGCGGTCCAAGAGACCGCCCCGCTGACGCTCTCACTGTTCGAGACCACGCTGCCGCGCCGGCAGGGGCATCGTGATGGCGATGACCCCGGCGAGAATGAGCGTCATGCCTGCAAGGGCCGACCAGGTGAAGCGTTCGCCAAGCCATGCCGTGCCGAGCGCCACCGCGAAGCCGGCGCGCAGATAGCTGCCGCTGGTCGTGCCGAGTGGGCCGAGCGTGCGGATCAGGCGGAAATAGATCACCATCGCGAGCGCCGTGCAGATCACCGCGAGGCTGACGACGGCCGCGACCGCGTGCGAAGTCGGTGCCAGCGTCCAGGGTCGCTCGAGGACGAGTGCGGCAGGGACCATGAGGATCGCGGCACAGCTCATGGCGCCGGCCGCCGTGACGGTGGCGGGAAAGCCGGAGAACCGCTGCCCCCATATCGGTGCGAGCGCGTAGCAGAGGCTTGCGCCGAGCACGGCGGCCTGCGCCAGCGGGGCCGTCGTGCCCAAGGCGGACAGCGCATCGATGCCGATCGTCACCGCGACGCCCGCAAGACCGAGCGCGACGCCGATGATCTTCCAGCTGCTGATCGCCCGCCGCCCTCGTCCGGTCATCATCGCGATCGCGAGCACGAACATCGGCGGGGTCGCATTGAGCACGCCGGCGAGACCGCTTGCGATATGCATCTCGCCCCAGCTGATCAGGGTAAACGGCAGCGCGCTTTGCAGCAGCCCCTGCACGAAGAACGCCCCCCAGATCGGTCCTCGACCGGGAAGAGCGTGCCCCTGAGCGCGCGCGATCGCGATCAGGAGAATGGCCGCGATCGTCACGCGCGCGGCCACCATCGTGAATGGCGGGATTGTCGGGATTGCGACCTTGATCAGCGTGAACGAGCTGCCCCAGATCAGTGAGAGGAGGAGCAGGAGCCCGATCTCGAATGTGAGGGTGGTTTGTCCTGACGTCGTTTGTTGCGCCTGCGTGTGCATTGCGAATCTGCTCCGGGATGGACCGGGACCATGATCCGGCGTGGTGGCGCAGGCTGGCTGGATTCGGACCTCATCGCCCGATCGAGTCCGATTGCAGCTACTCGGCGGGCTGCGATGAAACTATTCTTCCGCCATGGCAACAGGCTCGGCACATCGGCAGACGCTGCCGCCGCATCTCGACTGGGATATCTGCGATCGGGCGCGGCTGGCGCGGGCACGCGCGTTCGACGGGCTGTTTTTCTCCGGCGTTCGCTCGACGCGCATCTATTGCCGGCCGGTCTGTCCGGTTCGCCCCGCTCGCTCCGAGAACGTCACCTTTTATGCGACCGCCGCTGCCGCCGAGCGCGCCGGCTTTCGCCCGTGCCTGCGCTGCCGGCCCGAGACTGCGCCGGGATCGCCGGCCTGGATGGGAACGGCCACCACCGTCGCGCGCGGGATGCGCCTGATCAATGACGGATTCCTGGATCGCGCGTCGATGATGGACCTTGCGGAAGCCCTGGGCGTCGGGCCGCGCCATCTGCTCCGCCTGTTCATGCGCCACGCCGGTGCGAGCCCGAGCGAGATCGCCGCGACCCGCCGTGTGCAGGAAGCCAAGCGTCTGATCGACCAGACCTGCATGACATTGGCGGAGATCGCCTTCGCCGCCGGTTTCGGCAGCGTTCGCAGATTCAACGATGCATTTGTCGCGACCTACAAGCGGCCGCCGTCGTCATTCCGGCGTCGCCACTAGGCCGCCGAGCCAGGCATCACCCGCTCTGCTTCTCGCCGTGCCGCGGGCAATGCCGCCGCATTTTATAATTGACTATTCGTTCCAGAATAACTATTGTGGTGTCATGGCAAGGACCAAGGAATTCGATCAGGACGAGGCGCTCGATGCCGCGATCGGTGCGTTTCGCGAGCACGGCTTCGAGGGAACCTCGACGCCGATGCTTGTCGACGCCATGGGGATCGGCCGCCAGAGCATCTACGATACGTTTGGCGACAAATGGCAACTCTATTGCGCAGCGGTGCGCCGCTACGCGGCCAGCGAGGTCGAAGCCCATCTTGCGGCGCTGCGGGGCTCGCCGCGCGCCATTGACGGCCTCAGGGCGATGATCGACCGCGTCGTTCGCGACGCGAACGAGGCTTGCCTGGGCATCGGCTCGATCAGCGAATTCGGCCGCTCGCGGGATGACCTCACCAGCATCCATGCGGCGTCAGGCCGCGCGCTCCAGGGCGCCGTTTCGAAACGCTTGCGCGAAGCGCAGGCCGACGGCGACGTGGCGCGGGATCTCGACGCCGACGACGCAGCCGAATTTCTGCTGGCGAATGTTGCCGGTATTCGCATCGCCGCGCGCGGTGGCGCCCGGCCGCGCCAATTACGGGCGCTCGGCGCCATCGCCCTGCGCGCCCTCGTGTAATTTTTTTGGTCAAATCTGGAGCGATCGTTCAAAATAAGGAGAGAGCAAATGAGCAGCAAAGTCGCATTGGTGTTTGGTGGAGCGCGCGGCATTGGCGCCGCGATCGCGGTCCGTCTCGCACAGGACGGGTTCGATATCGCGCTGACCTACGTGTCGCGCCCGGACAGCGCCGCCGAAATCGTGGCCGCGATCGAAAACGATGGCCGCAAGGCCGTCGCGATCAAGGCCGATAGCGCCGATCCCGCGGCGATCCGCGCGGCCGTCGCCGAGACCGTGGACCGGCTTGGGGTGCTCGATGCCGTCGTCGTCAACGCGGGTATTCTCCGCCTCGGTCCCGTCGAGCAGTTCAGCCTCGAAGACCTCGACCTCATTCTCGATGTGAACATCCGCGGCGTTTTTCTGGCAATCCAGGCAACAGCCGGGCAGATGCGCGACGGCGGCCGCATCATCACGATCGGGAGCAACACGGCGATCCGGACAGGGACGCCGGGAGGCAGCGTCTATGCCATGACCAAGGCCGCCGTTGCCTCCTTGGTTCGCGGCGTTGCGCTCGACCTGGCGCCTCGCCGGATCACGGTCAACAACGTCCAGCCGGGCCCGACCGAGACCGACATGACGGCCACGATGGTGTCGCGGCTGAAAGAGATCGTTCCGTTGAAGCGCGTCGGTGAGCCCGGCGAGATCGCCGCGCTCGTGTCATACTTGGCGGGCCCGGAATCCGGCTATATGACCGGCGCCAGCCTCACCATCGATGGTGGCTACGTGCTCTAAGAGGCCCGCCTCTGACGACGGATCGTCGTCGGCGAACAGGATGGCAGGATCGCATCGCGGTCCTGCCGGGCCATCACCCGATCTGCTTCTCGCCGTGCCGCTTCGACAGCGTGAAGATCTCGACGCCCGTCGCGGTCACCCCGACGGAGTGCTCGAACTGCGCCGACAGCGAGCGGTCGCGGGTCACCGCGGTCCAGCCGTCGGAGAGAATCTTCACGTGCGGCTTGCCGAGATTGATCATCGGCTCGATGGTGAAGAACATGCCGGGCTTGAGCTGAACGCCTTCCCCGGGCCGGCCGATATGGATGATGTTCGGCTCGTCGTGGAACATGCGCCCCAGGCCATGGCCGCAGAAATCGCGCACCACGCTCATGCCCTGTGGCTCGACGAAGCTCTGGATGGCGTGGCCGATGTCGCCGGTGGTGGCGCCGGGTTTTACGGCGGCGATGCCGCGCATCATCGCCTCATAGGTCACCTCGATCAGCCGCTCGGCCTTGCGGGCGATCGGGCCGACCGCATACATCCGACTGGAATCGCCGTACCAGCCGTCGACGATGAAGGTGACGTCGATGTTGACGATGTCGCCTTCCTTCAACGGACGGTCACCGGGCATGCCGTGGCAGACCACGTGGTTGAGCGAGGTGCAGGTCGAGTAGCGGTAGCCGCGATACATCAGCGTCGCCGGATAGGCGCCGTGGCTGAACGCGAAGTCGCGGACGAACTGGTCGATGCGCTCGGTCGGCACGCCGGGCCCGACGATATCGGTGAGTTCGTCGAGGCACTTCGCCACCAGCGCGCCCGCCTTGTGCATGCCGGCAAAGGCGCTCGGCCCGTGCAGCTTGATCTGTCCGGTCTTGCGCAGGGAGGTATCGGAGGCTTCGACGTAGCTCATGCGGGGCTGGTCTCGATGTCGGCGGAAGGGCTTGATTTCAGGGCCATAATCTAATGATCACGGGCCCTCATGCAAGTCACGCGTGGCTCTTGCGCCCGAAACAGGGCCTAATTCGGGACTTCTACGGTGGTTTCCACCGGCAGGGCGCCGCCCCGGACGCGAATCTCGCGGACGGGATAGGGAACCCGGATGCCCTCGCGCTTGAAGGCCTCCCACAGCGCCAGCATCACGTCGCTCTTGACGCCATCCATGCCGTCGGGGTCCGCGATCCAGAAGGTCAGCGAGAACTTCATCCCGGCTTCCGCGAACTCGGTCAGGATGCTGTTCGGCGGCTTGCCCTTCTGCGCGCGGGGATGGGCGGCCGCGGTCTCCGCGGCGAGCTTGCAAACCAGCCGCGGGTCGGCGTCGTAATTGGTGCCGAAGGCGATCTTCACCAGCGTGTTCTTGTCGGTATAGGTCCAGTTGACGACCTTCTGCGTCACCAGGTCCTCGTTCGGCACCAGGAATTCGCGGCCATCGCCGGCGGCGACGGAAATATAGCGCGTCTTCATCGCGCTGATGCGCCCGGTATTGTCGCCGATGGTGACGAGGTCGCCCGGCTTCACCGACTTGTCCGCGAGCAGGATGATGCCCGAGATGAAGTTGGCGACGATCTTCTGTAGGCCGATACCGATGCCGACGCCGACCGCGCCGGAGAACACCGCGAGCGCCGAGAGATCGATACCGACCGCGCCGAGCGCGATGACGATTGCGATGGCCAGCAGCCCGATCCGGATGATCTTGACCAGCAGCACCTGCACCGACGGGGTCAGATCGGTGGTCGAGTTGATCCGGCTCTCGGCGAAATTGCTGGCGATGTTGGTGGCCCAGAGCGCGATGAGCAGGAGCGCGCCGGCCTTGATCACCAGCAGCGGCGTCAGCCGCAGGCCGCCGAGCACGATCGCAAAGGAATCAAGCAGGTCGACCGTCGTGTCGAGCTGTCCGATGATGGACAGCGCCGCGACGAACCACGCCGAGATCGACACCAGCTTGACGATGAAGGCGTTGCGCAGCACCGAGGTCACGAGCCGGATCGCAAGCCAGGCCAGTCCCAGCTTGGCGGCGACCATCAGGAGATAGCTGCGGCTCGGCCAGGTCGCGTGATACATCACCACGCGGGAGAGGATCACCATCAGGGTGAACACCGCCGTCGAGGCGCTCGAGACCATCACCCGGGCGAAGTGCCGGAGCGGCAGCGGCCAGTGTATCGCCAGCGTTGTCATGTCGATGCGGTTGCGGACCCCGGCTTCCGCGGCATAGGCGATGCCGGCCGCGGCCAGGATCAGGCCGAATTGCAGGTAGAACCAGGGCGAGGAGATTTCCGCCCCGACGCTGCGCGCGGTGGTCTGCACGAACTCCATGAAGTCTTTGAGGTCCATGTCCATCGGTCTCGTCGGCAAGCAGGCGGGAGGATTTGATTCGAGGGCGGCGCAGAATTCCACAAAGGGCGCCGCCGGGCCATCGATACACCGCTAAGTGAAGCGCGTTAAGGCCGCAAAATACGGGCAGATTGCCGCGAGTGGGAGAAAATGGGTTGGCGTGGGAGTCTGCCGACGATAAGGATGCAATTCCAGCGATTTGTACCCGGAAGGTGGATGGCTTCCCTCGACTCTGTCAGCCTCGCCATATTGCTCGGCGCCGTCCTCGTCATGGCCGGTATCCTGTCGAGCCTGCTTGCTCTGCGCTTCGGCGCGCCCTTGCTGCTCGTCTTCCTTGCCATCGGCATGCTCGCGGGCGATTCCGGCCCCGGGCAGCTTCAGTTCGACGACGTCCGCACCACCTATCTGGTCGGCTCGGTGGCGCTGGCCCTGATCCTGTTCGACGGCGGCCTGAAGACGCGCTTTGCCAGCATCCGCACCGTGCTCGCGCCCTCCGTCGTGCTCGCGACCGTCGGAGTGCTTCTGACCGCGCTGATCACGGCGCCGTTCGCCAAATACGCGCTCGACCTCAACTGGACGGAATCGCTGCTGGTCGGTGCCGTCGTGGCCTCGACCGACGCGGCTGCGGTGTTCCTGCTGGTGCACACCCAGGGCCTGCGCCTGCGCCCGCGCGTCGGTGCGACGCTGGAGGCCGAATCCGGCACCAACGATCCCTTCGCGATCTTCCTCACCCTGATGCTGGTCGAATACATCTCGCTGGGATCGAGCTCGGCGGGCCATGTGGCGATGGAGTTCATCCAGGAGGCGGTGCTGGGCGCCGTCGTCGGCTTCCTCGGGGGTCGTCTCGTCGTCGTCGCGCTCAACCGGGTTGCGCTGCCGCAGGGCCTGCATGCGCCGTTTGTCACGACCGCGGCGCTCGTGATCTTCGGCGGCTCGCAGATCATGCACGCCTCCGGATTCCTCGCGGTCTATCTCGCCGGCATCATCATCGGCAACCGCCCGACCCGCGCGCATAATTCGGTTGTGGCGTTCCTGGATGCCGCGACCTGGCTGGCGCAGATCGTGATGTTCGTGCTGCTGGGCCTGCTGGTTTCGCCGAGCCGGCTCGGCACGAGCGTGCTGCCGGCGGTCGGGGTTGCGTTCGTCCTGATGCTGGTCGCGCGGCCGATCGCGGTGTTCGTGTGCCTGGCGCCGTTCCGCTTCAACTGGCGCGAAAAGATCTTCATCGCCTGGACCGGCCTGCGCGGTGCCGTCGCGATCTTCCTGGCGTCGATCCCGATGCTGGTCGGCCTGTCGAAGGCCTATCTTTATTTCGACGTCGCCTTCGTCGTCGTCATCATCTCGCTGCTGCTGCAAGGCTGGACGCTGGCACCGGCAGCGCGCAAGCTGCACGTGGCGCTGCCGCGCGCCGAGCGTGGTCCACGCCGCGTCGAGCTGGATCTGCCCGGCCAGCTCGAGCAGCAACTCGTCGGCTATCCGGTGCGGCCCAAGAGCCTGTATTTCCGCCGCGGTCTGATCCCGTCCTGGTCCAAGCCGACGCTGGTCATCCGCAATGAGAACATTTTGACCCCGACCGAAGCCGATCCGATCGCGCCCGGCGACTACATCTATCTGCTGGCCCCGCCGGAAAAGGCCGAGTCGCTCGACCGCTTCTTCGTCGACATGCAGCCGAGTTCGGCGCCGGATCCGCATTTGCTCGGCGACTTCATGGTCTCCGGCGAGCACACGCTGGCCGAGCTTGCCGAGATCTACGGCGTGAAGGTCGGCGAGGATGACGGCAAGCTGACCCTCGCCGACTATTTCGACGTCCATCTCGACCGCGCGCCGAAGGAGGGCGCCGAGCTGCCGCTGGACGAGATCGTGCTGGTTGCGCGCAGCATCTCCGGCGGCCGCGTCAACGTCGTCGGCCTGCGTCTGCCGGAGGACGAGGAAACGCCCGCGCCGCTGACGCGCCGGCAGGCGCTGCAGCGCAAGCTCGCGGATTTGTGGACGTCGGTGGCGGGGGTTTAGCGCTCACCATTGCTTGCGCGCCGCCGCCACAACCTCGCTGTCATCGCCCGGCTTGACCGGGCGATCCAGTAATCCGAGACGATTGTGATTGAACCGAGAAGCCGCGGCGTACTGGATGCCCCGCCTTCGCGGGGCATGACAGCGATGGTGGGGCGAGGTGTCTCGGCAAGCCGTCAGCGCCCCTCACGTCAGCACCTTCACCCCGCCGAACGATGTCACCCGCCCCTGCTTCAGCATCACGATCTGCGTCGCGAGCTGGCGCAGCTCGGCGACGTCGTGGCTGACATAGACCATGGGGACATTGGCCTCGTCGCGCAGCCGCACCAGATAGGGCAGGATCTCCAGCTTGCGGCCCTCGTCGAGCGCGCCGAGCGGTTCGTCGAGCAGCAACAGGCGCGGCCTCGACAGCAGCGCGCGCCCGAGCGCGACGCGCTGTCGTTCGCCGCCGGAGAGCTTTCCTGGACGGCGATCAAGGAGCGTGCCGATGTCGAGCAACTCGATGATGCGCTTGTGCTGGGCAGGATCGGGCGTGAGGCTGTTCATCCGCCGGCCGTAGTCGAGATTCTGTGCGACGTTGAGATGCGGAAACAGCCGCGCGTCCTGGAATACGTAGCCGATGCGGCGGCGCCAGGTCGGGACATGGATGCCTGCCGCGGTGTCGTCGACGGTCTCGCCGTCGATCACGATGGTGCCGCGGTCGGGCCGCAGCAGGCCTGCGATCATGTTGACCAGCGAGCTCTTGCCGGCGCCCGATGCGCCGAACAGGCCGATGACGCGGCCCTCGCCGGTGAAGGATGCGGAGAGCGAGAATTCGCCGAGTTGTTTTTCGATGTCGACGCGCAGCATGGTCAGTTCCCGTGCAAACGCTGTGTGGCGCGGCGGGCGAACCATTCGGCGGCGATCAGCGCGCCGAGCGCGAGCACGATCGAGATGATCACGAGTCGTCCCGCGGCCGCGTCGCCATCGGGCGTCTGGATCAGCGAGTAGATCGCCGACGAAATCGTCTGGGTTTCGCCGGGAATGTTGGAGACGAAGGTGATGGTCGCGCCGAACTCGCCGATCGCCTTGGCAAAGCCCAGCACCATGCCGGCGAGCACGCCGGGCAGCGCCAGGGGTAGCGTCACCGTGAAGAACACTTTCCAGGGCGCCGCTCCCAGCGTCTCAGCCGCCTGCTCGAGCCGGCGGTCGATCGCCTCGATCGACAGCCGCATCGGGCGCACCAGCAGCGGAAACGACATCAGGCCGCAGGCGAGCGCCGCCCCGGTCCAGCGAAACGCGAAGACGATACCGAGATAGTCGGCCAGAAATCCGCCGACGAGTCCCTTGCGACCAAAGGTGAGGAGCAGGAGATAGCCCGTAACGACAGGCGGCAGCACCAGCGGCAGATGCACGAGCGCATCGAGCACCGATTTGCCCCAGAAATCATGGCGGGCAAGCAGCCATGCCAGCGCAATGCCGAACGGCGTTGCGACCAGCGTGGCGATGACGGCGACCCTGAGCGAGAGCAGGATCGCCGTCCATTCGGCGGGAGAGATGTCGAGCATCAAGTCGTAGATATCAGGTCGTCGGGCTAACCAGGAACTTGAAGCCGTATTTTTCCAGAATGGTCTTGGCGGCGGTCGAGCGTAGGAAGGCGAGATAGTCGTTGGTCTCGGCCTTCGCGGTGGTGGTCGCGGCGACGGGATAGATGATTGCCGGATGCGAGTCCGCCGGGAAGGTGCCGACGACCTTCACGCCCGGTTCGACCTTGGCGTCGGTCGAATAGACGATGCCGAGATTGGCCTCACCACGCGCCACCAGCGTCAGCGCGGCGCGCACGCTCTCGGCCATCGCGAATTTCGGCTCCGCGGCCTGCCATGCGCCCAGCTTCTCCAGCGCCGCCTTGGCATATTTGCCGACCGGCACCGACTTGACGTCGCCGGTCGCGATCTTGCCGTCGCCCGCGAGCTTGGCGAGGTCAAAGCCTTGCGCGATCGTGACGTTGTCGATCTTGGAGTCCTTCGGCGCGATCAGCACGATGCTGTTGCCGAGCAGATTGACGCGGGTCGGCTCGTTGATGGTCTTCTTCGAGATGGCGTAGTCCATCCAGTCGGTGTCGGCGGAGACGAACACGTCGGCCGGCGCGCCCTGCTCGATCTGCTTGGCGAGCACCGAGCTTGCGGCATAGCTGACGCTGAACTTGACGCCGGTCTTGGCGGTGTAGGCGGCGTCGATCTCGTCGAGCGCGTTCTTCATCGAGGCGGCGGCGAATACGGTGATGGTCTTGTCCTCGGCGGCGGCAGGCGAAAGGCTCGCGCTCGCGAAGAGGACGAAAGCGGTGAAAAGTCCGGCAATACGAATCATGGAGTGCGCTCCGTGCGAGTTCGCGCGCGCGAATGCACGCGCAAATCTGGCGTTGGGTGGGTTGGCGTGCGACGGGCGGAAGCGCTGTTCCACGTGTCCCCGCAACGGCTTACGGCCGGCGGGGATATCGCAGGTGCGAAGATAGCAGGCTAAGCCTTCAGGTCAAAGGCGGCCGTTTGTCCAACCAAGCGACTTATTGTGCCGGCAGGATCGCGATCGACAGCGAATTGTCCTTGGCGCCGCTGACCTGGAGCACGAAAGGCTGCGCCGACAGCTCGTATTTCATGGTCTTGCGGATGCCGTCGCAATCGGTCGCGCCGCTGAAGGCCACGGGCTTGAGGAAGTGCCCGTCCTGGACCACGTCCACCCAGGCCCCGCTGGACAGGCTGACGGTGTAGAGCCCGGCCTTCGGCGCCTTGATGCTGGTGAAGCCCGCGAAGGTGCCGTCCTTCGGCGCCCTTTCCGGCGGCGTCGGCAGCTTCGCGTCCGCGGGGGCAACCAGCCCCAGCGTGATGGCCGACGACGGCAGCGCCGCCTGTTCGCTTCCCGTGGCGAGCCTGGCACGGTCCGGCGCGGTGAGCGCGGCGCGCTCGCGCTCGATCGGCCATTTGAACTTGTCGCAGCCGCTGGGCTCTTCGGCGGCGAGAGCGGAGGTCGCGCTGAGCGAGAGCACGGCGAGGAAAGTGAGGACGCGCATGTCAAATCTCATCGTTGGCCACGCGAAAGAGGCGGGGCTTGCGGTCATTGCTGAAAGGCGGGATGCGCGTCCCGACAGGGCCGCTCGGCTTACGGCAGAGCGGCAAGGCGATCCTAGCGCATTTCAGAGGATGGGAGCCAGTCATGACTCTGTCATCCCGGACAAGCGCAGCGAAGCGGAGCGCAGATCCGGGATCCATAGCCCCAGGGAGGAATTTGACGAAGACTCGGAGTTACCGCTTCGCTCAACCACCGCTCCCTGTGGTTATGGATCCCGGGCTCGCGCTTCGCGCGCCCCGGGACGACAGCGGTGGGTGAGGCGGCAGCTTGCCCAGCCAGCCGCCTATTGCTTCGCATCCACCGCGTGCAGCACCGCCTTGCAGGCCGCCGGCATCTGCGCCAGCGTCATCGGCGGCTTTGGCTTCGGCGGCTCCGGCGGAGGCTTCGGATGCAGCACGGCGTCGCTGAACCAGTAGGCGAGGTCGGACGGCTTGCAGCCTTCGTCCTCGGATTGCGACGACTGGCCTTCGCATTCGCTCGAGCCCGCCGGGCAGCGCATGCGGATGTGGAAGTGATAGTCGTGGCCCCACCACGGCCGGATTTTCGACAGCCAGGAGCGGTCGCCCTTGGCCTCGCGGCACAGCGCCTTCTTGATCGCGGGATTGACGAAGATGCGCTGCACCGCCGGTTCCTGCGCCGCGTCGCGCAGCACCAGCACATGAGCAGGCGTGAACACCTTGGGGTCGATGTCGAGCCGGTCCTGGCGCACCATCATCACCGCCGACATGTCCTCGCGCTCCTCGCGTGACAAACGACGGTCCGGCATCGGCGTCAGCCAGATGTCGGCATCCAGGCCAATTTGATGGCTGGCATGGCCTGACAGTGCCGGCCCGCCACGCGGCTGGGCGATGTCGCCGACCAGAATGCCCGGCCATCCCGCGTCCTTATGCGCCCTGGCCGCGAGCCGCTTGATCAGCGCGATCATGTCGGGATGACCGTAATTGCGGTTACGCGACAGCCGCATCACCTGCCAATTGTCGCCGTTGAGCGGCATCTGCATGGCGCCGCCGATACAGCCCTTGGTGTAGGAGCCGATGACATGCGCCGTTCCCTTCGACGGCAGCAGCTTTCGCGCGAACAACTCCTTGGCGCCGATGCTGGGATCGTTTGGGTTGGCGAGCGGCGGTAGCGGTTTTGGGTTAACGCTGCCCTTGTCCTGGGCCAGCGCGGCGCCGGCGGTCAGGAACGTCATGACAAGCAGGAGAGGAGCGAGGCGGCGGGGACTCATGCTGTCATCCTTATAACGCAACGCGGCGTCAGGGTTAAGAAACAGTCCTTCGGCTGAAATATTGTCCGAAAGTCGCAGTTCCCTACGCGCGGTCGGCCGATTTTTAACGACGCGATAACCCTCTCGTGCATTGACCAAAATTCGTGCGTGGGAGGCGTGCTCCCAGCCCTCTGTATGCATTCGCGCGCGATCTCGGAAATGATTCAAGGCAGCGCGCAATTTTGCGCCATCGCGTTCTCCGATGACGACGATGTGATGGGCTTGGCGCGCCCGGCGGCGCTGTCGCGCCGCGCAAAGCGGCAATAACGGCTGCTTTCCTGAGGCCACCAGACTGTGCGATCGATCGACAAGCCACCCAAGATTACTTTTTTTTCAGACACTTGCCCCAAAACTTGCGGCCACTGGGCGCGACTGGGACGCATAGAGTTGAGTTTGGGGTCTCGAAAAACAGCAAAGCGAAAGGGAGGCGTGCTCGCCCGGGCTCGCCGACAGCCGCGCAAGCCGCGCTTCGCGCGCGCGCCTCGACCCGTTTCCGAACGCGACGAACTCCTGCGCCGCCGCGCCGAGGCGGAAGCCGCGATTGCCGAGGCCCGCAAATCCCATGAGCGCCTGCGCCAGGCCATCGACCTCCTGCCGCAAGGCATCGTGTTTCTCGATGCCGAAGGCCGTTACGTGCTCTGGAACAGGAAATACGCCGAGATCTACAGCAAGACCGCCGATCTGTTCGAGGAAGGCGCGCGCCTCGAGGACACGCTGCGCATCGGCGTCGCGCGTGGCGACTATCCCGAGGCGGCCGGCCACGAGGACGAGTGGATCGCCGAGCGGCTGCAAAAGCTCTATCAGCCCGGCGCGCGCCACGAGCAGATGCTCGCGGACGGCCGCGTCATCCTGATCGACGAGCGGCTGACCGACGACGGCGGCGTGGTCGGCCTGCGCGTCGACATCACCGAGTTGAAGCAGCGCGAGGCCTCGTTCCGCCTGCTGTTCGACGGCAATCCCGTCCCGATGATCGTCTGTGCGCTCGACGACGAGCGCATCCTCGGCGTCAACGATGCCGCGATTTCCCATTACGGCTATAGCCGTGCCGAATTCGAGAAGCTGAAGATCCGCTCGTTGCAAGCTTTCGACAGCGAGCCGCCCTGGACCACCGATCGCTCCAGCGAGGAGCAGGCCGCACGCACCTGGAAGCACGTCAAGGCCAACGGCGCGCTGATCGACCTTGCGATCTATTCCCGCGAATTGACCTATGCCGATCGGCCCGCGGTGCTGCTGGCGCTGATGGACATCACCGAGCGCAAGCGCGCCGAGGCGCGGCTCGCCTTCATGGCCCAGCATGACGGGCTGACCGGCTTGCCGAACCGCAACCTGCTGCGCCAGCAGGTGGACGAGATGCTGCTGCATATGCGGCGCAGCTCCGACAAGGTCGCGCTGCTGATGCTGGGGCTGGACAATTTCAAGGCGGTCAACGACACGCTGGGACACGCGGTCGGCGACAAGCTGCTGCGCGGCGTCGCCAAGCGGCTGCGCTCGACCTTGCGCGAGGAGGACGCGCTGGCGCGGCTGAACTCCGACGAGTTCGCGATCGTGCAGAGCGGGCTGACGCGTCCCGAGGATGCGGTGATGCTGGCCAAGCGCCTGCTGGAAGCCATCGCCGATCCCTATCTGCTCGACGGCCATTCCGTGGTGATCGGCGCCTCCATCGGCATCGCGATGGCGCCCGGCGACGGCGATGATTCCGAAAAACTGCTCAAGAGCGCCGACATGGCACTGTCGCGCGCCAAGGCCGATGCCCGCGGCACCTTTGCGTTCTTCGAGGCCGCGCTCGATGCCAGGGCGCAGAGCCGGCGCAAGATCGAGGTCGAGCTGCGCGACGCGATCCAGAACGACGTGCTGCGCCCTTATTACCAGCCGCTGATCGACCTCTCGAGCGGCCGCATTACCGGCTTCGAGGCGCTGGTGCGCTGGCCGCATGCCGAGCGCGGCATGGTCTCGCCGGCCGAGTTCATTCCGGTCGCGGAAGAAACCGGGCTGATCAATCCGCTCGGCGGCCTGATGCTGCGCCGGGCGTGCCTGGATGCCGCGACCTGGCCGGACGACGTCCGCGTCGCTGTCAACCTGTCGCCGCTCCAGTTCCGCAGCGGCAATCTGCTCTCGGTGGTGACGGACGCGCTGAAGCATTCCGGCCTGCCGGCGCGGCGGCTGGAGCTCGAGATCACCGAGACGTTGCTGCTCGAAAAGAGCGCGCAGGTGCTGGCGACGCTGCATGCGCTGCGCGCGCTCGGCGTCCGCATCTCCATGGACGATTTCGGCACCGGCTATTCCAGCCTCAGCTATCTGCGCAGCTTCCCGTTCGACAAGATCAAAATCGACCAGTCCTTTGTGCGCGATCTCGGCGCCAACCGCGAGGCCCAGGCGATCATCCGCTCCATCGTTAGCCTCGGCAAAGGCCTTGGCGTCACCATCACCGCCGAGGGCGTCGAGACCGAAGCCGAGCTGAGCTGCCTGCGGGCCGAGGGCTGCGACGAGGGCCAGGGCTTTCTGTTCAGCAAGGCCCGGCCGAATGCCGAGATCATCAGCCTGCTCGCCGCCCAGCGCGGCATCGATGGTGGCGAGAAGGCTGCGATGGTGGCGTAAGGCGGGCTGCCCCTTACCTCGCCCCGCTTGCGGGGAGAGGTCGGAATGCGCGCGTAGCGCGGATTCCGGGTGAGGGGGGACAGGTCCTTCAACGACCGCCCGTGTGGAGAGATGCCCCTCACCCCAACCCTCTCAGCGCGAGCGAAGCTCGTCGCGGCCCCGTAAGAACGGGGCGAGGGAGCGCAGCGTCATTGCGGCTGTAGTTCAGCGTCCCTCCGCCAAAATCGCTTTCCCCACATCCTCATAATGCGTATCCCGCGCCTGGATCTGCTGCGCGATCGCGTGCATGTCGCGAAAGCGCCGCTCGAACGGATTACTGCGGAACACCGCGGTCGCACCCGCCATGTGATAGGCGGCGTCGACCACCTTGGCCGATTGATGGATGGTCCAGGTCGCGGCGAGGCGAACGGCGCTGCGATGCGCCGGGCTGAATTGGCCGGTCGCGCAGAGGTCGCGCCACATCGCATTCACCGTCGCATAGAGATAGGCGCGCGCGGCGCGTAAGTCCCCCTCGGTGCGGCCGATCAGACCCTGGACCGCCTGGTTGTCGCGCATGGCGCTGGCCGCGCCCGGCGACGCCACGGCAAAGTTTTCATCACGGCGTCTCTCATTCCTGCTTTACAATCATCGGGCATTATTGGTGCGAGCAGTCGGCGACCAAGGTGCGTGATACCGTCGATCGTGGCGTCGACCAGCATCGAGCAATACTTGTTCGATGGATCTGCGTTCCCATGCATCTTCGCCTATAGATTCTGCGTAGGGTAAAACGGTCTCGGAGATGAATTTTTCTGTAGCTATATCCCCAGGCGAAGGATGCGGTTCTATCTTTCCTGTCACGTACATCTCGACGAGCCGTTTCGAAGCGATTTCATTGAGAAGATCTGTCGTTATTGCAGGAATGTGGGGGACAATCATGCCGAGAGCAAAATCACGGCGTTGATTATCTGAGCTATTCGCAATGCTTAAGATAGTGCGCTGGTCTACTATTGGGACCATCCTGGCCAAATAGGCGCAGGCGGAGCCGAGCGAATGTTGGCTGGTCCAGTCTTCGGGCGGAAATTTCGAGTGAAGAACTTCGATCCACTCGCCGATTCGTTCCACTTTGATCGGATGCTTATCGCGATTCCCCGAGAATAAGAAATCATCCAAGAGCTTCAGGACTCTCAAGGTGTCGCGCTGAAGTGCGTCCAGTGCGAGTGTCTCTTCGATCGAAATGTTGTAGTCGCTTATCAGAGAACAGAATGTACGCTCCTGGACCTTTAGAGAATCGATATTCTTTAGAGCTCGAATGACGATGCGCTTTGCTTGTGCTTCGGCTTTTTTCGATACGAGCGCAAGCAGTACTCGACGCAGCGTCGTGTCAGGTTCGGCCCGCGCAATCTCGTTTAACTTAACGTTCCAATCGTAACTTCGCACTGCTAGGCATCTAAGTAACTCCATATGCCACCGAGATCCAGGGCGGTTTGATCGGATGTAATCCACCAGCTGGTTTGCTCGGCGTGGAGTGAAAGTCAGATGCCACCAACGCCAGACTCCCTTGCCATATCGCAGTCCGAGATACAGCGCCGAAAACGGCTGCATACAAGCCGCGATCAAGTTGTTGCGTGAGATATTTTTGAACTGAGATGTCATCGTCGACATCCTGAAGCGATGAACATAGCAAACCTCGGATTAAAGCCGTTTCCTTCCTTGACCATGCGAGGAGCTTGTCTCGATACGGCTTCGGAATGTCGCCCGCTACGCTGGTAAATGCGGAGCCTGCGTTTCCGTGATCCTCATCTTCCGGTGCGGTTACCGTCGCCCGCAGCGTTGATAAGAGGTGTTCTAGCAATGCATCGCTAGAGATGTGTTTTCCTAGCGTCGGTCCGAAGAAATTCAGAAAATTGTAGCCTCGTTCATTGCGCCCGAGTTTATCAATCCACATGCAGACGCCGTCGTCCGACAAAGTAGGCAACAGAATAGCTGCAGCCCAGCCGCCTAGCTCGTCATCGCGCTCCGTCAAGTCTTGCAGCTTTGGGATCGCCTGCTCAGAAATCGGCCATCCTTCGATAGAGAAAATAAACTCACGTTGTTCGTCGTCGGACGGGGGAAACGTGATCAAAAGATCAATGAGGACCTCCCAAAGATCCTGCTTGCCTATTTCCGCTACGTTAGCAATGGTTGCAGCTAATTGCCGGTCTATTGCATAAACATCGCCTAGCAGTTGCTTGGAATCGTGGTCCTCAAGCAGGGTGGCCGCCCAAGCGACAGCGTTATCCCACCGTCTCACATTAAGAATTGTCGAAAGGTGCTGTTTATTGATTCGCCATGAGCGGGCGAGATAGATCGCTGCGAGAAATTCCGTGATTGATCGATGTATAAACCTCACGTGATCGTCTATCTCTGAGATCAATATCCCGACGCTAACCAATCGATCGATCAGCCGGCGGCTCTCCCCGGCACCGTGTGTCCGAGTGCCTTTGGCTTCGAGCTTAAGCGCAGCCTTGTTGATTGGAAACGTGTCGTATCCTGACGTCAGGACTTCGTTGGCGAGCTCCGATAAGAGGGCCAGAATCCTGTCCGAATCTGTGACTCCCGCTGTTTCTAGCGAACGGGCAAGAAACTTTGAAAAGAGAGCCGGAGCCGAAGTAATATCTCGATGATATCCAATCAGCCGCCGTGCGAGGGTCAAAACGAATGGGGTCTTGAGAGACTCGAAGAGATCGAAGGATACATCCTCTTTGGTTCTACCAAGTTCGGCTAAATTCGATTGGACGAAGTCTTCATCTAAGGCGTCAATCGTGAAGACGGGCAGTGTGGGATCGGATGCCAAGTCGGCGCGTCTCGTGCCAAATTGCAGAATTACGTGGCGGAAGCTCGATGTCAGGATTTCCAATTCGATGCGCCACTGACCAGAATCGAGATATTCGGATGGCATTTCATCGAGCGAATCGACGAACAAGACGATGGTGTGGGTTTGGGAGAGGCGTGCTAGATCAATCGATGTTGGAACCGTGGCCGCGAGTAGCGACGTAAAACTACCCTTATAGAGACGAGCATCTAATAAGATAGGAATCTGTGGAGCATCCCCCCGTTCATCTTTGGCTAAGCACCAGTCGAGCAATTCGCGGCCAGCACGGGAAATGCGGTCAGCGAGAGCGAACGACTTTCCGGAGCCGGCGCGCCCTTGCAAAATAAAGGACTCGTCAAGTTGTTCTAAGAGGCTCGATAGGTCGGCCTGGTGAAATGCCCGAATTCGTCGTGGAAAGTGGTTGTGGTCGTGCCAGCTGGCCAATGTGACTCTTAGTGGGAACGAGATGGCGGGAGTCGGGCGGATTAGCCGCGCCGCGTAGCGGATCAGGTCGCGCTCGGGATCCTCAGTTTTAGAGCGTGTCGTGGTCTTGGCTTTGTCGGCGTGTTCCTTCGAAAGGGTTCGAAGTAAGCCAATTAACTGGTCATGGCATGCGCCATTCAATGTTGTCTGATACCCAACGAGTTGCAGGCGATATTGTCTCCAATAGTAGTCTCTTAACTCAGCGCTCGCATCGGCGACGATGGCCCAAAGCTCTCCAGCATTTCCATTATATCGTTCCTTCAAAGAACGAAGGAGCATTAGCATGTCGGGATCACGTAGCCCGTATCCCAAGAATAAAATGGGTCTGCTTACGAATAGCGTTTCCAGTGCTGCCTTTACAAGATTCGACGCTCCGAACAGAATGCGATCGTACTGGGATGAAGAGAGGACAAGGCTCTCGGCCTCTCCTAGATCTCCATGGGGTTTGAAGATGAAATGATTGGCGCTAGCTTTTTGGATATCGGCGAGCTCAGCAACCTGACGGTTGGTTACCGTACGAAATTGGCCGAGCCTCCCTTCCAGTCCGAGTTGTTGCTCAATGAGGGTATCGAAGTTAGTGGTTACGAACCGCTGGGGTCCAAGATTGGTGATAAGCGAGTGAATCTCGTGAGGGCGACATTTCGTAAACTCAAGGTCCTCTCGTAGGGTTGACGCAATCTCCAATGAGGTCATCTGATCCCCAAGCTTGTCGGCGGCGTCGAGTAGATCGCCTCGAGCTAAGGCATCTTGGGCAAGCAGCGCGCCCCGACCGCGGCGCACGCATGCCGCGATGAGTCCCGCGAGGAGCGAATTCCAGTTGGGCAAACCCGACCAGATGGAGACGCCTGAGCCGATGAATAGTACGGTATCGGAGTGAGCCAGTACATCTACAAGCGGGCGTTCATTAGATTTGAGCAGCATGACGTTCCGGCACGAATTCTAGCAATCGCTGAAGAAGCACGATAAAGTTGTGGTTGGCAATATCGCAATCTAGAGCAAAAGAGCCTTCCCCACATCCTCATAATGCGTATCCCGCGCCTGGATCTGCTGCGCGATCGCGTGCATGTCGCGAAACCGTCGCTCGAACGGATTGCTGCGGAACACCGCGGTCGCGCCGGCCATGTGGTAGGCGGCGTCGACCACCTTGGCCGACTGATGGATGGTCCAGGTCGCGGCGAGGCGAACGGCGCTGCGATGCGCCGGGCTGAATTGGCCGGTCGCGCAGAGGTCGCGCCACATCGCATTCGCCGTCGCATAGAGATAGGCGCGCGCGGCGCGTAAGTCCCCCTCGGTGCGGCCGATCAGGCCCTGAACGGCCTGGTTGTCGCGCATGGCGCTGGCCGCGAGCGACTGGTGCTTTGCCCGCGACAAAGCGATGGCGGCATCCAGCGTCGCGCGCGCGACGCCCAGCGAGACCGCGGCAAAGCCGAGGCTGAAGGTCGAACCGGTGCCGATCCTGTAGAGCGGACCCGTCTCGCGCAGTGCGGACGGCACGTCACGAAACGCCGTGAAACGCTCGGGGATGAAGAGGTCGCTCACTTCATAGGAATCCGTGCCGGTGCCGACGAGCCCGATCGCCTGCCAGACGTCATGCAGCACCGCGCTCGCAACCGGAAACAGGATGGTGCGAACCTCCGGCGAGCCGTCGGCATTTTTGCGCGGCGTCCCGTCGGCTCCGACGATGCGGACATGCGCCCCCAGCCAGCTCGCCTGCCGCGAGCCCGAGGCAAAATCCCAGCGCGCTGTGACGCGATAGCCGCCCTCGACGCTGCGCGCCTCATGCGCGATCGCGCCCCAGGCAAGGATGCCGGGCGGTGTTTTGAAGATCTCGTGCGCGGTGCCGGGATCGAGCGAAGCCGCGATCATAGCGCAGACGCTGCATTGGCCGAGACACCAGGCCGTCGAGGCATCCGCCTTCGCGATCTCTTCCTGCATCTGCATGAAGATCTCGATGGGGGCCTCGGCGCCGCCGAGACTTTGCGGCAGCAGCGCGCGATAAAGCCCGTTCTCGATCAAAGCCGAGACGACGGCCGGCGTCAGCCGACGGGAGCGCTCGATCTCGTCCGCTTCGTGCGCAATCAGTGGCGCGATTGCCCGGGCACGTTCAACGAGATCGAAGCCTTGCGGCCTGTTCATGCGTCACCTCGTCAGGCCGCCGCGCGGCCAAGGTCGAGCTGTTGCCTGCGCTTGGTCGGAAAACTCAGCGCCACTGCGACGGCGGCAAGCCCGATCGCGAAGGAGCCGACGTGCAGCCAAGTGTATCGTTGGAAATTGTCGAACACGAGCCCACCGGCCCATGGACCCAGCGCCATGCCGAGGCTTGCAAAGGCCGATACCGCGCCGAACACGGTGCCCATGATGCGCGCGCCGAAGTACTCGCGGACCAGCACCGCATAGAGCGGCATCACTCCGCCATAGGCGAGGCCGAACACGACCGAGAGCGCGTAGAATTCGCCGAGCTGCGCCACCGCGAGATAGGTCGCGATGCACATCGCCTGCACGAACAGGCCGCCGACCAGCACGGGTTTGGCGCCGATGCGATCGGCTGCCGCGCCGAGCAGCAGGCGTCCGCCGAGCCCGGAGACGCCGGCGACGCCGTAGACCGTCACCGCGGTGAGCGGGGCGATGCCGCACACCATCGCATAGGACACCATGTGAAAGATCGGACCGGAATGCGCCGCGCAGCAGGCGAAATGCGCCGCCGCGAGCGCGATGAATTGCGGCGTGCGCAGCGCCTGCGCCGCGGTCAGCTCGATCTCCGGTGCCGCGTCGGTGCTTGCCGGGCCAGTCGCTTGCGGCGCCGGCCGCACCAGGAAGCAGGCCGGGATCAGCAGCACCCACGCGGCGATGCCAATCACCAGCATCGCGGTGCGCCAGTCATAGGCCGAGATCAGCCAGCTTGCGGTCGGCGCAATCGTCACCGGCGACACGCCCATGCCGGCGGAGACCAGCGCCACCGCGAGGCTGCGGTTCTTCTCGATCCAGGCGCTCGCGAGCGCCATCATCGGCGCGTAGAAGCTGCCGGCAGCGACGCCGATCAGCACGCCGAAGAACAGCTGGAATTGCCACAGGCTGGTTGCCTGGCTCGCAGTCACGAGACCGAGGCCCAGCAGCAGGCTTCCGGCGAGCACCACGATGCGCGTGCCAAACCGGTCCGACAGCGTGCCCCAGAAGAACGCGGCAACGCCCATGCAGAGGAAATCCAGCGTCGCCGCCGCCGACACGCCCGCGCGCGACCAGCCCATCGCTTCGGAGATCGGCTGCAGGAAGACCGCAAGCGACAGCATCGTGCCGAAGCCGACACAGGTCATCAGCGCTCCCGCGGCGACAACGACCCAGCCATAGTCGAACCCTGACGGCTTGCTCATGCGTTTCCTCGGCGCTTTTGCTCTTGTTGATGGTGCGCGCGGGGATGGTGGCCCATCTGTTGGCGGAGGGCAAGGTTACGCGCAATGCGCGGGTACAGAGCTCGTTACCTTGCAGCTGCCTTGAGCACTCGGCACGCGCCATGGGCCGCCGCAACGTCGATTTAGGAGGTGTTTTGTGCAGCAGTTTCGCTGCCCCCGCGTGCCTGTTGCATTTGCCCCGGCCACCCGTACGCCGAGATCAGGCTCATATAGGCCTCAAAATCCGTGCCGGTCATATTGAGGGAGCGGCTGCACTGTTGAAGGGCTTCTTCATATTGACGGAGGTGCAAGTGTGCGACGCAGAGCAGCCGCGCTGCGATGGTATCTTGCAAGACGGCCAGGTTTGCGAGGTCGCCGTCGAACCGATCCGACCAGATGTCGCGGGCGGTCTGAAGGTCGGTCAGAGATACGTTGACCCGCACCTGGTCTCCGTTGCGTCTCACCGCGCCCCGCACGGCCCAGCGGACGCGGAGATCCGTCGCGAGCTGCTGCAAATCGATCACCTTCTTCTTGTAGGTCAAGGCGGTGTCGCGTCCAACAACGAGAGTGGCGGGCGTTCGCGCGAGATCGGTGGTCAAGCCTGTCGAGATCAAGTCGGCAAAGGAGTCCTGCGCCGGACCGTCGTTGAGGCTGGCGAAGGGCAACACGACGAGAGAGAGGCGAGGCGCGATCTCGGGCCTGACTGTCGGTTGTGCCGGGATGTTTTGAGCTTCCCGTTGTGCGTCGGTACGGACTGTCTTCCAGGCATTCCAGTATCCGGCAACGCCACCGGCAATTGCGCCGATGGCGGCGACCGACGCCAGCACGCTGCCGACGAGCTTCAAACGGCCCCTGAGGTCCTCCAGCCAGCCTGCGGATCGCCGTTCGCCAACAGCGTTTGCAGAGGCCACCGGGATCGCAACTGCTGCCGTGCTTCCTGGTTGCCGATCCTCATCGTGCACGGCGCCCACGAAACGAAAGCCCTTGCGTGGAAATGTCTTGATAAGACGTTGTTGCTGACCGGAGTCACCGATCGCGCGCCGGACGGCGTTCAGCCGGGTCGTCAGCGCCGCATCGGATACGATCCGGCCATTCCAAATCGCGTTGACGAGATCGTCCTTGCTGACGACGCGATCCCTGCTGCGGATCAGATGTTCGAGCAGATCGAGAACCTGGGGTGTCGTGGGCACCACATCGAGCCCGCGCCGCAATTCGCGCCGCTCGGTGTCCAACGCACAGTCCTCGAAGAAATAGCGCATGGCACCATTCTCCAAGCCTGCCCTCTATTCTCCGAGGGCGCGGGAGCAATAATCCGTGGAGAATAGGCCTTCGCTCCCGAAAATGTAAGCCGCGAACATTGGTCCACCCCGTCAGGGGGGGCCAACGTCGTGCTTTTCCGGAAGGCCCGCTTCGCAGAGACCCTTCTCGAAGATCGCGAAGTCATCTGCCCGGCGAAACGGTGCCAGATTCTCGAGATTGGCACGAAGATCTGGATTGCATTCAAGGGCTTGCAGGAGGGATCGTTGCGCTCGTTCACGCCGCCCGGCGAATGCGTTGCTGGCTGCGGCAATGCAGGTCACGAGCAGGAAACTCGTCTGACCACGCAATGCGGTCTCGGCGCATGATACTGCCGCGTCATAGCGGCCCGCCAGAAAATGCGCATACGCCATGGCTCCCTGCGCGTCGTAGTACATGGGCGGATCGAGCGGGCTCAATCTCACGGCATGTGCGGAGTGCTCGAGGGCGAGATCCGGCTCTCCCCTCCAAACTCTCAGCCAGGCACTGGTGGCCCAGGCTTGCGCGAAGTTAGGGTTGTCAGCCAAAGCTCGATCCACGAAAGCAGCCGCGTCGTCGAACTCGCGGGCTATGAAGGCGAGCGCATATCCACCGACGGACAGTGCAACCGGATCATTTGCCCCCAGTTCTACGGCCTTCCGGGCCAGCCGGGTGGCTTCCGCAATTTCCTTCGCGGGATCGCTGATCCAGCCGTTCGCCTTGCGCCGGGTATAGCACCAGGCGGCCATGGCATAGCCACAAGCCAGTCGAGGGTCGAGTTCGGTCGCCTTGCAAAAGAGCTGCAGCGCCTCGGTGTTTGCGTTGTTGGACCAACGGGATTTCGCCAGCCCGCGCAGATAATGATCATACGCATCCAGATTTTCGGGCGGCTTCCGCCTTGCCCGCTTGATTTCCTCACGCTGCAGCCTCGGGGCGATTGCGCCTATGACACTGGACGTCAGATTGTCCTGCAGATCGAACATGTCCTCAATCGGGCCCTCAAAGCGGTCTGCCCAGAGATGCGTTCCAGTTTCGGCATCGATCAGCTGTCCCGCGATTCGAATGCGATTTCCGGCTTTGCGCACGCTGCCTTCGAGGACATAGCGTACACCAAGCTCGCGGCCGACCTGCTTTACGTCAACGACCCGGCCCTTATACGCAAAGCTCGAATTGCGTGCGATCACGAACAGCCAGCGAAAATGAGCGAGGGCCATCGTGATTTCCTCCACGATGCCGTCTGCGAAATACTCCTGTTCGGGATCGGAGCTGAGGCTGACGAAAGGGAGTACGGCAATCGAGGGCTTATCCGGTAGCGGGAGGGCCGCTGTTCTCGCTTCTGACAGGTGAGGGACGGTTGAAGGACCCGGCTCCCGTACTTCCCGAACGGCTCCGACGAAACGGAAGCCCTTGCGCGGGATCGTCTTGATCAGGCGCTGCGCTTCCCCGCAATCGCCGACTGCCGTACGGACGCCATTGATGCGGGTCGCAAGCGCTGCCTCCGATACGATGCGCCCCTTCCAGATGGCGTTCATGAGGTCGTCTTTGCTGACGACACGCTCCCTGTTGCCGATCAAGTAGTCGAGAATGTCGAAGACCTGTGGCGCAACGGAAATAGCATCGGCCCCGCGATGCAGCTCGCGCCGATCCGTGTCGAGCACGTATTCATCGAAGAGATAGCGCAAGTTGCCACTCCCGTCGTTGGATGAAGCCGCCTCTGCACCTGCTGGGGCGTAAAGTAAGGCGCCGGTCAGGAAAATGTAAGCTGCACGTCAAGCGTGCCCGGCGAAGTCCTGACATCCTGCCCTCGGTAAAGGTATCGCCAAGGGATATCGCCGATGAGTACCATCAACGGCGTTGCACAGGTGCGACGGACTGCCACACCCGTGCAGCAAGTGACCAGCCTTTTCCTGCGGGTCTGGAGCGCATGGCAGAAGCGCCGAAGACGACTGAAGGTACAAACCGCTCTCTGTGCCCTCAGCGATCGGGAGCTGATTGATCTCGGCGCGACGCGCGCCGAGATTGACTACATTGCCTTGCAGCAAGGCCGCGCAAGGCCCGATCGTCCGGCACCCTGGCGCATTGGTAGTGCGCTTGCGATCCTGTTGCTCGTCAACCTGTTCAGCTTGATTTCCGTAGATCGCGCCGAGGCTCAATGCACGGCGCAGGATGGTTTGCGGAGGCAGCTGGCGGTCAAGGTCGACCCGCCGGCTCCCAGATCGGAGATTCCGATCAGCTCGGCTGCAGATGTCCTGGTGTGGAAGACGATCCGGATAGGAACATTCACGGACACATTCGCCCTGCGCAGCGCGATGAGTGCAATGGGCTGCGGCGTCGGAAACGCGGCCGATGAGATACTCGCTCGACCGGCCTTTACCCTAAGTCGCAGGAAGGCGGAGCTTGAGCTTGTTGTCGTGTCGGTTGCCGAGCTGGGCTTTCAAGGCGAGGCTTCGCTGCGGGAAATCTATACGCGTGCACAACAGCTCGGTCTTGCTCTGGCGCCCGCCGAAATCGCGCCCCAGCTGAGACTCCAGTATTTGGACCAGCCGATCGGTGAGTTTCTCACCATCGGGATGGAGCCTATCGGAACGTGGGCGGGCGAAGCGGTCGTCCTGACGGTGGCGAATGGCGGAGCAGGCCTCATTTTGATCGGCCAGGATGGCCGTGAGGACGCGCAGATATCTGCGATATCCCGTTTTGTGTTCGTGCGACCCGGCTCATCCATGGCTCCAGAGACCGCAGCGATGGCCAGGTAGCATGCTGCGATCTCATTTGGTCTGGGCTCGATCAGGGAAACGGGTGATGATCACGCGTCGTGATGTGTTGTCGGCGGCCGCCGCCGCGTTCGCCGCTGCGCATATTTCGCCGCGGGCGCTCGCACAGCCGATCGCGAGAACCGCGCATATCCTGACGGGCTTCACGCCCGGGCTGCAGGATGGGTTGGCGCGGCTCGTGGCCGGCCAGATGAGCGGCTATGCGGAAACCATCGTGGTCGAGACCCGTCCCGGCGCGGCCGGTCGCATCGCGGTGGAGGCGGTGAAGAGCGCCGACGCCGACGGATCGGTCATGCTGTTCGCGCCGCTCGGCTTCATGATGTTCTTTCCGCACGTCTACAAGACCCTGAGATACCATCCGCGGGATTTCACACCGGTGTCGACTGTCGCCTCGACCCCGACATTGCTGACGGTCGGTCCCAGCGTACCGGCCGACGTCAAGACGCTGGCGGACTTCGTGGCCTGGTGCCGCGCCAATCCGAAGCACGCCACCTTTGGTTCGCCGGGCGCCGGAACCTCGCTGCATTTTCTTGGTACGACGCTGGGCCGCACCGCCGGCTTCGATTTTCTTCACGTGCCCTATCAGGGCGGTGGCGCGATTCAGGATCTGGTCAGGGGCGTGATTGCCGCGACCGTCATGCCGATCGGCAGCTCGCTCGGACTCGTCCAGTCCGGAGATCTTCGCGCGCTGGCGACCACCGGACCGCGCCGCAGCCTGTTTGTTCCGGCGGTGCCGACGATGCGGGAGGCCGGATATCCGTCGCTCGAGGACCTCACATGGTTTGCGTTCTTCGTTCCGGCCAAGACGCCGGCGCCGATCGTCGATAAGCTCAACACCGCGATCCAGGCGGCCTTGCGCACCGACGAGGTCAAGGCCGGCATGGCAAAGCTGGCCGTCGAACCCGACGCAATCGCCATGGAAGACTTCGCCCGGCTGATCGCATCCGAATCCGACCGGTGGAAGGCGATCGTTCAGGCAACGGGGTTCGTCCCGACCGATTGAAGCGGCATTGACAGGAGGCAACACATGAGCGGGCCGGCATCCGTGCATGATCTCGTGCAGTCGCATCGCATCACCGCGGTGATCTATGCGGCGGCGAAGCTCAATCTCGCCGAGGCCATCGGCGATGAGGCGAAATCGGTGACCGAGCTCGCCCGGCTGGTGTCCGCCGATGAAAGTGCGCTGCGCCGATTGCTCGTTGGCCTGACGACACTTGGCCTGTGCAGGCAGGCCGACCGCGACCGGTTTGCCATGACCGAGCTCGGCCGGCAGCTCGACGAGACCGCCGACCCCTCCTTCAAGGACTGGGTTCTCTTCGAGGGCGAGATGCTCGCGCAATCCTGGCTCGGACTGGTCGAATCGGTTCGCTCGGGCAAGAGCGCGGGCGAGCTGCGCGGCGATGGCGACGATCGCTATGCCGCGACGAGCAATGCGCCGGAATTCACCCGCCGCTTCAACGCCGCGATGGTCAGCCTGACGCGGAGCATCGTTCCAAGGATCGTTGCGGCCCACGACTTCGCGACCGCGCGCGTTGTCATGGACCTCGGTGGCGGCACCGGCGAATTGATCGGCGGCGTGCTCCAGCGCAACCCGCATCTTGAGGGCATCGCCTTCGATCTCGCGCGCTGCGAGGCGGGAGCGCGGGCGCATTTTGCCCGGCTTGGCATCGCCAATCGCTGCCGGTTCGTCGCCGGCAGTTTCTTCGAGAAGGTCCCGGGCGGTGCCGACACGATCCTGATGAAGAGCATCCTGCACAATTGGAAGGACGATCGTTGCGAGGTCATTCTGCGCAACTGCCGGGACGCGCTGCCGGCCAGCGGAACGTTGATCGTGATCGAGCGGATCATGCCGGAGCCTGCGACGACCGAGACCCAGGACCGCTCCTGCGCCATGAGCGACCTCAATATGCTGAGGGGACCTGGCGGCCGCGAGCGGACGGAAGCCGAGTACCGCAGGCTCGGCGTCCTGGCCGGCTTCGCCTTCGTCGGCATCAGCGGTGTCGGCTCGTTCAGCCTGGTCCAATTCCGAAAGGTCGGGCACTGACTTCCGTCCGTTGGGGCGTCAGTCGAGTCTCATCCCATCAGGCCTTGCCATCAGGCCTTGGCGCTGGTTCGATCAGCAGCCCCGGCAGACGCCGGAGATCTTGCGATCGACGTTGGCATCCTCTTGGTCGAGGAAATCCAGCGATCCCAGACTTGCCGAGGGCACGTCGGAGGCGTGGGGCTGGCGGTGACCGACCGGTGCCGTCCACGGCCTGGTGGTCGTTTCCTTTCCGGGCAGCGACGGGTGGAAAGGTTGCGCCGAAGCTGCGCCCATCGTCGATACGATCGTGACCACAATCAGCATCTTTGAGGTGATCATAGGTGTCTCCAAATGCATCCCGCCCTGCATGTGCGGTTCAGATATTCAGATTTGCATCGAAGACCTGCTATTCCCTGTCATCGCGCAGGCGTGATACCGCCGTGGTCCGGCCTTCCGGAGCGACGTTGGTCAGGCCGGCGCTTTCCTGCCGATCAGACCGAAGACGATCATGACGAGGCTGATGCCGCCGACGGCGCCCGAGACCTCTCCGACCGTGCGCATCAGGGCGGCAGGATCATTGGACCACGGCGTCATGTCCCGCATCGAGAGGAAGAACAGGACGGCGAGCACCAGCAGCACTGAGCCTACGGCAATCAATCGCCAGTTTCGCTTTCGCATGACAGACATTCCCCCGTATCGCCCACGGATGGGCGGGGCCGCTTAGGACGCAGGGAGATAGTGTCGTCGAGCCCGGGTCGGGTTCAATGGCCGCGAGCCGCATCGAAAAATGTGACCCTCATCCCCAATTTGTTCGCGGCCGCTGGTGGGTGGCCAACAGACGTTTTGACATTTTTGTGTTTTCAACGCTTTGACGGCTCGACCTTGTCGGCATGGACCAGTCTCGATCGTCCTTGGATGGACCCCGCACACGTCAGTGATGCCGTCACCTAGAAAATCGAACCAGGAGCTTATGTTCATGAGGATCACCGTTGAAACCACCGTAGCAGCCCCCATCGATCAGGTCTGGCGTGCCTATACGACACCTGCTGACATCATGGAGTGGAACGCCGCGTCCGACGACTGGCATACGACCAAGGCTACGGTCGACCTGCGGGAAGGCGGGATCTTCTCGTCGCGCATGGAAGCCAAGGACGGCAGCATGGGCTTTGACTTCGCCGGCACTTACACGACGATCGTCGAACACAAGCTGATCGAATATTCATTCGGCGATCGCAAGGCCGAAGTCGAGTTCGTGCCCGGGACGAAGGGCGTCGTCGTCCGCGTTGTCTTCGATAGCGAACCGACACACTCGGTTGAGCAGCAGCAGGGCGGCTGGCAGGCCATCCTCGACAACTTCGCGCGACACGTGCAGGCGAAGCAGAAGACGTCGTGAAGCCGTGCGGGGGCAGGAGATCGACGTCCTTGACGGGCGTCGTCGGCTTTCCGCGCAGAGCACCTGACGGAAATTGATCAGTCGAGGAATAGCCGGCTTCGGGGTCAGTCGCGTCGGTTGACCCCTCAGCCGGCGACCTCCGGTTTGCGCCGGGCTCACCGGCGCGGTGGGCCAACAGGTGACGTCAAGCTGCTACGACGGCTCCACGCCCCCGGCGCGCGTCTCCGGGGGCGCGCCACGCCTCAGGGGAAGCGGCTGGTCGCCAAGCAACACCTTCACCACCACGTCACGCGCATTGCCGGGATCAAGCGAGTGCTTTGCGATCAGGTCGCTACAGTCGGCGACGATCTGGTCGGCGTCCTGCATGATCTTGAGCTCTTTGTAGCGATCGTGCCGATGCAGGCCCATGCTTTCGCCAACCACTTCAAGGATATTTACGATACGGAATGGCCAGTCGCGCTCGTGCGCGCACAGTTCGCGATGATCGGAATGATAGACCGCGACCAGTGCATCGACACCTGCATCGCGCGCCGCCTCAAGCTCCATAAGTTGCAATTCGCGCTTGTACTTTGGAAGCGCGCCGACATCCACGCTCTGCAAACCCACCGCTGGCTGGTTCAGATCGACGAGTTCGATACCGGGTACCGCCGTCAAGATTTCAGCTGCGGATTCCACGACGCCGGCCACGCCGGGATGCCTGTGCAGCGCGACCCGCATTTCGACCCTGCGCTGAAGGTGCGGCTTGAGCTGCCCCAGCCGGTCGCCGAGAAAGCGCATGAATGGGCTCATCTCGAACGGGCGCGACCCGTGCTGTCGCTCCACCGTTGGCAGGATGGTCTCCGTGTACTGGACGTAGCACGACGGGCACCACGAGATCACTTGCCCCGAGTTCGAGTGCGACAGCTTTTCCATCGTACTCGATCCCATACGACCGGCCATCTCTGCGTCGCCGGACTTGAGCTGGAGAATGCCGCAACAATGGCTCGGTCCGCCCATCACCTGGTAACTGACGCCGAGCGCGTCCATGATATCGAGGGCAAGCAAGGCGATGTGCGGCGTCTTGAGCGCATTGCAGCCGGTGTAAAACACGAAATCCGGCGCCTCAACGGGCGTGGCGACCGACGCCGATCTCTGACCCAGTCGTTCGAGCACGTCCGCATCGAGTTGCAGGCGCGAAAGCATGTTCACGCCACGACTGCCGTCGCGGTACCTCTCGACACCCCGCCGGCGCCGTTCGGCAAGCTCATTGTCCGACTTCGCGATGCCAAGCCGCGCCATGCTCAGCAGGAAACGCGGATTGACGCCATAGCTGCACGCCTTGATGCATGCCCCGCTCCGCATGCAAGACTGCGCCCATTTGCGCGACGCTTCCGGGCCGTTGCCGGTACGGACCAGCTCGAGAATGCCGCCGATGATGTCTTCGGACTTTGTCGTCCGCGAGATGCCGGCCGGCTCGACACTCGGACAGGCCTCGACGCATTTCCCGCATCGCGTACAGGCGTCGAGCATGTCTTCGGCATATTCAGCCAGGGACGTCTCGAAGGGGATCTCGTTCATCGGCTGCATGACCAACTCCCAGGCCTGCTGGAGGATCAGCTACGTGCGGCATACGACAGCGCCGGAACCTAACCCACAATTGGCGAGCTGTACACGAGCAGGCCGCAATGGGGATTTGTCGCCTTCGGGTCAATCGCGTCTGCTACGCGCTGGGTGAGCCCGCTGCCGGCGTGCCCTTGCTACCGGACCACCCGTGACCGATCTGGGCTTCGCATTCGGGCCAACAGGCGACGTTCGTTAGCCGGCACGGCGACCGTCAGAGCAAGGCCGCTCTGCTGCCGGTCCCCGAAGGCCATCTCGGGAGATGGGGAGGATTATTTCTACCCGCCCTGCGGTAGCCCTTGAGGCCTTCGTTGGATGTTGACTCGCCTCTTGCGACACGGACGATCTGGCACCAGCTTTCACAGGTCAAGTAGGGACCGGCGGACGATGATTTCTGTTGTTGTCGGGTCACGACAACATGCCGGTTGACCGACGATCTCTACGTTGGAGGGTCAACTATTTCGCCCCGCACGCCTCTGGCGCTTCTCATCATATCCCTGGGTGCGATCGCCGCGGTGTGGTGGTGGCTGGCCATACCGATCAACCTGGCGCGCGCACCGATCGATCCGAATGCCAAACTGCAATGCATATCTTACGCGCCCTTCCGCAACAACCAAACGTCGGAGTCGCCGACACCGGTGCCGCGGGACCAGATCGCGGAAGATCTCGCCCAGCTTGCCAAAATAACCGACTGTATTCGTACCTATGCGACTGATCTTGGTCTCGATCAGATCCCCGAACTTGCGTCCAAGGTGGGGCTGAAAGTCATTCAGGGAATTTGGCTCGATAGGGACCGGCAGAAGAGCGCGACGCAGATATCCACGGGCATACGCCTCGCCCGGCAATATCCGGAGACCATCACCGCACTCGTGGTCGGCAATGAGGTTCTGTTGCATCGGAAGATGACACCTTCCGATCTTGCTGCCTTGATCCGCTCGGTCAAGGCACAGGTGCCGGTCCCCGTCACCTATTCCGACGTCTGGGAGTACTGGCTGCGCTATCGGGAACTGGGTGACGCCGTCGATTTCGTCACCCTTCATATCCTGCCATATTGGGAAAATGTCCCGGTCGCGGCGAAATCTGCCGCTGCTCACGTCGACGCCGTCCGAAAGCAGGTGGCGTCGGCGTTTCCGGGCAAGGAAATCCTGATTGGAGAAACAGGTTGGCCGAGCGAAGGGCGGATGCGCGAGTCGGCGCTACCATCGCGCACCAATCAGGCGCGGGCGATCTCGGAGGTCCTCGATCTTGCCCGGCGCGAGAAGTTCCGCGTCAACCTGTTCGAGGCGTATGACGAATTGTGGAAGCATGAGTTCGAGGGCACCGTCGGCGGATCGTGGGGCTTATTCGATTCCGCGCAGCGCACGCTGAAATATCCGCCCGGCATCCCCGTCAGCAATTATCCGCTCTGGAAACTGCAAATGAGCAGCGGGATGGCGCTGGCGATCCTGGTGTTCGGCGCTGCATGGCTGACCTCGCGCCGGAAGCCCTCGCAGCCCCGGCTCATCTCATGGTTTGCGGTCGGAATATCGGCAACCACCGCCGGAGTCTTGTTTGGGGTGGCCGCTCAAAAGATGTTCTATGAAAGCTACGGCGCGGGCAGCTGGCTTTTGTGGGGCGCACTTCTGGTGGCGGCAACTGCCTCGCCGCTGTTCGGCGCCAACGCCCTGATGTCCGGGCGCGCACCGCCCACATTTCTGGAATTGCTGGGTCCGGAGCACTACCGGACCCCATCGGGACTGGCGATCATGCACGGATTGATCTTGATCGTAACCATCGTGATCGGCACCGAGACGGCGCTGGGCCTGGTGTTTGACCCGCGCGAAAAGGATTTTCCCTTTGCGGCCCTCACTATGGCGGCGGTCCCTTTTGCGGCGATGACGCTGCTCAATCGCCCGAAGAAGGGAATCCGCCCCATGGCGGAAGCGATGTTTGCCGTCGTATTCCTGGTGGCAGCCATCTATGCGGCGCTTAGCGAAGGACCGGACAATTGGCAGTCGCTGTGGACTTGTGCTGCCTATATGCTGCTTGCGGTTACGCTGTGGCGGGCGCGCGCTTGAGAAAGCCTGGCCGGCCGACTTCCGTTGTGGGTCAATCGCGTCACTATGGCCGCGTGCCGATCTCTTCCGGTCTACCTCTGTGAACGGAAATCGTCAGACTGCACCGGCACGTCTCACACCGGCCAGAAGCGGACCCACGACCTAATCCCGAAATCCTGCCCTCGATCGCTCGCCTTCATATGCAAGCCAATCAGAGGATAATCTGTCGTATTGAGGTTTACCTATTGGAAATGAAGCGAGCCGCTGAATGCCATCTCCCATAGAATAGATCGCCACCGTGTACTCTCGGCCCCGTTGATCCGGTGTGCGGGGAATGGCGATGTACCTTCGGTGTTCGCTACGCTGGCCTAGGAAAACATCGAGCACTTGGCCGACTTCAGCTTTGCCTTTGAGAGTCTCCGTGATTCTCAGACGGGCGAACCATACATCGTTGGTACAAAGCTCGCAGTGACGGCCACCCATCCATATTACGGGTTGCTGCAAGCGAACTCTCGCAACGACGACATCCCTAGCGTCGGGAGACAAATTGTTCAGTGCCTCTACGAGATTGTCTGGCGCGCCTTCTGAAAAATACGCAATGGGCGTCTTGTTCTCCATCGCCGAGGAACGCGGCGGACCGACAATGATTGCGCTCATCATCGCAGCGACAAGAGCTAGGCTTCGCTTGACCGATTTCATCTACAGCACTGCGCACCGAATGGTTGTAGTGGCACTATAATCCAATTTTGAGAAGTTGAACAGGTTAGGTCTGCTTTGGGTCAAAATGCGAAGAACTCAAAGCGAGCAAAGTCAGTCCGCTCCACCCCACCAAGCGGACCTCAATGAAGGTGTCGCCACTTTGCTGATCGGCCAGCAACAGACATTGATCAGAGACGAAAACCCAACTTCACCAACGTCGTTGGGGGGGCGGGCTTCAGTATGCCGGAGCGCAAGCGTGAACTAGCGCACATTGGGTAGACCCGCGCGCGTGCTAAAGTGCGCTGTGCGCACCAACTAACTTCGGTTCGACAAGAACTGGACGTTTCGCGGAGTAGGCCATGGACGAAAATCGTCGAAACGCACTTTCCACGGAATACGGCGAGGTCTGCAGCAACTTTCGGACGCTGACCGACATCCGGTTCAAGTTGCTGGGCCTACTGCCGATCGCGACCGCCGTAGCCATTGCGCTCAAAGTCGACCACATTGATGGCCGGAGCTTTGTGTTCTCGTTGTTTGGCCTGATCGCAACGATCGGGCTCGTGACCTACAATACGAGAAATGACGAGTTGTATGATGAACTCGTGAGACGTGCCGCATACATTGAACGAAGCCTTGGTCTCGCGGATGGAGCATTTGCCAACCGCCCGCGCGCGTCGCTCAAGTTTCGTCTTTTCGGCATCCCATGGAAAGTCGACCACCGAGTAGGTGTCGGCACGATTTACCTTGTGTCCATCGCTGTTTGGCTTTTCCTGGTCTTGGCGTCGTTGTCGGCTTGGCTGGCTCCGGAGGCCTCGGTATTGGCTACGCTGGCCGCTTTTGGGCTAGCAGTCATTGCGACCTGGTGCGCGAGGACGTGGATCAAGCGTAAGAAGAAAGCGGTCGATGAGGAAAAGAGATCCTTGGCCATCGAGGCCGTTCAAAAGGCGTTCTCAACCGATTTGTCGCGAGGCACGGCAGACGAGGGGCTGATAGATTTGTGCTTCAAGCTCGCGGACGAGAAGGAGCGCGAAATCATCGCCAAACGGGCTCAGTTCTATGCCGGAATCGATCGCGACTCCTCAATCTATTACCCGCCGGGCGTCTCAAAGGAACAGGCTGCATGTCACTTGGTGGCGCTACTCACGGATTTGCCGCCGCGGTGGCTGTTCGATTGCGCCACAAATCGAAGAGGAGACATGCCAGAGAAAAGTCCCGTATTGTTCCCGCCCCGCGCTGACGAGGTAAGGTGATAGCGCATTGATTTCCCGCTTTGGGTCAGAAGCACCAGCCTGGACATTAGCCGACGACTTCCGGTCTAGCACCAGCTTCGGAAGTTCTCTCGCGGCGCGAAGGGCCAAGAGGTGACATTGTCCGCGAGCGGCTGGCGCCAGAACAAATGTGAGATAGTTCATATCCAGCGCGTCGCCGACGTGTTGCCATTGCGATGTTGCCGGCGAAACTTCACTTCTTTCGCCACCGTGGCCGGTGCGTATCGCGCTACGGCTCGGACTGTGCGGGAGGTGTTGAATGGTCAATATCAAAGTTCCTCTTAATCCAGTGCAGAAACGCGGCTTGTGGCCGCCCAAAGGCGGGCGCGAATATCCGGTCTTGGATACGGACGACTGGTGGAAAATTGCGGCGCGCGAGCACATAGATGCGTGGGCGTTAATCGAGTTCAATTTCCAAACGCACGTTCCTGAGGAGGTGAATTGGTATTTGCGAGAGCTCGTGGGTTGCCGCCATAGCCGTGACGGGGGGCGCAATTACGCGTTTCTCGGGGCTGACCCGAAGCTGCGCAAAATCTATCTTCCCGCTGTGCCGCCTCCGCCCCCACCTAAACCCATACCCTGGCCCGACAAACTCAAGAAGCTCCAGTACGAGGTGGAGCATTCGACCGATCCACAAAAGGAACGATTCCTCTGTATGCTCAAGGCGATGGAGAACCGCCGTGATGATCGCGTGATCTTTTGGTCCACCATAGCCCCGGGCCCCGAGTGGGTTGCTCCGCTTGGCGTTGAGGGAAGAGGGATTGGGAAAGCGTTGATCGATTCGCAGTGGCTCTATAAAAATATAAAGACTGTGCGGGATGTGGACCTTCTTCCGTATGGCGACGGGATGCCGAGAAGCGATACTTTCGTGATCAGCTTCCACAAGTATCTGTTTGAAACGGCTGCGCCTTCCATCGGAATCCTGCGCGCGGCGAACGCAGAAATCGTCAAGACGCATGTCATGTTGGATCGTTGGGCGAACCAAAGCATGGGTGGAAGTTCGTCGATGCCAACGTGTTATCGCGCAATCAAAGAATTTATTCGCTTACAGGAGCAAAGTGATTACCCGTCTGTGATCAACTGCATCGTGACAACTGGCTCGTAACCAGGTCCCTGGGCGGATGACTGCACCAATCCCCACCGCTTCAACGATTGCGGAGTCATCTGCTTCGGCGGCGTTAAGTCCACCGACACGCACCTCGCATTCGCAATTCACAACGTCAACAAAGAGATCATCGGCTGGCTGGAACCGGTGGCAAACAGCATCTCCAATTTAGTTTGATCACCTCGTCGGTGGGCCGCTGGAGATGCAACGACCCGTCGAGGTCGAGCGCTTTTTGGCGGTCTTGAAGTTGATCACAGTCAAATTTGGTCGGGGCCTGAATTGGCGGGTTGTCGCCCTTCATATTGGGTACGCTGGAACGCGACCGATGTCTCAATTGGGTCAAAATGCGAAGAACGCGGAGTGAGCAAAGTCAGTCCGCTCTACCCCATCAAGCGGACCTCAATGAAAGGCGTCGCCACTTCGCTGATGGGCCCAGAAGCGGACATTCCCGTTCGTAGCCTGAGTGTGCTAGCCTGAGGCACCATGCCCACACCTGCCGAAGCAGTAAGAACCTACATCCTGGCCAAGGACGGCAACCGACCGTTCTTGATGAGGCAGGCGTTCTCTGAAGACATTGCACTCGAAATGGTCGTCAAGACCGACGCCATTTCGTTCCCCAACACGGCTTCCGGCTTGAACGCCGTGGAAGAAATTCTGGTGCGTCGTTTTGGTGTCGAATACGAGAACATCTACACGTTCTGCCTATCCCGGCCTTCCGAGACTGACCGAACGCGCTTTCAGTGCCATTGGTTGGTGGGGATGTCCGCTAAGGCCAGCGGGCAACCGCTGCGAGTTGGATGCGGACGTTACGACTGGCATTTCGATGAGCACGGAAAAGTGGTGAGGCTGGTGATCACCATTGAAGTCATGAAAGTCTTATCGGGCGCCGAACTCGATGGCGTGATGCGCTGGCTATCTTCGCTTCCCTATCCGTGGTGCAGTCCGTCTCAGGCTCTCCTGTCATTTCCTCCGCAGAACGACCTGCGCGAGGTTGAAGCCTACTTGAAGCAGGCTCAGTAATCTCGAACTATGATTGGCCAATAGGGTTGACGTCCCGAAGTTGAAGCTCGCCGTGTCGCCTTCGGATCAATCGCGTCACTATGGCCGCGTGCCGCTCCCTTCCGGTCTGCCCCTGTGAACGGAAATCGTCAGACTGCGTGGGCATGTCACCCGCGGGCCATAACCGGACCTGTTCACTCGATGACCTTGTCGGCACTGGCCGAGAGTGCAGGAGAGACGGAAAGGCCCAGCTGCCTGGCCGTCTTCAAGTTGATGGACAGATCGAATTTGGTCACTTGGTAGAATGGAATATCGCCAGCTTTTGCTCCGCGGAAAATTGCGTCGATGTTGTTGGCCGCGCGCTTATACAATTCGACTAGATCAAAGGAGTAGGCCATTAGGCCCCCGGCTTCGACGGATTCGGTGAACGCGAAAATCGCCGGAAGTCTCGCGTCGGTCAGCAACTTGGCGATCAAAGCGCTGTTTTGAAAAGTTTCAGGGGAGTCGACCACCATGACTGCATTTGCGCCTTCGCCGGAAAGGCTCTCTACCGCTGCCCGCCAGTCATTTTCTTGAGCACCAACATCCAGTAGCGACACCGCGATAGGTAGGCCAGCCTCCTGGGCCGCTGCGGGGATAGGCGAATCCTTGACGAGCCCGCTGTATTGGATGTGAAGGGCGAGCAAGCCAAGTTTTGATATTGAAGGAAAGATTTCGCGCAGCAGTGCAATCCGCTTTCCATGAATTGATGGACCGGCGTCGATGCTGGCTCCCGTAAAATTTCCGCCCGGGCGAGCCAGACTTTCGGCAATCCCCAGTCGAACGGGGTCGGCAGTTATCGTTACGATTGGAATACGCGATGTCAGTTTTTTGAAGATGAGTGCGCCAGGACCACCGAGGAGAATGACGTCCGGGTTGCTGCTAACGATTTCCGTCGCCAAGGCCTCGAGGCCGGACGTGTTTTGCTCTCGTCCATAACTTTCGACTTCGAGGTTTTGTCCCTCGATCTGTCCCAACCGTCGCAGCTCGGCGAAGAGGGCTCGAGGATATTTTTTCCCGCTAAGCTCGTGCCAGTCCGCGCTCGGCTCTGACGGGACGAAAATAGCAAGACGTTTCTTCTTGGCGCTCTCCGCCGCCGCAGCCAGCCGCGGCAATGCTACCGCACCACAAACGGCACCGAGAAAAGCACGCCGCCTCATGTTCGCCCCCTAGCTAGAGTCTAGGTCAACGCACCTTAGCGTCTAAAAGGTCATACTGAAAATCAAAGGTGGCTCTGCGATGCCCGGGTTGGGTCAAAAGCGTCGGTTTGGCGCTCAGGGGCAAACTTCCGCTCTGCCGCCATCACCCGACATAGCTGCACCGCGTCAACGGAAGCGATGGGGCACGAGCGGAAGTGCCTAGCCGCTCCATATCGGCCGCCGTCGGTCATCCCTGAACGAACAGCTTACTTTTCTCTCGTCTCCGGCCTATTCTTGGTGTCCTTCTGCGATGAGCGCGTTTGGGAAGAAATGTGGTCTATCGGGCGGAGAAGACGGCCTTGCGCTATCTCTTCGAAGACTATGTATTGGACACGGACCAGCGCGAGCTGCGCCGCGGAGCCGAGCTGATTGCTACTGCGCCGCAAACGTTTGACTTGCTCCTATACCTTATTCGCAACAGGGAGCGGGTTGTCAGCAAGGACGACCTCCTCGGTGCGGTCTGGAGTGGCCGCATCGTCTCAGATGCCGCGCTCACGACGCGCATGAATGCAGCTCGCGGCGCAATTGGCGACACGGGCGAGAGACAGCGCCTGATCAAGACGATGCCCCGCAAGGGTTTCCGCTTCGTTGGCGCGGTGCAGGAGGCGCAAAGGCCCACAACCGTCCCCCTTGGCTATGTGGCGCAGAGCGATGATACGGCGCAGAGGTCGCTTTCACCACCTCGCCTTTCCATCGTTGTGTTGCCCTTCGTCAATCTCAGCAGCGCCCCCGAGCAGGACTACTTTGTCGATGGTGTGACCGGGAGCCTCACCACGGATTTATCACGCATCAGTGGCTCATTTGTTATCGGCCAACACACCGCGTTCACCTACAAAGGCAAATCGGTCGATGTCAGGCAGATTGGTCGTGAGTTGAATGTTCGCTACGCGCTTGAAGGCTCGGTGCAGCGTTGCGATAATCGTCTCCGGGTGAATGTTCAATTGATCGACGCCACGACGGGCAATCATTTGTGGGCCGACCGCTTCGACAAGCCCTTCGCCGATCTGCTCGATATGCAGGACGAAATCGTAGCCAGGATTGCGCGGACCTTAGACAACCAGCTCATCGTGGCCGAGGCGCGTCGCGCGGCAAGAACGTTGAATCCCGATGCCATGGATCTCTATTTCCAGGGCCGCCATTCCTGCAATAGGGGGGTGACACTCGAGAATTTGACAGAAGCTCGCAATTCTTTTGAACGGGCTCTGGCGACTGATCCGCAAAATGTCGACGCCATGAGCTGGAGCGCGTTGGTCGAGACAGTGCTTGTTGCGGCGTTCTTGAAAGATAACGATCCTCCGCATCTGGCAGCGGCAGAGACCGTGGTGCTAAAGGCGCTCCGCCTTGCTCCGGACCATGCCTGGGCTCATTTCACCTTGGCCATGGTGCTCATCTATACGAACCGGACGGCCCAAGGCGTGGCAGAGTGCGAGCGAGCCTTGGCCCTGGATCGCAATCTGGCTGACGCTCACGAGATGATGGGCCAGGCTAAATTTTATATGGGTTGCGGTGCGGATACCGAGTTCCACGTCAACGAAGCACTGCGCCTTTCCCCTCGCGATATCTCCGCCTTCCGATGGATGAATACGGCGGGCTTTGCCAAGCTGCAGATCGCAGCAGACGCTGAAGCGGCCGCTTGGTGTGCCCGAGGAATCGAGGCCAACCGAAACTATCCGCTGCTGCATTTCGGGTACGCTGCAGCGCTCGCGCTTCTTGGGAGGCTGGACGAGGCGCAAGTGGCCGCCAAAACTGGACTTGCACTTGATCCAACATTTACGATCCGTCGCGTCAGAAACGTTCCAGTGCGCGGCGACGCGAATTTCGTTGCAGGAGCCAGGCGCTTGGTTAGGGGATTGTACATCGCCGGAGTACCGGAGGGGTGATGCCGGCGATCGGTCTATCGCGTCACTATGGCCGCGTGCCGCTCTCTTCCGGTTTACCCCTGTGAACGGAAATCGTCGGAATGCACCGCCATGTCTCACACGGGCCAGGAGGCGACATTGGATGCATCGTGACCCAATCCGGCCCGGCAAGGGCCCAACCTGCGGCACTATCAGTGCGAGGCGGCGCGCGCCGGGCCGCGGCCGCCCGGAAGCGCTCGATCGTCCGGCCGAGCTCCCGGAAAACGGCATCAACGATCTTGAACGAGATGCAACAGTTCAGTGCTTTGCAATGAATGCAAGCACCGTATCATTGAAGGCTTGGGGGTTCTCAACCTCCATCTGATGAGATGCCGCCGGAATCGTTGCACGTTCGACGCTCGGCAGGCAGTGCTCCAGCATGTCGTCGACGACATGGAACACCTTAGGGCTGAGCTCCCCGTCGACGAGCAATGTTGGCGCCTTCACCTTCTGCACGTCCTCGCATGTGGTCGGCGGGAAGAGGTCTCGCGATGCGGCTTCGCCTTTCAGTTCTCGGACATTGTCCATGACGCGCTTCAGAACGGGAGGTGGGAGTTTCTCGTACGAACCATCGCCCAACACGCCGTTCACAAATCGACGCACTCCTTCTTCGTCATTCCCCTGCTTGAATGCTTCGCTCGTAGCGATTGATCTCGTGATAACGGCGCTAAGAAGAGCATCTCCTTCAGGAGTCGTTTTCAGTAGCGGCATTATAGGCGGTTCGCCCAGCGTCAGACTGCGAATGACCTCCGGGTGATCTCGTGCGACCAGGAACGCAATGAACGCCCCATACGAATGACCAACGAGATGAACCGGGGGTAGATTAAGTGCCTTGATGAATGCAGCCAGGTCTCTTGCATGTAGGGTGACGGAAAAATCCGTTGCATCTTTGGGCCATTCATTTGGATAGTGGTACCGACGACTGTACGATATCAGTCGATATCCCTTCGAGAACGCCTCAAGCTGTCCATCCCACGTGCGGTAATCCTCCAATGTGGCGTGCACCAACACCACTGGAGTTCCTTGCCCGAGTTCAATGTAATGCAGTGTGAGGCCATCAACTCCCACCTCTTTTGTTTTTATCTCCGAAGAGGACGCGCCTTTCTGCTGCGCGAACGACGGACTCGCGACGAAGAACATGGCTGCTACCGATATGAGGACGATGTGTTTCAAGAGGAGCGTTCTCGGTTGCATATGACTCTCCTGGTGTTGTGAGACCTTTCTGCTTCGGTTTCACTTACTAAGCTGTAGTCTAATCCGCGATTCTCGGCGGTAAGGTGGGACTCTAGGAGTCGGATTACGCCCTATGAATCCGGTGGTTCGGGGTTCGAGTCCCCGTGGCCTATACGCGCGATGCGGCCAGGGTGGCCGATCCGGCGGGTCTGGTGGGCAGGGCGCCGCATCGGCAAGGGGCAATGAGGTGAGCCCGCCGCTACCTATACTACCAGTTCAAACACACGCAGGGGGTGCACAAAACGTCACACCGCTCCCCAGGATCGCCTCGCGAGCGATTGCGCAGCTGATGGCTGGTCGACGTCTGCTTCGGGTCTTGGCCGTGTAAAAAGCAGTTTCACGGGAGGTCGGTTCTGAGAGTTAGGTGCCGAGGACGTTTCAGGCCGCGATCGCAGCGATTAGCCGC
>NZ_JBEPQK010000022.1:0-186574 GCF_040547805.1 Bradyrhizobium sp. LA6.1 | reverse complement strand
GTTCAAGCTGAGTACTGCGCTTATGGCTGTCCATAAGGACTGTTACGCACCAATTGGACTAATCCAACAAGGCGGCCCTCGCCGGAGGGAGACGTCTTCCGAAAGGTGGGGCGATGACTAGTTGTATCTGCAGGCGGATAGGCCACGAAGCATCCACCACTTACAACATTGTATCCTTTGGCGATAAGATCTGGATCTTTGGCAGAAAGCACCGTATCGGCTGCCCAATTGTCCTTTGATATGGAGCGACTTTCACAAACGAGAGACGTCCGCCGCGCTGCGGCTTCCGCCAATTTGGTCTTCGCGGACGCAACCTCCTCCCTAAGCTCGGCAAACTCAGCCATAGGCACTTGCTGCAATCGAACCGCAGGCATTGGAATCGAGATCGATCTCGCTGGTGTAATAAAAACGATTGTTAGGTTGTCGGAGAATTGCTTTCCGCCGGCGTCCTTCTCAAATTCACGCTGGCAAATTACAGTGACGTTTTGAGTGTCGATCTGGAAGCTTTTTGATCCATCAATCGCCACCGTTCCAGCTTTGTCGTCAGGCACGTATGCGGTGCAAGTTGCTTTGCCAGGTCCAACCACTTCGACCTTTTGGAACGTCAATGCGGGTTTGCTCAAATATTTGAACTGGGCAACTAAGGCTGTAGCATCGCCAATTGTTCTAAAAGACGATTGCAAATTCGAGTTCTGCAGTGTCAGGCAATCGGTGATAGCCGCCAGTGTCTGATCATGGACTTTTTTTGTGATGGTCGAAACCTTTGCGGATGCGATACTGAGTCCGTAGCCGGACTTACATGTTTTCTCTTGCAGAGTTTTGATTTCGGTCGCGTCTTTTGCGTAGCTTCCGCTGATAACCTTATAACTCGCCTTTATTCGTTGGCTGTTCGCGGAGCTGTTTTCCTCAAACTTTTCCGAACAGAAATCGTCTTGAGTTATGGCCAAAGAGTCAGCTTGGCTGCCGGCGGAAATTGTGTCGTATCCTAGCGAAGCCAAATCAAAGCACGTTTGAGCGAAGCACGATGCAGGAAAAAAGAAGATAGCAAGTATTGTCGCAACTAGTTTCACGGTGACATCCTTTTCGCAGAGGAGTTTGGATCAACGAAAGATTGCATCGTGATCAGCTCCGCCAAAGAAGTCGATTCCCGGAAAAATCTCCCTCGGCGCGACAAACCGCCGCAGTAGTTCTCGGCTGTCGTCATCGCCCAGGGTTTTTCCATTTCAGGCGACAGAGCAAGGCGCGTCTCGTGCGACGCTTTTGGTGGTCGGACATCGCACCGTGCGTCGACTTGGCGATGTTCGCGAGATGTTCTTGCTGGTTCGCATCACCATCGCGCTCGTCGGCAAGGCGCACGACCAAGCGTTCGCGTCGTACAAGCTGAGGTCGGAGCGGCATTCGATGTTCAGCGATGTGCATCTCGCATGGTCGCCAGTATCGTCCATGACTTGTCGCACGCCCACAAGAGCGTCGCGTTTCGTCGCAGTTGTGACGTTTCGCTGGCCGACGTCGAGGATGTCCCTGGCGAGATAGGCGCACAAAAACGCTGCCAGCGCCGTGACCATCATGTAGACCGAGACTGGCCAGCTCGCGTCGCCACTCCACTGCACCAGCAGCGTCGAAATCAGTGGCGTAAAGCCGCCGACGACAGCGCCGCTGACTTCTTTTGCGAAGACGAGACCAGTGTAGCGGATCCGCGTGTCGAACAGCTCCGAATAGAACGCCGCGATGGATCCGGAGATCGATGCGACGCCGAAAGACAAGCCGACGATGCCTCTGTTGATTTCCGAATTACGGAATTTCAAAGAGGTGGCCCGGGCGGAATATGGAAAGATGTCTTACCTAAACAGCGGCGGACTGTTCTGCGGCGCAACACCATCGCCGGGCCGCTCGATTGCTGCCGCCGCCGTCAAGCGGGCGATGACACAGCGCGCAGATTGACGGACGCGTCTTCATAATCGCGTTTTCGCCGACCCACATGCTGCTCCTTACCTGCAGCTCCTTGATCTGAATCAGGGAGCATCGCGCCAAATTTGGGATGCTCGGCACACGACGGGGATTGGCTGCCTAGAGGATTTCTACGTAGTGGCTTATACTGATTGCGTGGTCAGTGTGTCGCGGCGGTAGGCTAAATTTATCGGAGAGTTGTCTGCATATGCCAGGAAACTAGCGGTGCGAATGTTAGCACTGCAGGAAGGCGAGTGTATCATGTCCCTTCAGGAGACACCGGTCAGCCGACATGTTCGAAATGCCTCCGGAGGATCGAGGCATGCGCGCAAGGCGAATTCCGAACAGTTCGCTCTGCAGGAAAAAGTTCATCGTCAAATTGCGTCGGAGCTTCACGATTCAACGTGCCAGCATCTGGTGGCGGCGAGCCTCATTCTGATGCAAGTAAGGAGTGCGCTAGGCGATCCTCTGAAGGCGACGAGACATTGCGATCAGCTCGACATCTCGACCGATCGCGCTATGAAGGAATTGCGGTCTCTCACATATCTGCTTCACCCTCAGGACCTGTTTGAAGGAGGGCTCAAGACGACAATCGAGCAATTCGCAGAAGGGCTCGCAGCCCGAACGCCGCTGAATATTGAGGTCTCGATATCGTCCGCGGTCGACGGCCTGCCATACGGGGCGCAGCGAGCGTTGCTGAGAATTGTTCAGGAGGCCCTGACGAACGTTTACCGCCACGCCAAGGCGACACAGGTCGTCATAACTATCGGGATGAGGGACAGGAAGTTCAAGCTCGAGGTCCGAGACGACGGACAAGGCATGGTCGCTGCAGATGGCGCATGCCGCGTTCGTCCGTGGGCACCCGGAGCGGGAATCCGTATCATGCGAGCTCGATTGCAAGAGATGGGAGGGCAGCTTGAGATATTATCGGCACCCACAACGCTGCGGCGCGGTACCATCCTGCGCGCGACCTTTCCATGCGCTCTTGCGCGCGAGTGAGATGGCCCGGTTGGAGATGCTGCTCAAACGCAGCGCCCATAGCTCGTCCAGGTTCTCTTGCGACAAGATCATCGAGGCAGCCCTCTCATGAAACGAATTCTCATTGCTGATGATCATGATGCTGTTCGATCCGGGCTACGGGCGGTCCTCGAGCAGCGGCCGGGTTGGATGATTGTCGCCGAGGCGTCCGACGGAAGATCGGCATTTGAGGCCGCTCTCAAAGAGCGGCCCGATGTTGCGATCGTCGACTTCTTCATGCCGCGCATGACGGGACTGGAAATAACTCGAGGAATAAAAAAACATCTCCGCGAAACTGAGGTGCTGATCTTTACCGCGCACGAATCCGGAGTGCTGGCTCAAGAGGCGCTTCAGGCGGGTGCGCGCGCGTTCCTGGTCAAGTCGGACGCAAACAAGCTGCTGTTGGCTGCCGTTGAAGCGCTAATGGCACGCAAGCCATTCGTTGGCGGACGATTTTGTGGTCAGTCGGGTCGAGAAGACGAAGCCGGCGAGGGGCATGTGAAGCTGTCTCCGCGAGAGCGGCTCGTTGTCAAGCTTGTGGCCGAGGGATACAGCAACAAGGGTATCAGCGCGATGCTGAGCTCAAGCGTGAAGACCACGGAAACGCATCGGGCGTCGGCCATGGGAAAACTGGGGGTCAATTCGATAGCTGGACTGGTCCGCTACGCGATCAGAGCTAAATTGATTGAAGAGTGAACGAAATCAGCGGCTGCCGGCCCGCCGCGCTTCGCAACCGATCGCGGCGGTGAAGCAAAGCTGATCGCTGCGGAAGCGTAGCGCTGTCCTTTCCCGTCCGCAAAGGGATCGCGGACGGTCACCTCCACCGCCACCCGCAATGGCGGCGACCGCGATGCCACCAGCAAACCCAACGGCGCCTGCGCGGTCGCGACCGCCCCCAACCGGGGCCATGCGGAGGACCCACTGCGCCTGCGTCGCGAGATCCGTGGTTATCGCGGCCCGTCCCAGATTTGCGGCGACCGGCATAGCCTCCGCTGTCGCAATGAAACGAACGCCGATTGCGCCGACAGCTGCGGCGGCGCCCTGCGCAAAACCAAGGAAGGCGCGACGTGTGGGAGCGTTCATTGTTCTTCTCTTCTTGTTACGCAGTTTCAAGCACGGACTACGGTAGCGGGGAACGGCAACGCCGGCATCCGTCGAAACCCTGAGCAACAGGCTCGGCGTATTCCCGCCGTCCTGGATACTCGGGTCATGTGGTTCGCGCCGGGACCGGTCGTGCCTTCGCGCGCTCGCGCAGGCGCTGAAACGTGACGTAGAGCATCGGCACCATAAAAATCCCGATTGAGCTTGCGGCGAGCATGCCGGCAAAGACAGCGGTCCCGACCGCCCTGCGGCTCAGCTCGGCGGCGCCGGTTGCGAGTACGAGCGGGAGGAGTCCGAGAATGAAGGCAACCGAGGTCATCATCACCGCGCGGAACCGCATATGCGCCCCCTGGATCGCGGCCTCCGCAAGCTCTGTGCCGGCTTCCCGTCGTTCCTTCGCGAATTCCACGATCAGGATGCCGTTCTTGGCGGCAAGCGCGATCAGCACCACGAGGCCAATCTGGCCGTACAGATCGAGATTGAGGCCGGCGATTTTAATACCGATATATGAGCCTAGAACGCCGACAACGACGGAGAGCAGCACCGGGATCGGGATCACCGTGCTCTCATACAGCGCCACCAGGAACAGATAGGCGAACAGCACGGCGAGCGCGAGCACCACCCCGGTTTGTCCTGCTGCCTGTTGCTCCTGATAGGCGGTGCCGGTCCACTCGAAACTGTAACCTGCAGGCAGCACGTTGTTGGAGATCTCTGCCATCGCTGCCATCGCGGTGCCGGACGAGACGCCTGGCGCCGGGCTGCCGTTCACCGTCACTGAACGATAATTGTTGTAGCGGGTAATGACCTGAGGCCCGGTTACGATCTTGATGCCGGCGAGCGACCGCATCGGAACCATCTGACCCGTGCTATTGCGGACATAGATGCGCCAGATATCGGAAAGGTCGGCGCGATCGAGCGCCTCCCCCTGCACGTTGACCTGCCAGGTACGTCCATAGAGGTTGAAATTGTTGACGTAGATGCCGCCCAGCGTCGCCTGAAGGGCCGTGAAGATATCGCTGATGGTCACGCCAAGCGCCTGCGCCTTACGTCGATCGATGTCGAGATAGATCGATGGATTGGTCGCGGTGAAGGTCGAGAACACTCGCGTCAGCCGCGGATCGGCATTGGCCGCTCCGATCAACGCACCCGTGACACTGGAGATCGCGGCGGGGCTCTGTCCTTCCAGCGCCTGGAGCTGGTACTCGAACCCGCCTGAGGTGGAGAGTCCGATGATCGGCGGCATATTGAACGGCAGTACATTGGCCTGCCGGATTTGTGCGCCGGCTGCGTAAGTCTGCCGGATCAACGCCTGCACCGAATCCGCGGCCGCCTTGCGATCGGCAAACGGCTTGAGGCGCGTCACCACCAGCGCGCTGTTGGGCTCGGACGCCCCGTCAAGCAGGGAGAAACCGATGATGGCCAGAACATGGTCGACGGCCGGCATCTCCTTCAGGACGTCCTCGATCTGCTTGGTGACTTCACTGGTCCGCGCAACGGATGCACCGTCCGGCAACTGCACCGAAGTGAAGAAAGCGCCCTGGTCTTCCTCGGGGAGGAACCCTGTCGGCGTCAGGTGCGACATCCCGAAAATGCCGGCCGCGAACACGGCGACCAGGATGAGGGAGAGACTGGCCACGCGCAGCAGCCGTCGTACGCCGCTGCTATAGCGATCGCGGATCCAGTCAATGCCGCCAAGAACGTGGCCGATCATGCCGCGCCGGGGTCCAGTATGCCGCAGGAACAGCGCGCACAAGGCGGGCGACAAGGTCAGCGCATTCAGTGCTGAAATCATCATGGCGGCGCTGATCGTCACCGCAAATTGCCGAAACAGCGTGCCGGAAATGCCAGGAATGAAGGCGATCGGAACAAAGACGGAGAGCAGCACCAACGTGATCGCGATGATCGGTGCCGTGATCTGCGTCATCGCCTTCTTGCTTGCCTCGACTGGCGAAAGATCCGGTTCCTCCTCCATCACTCGCTCGACGTTCTCCACGACGACGATGGCGTCATCCACGACGATGCCGATGGCGAGCACCATCGCGAGCAGTGACACGGTATTCGCGGAATAGCCAAGCATCAGCAGCACCGCGAAGGTGCCGACCAGGCTGACCGGTACGGCAATGGCTGGTATCACCGTGGCCCGAAGATTACCGAGGAACAAATAAACCACGATCACGACCAGGACGAAGGCCTCTCCCAGTGTCCGCAGAACCTCCGAGATGGTGTCCCGTACGAAGCTCGTGGAATCGTACTGCACGAGATAGCTCAACCCCGTCGGGAATCGCTTCGATAGCCGCTGCATCGTCGCCGCGACCGCCTGCGCCGTCGTCACGGCATTGGCGCCCGGCGCCAGATAGATCGCGAGAGGCACCGCGGCGCGCCCGTCGATCCGCGCTTCGCTGTCGAGGTTCTGCGCGCCAATCTCGACCCGGGCGACGTCCTTGACGAGCAGCGTCGAACCATCCGGGTTGGCGCGCAGCACGATATTGGCGAACTGGTCGACCGTCGCGAGCCGTCCCAGGGTCTGGACGTTGAACTGGAATTGCTGGTCGTCGCTGATTGGACGCGCGCCGATGCGGCCGACCGGCGCCTGGACGCTTTGCGTTCGAATTGCCGCAATCACGTCCGAGGGCGTGAGATTGAGGCTGGTCAGCCGCTGCGTATCGAACCAAATCCGCATCGAGTAGTTCATCTTGGCGAACAGGTTAGCTTGGCCGACACCGGGCGTGCTGGAGATCGCATCGAGTATGTTGATGATCGCGTAGTTGGTGATGAACAGCGGATCTTGCTGGCCGTCGGCACTGTAAAGCACCAGAAATTGCAGGATCGCCGACGATTTCTTTTGCACGGTCACGCCCTGCTGCTGCACCTCGGTGGGCAATTGCGACAGCGCGCTCTGCACCCGGTTGTTAACATTGACGGTGTTGATATCGGGATCGGTGCCGAGTGCAAACGACACCGTCAGGGTGTAGCTGCCGTCGTTGCCGCTCGTCGATTTCATATACAGAGCTCGGTCGACGCCGATCACTTGCGCTTCGAGCGGTTGAGCGACGCTGGCCTCCACGACCTCGGCAGACGCGCCGGGAAAGGTCCCGGCAACCGTGACCTGCGGTGGCACAACGTCCGGAAATTGCGCCACCGGGATCCGTGTCAGCGCGAGCGCACCTGCAATGGTGATGATGAAGGCCACGACCATCGCAAGTCGCGGGCGATCGATGAACACGGCGGACATCATGGCTTTTTGTCCCCCGGGCGCGGATCAGTTGAACCGCCATGGTCTGGCTGCGAAGGCGCGTCGCCTGTGCCGGCCTTCATGCTCGACTGGATCAGCGCGCTCGCCGGGCCCGGAGAAACCGCCTGACCTGGGCGAACTCTTTGCAGGCCTTCGACGATGACCTTGTCGCCTGCCGCGAGGCCGCTGATGACGGAGGCGATGGTGGGCGTCGATTGCCCCAGCTTGATGCGGCGTTGTTCGGCCTTATCGCCGGCGCCAACGGCGAGGACATAGTCACCCTGCTGGTCGGACAGCACCGCCGAACGCGGGACCGCCAACACTTCGATGGGCTGGACACCTTCCAGCAAGACCGTGACGAACTCGCCGTCAGTCAGTTCGTGAACGGTTACGCCCGCGGCGGACGGCGCGCGCAGGATCGGGTTGGCGATCTCGCCGCGCACGGTGATCGTGTCCGTGTTCTGGGCGATGGTGTTGTCGACAAAATCCAGCTTGCCGGACTTGCCATACATGCGGCCATTGGGCAGCCGCAGCCGGATCACCACGGCTTCCAAGCCTCCCTGCGGACCATAGCGTTCGCGTAGTTCGAGCCCCTGGCGCAACGGCACCGGGAAGGTGACGTACATCGGATCCTGGCTGACGATCGTGGTCAGGACGCCCGAGCTGGGACCGACGACATTGCCTTCGGTCACGGCCGTACGTCCGATCTTGCCGTCGATCGGCGCGCTGATCATGGTGTAATCGAGGTTGATCTGTGACGCATCGACTTGTGCCTGCGCGGCCTGGACCTGGGCTTCCAGGCTGCGTTGGTTGGCGATCGCCGCGTCGTAGGTCGATTGCTGACCGGCCGGCCCGCTGAGCAGCGTACGCGCCCGGTCGGTCGTCAGCTTGGCGTTCTCGAGCATCGCTCGGAGCTGGGCCACCTGCGCCTGCTTTGACGCGAGATCGGCCTCGAACGGACCGCGCTCAAGCCGGTAAAGCGGGTCGCCCTTCTTGAGCTCGGCACCCTCGACGAACAACCGCTGCTCCAGGAATGCGGTGACGCGAGCCACGACATTGACGCGATTGACCGCCTCGATCCGCCCGAGAAATTCGTTGGTCTCGGTGATCGGTCGTCTGATCGCTTCCACGATGCCGACAGCGGGCGGAGGGCCTGCGGCTGGCTGTGTCCAGCCCGTGCCGCCAGCGATGAATGTCAGGAAACCCGCCGCCAGCATCCTGACCGAGACGTCCGCAAGGTCCATTTTCCGCTCCTTGCTCCGGGGGGCGAGACAAGCCGCTATCCCGGTCCGCGCGGGCCGAGTGTTAGGTTCGTAACGCCTGCCGCAAGGTTCAATCCGATCGATCGCTCGATCGACAGAGGCTGGAGCGTAATCGTCCGGCGAGAGCCTCCGATCAGAACGTTCGCTCCGAGACCGGGGCCGAACGCGACATTGCCGCTCGCCCCCACGTAGTTCCCGCGCAGCGTGCCGGGGCCGACGCGCGAGTTCCTGGCGAAGACGGCCCATGAGAGGGTTCCTGCGCTGGTCACGCCGATGTCGAGGCCAACGCGCCTGATCCGTCCGTCGTAAACGTACTGCCGGGTCGCGCGTCTCGTGACGAATACGCAACGAAGCTCCTGCGCGGAGCCAAGCACCAGCCCAACGCGCGGAGTGCTGGTGCATACGAGCCGGCCGACCCTGAAGGCCTCGGCGCGTGCGGGCAGGGCGTCGGCGCACATCAAGGCGGATCCGCAGATGATCGCAAGAAGCAGGTTAATGCGCATTCAAGCCTCCGTTTGACTTCCGGTGTTGGTGGGCGAACTCCCTGGGCTGCGATCCTGGCGAAGCCAGAACGTGATGCCGAGGCCGATCAGCAGGACGGCGCCCAACAGGAAGAAGATGATGGATTGCTGTAACCAGGATATCGCCGGAACCGTGACGCCCATCGCAAGGCCGAGGAAGGCAATTTGCGGCGACAGAAGACTGACGCCCGCGAGGAAGGTGCCGAGCGCAAGTAACGTGAGAAGGACGAGGCTGGTTGCCGGCGTCGGCAACAATTGCTGAACGCCTGACACCAGCATGATGTTCATCGTGACCAGGACGGCGACCCAGTGCAGCGCCTGGGTCCAGATCAGTCGCCACCGGGCCTCCTTGCCATCGACCTCCGGCCATTTGTTGATGACGCACACAACGCCGATGGCGAGCGCGAGAAATTCCCAATAACCAACGAGAGGCTGGTGAGAGGCGTTGGTATAGGCGACGCCCGCGACGGCGAGCACCAGTGCAATGATGTAGGGAAGTTGCTGCCACAGAAAATGTGTCATCCGCGTGTGCGCCGGGGATGGCTCCATTCCATTGTTCCGCTCGGCTCGAATCTCGCTCATGGCGCTCCCATTTGCGGTGGTCCCTTGTTGGACATGCGCCCGCTGTTATCGCCGAGGTAATCCTCGACATAGAATCTAATGATCGCGACCCGGCCGACCGCGACCAGCGGCATCGCGAGTGCGATACCCATCACGCCCAGCATTGCGCCCAACAGTACGATCGCGACCAATGTCCATGCGGGAGGAATTTCGACCGCCTGGCGCTGGATCAACGGGCCTATCACATAGCCCTCGATCGATTGAATGATTGTGTAGATGACGACGGCCCAGATCAGCAGCGATGCGCCGAGCGGCATCGCGACGAGCGCGATGGGGATCGCGGCAAGGATGGGTCCCAGATACGGAACGAAGTTGGAAAGGCCCGCCTGCAGCCCAAGCACGAAGGGGCCGGGAAGCCCGATCAGATAGAGCGCGACCCACACGCACAATGTCATTAGGATGATGCGGATCAGCTGTCCGACGAACCACAGCCGCAGGACGTTTCCCATCTCGTTCATTACGGCGCGTGTTCGGGCGCGATAGGAAGGCTTCGCCAGCATCACCAGACTCTCGCGATGGCTGGTGGGATCAAAGGCGAAGAGGATACCTAGGAACGCGATCACCAGCACACCGGTCAGAAAGCTCGACGCTCTGCCCACGACGAGCTGGGCGTGGCTGAAGAACCGGCCTTGATCGGACAGCAGCCATTGCGCAAAATCGCGCCCCGATTCCGGACCAAGCAGATCGACGCCGTAGGTCAGAAGGCGTTGCTGCAAGACGTCGAACTGGGTGTCCATGACCTTCAGCAGGATGCGTGTTTGCTCCGGCAGCTTGCCGCCTCCCCAGACGAGGCCTAGTCCGACCAAGGTGGTGAGCAGCAGCAGCACGAATGTCAGCCGCCAGACACGATTGAGTGGAATTAGTAGCGCCAGTGCGCGTGCGGCGGCATCCAGAAAGGCAGCAAACAGTACGCCTGCGAAGATGATGAGCAGACTCGAGGCCGTTTGCCATACGAGGAAGAGAGCAACGCAAATGGCGAGCAGGGCGAGACCCGTTGCGAGAAAACCGCGCCGCCTGTCGGTCATGCCCTGGTCTGGAGGCTCGCGGACCACGACCTCGCGCGGTTGCTCTTGTCCTGTCCTCACGTCGCTCATCGATCGGGTGTCTCGGCGGCGGATTGCAATGACGAACTGTCGCGCCGGGGCTCAGGTGCGAACACGGCGGCTGCCATAATGGGGATGCGAGCCGCCGCGATGACGCCAGTAGCGATGCTTGGTGGGGTTCGTATTCGTATTTGGCGCGGCGGTGCTTGGGGCAGGTGTCGTGACCTGCTTTGGCACGGATGCGGCCGGATCGGTCGTGTGCGCCTGGGAACTGGTCGACTGCGCGGTCGCAATCGATCCGGCGAGGATCAAGGCACCGCAAATGGTCCGGACATTCATGTTTGTCTCCAACTGACCCACAACAACACTTCAGATCGAGATAGCGCCGACGGCCAACGCATAGACGCGGACGCGTGCGGCGAGCCCTCAACCCCGGAGATGAGGTGGGCGGAAGGGTCGAATTTGAACGGGGCAGGCCGGCCACCCTCGGTTACGAGACTAGAGGCAGCTTCTCGGTCGGCGCATCAGGGATTCTATGTAGAGGGCGAGGCAGGAAATCGGTCGACCGCCTCTAATGAGGACTTGCCGATCCGGGCGCGGCGGCCGGGGTGACCAACACGAAGCTCGCGCGGAACAACTCGCCTGCCTTAGCGAGTTCAGTCGCGATATGCCTGGCGTGCAGAACGGCGGCGTCATGGTCGGCGCACTCGCATCCAATTCCGTCCGGACAAAGGCCGTTTTTGTCGACGATGTGAAAGAAGTAGCGCATGCGAACGGATTAGGCTGGTGCGTGACCAGCTTCCAGTGACAAAGGTGTAAGAGTCCAGGCAAAAAGGATGAGAAGCCAGGGGCAACCCAAGGTTACGTTTCGGTAAGTCGCTCTGGCGGATACGGGTATCCCGAGATAGGGTGATATATCTTCCGGCGCTCGGGTGATCATCCGATGTCCCCGCAGGGGCCGGACCGCTAGCTTGGTTTGTTCATGCGAACCAATCCGAGGAGGCAAGCGATGTCGAATTATGATCCGAATCTGACTGCCTCAGGCACTGGTGGCGGCGCGCTTGCGATCGATCCCGGATTGCGCGCCTACATGCTGCGCATCTACAATTATATGGCCGCGGGCGTGGGCCTGACTGCAATTGTGGCGTGGCTGACGTATCAGCTCATGGGTCCCGCATTGCTTGAGAGCCCGTTGATGTGGGTTTTCATCCTGGCGCCACTCGGGCTGGTGTTCTTCATCGGGGCGCGCATCAATACGTTGTCGGTGGAAACGGCGCGCATTCTGTTCTTCGTCTATGCCGCGCTGGTCGGCGTCTCGCTCTCGACGCTGCTGCACATCTACACCAGCGCCTCGATCACGCGCGTGTTCTTCATCGCGGCCGCGATGTTCGGGGCACTCAGCGTCTTCGGCTACACCACGAGGCGCGACCTGTCCGCGGTCGGCAGCTTCCTGTTCATGGGCCTGATCGGCATCATCGTCGCAAGCCTGGTCAATATTTTCCTGAGGTCGACGGGGCTCGATTGGTTGATCTCGATCGTCGGCGTTGGCGTCTTTGCGGGACTCACGGCCTATGATACGCAGCGGATCAAGGCGATGTACGAGAGCAGGGACGATGCGACGACGGCAGGCCGCAAGTCGGTGATCGCGGCACTGTCGCTCTACCTCAACTTCCTCAATCTGTTCATGATGCTGCTGCGCCTGCTCGGCGGTAGGCGGTAGGCGGCTTCAGGCCGCCGGCCGCTCCGCCGCGCTGGCGAGCGCATCGCGCAGGATCTTTTCCTTGGTCTCGTCCAGGGACGTTTTCAACACGACTCCGCCGGCATCCTTGATTTCCTTCAACACCTTGTCTGCCGTCATGTTCTTGATCAGGACGAAGAGCGCGGCGTTGCCGGTGTGGAGCGAAGCGGACAGCTCCTTCATGAAGGAATCGTTGATGCCGAAATCGGACAAGGCGCCTCCAAGCGCGCCGGACGCAGCGCCGACCGCGACACCGATGATCGGATTGAGGAAGAGCACGCCGACCAGGAGTCCCCAGAAGCTGCCGGTAATCGCGCCCGTCGCCGTGGTGTTGACGAGCTGGTTGAGCTTGATGTTGCCGTTCTCGGCCTTGACGGCGATCACGGCGTCACTGATGGTGATCAAATATTCCTTTTGCAGTTTGAGCAGCCGAGTTCGGACTTCTTCGGCCTTTGCTTCGGTCGGGTATACGATCGCAACCAGATCAGACATGGAGACCTCCTGGGCATTCCCGCAGGGACCGCGGGAAGACTGATGCCAACTGCATGGCGCGGAGACTAAACGGCGAATTGCAAGCTCGACATCCGAGAAAACCCTTGGGCGCGGGAGAGAATGTTCCGGATCATTAGAGCAGGGGAATCCCTCGGCCCGATCTGCGCGATCCGGCTGTTCTGAGTCTTCAATTTGCTGCGAACATCGACGCGGCGAGCAGCAGCGACACCAGGAGCAGGGAGATGCCCGCGGCGGACCATTGACGGAGAACTTCGTCGCCTCTTTCGACAAGGCTGCCGAATCTAAGACAGCCGCGCCGGAGCGGACCGACTACTCTCATGAGCGCTTTCCAGGCCGCGGATGAGCCCAGCGGGTGTGGCCACGGGCTGAGCAGGATCGCGAGCGCCGCCCCTCCCAGCACAGGCAGGAGCAATTTGGATAGCGCGTCGATGCCGAACAGCTTCGATGTGGCATCATACGGGACCGGCAAATATGAATCCCAGGGCAGCAAGCCAAGGAACAGAGAACAGAGGGCCAAGGCAAGTGCAGCAAGGTCCCGGCTGAGCGGTACTGGGCCGATGAGGGTAATCGGCTGGTCTGATGGCGCGAACGCATGGGACAGGACTAGTACGACATAGGCGGTCGTGAACATTCCGCCGGCCTGGAGCACGACGGCCCACCACCACTGCCCCGTCCTCGCCGTGTCCTGGAGCAATAACTCCTTCGCGAGTGACGCTCCGCTCGGTTGAACACCCATCAAGGCGATGCCGCCAATCGCGAACGCCAGGACGCTCAAGGGCAGGGCCCGTGCGACACCTCGCAGTCCGGTGATGCGATCGTGGCCGAGCCCGGTGTAGATTGATCCGACGGCCATGAACATCGCCGCCTTGGCAGTCGCATGGGAAACTGCCTGCAATAGGCCGCCCGCCAGGGCCTGGTCACTTTCGAGCTTCCCGGACGCGCCGAACGCAAGAGGAAACATCAGGAAGAGATATCCAATCTGAGCCAGCGTCGAATATGCAATCAGGAGCTTGAGGCGCTCTTGCCGGAGAGCGACAACGCTTCCGAACACGATCGCTCCGGTTCCAAGCGCCGCGAGCAATTGTGCGGCAGCCAAGCCGGGCAAACCTGGCATGACGTCGAACCAGAGCCGCACAAGGATGAAGAACGATCCCTTCACGACCAAGGCGGACAGGATCGCGCTACCTGCGGCCGGTGCGCCGGCGTGAGCGGGCGGCAGCCAGAGGTGCAACGGAAAGAGTGCAGTTTTTGCGAGGAGACCGGTCGTCATCAAGGCTGCCGCGATGAGCACGCCGGAGTCCGCGCTCACGCGATGCGACAACAACTGGATATCAAGGGTGCCGTAGAGACCATAGAGCAGCGCGGTGCCCATCAGGTAGAGGACCGAGCCGAGCAGTGCGAAGAGCAGATACCGCAGCGCGGCCCGAAGCGTCTCCGCGCGACCGTCGAGAGAGACCAGAGGCACTGCGGCGAACGTCAGCAATTCCAGCGCAACATAAAGCGTGAAGAGGTCTCCCGCGACGAAGATCGTGTTCAGCGCGCCCCAGATTGCCAGAAGCAGGATCCAGAATGCGAAAGGTGCGCGCGCTTCGACAGATTGGGGACGAAGATCGGTTGCGGCAAAAATAGCGACCGCGCAGATCACGACCGCCGTCGTCGCGAGCATGACCGCCGACAATCCGTCCGCGCGGAGGGCTACGCCGAGCGGCGGTGGCCAGGCGCCGAGTAGGTAGACGAGGTGGCCGTCGCTCCGAGGCAAGAGCACGAGAACGGCGACAGCAATCGCCAACCCGACCGGTACGACCGTGGAGGCAACGTGCCGGACGTAGCGTTGGCCGAGAGCGAACGCCAGCAAGACGCCCGCGACCGGCATGACGATCGACAGCACCAGCAGGAAGCCGCCGGCGGTGGTCACCAGCGCGGGGGCGGGGGGCAGCATCAGTGACCGGACGGATCGGAGCGCGGGCTCGCCGCCGCCCGACTGTTGAGCGTCGTGGAGCCTGCGATCTGAAAAAGCCGCAGCAACAAGGCGATCGCCAGAGCCGTAGCGGAAAACGCGACCACGACTCCTGTGATCACCAGGGCCTGCGGCACCGGGTCGTTGCCAAAGCCCGCTGCGGCGCCTCGCCGCCCGACGATGCCGAACAGAAGAAACACGCCGCTGCCGAGCAGGTTGAATGCGATGATCTTGCGAAGCGGTTGCGGATTGGCAATCAGGCCGTAGAGCCCGAGCCCGACCGCCGCGGCGGCGCATAGTCCGAACACCGTCACGGCGCTCATCGCTCAGCGCTCCTTTCAGGTGCACCGGCGAGCAGCAGGCCGAGCGTCGTCGCGATCGTCAGGAGCATCGCGACCTCAATGCTCAGAATTAGCGGCTTGGCGAACGCAACGGGATAGGCAAGGAACGCCGACCCAAAACAGAGCCCGCCAAGGCCGATGGCAAGGAATAGGCCGGGGCCGCCCACCAGGATGAGACGTAGCCATCGACTACGCACGGGCGGGGTATCCACCAGCCCGGCCATGATCACCAGCAGCCACATCGATGCGAGAACCGCGCCGCCCTGAAATGCTCCGCCGGGGTGATCAGCGCCCGTCCACAGCATGTAAATGCCGACGACGATGCCGGCGGGTGGCAACAGGCGCGCAAGAAAGGCGAGAACACCATTTGGATCAGCCTGGTGGCGTGGTCCGGGACGACCGCCCCAGGCCTGGTCCGACGCAAGCGACCAGACACCGACGATGGCGAGCAGGAGCACGACCTTCTCGAGCATGGTGTCCATTCCGCGGAATGCCATGAGCACGTTGGTGACGGGGTTGGTCATTCCGGTCGCCCCGGCATTCGCGACGACGGAGGGCGCGAGCGTTGGCGCCGGATCGGGCAGCAGCAGGATCGTGACGGCCAGCGCTGCCGCGATCGACGCGGACAATATGGCCGCGCTCAAGCGCACGATCAGGCTGGGCCCTTCCGTTGTCATCGCCTCGGTATCGCGCAGCCGGGCCGCCGCACCCAACAGCACCACGCCGCCCAGGCCTCCGCCAATTGCAGCCTCGGTCAGCGCGACATCGACGGCGTCAAGACGGACCCAGATCAGCGCAACCAGCAGTCCGTAGGCGATGAAACCGACCGTGGCCGAATAGGTGTCGGGGACGGCGATCGTCCAGATGGCGAGGCCCAGCACCACGGCGGCGAGCGCGATCTCGAACACTGTTGCGATGTTCATTTGCCTGACCCGCTCTGACGTGCCGTGCGCGCGATCAATTGGGAGACGGTGGCGCCAGCGAGCAGCACGAACATCCAGATGCTGATCAGCTTCAGCCCGTCACGCAGGCCTCCTGTTTGGGGGAGCAGCCCGAGCACGACGAAACCCAGGCCGAGGTTATCGGCCTTGCTGAGTGCGTGCAGACGGGTCAGGGTGTCGGGAAAGCGAAGAAGGCCGACGGTGCCGGCGAAAAAAAAGAATACGCCTGCCGACACTCCCGCAACCGTGATGATGTCGCGTGCGACGCTCATCTGTCCTCCCCCGGATCGGCCCCATCGGTTTCGAGGCGGGAGAGCCCCTTCTTGACGAATGCGATGGATGCGAAAGTGGCGAGCAGTGCCAGTATCAATGCCACGTCGACGGCCGCCGGCACGCCTGTCACGGTGCCGAGCAGCAGCAAGACGGCAATGCCGGCAGTCCCGATCAGTTGCGCCGCCATCATCCGGTCGGCATCTGTCGGGCCACGCAAGATGGAGACCAGCCCGAGCCCCAGCATCGCCAGGATCAAGCCGACTGCGGCAGTGAGGAATTCAGTCATTGTAGAGGGCCCGAACCAACGCCGCCTCCTCCGCGGCAAGTTCGGCAACGACCGGTTGCTCGACGTCGAGACAGTGATAGACGAGCTGCCCGTTCTCCTCCCCGGTTGGCACTGTGCCAGGCAAAAGGCTGGTGAGTGTCGTGAACACGTTCCGTTGCATCCCGCGTGAGAGGCCGGTCGGATAGAACACAAATCCCGGCCGCAGCGGCAGCCGGGGATCGAGCGCGCGGCGTGCGACGTCTACGCCGGCGACCACCGATTGGTATAGGAAAAGCAGCGCCAGGCGGACCATGGCAGGAATTGACCGCCGGGATCTGCTCGGCTCCAGCAGGTGCAGGCTTGTCCAGGTTGCTGCCGCGATTGCCGCCGCCGCGGCAGGAATATCTGTCGGATTGGCGCCGGCAAGCACGAGCCAGAGGCAAAGGAAAAATGCGGCTCTGAAAGTCGCAGTTCGCCACGATCCTCCAACCGCGACGACGGCACGCCCATATCGATCACCTGAGGACCCTGTCATCCCGGTTTCCTCGGTTGCTCCCGGATTGTGTCGTCCGGGTCTGCCGTGCTTTGAGGAAGCGCGTTTGCGCGCCCCAGACGAGAATTCAAACGGCGGAGCCGCGGCAGGGGTCGCGACTGCTTCACCTGACGATTGCATCATGCGTCGTGGACGGAACCGGCGACATCGGGTGATTGCCTGATCATGTCTCAGGAATCTGCTGATGGCCGAGCACGGATTCCATCCGGCGCCACCGAGTAGATTTACCGATGTTGACGGCGGACTCCTTCGGCAAAAATGCGGATGTCGGTACCGGGGAAAAGGCGACTGCGGACTGAGCAATCCTCCCGGCAAGATCTCACTCCCGGAACGGAACAGGTCATGTTCATGCACGGCAGCCGATCCGCGCCCCGAAACATCCTCACATCGGCGCTGGTGACGGCGTTCTCGCTGATGCTGGCAGGATGTGGACGGGAAACCGAAACCAAGGACGCATCTCCGCCGCGGATCGTACGCACAGCGACCGTAGAAAAACGCAAGGTCACAACGCCGCTGACATTCTCCGGACGGGTCGAGGCAGAAGACGAGGTGAATGTCGCATTCCGGATCTCGGGACGATTGTTGAGTAATGACACCAAGATGGGCGACCGGGTCAAGGCCGGCCAGGTGCTGGCACGATTGGAGTCGCAGAATGAACTGAGCACGCTGCGGCAGGCGCAGGCCTCCCTTGCCGCCGCTCAGGGGCAATTGACCCAGGCGCGCAATCACTTCGATCGTCAGGAGACGCTGTTGGCGCAGGGGTGGACCACGCGCGTCAACTATGATGCCGCAACCCAGGCACGGCAAACCGCGCAATCGCAAGTCGATGCGGCCGAAGCGCAACTGAGTTCTGCGCATGACCTCGTTGGTTTCACCGAACTCAAGGCTGATGCACCCGGTGTGATAACAGCCACAGGTCCGGTCGCCGGCGAGGTCGTCCAGGTCGGGCAGATGATCGCCAGGATCGCACGGCAGGACGGTCGCGATGCGATCTTCGATGTCCCCGCTCAATTGATCAGGTCGGCCTCCACCGATCCAGAGATTACTGTCAGCTTGGCTGACGACCCGTCGATAACGGCGCAAGGGCGCATTCGCGAAGTCGCTGCACAGGCCAGTGCTGTGACCCGAACCTTCGAGGTCAAGGTCGGCCTGACGGATCCGCCAGCCGCGATGCGGTTGGGTGCGTCAGTGATAGGGCGAGTGAGTACCACTGCAGGGCCGATGATCGATATTCCATCTTCCGCGCTGACCAGGATGAACGAGCAGCCCGCCGTATGGGTCGTCGACCCGGCCACCGCCACGGTCGCGGTGCGCAATGTGGACGTGCTGCGATTCGATGAAGCGCAGGCCATCATTTCCCAGGGGCTCGACATCGGCGAAATAGTTGTCACCGCCGGCGTTCAGGCGTTGCATCCGGGTCAGAAGGTCCGGATTCTTGGATCCGAGCCATGAGCGGAATTAATCTTTCCGACTGGGCTCTGAAACACCGTTCGCTGGTCGTCTATATGATGATGATTGCGGTGGTCGGGGGGGCGCTGTCCTATTTCCGGTTGGGGCGCAACGAAGATCCCGCCTTCATCATCAAGACCATGGTCGTCCAGGCCGCGTGGCCCGGCGCAACTGTGGAAGAGACGATGAAGCAGGTGACTGAGCGCCTCGAACGTCACTTGCAGGAAACGCCGCATCTGGACTTCCTGCGGAGCTTCACAAGGGCCGGTGTCGCGACCGTCTTTGTAAATCTGAAGGGGAGCGCGAATGCGAAACAGGTGGCCGACACCTGGTACCACGTACGTAAGACGATCGGAGACATGCGTCATACACTACCCGCAGGCGTGATCGGGCCGGGTTTCAATGACGAATTCGGTGATACATTCGGCATCATCTATGGCTTTACCAGTGACGGCTTCACTCAGCGTGAGTTGCGCGATCGGGTCGAGGATATCCGCTCAAGGCTGCTTCTCGTACCTGACGTGTCAAAGATTGAGCTTCTGGGCGAACAGGATGAAGTGATCTTCGTCGAGTTCTCCACGAAGGAGCTCGCGGCCCTCGGAATTGATCGGTCCGCTCTTATTGCGGCGCTCCAGTCGCAAAACATCGTGCGTCCGGCAGGAACGATTCAGACCGGCTTGGAAAGCATCTCGATTCGGGTATCAGGCAGCTTCCAGTCGGAGCAGGACATCGCCAACATCAATTTTTCCGCCGGCGGCCGCATGCTTCGCCTGAGCGATATTGCGCAGGTGCGACGCGGCTTCACGGATCCGCCCCAGCCGATGTTTCGGATCAATGGCAAACCGGCAATAGGCCTTGCAATCGCCATGCGGGATGGCGGCGACATTCTCGCGCTCGGCGCCAATATCAGAAAGGCAATGGCGCAAATCACCGCGGATCTCCCCATTGGAATTGAGCCCAGCCTGGTCGCGGATCAGCCCGTTGTCGTCGACCAGGCGATCCGCGAGTTTACGGTCTCGCTAATGCAGGCGATCGGCATCATCATGGTGGTGAGTTTCATCAGCCTGGGCGTACGACCCGGCCTGATCATCGCGCTGGCCATACCGTTCACGCTGGCGATCGTGTTTCCGATCATGGGACTTCTCAGCATCGATATGCAGCGAATATCGCTTGGCGCGCTCATCATTGCGCTCGCATTGCTGGTCGACGATGCGATGACTACGACCGATGCGACGCTCAGTCGGCTCGCAGAGGGCGCCAGTAAGATCGAGGCGGCAACTTTCGCATATCGGACCCATGCAATGGCGATGCTCGCGGGCACGCTGGTGACGATAGCGGGCTTTATACCGGTCGGCTTTGCCGCGAGTTCCGCCGGTGAATACACGTTCTCGCTCTTCGCCGTGGTCACGATCGCACTGCTGGTTTCCTGGTTCGTTGCGGTCATTTTCACGCCACTGCTCGGAGCAGCGATCCTTGTTCCGCCGAAGCAGACAAGTACGGCGGATCCGGGCAGGATCTTCCGCATGTATCGGAGTTTCCTGACTTTCGCGATGCGCGCGAAATGGCTGACGATCGCGATCTCCTTGGCGCTCTTCGTTTGTTCGGTGCTTGCGCTGCCGCTCATCCCGCGACAGTTCTTTCCATCGTCGGACCGTCCTGAATTGCTCGTGGACCTGAGCTTGCCGCAGAACTCGTCAATCCACGCGAGCGAGGCTGCGGCAAAGCGCCTGGATGCTGCCCTTTCAACCGATGCCGATGTGGCGCGGTGGAGCACCTATGTCGGGCGCGGCGCCATCCGCTTCTATTTGCCCCTTAATGTTCAGCTCCCGAACGATTTCTTCACGCAGGCCGTGGTGATCGCCAAGGATGTCGCTGCACGCGAGCGCCTGCATTCCAAGCTCGAAAAGCTGCTCGCGCAGGAGTTTCCTAACGCGATTGCGTTCGTTTCTCCGCTTGAGCTCGGACCGCCGGTTGGATGGCCGGTGCAGTATCGGGTCAGTGGGCCCGACGTGGAGCGGGTGCGCGAAATCGCGCTCAAAGTCGGACAGATCGTAGCCTCCAGTCCGGACACCAAACAGGTGAATTTCGATTGGATGGAACCCAATCGCCAAGTGCGTATTCGCGTGGACCAGAACGAGGCTCGCCTTCTCGGCCTCAGTTCGCAAGCGATCGCGACAGTCCTGAATACGGTCATATCCGGCACACCCATTACCCAGGTTCGCGACGATATCTATCTGGTCAATGTGGTGGCGCGCGCGACCAACGAGCAGAGGGGCTCGCTGGACGGTCTGCGCAACTTGCAGGTGGCGCTGCCGGGTGGGCAGACTGTTCCTCTCAGCCAGTTCGCCTCCTTCGAATATGACCAGGAGTTTCCGCTCGTCTGGCGGCGCGACCGCATTCCGACCCTGACGGTTCAGGCTGCCATTGCCGGCGACAAGCTGCCGGAGAGCGTGGTTACGTCGCTCTCGATGGCGATCGAGAACTTCAGAAAGAGCCTTCCTTCGGGGTACAGCGTCGTCGTGGGTGGCACCGTGGAGGAAAGTCAGAAGTCGCAGGCGTCTGTGCTGGCAGTGGTGCCGGTGATGCTGTTCGTCATGTTTACCGTCCTCATGGTGCAACTCCAGAGCTTTCCGAGACTGTTCATGGTGCTCAGCGTGGCGCCGCTCGGCCTTATCGGCGTGGTTGCAGCGTTGATGCTGTCCGGCAGGCCCCTGGGTTTTGTCGCCATTCTCGGCGTGCTCGCGCTGCTGGGCATGATCAGCAAGAACGCGGTCATTCTGATCGGTCAGATCGACGCCGAACGCGCTTTGGGCAAGACGGCCTGGGACGCTGCGGTGGATGCCAGCAGCTCCCGTTTTCGGCCGATCATGTTGACGGCCGTATCGACTGTTCTCGGGATGATTCCAATCGCGCCAACAGTATTCTGGGGACCGATGGCATTCGCGATCATGGGCGGACTCCTTGTCGCCACCGTTCTGACGCTGGTCTTCCTGCCGACGCTGTATGTAGCCTGGTTTGCGCGGGACGAGAAAGAGCAACCGTCCGCGGGATCGCGCCCGGCCTGACGGCCGCTAAGATCGGAGCAGCCAAGGCACCAGCGCCAGGGTCGTTACCATCACGACGACGGTAAAAGGGACACCAATCTTCAAGAAATCGCCGAAACCGTAATTGCCCGGTCCGACCACCAAGGTGTTCACCGGCGAAGACACAGGCGTCATGAAGGCGGCCGAGGCCGCGACGGCGATAGTCATCGCGAAGGGATACGGCGAGGCGCCGATGTCCTTCGCGACAGCGAGCGCTACTGGCGCCATGAGCACCGCGGTCGCCGTATTCGAGATGAACAGGCCAAGGGCAGCCGTGATCACGAAGAGCAGCGCCAACAGGACTCGCGGTGATGCCTCGCCCGCAAGATGCGTCACCGCGTCGGCGGCGAGATCGACGCCACCGGTTCGTTGCAGTGCCAGCGAAAAGGGCAGCATGCCGACAATAAGAACCAGGCTCTTCCAATTGATCGAGGCATAGGCGCTGTTGAAATCCACGCAGCCCAGCAACCCCATCAGCAAGCAGCCGATCAGAACCGCGTGCACGTTCGGCACCACACCGCTGACCATCATACCGACCGTCAAAGCCAGCACCGCCAGAGCCTGAGGTGCGAGGTTCGCGGCCGGCAGAACCTCTTTGTGCTCGGTCGGTAGGTTCAGGACGACAAGATCCGAGAATTCGGATCGCAGCTTGCGGATGTCAGACCAGAAGCCGGTCAGCAGAAGGGTGTCACCGACCTTCAAGGTCTCATCGAGCAGCCCCTGGCTCACGACCTCGCGACCGTGCCGCAACCCCAGCACCGTCAATCCCATTTCGCTGCGCACCCGCGCTTGCAAAATGCTCTGGCCAATCAGCTTGGACTCCGCCGGGACGATGACTTCGACCATGCCGATCTCCTGCGAGCGATCGGTGAAGTAGCCGCAATCGCCCAAAGGGAGCTTTTCGACCATATAGTCATTCAGCATCCTGTTGGTTTCGGCAGGGGACGCGATGACGTCGAGCAGCAAGATCTGCCCCGCGGCGAGCTCGGTCCTTGCGTTCGGGCGGATCGCCTCGGACCCGAAGCGGCCGGGAAGCTCGATGGCGAGCAAATTCACGCCGCTGTTCCGGAGCGGGAGCTCTTCCAGGCGCTTGCCGACCAGCGGCGAGTCAGTCAGCACGCGCACGCGCAAGGCGCGATCGGCGAGGCCATACTGCGTCACCCAATCAAACAAGTTCGGCTGACGGCGCTCGCCGTCCACACGCTTGGCCGAGACGGGCAGAAACCGCCGCGCGAACAGCATATAGGCAATGCCGAGCGCCAGGAATGTGAGCCCAAAGGGCGTGAAGCTGAAAAAGCCGAAGCCTGCCGCACCCTGGCGGATCAGCTCGGCGTTGACCACGAGATTCGGCGCCGTCGCGACCAGGGTGAGCATGCCACTGATCAGGGCCGCAAAGCTCAAGGGCATCATCAGTTGGCTCGGCGCGGCGCCCGTGTTCTGACAGATGCGCAGCACGACCGGGATGAATATGGCCACCACGGCGGTCGAACTCATGAATGCACCGAGCCCGCTGACCGCGAGCATCAGTAGCACCAGCATGCGCGTCTCGCTGCTGCCGGCGGTCGCATTCAGCCAGTCGCCGAGGCGACGCGCCACACCCGTGCGCACCAGCCCTTCTCCGATCACGAAGAGGCCCGCGATCAGCACGATGCTGGGATCACTGAACCCCGCCAGCGCCTCGTTGATGGTAATCACCCCAGTAAATGGCATGATCACGATCATCAGCAGCGCGACCGCATCCATGCGCGGGCGATTGGCCATAAACATCACGATCGCGGCCGCAAGCAGCAGAAGAACCAAAGCAAGATTGGTGTTCATGCGGAAATACCCGGTCGGTTAAGACGCAAACCAATCATCCTGCGCAAACTGCTCATCCTGCGAATGGCCAGAGCATGGGCACGAGAAACGTGCCTACCAGGAAGAACCAGAGCAGCAACGGTAGACCCATCCTCCAGAAATCGCCAAATCGATAGCCGCCGGGGCCCTGCACCATGAGGCTCGCTGAGGCGGCGATTGGCGTAAGAAAGGAAGCGGCCGCAGCCACCGCCACCGTCACCAGCGCGGTGCGCGGCGAGACACCGACGGCTTCCGCGGAGGCAATCGCTATCGGAATGACGATGAGTGTCGTCGCCGTGCTGCTGATCAACTGGCCGATTAGCGCCGTGAGCAAAAATAGCCCCGCCAGCAGCGCGTACGGGCTCGCATTGCCGACAATGGCAACGAGTGTATCGGCGATGAGATAGGCTGCACCCGTCTTGTACATGGCGGTCGAGAGCGGGATCAGCGAAGCGACCATGATCAGCACGTTCCAGTTGATCGCCCGATAGGCTCGTTCGATCTTGAGTACACGCAACAGGATCACCGCGCAGGCCGCCGCCAATCCAGCGACGACTCTTGGCACGACGCCCGTCGCTAGCAGCGTAACCATGACCGCGAGAATGACAATGGCGCGTATGGAGCCGGTGCCCAGGGGCCTGGCCTGGCTGCGGATCATGTCAGGGGCAGCAACGACGAGCACGTTGGGATCTCGCCCGTACTCCTCAAGCGCTTCCCAACGGCCTTGCAGCAACAGCGTGTCACCCGCCGCAAGAACGGTTTCGCCCGGTCCGAGATTCTCGCCGCCGCGTTGAACGCCCAGGATAATCAGATCGCCACTTTCGGTGACCATGCCGGGGAAGACGGTCTCACCGATCAGACGAGAGCGGGGCGGCAGCACCACCTCGGAAAAGCCATGGCTATCGTTGAACAGTGCCTCCCGCATTTTGCCGATCGTCTCCTGGCAGGGCGTCAGGCCATGCTGCTCCGCGAACGCGTCCATCGCCGCCTGCTCACCGCGCATGATGAGCCGATCGCCTTCCACGAGAGAATGTTGCCACGAGATGCTGTTCTGGCGGCGAGGGCGAATAGCGATGAAGCTGAGTTCCGGGTGGTTCTCGCGCTCCAGCCGCGATTCCAGTACTGCCTGCAACGTGCCGCGATAGGGCGAGGCGGCGGTGATCTCGAGCTGGTACACCTGGTCAAACAGCTTGTATTGCTCGGTCAGCATGCGCGAATGGTGGCTTAGATCCTCCGGCATTTCCCGGCTAGTGCGCACCGGCAGCAGCGTATCGCCGAAAAGAATCACGATGGCCACGGTGCCTGCCAGGAGCGGTACGCCGATTACCGTCATCTCGAAAAAGCCGAAGGGCGCGAGGCCGACATCGCTTGCCGCGTCGGAAAGCAGCACGTTCACAAGGCTTCCGGTCAGTACCAGCATCGAACCCGAATAGGAGGCGAAGGCGAGAGGCATCATGAGTTGCGCAGGCGGCCGCTTGAGCCGGACGGAGACGATCACCAGCATGGGCAGCAGGGCAGCCACTGCGCCACCCGAGCCGATCAGCGCCGTGAGAAAGGCCACTAGCAACATCGACAGCACCAACAGGCGTGTCCGGCTTTCGCCCGCGTAACGGATCAGCACCTGGCCCGCCCACGTGGTGACGCCGGACGAATCCAGGCTGGCACTCACCACGAAGAGCGAAGCAATGAAGAGTATCGTGGTGTCGCCGAAGCCTGCCAGCGCCTCGGAGAGCCCCAGAATGCCGGTCGCGTAAAGCACGAGTGTCGCACTTAGCGCCACGACCGCGACCGGCACCCAGTTCGAGACGAACAGCAGCACCATCGTGGCGATGATGGCGAAGGTAAAGAGTATATGCGGCGTCATCGCACCTCGCGAGGGCGGTCTGGCTCGGAGCCAGCGCTGCTTGCCCGTGCCGCTCTACCGCGACAGCGCTTCCAGAATACGTGCCCAGGAGCGGATGCCCTTATGGAAGCTCTTGAGATTGTACTTCTCGTTCGGGCTGTGGATGCGGTCATCCTCGAGGCCGAAGCCCGCAAGCACCACGTCCATGCCCAGCGATTGTTTGAGCTGATGGGTTACGGGAATGGAGCCGCCACCGCCGATGAAGACTGCGGGCTTGCCCCATTCGGCCGTCAGTGCGTCGCGCGCCTTGCCGAAGGCCGGGGCCTCGATCGGGAAGCGGATCGCCTGACCCGCGCCATGCTCCAGGAATTCCACACGGCAATCGGCCGGGACGCGTGCATGCACATGCTCCCGGAAGGCTTTGCGGATGGCATGGGGGTCCTGATCGAAAACCAGGCGGAAAGACACCTTTGCCGATGCCATGGCGGGAATCACGGTCTTGAATCCGGCCCCCTGGTAGCCGCCGCCCATGCCGTTGATTTCGCAGGTCGGGCGCGACCAGACCATCTCCAGCGCGTCGCGGCCCTTCTCGCCGGCGGGAATCGAAAGCCCGATGGCGCCGAGGAAGGACTTTGCGCTGAAGTTCAGGCTGTCCCATTGCTCGCGCAGCGCCTTCGGAAGTTCCGGTACGCCGTCATAGAAGCCGCGCAGCGTGACGCGTCCGTTGTCGTCGTGCAGGTCAGAGAGGATGCGGGCGAGGATGCGGTTCGGATTGGCCGCGGCCGAACCATAGAAGCCCGAGTGCAGGTCGCGGTCGGCGGCGTGTATGATGACCTCTTCCCCGCAGAGTCCGCGCAGCATGGTCTGGATCGCCGGCGTCTCGTGGTCCCACATGTTGGTGTCGCAGATCAGGCCGATATCTGCGCGCAGCTCCGCGGCATGGGCATCGAGAAAGCCCGGCAGGTTCACGCCACCGGATTCCTCTTCGCCCTCCAGCAGGATCGAAACCGGAATCGGCAGTTTGCCGGTGACCGCCTTCCAGGCGCGGCAGGCCTCGACAAAGGCCATGAGTTGGCCTTTGTCGTCGGCGGAGCCGCGGCCCGTGATGATCTTCGCGCCATCGGACATCGTCTGGATAGACGGGTCAAAGGGATCGCGATCCCAGAGCTCGAGAGGATCGACCGGCTGCACATCGTAATGACCGTAGAACAGCGCCGACAGACCGGGCACGTTGCGGTCATGCGCCACGACCATCGGGTGCCCCGGTGTCGGGCGCACCGAGGCGTCGAAGCCAATGCTCTTGAGGTCGGCCACGTGCCATTCGGCATTGGCGGTACATTCGGCCTTGTAAGCCGGATCGGTCGAAATCGACTTGATGCGCAGGATCGCGAACAGACGCTCGAGAGCCGCATCGAGATTTGCGTCGACGTTGGATAGGACATCATCGAGCTTGGTCATGGAGCCCTCCGGAGGGTCTTCTGAGCCGTTGGTCAGTACGCGGGCGCGATCGCCACATTGTCCGTCGTAGCAAACGCTGTTTCTTGCCAGGAGGTTACGATTGCTATTCGTTCCTTCCGCGCTTACGCGGCGCCGGGTCGGGAATTTCGCCTGGCAGGAAGTTGGGCAGCTTCCCTGCCGGGAAAATCGCAAGCAAGGCAACGCCAGCCATGATGAGGAGGCCAATTTTCAACGCGCGCAATCGCACGACAGTGTTGACGCGCACCGCTTCCGCCACTTGAGCCGGAGAGGCCGTGGTTTGCTCCATCACGCTCTGCAGCCGGTCATTGCTGATGAAGGTGATGTTATCCAGGTCCAGCTGCGCCTGTATCTCAGGCGGCAATTTTGGATTTTCGGCGATGGTCCGCAAAACAGCCGCGCTTAACAGGCCGACGAGGAGTGCCCCGGCCACCGCTGTGCCGACGGCCGCGGCGAGATTGTTAGTCGTGCCGCGCAGCGAGCCGACGTCGCCCGCGAGCTCTTTCGGCGAAGCCGTGACCAGCACGTTGAACAGCAGTGTGACCAGCGATCCCTGTCCAATGCCGAAAATCACCAGCCCAAGGAGAACCGGGACGGCGCTCCAATCATTCCTCACGACAAAGGCGAGCCAAAGGAGCGCCACAGTGCAGAGTATGAAGCCATAGCGTCCGATCTGCCTCGGCGTGAATCGACCATAGAATCGCACGATCAGCATCGCAGCGAAGAAGACGGTGAGGTTGAAGGGCATCATGGCGATTGTTGTCGCCAGCGGCGTGCGCCCCTGCACGATCTGGATGTATAATGGAACCGAGAAATTGAGCATCGCTTCCAGTGCTACGACAGCAAACATCGCATACACCGCCGCCCGCTCCTGCGGGGAGTCGATCACCTCGAGCGCAAGAAGCGGGGTCTTCCCCGCAGCCTGCTGTCTGTGGGTCCAACTCAGAAAGCCCTGACCGAGCACGATACCCATCACGATCATGATCGGGGCGGGAGATACGCCAAAGAGGTCGAATGGCGCATTGGGCCCCGCCAATCCCAGCCCCCACCGATTGAGGTTGTTGAAACCGAAGCTGATCAGAATGATGGCTGCGGCAGCGAGAATGACACCTACGAAATCGATCCGGACCTCCGGACGCGCCTCATCGGGCTTGAGACGAAAGCTCAAAAGGAAAACCACAGCCGACACGGCGATCAGAATCCCGAACGCAGGGCGCCATCCGATGAATGTGCCTAGAGTACCGCCGATGACAAACGCCAGAACGCCCGCAGCGGCGCGCGCGGAACCCAATGCGCCAACGGCTGTTGCCTGCTGCCGCCCCTTGTAGTTTTCCGCGATAAGCGCGACCAACGACGGTACGATCACCGCACCAGCCGCGCCGGACAAGGATTGCGCAGTAATCATGAGATCCGCGTTTGGACTGAACGTCATCAACGCCTGCGCGGCGCCGAACACGGCAACGGCAACGCGGAATACGTGCGTCGCTCCGTAGCGCTGTATCAGCTTCGCACCGAGCATGACGAAGCCGGCAACAAGCATCGAATAAGCCACGATACCGCTGGCGACAGTCGTGGGCGGAACGCCAAAACTGTTGACCATCCCTCCCAGCGCAACTGGCAAGGAGGCGACGTTGAAAGACATGATCATCTGGCCGAGGGCGATAGTGATCATCGGCACCCAGGATGCATTCTCTTCTTCAACGGAGTGAACCGTCGTCGCAGATGCCATCGTCATGGCGTGTCCCCTGTCATTTCTTCTGAAGTCCAGCCACAGTCAGTGCGGGCTGAATCTCGGACAATTGCAAACCTACGCTTCCGGGTTGGACATGAATAAATCCATGCCCAGCCGCTGCGACAGATACTTCGCTACAAGCTGTCCCTTGACGCTGTTTCCGGCGCTGTCAAGCGGCGGCGCAAAAGTCCCCAGACCGCCCTTTCCGGGAGAGACCGTGACGATCCCGCCGCCGATGCCGCTCTTGCCCGGTAGCCCGACATCGTAAAGCCAATCGCCCGATGTCTCGTACATTCCGGCAGTCGTCATGACGGCCAGTGCGTAGTGGCAGACCGACGGATCGACCACGCGCACTTTCGTGATGGGGTTCACGCCACCGTCCGCCAAAGTCGCACCCATCACCGCCAGATCCTTGGCACTCACATTCAGCGCGCATTGTCTGGTGTAAAGATCTGTCGCCTCTGCCGGATCACAGTAAATCCGTTCGAAACTCTGGAGCAGGCGGGCGATGCTCTGGTTTCGGAAGTTGGTCTCCGTCGCCGAGGCATAAACCTCGTCGTTAAGCGCAAGCGGACGTCCGGCGAACTGTGACAATCCGTCGTAGATGAACTTCCATTTCGCATCAGCCGTCGTTCCCGGGACGAGGCTTGTCGTTGCAATCGCGCCCGCATTCACCATCGGATTTGTGCGGCCATCGGGACTTCGTTCGACGGCAGCGAGCGAGTTGAACGGAAGGCCGGTCGCGTTCGCTCCAAGCTTCTGACGTGCCTGCGCCGCGCCGAGGGCCTGACAGACCAATGCAAAGATGAACGGCTTGGAAACGCTCATGATCGAGAACTCGTATTCGGCCGCCCCCACAGCGTAGACCGCGCCGTTGGTGCCGACCACGCAAACGCCGAACAGGTCGCTCGGTACTTCGGCGAGCGCGGGATATACTTGAGAGTTCTTGCCGTCCGTATTTGATTTGTAGCGCGCGTACACCTCGTCGATCAGCGAGATGACTTCCGCTTCGGCCGGCAAGTGTCCGGTTGATACGTAGGAATAGTTGTTGTCGGCATCGGCGTTCGCATTCATTGCGCGTTCCAAGCCTCCATAATGAGAAGCACCGAGGGAGCCCCGACATGTGTCGGGTCAAACGCCCCTCACTCGCCGTTTTCGTTCACTGCCTTTAACGAGGCCCAACGGACCGTCATCTAACGTTGATTTTCCTTGGTGAACAATCAGGCCATTTACCCGGACATCTCGGGGTTTTTCCGGGTTAGGGCTGCCTTGCGCCTCATAATCCCCAAGGCAAGCCCAGCAGGTACCAGACAACGAACAGCACGGTCCAAATGATGGCTATCCAGAGAGTGTACGGCAACATCAGCGCGACAACCGTTCCGACGCCCGCTTTCTGGTCGTAAATCTGGGCAAATCCGACCACCATGGCAAAGTAGGCATTGAGCGGGGTAATCGCGTTGATCGGCGAGTCGCCGACGCGGTAGGCGGCCAGGACGGCCGCGGGATCAACGTTAAGCTGCACGAACACTGGCACGAAGACCGGCGCGAAGATGGCCCATTTGGCGATCGCCGGCGTGAACACGAAGTCCAGGATCATGACGACAATGATGAAGCCAACCAGCAGCCACAGCGTGCCGATATTCGCGCTCTTCAAGACATCGGCCATCGTCAGGGCCATCAACGTTGGAATGTTGCTATAGTTGAAGTAATCGACGAACTGGCTGATGACGACGAAGAGGAGGATGGTGCCGCTCAGCGAAGCCACCGCCTTGGTCATGGCCGCGATGACGGCCGTGGAGCTATTCACCGTTTTCGCGCCGATGCCGTATGCGATCCCGGTTGCAAGGAACAGCACCATGATGACCCCGATCAGGCCGTTCATGAATGGTGAGTTGCCGATCAGGACGCCCGTCGTCGGATTGCGCAGGGGCGCGCCCGACGGAACCGTTAGCAGAAGGAACAGGATCACGACCCCGAGCAGCGCAAAGCCGCTGTACCTCAGCCCACGCGACTCGTCGGCGGAAAGCTGCCCTCCGTTCGCCTCCGGCTGAGTGTTGGCGGTCTTCTCGGTCTGGTAAGCGCCCAGCCGTGGCTCGATGATCCGGTTGTTGATGAGCGCGATGACGATGGTCAGGACAACAACGGAGGCGATCGAGAACGAGACGTTGGCGGTCAGATCCAGCGACGTGGTGGGGTTGACCATGTGGATTGCGTCGTTGGTGATTTCCGTCAGAACGGCATCAAGCGGCTTGATGATCATGTTCACGGTGAATGCACCGGCGACTGCGGCAAATCCCACAGCGAGCCCGGCGAGAGGATGCCGGCCAACGCTCAAGAAGGCGGCGCCGGCCAACGGGATCAACACCACATAGCCGGCGTCTGCGGCAATGCTGGACAAGATGCCGACGAACGCGACGATGTAAACGAGTGCCCAGCTCGGAGAGACGGCCACGAGTTTTCTGATCAACGCGTTGATCAGGCCGGCTTCCTCGGCGACGCCGACGCCCATCATGGCGACGATCAACAGCCCAACCGCGGTGAAACCCATGAGGTTTGGCACGAGCCGGGTGTAAATATGACGAATTCCATCCGCCGTCAGCAGGCTATTGGCGGCAGAGGTCGCGGTCTCGACCTTGTGAGTATCCGGGTTGATGACCTGATAGGTGACGCTTGCCCCCAACATGTAGAGTAAGTGAGACAGCACCAACGCGATGGCGATGAGGATCAGAAATATCACGACCGGGTGCGGGACGCTGTTTCCGACACGTTCGACAGTGTCGAGGGCTCTTTGCGTCATCGTCTTGGATGGCGGCGTGTTGGTGGCGTCACTGCGCGCGCTCATGTCGGAAATCCTCCCGCTCCATTAGCGACGGCTGGAGCAGCGCTGGTACCATGATGATCCATGCTATGAGAACAGCGAGGAAAGATCGGACGCCAATGCGCGCTCGAAACCGCTGATCTCGTAATCAACGCGACGACCCCGCTACTCCTCTGACGAAGATGCCAGCGTCATCGCCGCGAGTGCGGCGACGATCTGAAAGGACCATGGAGACACGGAGGCCTCTCGGGAGAGGATTGCTCATCCTTTCGCGATCTGTCCGTTCACACGCTGCCTTACGAACAATCAATAAGGCGCTTCAAAATCCGGCTGAATACCGAATGCGCCTAGATTGTTCCGGGGCAATTACCGACCCGAACGAACGTCTGTGTCAGCAAGGCTTCCATGTCTGCCTGCGAAGCAACAAGGCTGTCTTCAGAACCGCACAGTGGCCGAGCCAAGGATGCGATTGGCGGTACCAGAGCCGGTGCTGACCGGGGCTGTTGCTGCGGTGCCGCCGTACACGTCCCGATGGGAGTAGACATATTCAAGACCGACGTCGAGCCATCCGGTCCCGACGCTGTTGCCACGAAGCTCGGCGAACGGGCTCCAGATCAAATTGAAGATCCCCTGCTGCATGGTGCTGTTCAACGACGTCGCCGAGACAGATCCCGGCACGAACAATTGCGCATAGGACGGATATTGCTGCCATGCGTAGGAGTAGACGAAATTGCTGCGTAATTGCGGTGTCCAGAAGCGGCGGTAGCCTGCGCTCGCGCCATAGGTCGGCAGGGCGTCGAGGCTGGGATCGACAACGCCGGGCAGGCCGATGTTGGACAGCGCATCCTGGCCGAAGGTATTGGCGCCGAAATAGCGCCCGATGCCTTGGCCGTAATAGGCCATGCCAACCAGCTCGTCCGGACCGAAAGCTGGTGACAGCCATCGCATTGGGAAGCGACCGCTACCTGCGACACCCCAACCGGCGGTATTGCGCTCGACCGCTGGCGGCGCCGCCGCCGTACCAGCCGTGCGGATGGTGAGATCGCGCAGCAGGCCGCGCAGGTCGAGGCCCAGGCCATCGTTCCGGTATTCGAGCCGGCCGAGTAGATCGGGCACGGAGGCAAATGACGGACTCAATCCACCAAAGCCAGCCGGGGTGCTGATCTGCGTGAATACGCCTGCCGCGGACGTGTACTGCGTATCCGGCATCTCGATCGAAACGTGCCCGGTCAATCCCGGAGCCAATGTCGCGGTCGCCCGAACCTGCGCCTGGCGCACGAATGACTGGTTGAGATTGGTCGAGAAGTTCACGGTTTCATAAACGCCCTCGTTCCACAGGCTGTTCGCCCAGCCGACCAGGACACGAAACTGTTCGCTGCCGACCTCGCCCCAGGCCTGACGGAGCCGAAAGACCGCATTGGGTGAGGCTGCCGTGCCCCCGCCGAAGTCGCCTTCAAAGCGGGTTTCTAGAGTGCCCCAGGCGGTCGCCGTGCGCGTATCCATACCGATGCGGCTGAACCGGGCGGACAATCCGGTATCGCCTCCCTGGATGTCGGCGGGGCTTCCGGAAAGCGGAATGGTTTGCACTGTCGGCGCATCGGACTGATTGCGGCCATTGAAGTCGTGGTAGCCATTGACGTTCGCGAAACCGTAGAATCGCACCTCGGACTGCGAACCCGGGATGCGCAAGGACAAGCCCGGGAGATCGGAACGCAGCGCGTCCTCGCCTTCGCCGTCGAACTGACTGCCCATCGGTTCGGGCGGACGCAGGCCCGGAATGGGCGCCGCCGCGGCTTGCGGAGGGACCGCAGCACTCGCAGTCATTCGCGGCTCAGTCGACGCAACCGGAATCGCAGGCGGCTTTTGCCCGGCGGTCGGTACGACGACGTCACGACGTGCGGTGGCGGCTTGGGACTTCGAATGCTTATCGCGCGTTTCGAGTTCGTCGACGCGACGGCGCAGCGCGCTGATCAGCTTGTCACCTTCTGTTGCGCGGGCTTGCAGCGCATCGAGACGGCGCATCAACTCTTCCATGGAAGGTTTCTGCTCCTGACTGGCGGGTGTCTGTGCCAAAGCCGGACTGGAAAATATTGCGATTGATGCAACGCCGCAAAGCGCTCGGAATGTTCGCACGCAAGCCTCCTGTTGGCACGTTCGGGGCACATCGAGTTTTGCGCTTGATTTCAGCGATCGCAAGCCGGCTCCATCGAAGGTCGAAATTTTCCGCGAGATTGTGCCATTTCGGTTGTACCGCAGCGCAGTTGCATCGCGCTCGGTCGGCTCAACATCATCCTGCAGCGCAGAAAGCGATCTCAGGATAGGGAGGGGTGCGTGAAATCGAAATGGCTCACAATCCCACCACTGTGCGCTGCATCCCGTATCGTCGCGTCTTGGGTGTCGCCGCCATATTTGCGTGGCACGAACTGCATAGTCATATGCCGGAATTCATGCCAGTCATGCGAGGTTTTGGTCTTCGGAGAATACAACCTGCTGGCTGAGGGTAAGATCGAGCGTATAATCCGATCTATCCCCTAGGGCGTTTCCTGTAGTCCGGTGATCGATGCTGGGACGACTGGAGAGGGGAGCTTTCGAGATTGAGCGTTGAGTTCGACCTCGAAAAAAGACCCGGAAAGTTGGGTGCGTACCGTGAAGCCACACAGTTCTCCTGCTTGCGAGCCGGCGCGTCCCTTTATCGACGATCACCTGATTGGTCAGGACGCAATTGGCGATCGCTCATATTGGACACACTCCGAAGAGCTCCTTTTCGCGGTCCGCCCCTCACGTGGCGGGCGCTTCGTGTACGAGGCAATCAATCAGGCCTTCGAGGCTCTCCTTGGAATGTCGCAGCAGGAGGTCCGAGAGCTGGACGTCTTCGAATGTCTTGCCAAGGAAGACGCCGAGCGTCTCTGTGAAATCCTCCAGGCATGTCTTGCGGAAGGAACCGAGGCCAAAATCCAGCACAGTCTGATGCTCGGCGGCTTGCTGCGGGATGTCGAGACAACCGTTGTTCCGATCCTCCATCCCATGGCCGGCAATGCGGCCCGGTTGATTGGCGGTCATCGGTTACTCCACAAGGAGGGGCTCGACTGTGTGACTGAAGAGGCTGCTTTCCTTCACGGGGACGTCAGCCTGATGTCCATCCGCGAGGACATCCACCAGCGGATCGCATCGGAGCTTCATGATTCGACATGCCAGGAGCTGGTTGCCGCCAGTCTTGGTGTGATGCGTGTCCGCACTTGCCTCGATAACCCGCGCGGCGTCGAGCGGCTTTGCGATGATATCGACGCGTCGATCGACGCGGCACTCAAGGAAATCCGTTCCCTGACCTATCTGCTCCACCCCCAGGATCTGACGGACCGGGGACTCAAGGCGACGATCGAGCAGCATGCCTTGGGGTTTGGTGCACGTACGTCGTTGCGGGTGAGCACGAGGATACCCGCCGCCGTCGATAAGCTACCTTACGCGAGCCAGCTCTCGGTGCTGCGGGTCATTCAGGAGGCGCTCACGAACATATTCCGCCACGCGAAGGCGACGGAGGTCAGAATCGCCGTCGAGGCGATCGAGGGGCACTTCCATCTGACGATCAGCGACAACGGGCGCGGTTTTCCGGTCGATCACACCAAACGTGGCAACGGTGCGATATCGCCCGGTGTCGGCATTCCCGCCATGAGAGCGAGACTTAAGCAGCTTGGGGGCACGTTCGAGATCCGGTCCAATCCTGCACCGCGACACACCGGCACGACGCTGTGCGCGGTGTTCCCGCATGGTCTCATGAGCAAAAGGCGCAGCCGGCGCGCGTCACTGAAATCATAAGCCAGCGTGTGCACGGAATGACGGAGATCAGGGACCCCGAGGGCAGGCAGTCTCTGTCCGTCGGTTCCCGGAGTTCCCTCCACGAAATGAAGGCTGATCGACGATGATCGTGTAGCGGTCCGATTTGGGCTGCGCGCGGGCAAGACCCGTCGATGTCTGATTGGAAACGCCGATGTTTGGTACATCCGCCCGGAGATATCAGGGTTTTGCAGGATAACCCATTGAAGGATAATCGGTAGATTGGCACACTTGACTGCTGGAAATCTCCATCCATTGCCCGACAGGTTCTGGGCCCGCATACGGGAACGACGCCGTGAAACGCATCGTGATTGCGGATGATCATGAAGTCGTACGTTCCGGGCTCCGAGCGATCGTTGAGACCCGCTCAGACTGGATCGTCAGCGGAGAGGCGACCAACGGCGAGCAGGCTGTGGCCGTGGCGGTGGAGACGCGTCCGGACGTCGTGATAGCCGACTATTCGATGCCGCTGATGAACGGACTTGAGGTCAGCCGCCGCCTCAAGTCGATGCACCTGCGCACCGAAGTATTGATCCTGACGATGCACGAGAATGAGGAATTGCTGACTGAAGCCATCCTGGCTGGCGTTCGCGGCTTCCTGTTCAAATCGGACGCCAGTAGGCACCTGATCTTCGCGATCGAGGCCTTGCTCGATGGCAGACCTTACTTCACGGGCGTTCTGTTGGAGAAGTTGCTCCACGAATACCAGGCCGGCAAGCAAAATACGTCCGATATGCTGCTCACCGCGCGCGAGCAGGGCGTTGTCCAGCTTATTGCAGAGGGACACACCAACAAGTCGATCGGCGTCATCCTGAAGCTGAGCGTAAAGACCGTCGAGACCCACCGCGCGTCAGCGATGCGCAAGCTCAGAATGTCATCGACGGCCGAGCTCGTCCGCTACGCCGTTCGCAGGAAGCTCGTCAATCCTTGATGGAGCTTTCAATGCGAGCCGCCGCCTCGCTAGCGATCAGCGACAACGCGTTCTCCCGTTGGAAATGCCGCGATTTTCGCTGGAGCGACAGCGGTGCTGTCAAGGTCCGGACTTGGGCAGACCCGCACCAGGAGCATCCGGGCATTTCCTTCCAGCGGCCCGAGGCTCGAAAGCACGACGTTGATCTCCCGAATTCGACGATACAACGTCGAGCTCGGCACACCTCGCTGACCGGCAGCGCAATGACGGATTATGATCGTCCGACGGACGCCCATTTTCAGCCGCATAAGCCTGGGATGCGACCGGCAAGTCATTGAAACCGCAGCTGACTCTTAATCAGCGGGTCCCAGGTTCGAGCCCTGGTGCGCCACCAAGCTTTTCAATAGCTTAGGGGTTTGTTACGGTCGTCATTCCGACAGACGCGCCGTGGCTATTCCGACAAACCGGCTGTCTTTGTTCTTTCTTCTCGCCGTTTCTTCGTGCCGGAAATTAGCTGTTTCCGTGTGCGCTTTGCATAGGTCGGCAACTGCCGCGACGAGCGATGGCGGCCGGCGGCTCTGAGCTCAGCGCCCGTCAGATCGCTGTCGGCTCCCTCGGTAAAAGCCGCCGTGGCGGAATGATGTAAAGGACAGCTCTTCACGGAGATCGACTGCACGGACGATCTTTTTCACGACCCCGCGCAGGTAGCGAAGATCCTGCTTGGCTGTGATCCAGGGTAGCGGGGTAGGTGTTAACTCCATCGCATCGGCTTTCCGCCGTTGGCCGCACTCTCCTGAGCAAGTATTGCGATACGCGTGGCGCGCAGGGCCTCGTTTGCCGCAATCTGCAAGGTCTCGCCGCGGGCGAGATGATCAAAGACGAAGCTGGCGGGCGAGGCGCCCACGGGCAGGTCGATTTCGCGCCGGGGTCTCGTCGCCGTCTCGACGAGCAGTCGATTTTCCGCGAACAGAACGTCAGCACGACCCTTTGTCCCGGAGATCCGCATGGCATAGTCGCCGTGCCGTGGCGATGCTTCGGGCTGGATCCAGTCAACTTCGATCGCGAATTCCGGTCCGCCATCGCAGGCGAGAATAGCACGCCCCAGCGCGGGAAAGTTCGTCGTGCCGGCAGCCGGGGTCGACGAAATCCAGCCGCTGATCGTGCCGCTGGTGTATCCCGTCAACCAAAGGGCCAGATCAATATCGTGGACCGTGAGGTCAGCGAGGATGCCGCCATAAGTTGATGGTTCGAACATCCACGCTGGACGTCGGCTTGGGACCAGCTTGTGCGGCCCGGTTGCAGTGATGGATACAATGTCTCCAAGTTGGCCGCTGTCGATCACGGATCGGAGTGCGAGCGTGACCGGATAAAACCGCTTCTCGAGCAGAAGAGTGAGCAAATTGCGCCCGGCGAGCGTCTCCTCGATAAGCGCAAGCTGGGCCAGGGTCACAGCCATGGGCTTGTCGGCGATCGCGAAGATGCCGCGGCGTAAAAGTTCGACGACGATTGGAGCGCGAAGACCGAATTCGGTGAAGACTGCTGCGGCCCGAACCCGATGCGCATCCAGAAGCGCATTCGGGTCGGCGTAGCCGGGCGTCTTCGTACGTCGTTCGAGCTCGGTGCGCCGCGCTGGGTCATGATCGGCGACGGCCACGACCCTGACGTCGGTTCTGACAGCGATCTCTGACAGTACGTATTCGACATGCGGGTGGGCTGCGCCGATGATGGCGATGTCGAGCATCTCGGAGCTAGCTGGCATGAATGGCCTCCGCTGCGATCTCATTGGGGCTGACGGCGCGACCTTCGGAAGCCGAGCGATAGATGGCGTCAACCAGTCTCGCAGCCTCGAATCCATCCCTGAACGTGCTCGCAGGCGGCCGTCGCTCCCGGACGGATTGAACGAAGTCGCGCCATTGCGCGATATGTCCTTCGATCCCGATCGCCTTGGGATCGCTCGCGGCGCTGCCAACCCCGGCCGCGCTTGGCGGCTCGGCAACATCAGCAAAATCCCAGCGCACGATGCTGTCGTTTGCGAGCTCGCAACTGCCGCGATCGGTGAACAGTCGAAGCATGGCCGGCCGTCCCGGAGGCAGCGCCGTACTCGTCACGATCACGCCGAGCGTGCCGGATGCGAAAGACAGCAGCGCCGCCGTCGTGTCCTCGACGGCGTGTGCGTGTCCGAGCGTCGTCGTCTTGCCTTGAACGCTGTCGACGGCTCCGAACAGCCAGAGCATCAGGTCGAGATTGTGAACGCCCTGATTGAACAGCGAGCCGCCGCCATGCTCCGCTTCGCTGCGCCACGGCTTCTCCGCGTAGTAGGCGTCGGAGCGGTACCAATGGATCGCCGCCTCGATCAGGCGCGGCTGTCCGAGCCGGCCAGTGTCGAGCAGGGTCTTGATCGCCTGGTGCTGCGGTTCGAGACGGCGCTGCGAAACCACGCCACAGGTCAGCTGCGAGCGCTCGGCGGCGCGGACCAGTGACGCAGCCTCAATCGGATCGACGCAGAGTGGCTTTTCGACCAGCACGTGCCGCCCCGCCTCGATCGCAGCAAGCGCGACGTCATGATGCGCGCCGCTCGGGGTGCAGACCACGACCGCGTCGATCCCGGCATTCGCGAGCATCGCCTCGGTGGTCGCGAATGCCGGAACGTCCTCGCCATTCATGCACGCAGCAATCTGCTCAGGCGTGCCGCCGGCGATCGCGGACAAGACGGTATCGTCGAGCGCCCGTATTGCCCGCGCGTGTGTTTCGCCGATCGCTCCCGGACCGATCAACCCGATGCGAAGCCGGTTCATGTCTCAGTCCTCAAGAGTTGCAGCGATAAGGACGGCCCGCGACATAGACCGTCTCGGGCACGAGAGATTCATCCTCGCCGAGATGGAAGCGCAGCAGATCGGCCGGCGCACCCACCGTCAGCGCAGGAAGGTTGAACGGGATACGCGGATTGACCGTTGCGAGCCTCAGCGCCTCTGCCAGGGTCAATCCGGCCATGCGTCTTGCCGTGGCTACTCCGAACACGAGGCTGACGGCTGCGCCCGCCAGAAAGGATGTGCCGACGACTTCCAGCCGGCCGTTCGCCTTCAACTCGACCTTGCCGCCGATCGGCGCGTCGTAGATTCCGGGTGTGCAACCCGCGAGCGCGGCGGCATCCGACACCAGGATCGCTCGCTCCAGCCCCTTTGCGCGCAGCATGGCCTTGAAGGTCTCGCGGGGAAGGTGATGGCCATCGGCGATGAAGCTCGCCCACAGCCCGTCCTCGGCCAGTTGCGACCAGATCGGGTTGGGATGTCGCGGCAGCGTGGCGGCGATGCCGTTGCCAAGATGCGTCGACAATATTGCGCCCGCCGCGACGGCGGCGGAGATCTGATCCGGTGCGGCGTTTGTATGGCCGAGGGCAACACGGACGCCGCGCGCATGAAGGCCGCGCACATAGGCGTCCGTTTCCGGCCAATGCGGCGACAACGTCACGAGGCCGACAAGGTTTCCGCAGGCCGCCTGCCACGCGTCGAACTCGTCGAGATCAGGCGGCCTGACATGTTCGGCCGGATGCGCACCGCGCGGACCATCTTCTGGCGCGATGTGCGGGCCTTCGACATGCACGAAGGGCATTGCGTGCTTGAGAAACGGATCGCTGTCACGCGCCTGTGCAATGGCGCGCAATGCATCGATGATCGCATCATGCGATGCCGTGATGAGCGTAGGGGCAAAACGCGACACCCCGCTGTTGTGGACGGCCGCGACGAGATCGCGGACCGTCCGGAGATCAGGGCGGCCATTGAGATCGTAGCCCGCAAAGCCGTTCAATTGCAGATCGAACAGGCCGAGCGACAGCCACAGCCCGTCATCGTCACCGCCGGGAACGATGTCCGTGATCCGGCCGTCCTGAATGACGATGGTGCGATTCTGTCCGGTCTCCGGATCGCGGCCCGAAACGCGCGTTGCCGGATCTGTCATGCGCGTACCGGGGTCAGTGAGAGCTGCGGCGGCGTGGAATCCTGGTCGAGATACAGCGCGCAACGTGGGTGCGTGCGGAGCGCGCTCGCCGGGCACTCGGTCCCGATCGGACCGTATAGCGATCGTTCGACGGCGGCGCGTTTGGACGCGCCGGGCACGACGCAAAACAGCCGGTCGGCATCCAGGAGCCGGGGAATCGTCAGCGTGATTGCATGTGCCGGAACATCTCCGAGCGTCGGGAAGCACTCATCGTCAACCTGCTGCTGCCGGCACACTGCGTCGAGCTCGACGATCTTGACCGACTTGGTGTCGTGCAGATCGGCGACCGGCGGGTCATTGAAGGCGAGGTGACCGTTCACGCCGATTCCCAGGCAGATGATGTCGATCGGGGCTTCGCCGAGAAGGGCCGCATAGCGTGCTGCTTCCCGCTCCGGATCCGGCTCCTGCCCGATCAGGTGAACCGCGCCGAAAGCGATGCGCGAGAACAAGTGACGCGTCAGCCAAGCCCCGAAGCGCTCCGGCGCATCCGCGGGAAGTCCGAGATATTCGTCCATGTGGAAGGCTGTGACGCGCCGCCAGTCGATATCGCGCTCGCGAGCAAGGGCATCCAGCATCTCCGCCTGGCTCGGTGCCGCCGCGAAGATCATCCGCACGTTACTCTGCCGTCCGAGGTGGTTGCGGAGCGCAGCAGCGACGTCCGCAGCGGCCGCCCGGCCCATCGCATCCCGCGTTTTAAACGTCGCGATTGAGGGAGTCACCGAAGCCGTCATGCTCATCCATGGTCTGCCGGGCCTGCACTTTACCCTCGAGCGGAGAGAATGTGATGCAACCGGTTGCATGTCAAGCTTGCGCCCCGGGCCCGGCCGGGGCATGTCTAGGTGAAGGCGATGCAGAGGAGGCGGCCTGCGGTGAAGCGCGATTCCGATAGCGGTGGGGAGGGACGTCCATCGGTCGTGCCGACGATCAGTCAGGTCGCGAAGGCCTCCGGGGTTTCGCGTGCCACCGTATCGCGCGCCTTCTCGCGGCCGGAGATGCTGACCGAGGAGACCGTCCGGCGCGTCAAGGAAGTCGCGGGCAAGCTCGGTTATGTGCCGAACCAGGTCGCGCGTGCGCTTTCGACCGGACGCCACGGCAACGTCGCGCTCATCGTCTCGGATGTCGCGAACCCGTTCTTTCCACCGCTGATCAGGGCGGCGCAACTGCGCGCCGACCAGGCCGGGCTGTGCGTCTTCCTCGGCAATTCGGACGAGGATCCCGCGCGTGAGGAGTTGCTGGTCGGCCGCTTCATCGGCCAGGTGGAGGGACTTGTCCTCGCCTCGTCGCGCCTGGACGAAGAGCGTATCCGCCGTCATGCGACGCGCCGGCCGCTGGTGCTCATCAATCGCGATATCGAAGGCATTACGCGGGTCCTGATCGACACCGCGCCGGGTGTGGCGGCTGCGATCGCACATCTGGCCGAGCTGGGGCACCGGCACATCGCCTATGTCAGCGGCCCCACGACGTCGTGGTCGAACCAGCAACGGCGCAATGCCGTCCGGCGCGAGGCGGAGAAGCGCGGGCTCAAGGTGATCGCCGTGCCCGCGCGTCCACCCTCCTATGACACCGGCCGTGTGGCGGCGACGCAGATCGTCGCGAGCGGCGTCACCGCGGCGATCGCGTTCGATGACCTTGTCGCTCAAGGCTTGATGGCAGGGTTGGCTGCGCTCGATGTCGAGGTGCCCAAATCGTTCAGTGTCGTCGGCTGCGACGACGTCCTCGGCGAAACCACCTATCCGCCGCTCACCACCGTGTCGGCGCGCTGCGCCGATGCAGGCGATGTCGCAGTCGGTCTGCTGCTCAGCCAGATGAATGGCGGCGTGTCGGGCGAGATTCGCCACAAGCTGAATTCCCATCTCGTCATTCGCGCCTCGACCGGGCCGGCGCCAGCGAAGCGGCGAGGCCGCTGACGATTTCATCAAAGGCCTTCGAAAGCGGCAACGGATCGCAATTGACACGCAACCGGTTGCATGCGAGCTTTTTCGCAAGATTTGTCCCATTCTGTATTGCGAGAATGACCCTCATGATGAGACCCGTCGGCAGGTTCGGCTACATCACGCGTTCCGAGGACAACATTCGCCCGGCGAATTCGGGGCGTCGGTCATGGATGTCGGCCGCGCTGTCGCTGGCGCTCGCTGTCGCCGTGCCGGCGTTTGCGTCTCCTGCTTCGGCGGAGAAGCTGACCATCTGGAGCGGGTGGCCTGATCTGGCCCCGTTCTACAAGCGCGTCGGCGACCAGCTGAAGAGCAAATACCCGGATCTCGAAATCAGCGTTGAGGCCATTGCGCTCCGCGAGCACGAGAAGCGGTTGGCACTGTCGCTTCCATCAGGCGCGGCCGGGGACGTCATCGAGATGGAGGTCGAGGCGGCACGGTATCTCGAGGCCGGCCTCATCCCGGAGCCGCCGGCGTCGATCGTCGATTTCGTCAAAGCCAATTACGACATGACGCGCGTGAAGACCGCCATGTACGAGGGCAAGATCTTCGGTGTGCCGTTATTCCAGGGGCAGGGCGCGCTGTTCTACAACACCGAGATGTTCGCCAAGGCTGGCCTCGACGGTCCGCCCAAGACCATGGCCGACTACACCGCTTATGCGCAGAAGCTCGCGCAGCGCGATGCCTCCGGCGTGCCGACGGTGAGCGGATGGAGCTTGCGTCTCAGCGGCGGCGGCTCGGGCATCGCGGAGAAGTACTGGACCATTCTCTATAATCACGGCGGGACGCTGCTCGAGGAGAAGGGCGGAAAATGGCGCGCCGCCTATGCGAACGCAGCCGGCCGCGCCGCACTCAAGCAGTATCTCGACAACGTCGTGGTCTACCGTACCGTGACGCCCGAGATGAAGGCGGATGCGGAGGCCTTCGAGCTCGGCCAGACCGCGATGTTCATCCGGGAATCCTGGGTGATCGGCGACGTCGCCAAGAAGGCGCCCAATCTCAAATACGCCACGGCTCCACTGCCCAAGGGCACGCTGATGGTCCCGGTCGATCTCTACGTGCCGAACAAGGGACCCAAGAGCCAGATCGCCTGGGATTTCGTGCAAAAGGCCAACGAGCCGGAAAATCTGCTCTGGCTGCTCGAGAACACGGCCTGGGTCCCGAACCGCAAAGGCCTCGACTACTCCGCCGTGCTCAAGAAAATCCCGCAGCTCGACGCCTTCGTCAACACGCCGCCCGGCCACGTTTTCTTCACGGTCCCGGCGATCAGCCCTGCCAGCGAAATCCTCACCCGGCTCGCGGCGCGGCTGGAGAAGGCGTTCACCGACAAATCGCTGGCCGGCAACGACGCCGCGATCGATGCTTTCCTGAAGGCCGCGGCTGAGGAGAGCGACAAGATCCTGGCCCGGGAAGACCTGCTGGCCAAACCCTAAACTCCATCGACAGGGACCCACTCAATCCAGGCGCCGGCGGCTGACCGGCGCTTGCCGGAGGATGCATGCGCACCACGCCGAAATGGCTGTTTCCAGTTCTGGCGTTGCTTCCGGTCCTCGGCCTCTATGGCTGTATCCGCGTCTATCCGATCATCGAGACGCTGCGGCTCAGCCTCTTCCAGTGGAATATCATCTCGCGGCGCAAGCCGTTCGTCGGTTTCGCCAACTTCGTCGAGCTGGCGAGCGACCCGCTGTTTCTCGAAGCGATCTTCAACACCACCATCATCGCCTTTAGCGTCGTAGCGATCACCATCCCCGTCGCGCTTGCGCTCGCCGCCTTGATCAACACCCGGCAGGGGCTGCGGCGCAGCGGCGTCTATGAGGCCTCGGTCTTCCTGCCGCACGTCGTCTCGCTGGTTCCGGCGGCGATGGCCTGGAAATGGATTTTCGACGCCCGGCTCGGGCCGCTCAACGCCCTGATCGGCCTCGTCGGGATTCCGGCCCAGTCGTGGCTGTTCGACCCTGTCCTGTCGCTGGTGTGCCTGATCGTTCTCTGCTCCTGGCAGGCGATCGGCTATGCCGTCTTGATCTTCCTGGTCGGACTGAAGAACGTCCCGGAGGCGCTCTACGAGGCCGCGCGCCTCGACGGCGCCTCGTCGTTTCAGGCCTTCCGCCACATCGCCGTGCCGCTGCTAAAGCCTGTCATGCTGTACGTGTCGGTCATCACGCTGATCTCGTCCTACAACATCTATGCGCAGGCCTTCGTGCTGGCATCGGATGTCCAGGGTGCGCCGGGGCGTCTCGTCCGAGTCCTCGTCCTCGACATGCTTGAAAACAGCTTTCGTAACTACCGGGTCGGCTACGCTGCCGCCGAAGCCGTCGTACTGCTCGTCATCGTCCTCATTTTGACCAGCGCGCAGTTCAGGCTGTTCCGCGACAGGAGTCGCGCATGAGCGAGCAGGAACGCGAGCATCCGTCCGTCGTTGGTCAGAACGGTGCCGTCGGCCTCGTGATCGACGCCGTTCTTGGCGTCGTCAGCCTGATGATGCTCCTGCCGCTGGTCTTCCTGATCAGCAACGCGTTCAAGACGCAGCCGGAGCTGCTGGCGTGGCCGCCGACCGTCATCCCGCACCAGCCGACGCTGGAGAACATCGTCAGCGTCCTGCGCGAAACGCCGCTGTTTCGCTGGATCGGCAACTCGCTGATCTTCGCGACACTCTCGACCGCGAGCATCGTCTCCACATCGGCGATCGCAGGTTATGTGCTCGGCAAGTTCGATCTACCGGGGATCCCGGTCATCTTCGGCGTGATCATCGCGACGGCGGTCGTTCCCTTCGAAGTCTACATGATCCCGCTCTATCTCAACGTCCAGTCCGCCGGCCTGTTGAACACCTGGCCTGGGCTCCTGGTCGGCTATCTCATCATGAGTTTCGGCATCTTCCTGGTGCGGCAATATGTGATGACGTCGATCCCTGACGAGCTGCTGGAGGCTGCCCGGGTGGATGGCGCGGGGGAGCTCTGGATCTTCCTGCGGATCGTGCTGCCGCTGATGCGCGGCCCGTTGGGCGCTCTTGCCGTGCTGGCGTTCTTTCAGGCCTGGACTGCCTTCGCGTGGCCGCTCGTGGTCATGACCAACAAGGAAACCTATACGCTCGAGGTTGGGCTCGCCTTGTTTCAGACCGGCTTCACCGTGGACATCGGTCGCCTCAGCGCGGCCGCGGCGCTGGCGCTGGTTCCGAGCGCACTGTTCTTCTCGCTGATGCGTCGAAATTTCGTACGCGGCGTGGCCTCCAGCGGCTTGAAGGAGTGACGCCATGGCAGCATCGGAATAGGCGTAGATTTTCCTAGCAAATCATCCGTCTCTTAATCAGCGGCTCTGTCGGAGCATCTCCAACTGATGAGTGGGCGACGATTACATTCGCCATCATCCAAGTCGGTCTAGCGCCATCAAGCGGATTTGCGATGCGCGAACTTGAACGAAAAGTGCACGTATCTGGTGCGGTAGTCGCGCTGAGGGAAACGAAGACCAAGTAAGATACTGACGTGATTGGTGGGCCCGGCAGGACTCGAATCTGCAACTAGATCGCCATGAGCGGCGGGACAATGGCCGCCTCCGTTGATTTTCCCGCGCATTTCGTTCTGTTGGTGATAGTGTGACAACGCCAGTCATTCCCGGCGACCGACGGCAAGCGAATTCCATTCGCATCCTACCCGCTAGTCGCTGCGGTCTGCCAAGGTCAGCGTCTTGGTTCGCGTTGATAGGACGTGAGTAAAAAGTTCATAGGAAAGCAAGCCAGGCGGGAATGGATCGTGAGTTTCTTCGAGCGTCTAAAGACAGAAGCATCTGCTGAGTGGCGGGCCTACACCGAGCATCCCTTCACGAACGGATTGGCAGATGGCTCGCTCCCTGAAGCCGCATTTCGTCACTACCTTGCTCAGGACTATCTGTTCCTCATCGAGTTTGCGCGCGCCTATGCGCTCTCGGTCTACAAGTCGCCCAAGCTTGCCGACATGCGTGAAGCTGCGGCCGGCCTGTCGGCCATCCTTGATGTCGAAATGAGCCTTCATGTGAAGCTGTGTGCTGGTTGGGGTCTATCCCCGAGTGACCTTGAACAAACTCCTCCGGCGGTCGAGATGCTGGCCTACACACGCTACGTGCTCGATGCTGGAATGCGCGGCGATCTGCTGGCACTCAAGGTGGCACTTGCCCCCTGCGTGATCGGGTACGCGGAGATCGCAACGCGGCTCGCCTCGCGACCCGATGCGGACGCTAGGACGAACTCCTATCGGAGTTGGATCGACGAGTACGCTGGCTTGCCATACCAGGAGGTCGCGGCGAAAGCGCGTGCGCATTTGGAGCATCTCGCCGATCTCTACGCCACGCCGGCTCGCGAGGCAGAACTGATTGCCATCTTCAAGGAGGCCACTCGGCTTGAGGCGGACTTCTGGGAAATGGGCTGGCGTGTGGGCCAGCGTGTTGAATAGCCCTTCGGCAATCGGTTGATTGCAGGGACTCGTTTGACGGCTGCTGTGCACGAGTTGCGGAGGCGCGTTGTTCTAGAGGAACGCAGTGCGCGGGATTGCTGGAGTAACGAAGCACGCGGCCTGGAACAGGCGCGAAAGTCCTCGCCAACGATAGGCGAGATGCAGGATCGCTAAGTCATTAGTATTGTTCAGTCGTGTCCAGTGTTGGAGATGGAGATCCTAGCACGCCATCGCTCTTCAAACGTGTCAGGGCCCTCTTTCAGTGCCAACGCTTGTGCATCGAAAGGATTGCCGGGCTTGTTAGCAATGAGGATACCTGTAGCTTCTCCGCGAGAACCGGGTTGGGGACGCTGCTCTGTAGGCCATTCCAGCAATGCTTTCGACAGCATGGGTTTGCCCGCGTACCAGCATTTTCGTCCGTCGATGATACGGTAGGACCACCATTGCCCTTGCGGATTTGGCGGCATTGCGGCGCTGCATTGTTGCTTGGCATGCAGGCTGGTCATTTCGAGCGATGAGAGCGCAACAATGCCAACGGTTAAAGAAAACGCTTGAAGCGGTTTGCTCATGGGCGCGCTCAATTGCCGTGTTGCTGCAATCGACTTACAGCAACGATCAAAGCAGGCCGCTCGAGAACTTCCACCAACTCTTCAAGGATACGCGCGTGATCCCTGGGATGGGGCCGAAGGAATTCTTCCAATATGAGTTGCGCGTCGCTAATCGCTTCCAGGGCTAATTGCTGATCAGTCATAACTACTTACTCATCAATTAGTTGCGCTAAGAAAGTCAGCGAAGGGTGAGATCAAGTCAGCTTTGAGGAATATCCCCGCTCTTCTATTCACTTTTTATTTCAACTCTCGCGGTGTCACCTCGGTCAATGTGCGAAATGATCCCACTAAGGCGTGTCGCGAGCGTAAGGGATCCCGGCGACTAAATAATCCGCTGCTCGATCCTCCTTCTTCCGCGCATCACCACCTGTTTCCTATCTCGCGGCGGCCGGAAAAAATCTGTTTTGCTATACACCGCCGCGATCCATTGATCTTATTGAATTGTTCCCGACCAGCCTTTCTCACGAACGGAGAGAGTGAAGCCCCGGCGCAAGAGCTAGGCCAGGGAAACCGTAAACTCGGAATGCCGTCGGGGAACGTAGGTAGGCGGCTTCGCCGAGTAAGGCATTTGGGCGGCCAGCTATCTCCACCGCAACTCCACCTGGTCGGGCTGGATCCCGGAACACAGTGACTGTATCGACAAGGTCTCTGATGGCTTCTGCGTCGCCGGTGACACTTTTCCCCGATGCTTCTTCAAGCCGATTGAGTTGCTCCTCATATCGTTTCAGGACGGCGGGATGCTGCGCGACTTCCTTTGAGGCAGGCGGTTCGTTCTGCAGCTCTTGGTATATCCTCTTTCGTTCGGCATCCAAGGCAGCCATGTCCGTTTGCGACCGCATCCACCAGGTGCAAAGGCCATTTTCGAGCTCAGGGCTGAGATGGTCTCGCAAGGGAGGACTCGGATGCGCCGTCGGCGCGATATTGTCCTCGAACAGCCGGGGCAGCCAATTTTGCGGCTGGAAAGACGGAGAGCTACGTCAGGGTCAAGCTGATGACCACCGTGCCAATGGCAACAGCTCTAATGTCCTAGTACGCGCCGGACGCAAAGCATTCTGATTTCGTTAGTTTGGTGTAGTTGCTCAGCACTCGGGGGATCAATGGAGCCGAGAGTCTCGATACTAAACTTCGTTTCCAACTCTGACGCCATGCAGATGCAAATCTTCGAGCAAGCGTCCGTCGAAAAGCCGCTTTGCTGCGCGCAACCGTTTCGGCACGCTGAGAGAAACTGCGGTCGCCATTCTGCAGCCGTGGCGATTGTTATAAAATTGACAGCAGCTATCGTCAGAGCAGGGAGAAACGCAGGCATTGCTTCGCTTCCTTTTTTAGTTTGCTGAGGGGCTGCTCTAATTTGAATCCATCTTTTTCGCCTCTACCAATACCCAGCTACTTGCGTAGTTGTCCCCTGAAGCGGAACCACAAATGACCGATCAGTGATAGGACTATGGCGGCCACAATTATCGGGAGCCAAATCGACGTGGTTATGATGAACAAGGAAACGATGACCACACGTCCAAAGACCGATTCGCTGACCGGATTCTTAAGACGAGCGAAATAGGCGTAGATAATAAAGATGGTGGCCGGCACCATCCACGCGGCGACAAGCACCAGTAACAGGTCAACAAGTTGGCTGGCATAATGGTGCATGAGCGCACCTCCTGACAGCGTCGGCGCGAATTGCTGTCACCGCTGCGAGAGATGCGGTGATTGTCGACGATAATTGGTCTTTGTTCGCGTTGGTGGGCATCTGCACGCTCGGCATCGCTGTCACGGCCGGTGCCCAAACTCTTGCGAGCCCGCAGCCTTCGATTCGCCTGAGCTAGGGCCTCTCAACGCGCGCTCGTTGAGATGGCTCGGGCAAGGGCTCGTCCAATGCAATCATAACCATCGGCGGTGTTGTGCAATCCGTCCCACGTTACAAGCTCGCTTTGCGCAACTCCGGCATTGATCGAGTTACGCATCAGCGCAAAACGAGAGAATAGCCCGACCCGTTCCTGCTTCGCGACATCGGCGATGATGCCCTCCATCGTTGAGTAGCTAGCGGAAGCGAGCACCTGTGGCGCATATTGCAGATCCATCAGCACGACATCGGCAGACCCCGCCTTAAGTGCCCTTACCCCTTCAAGAACGCTTCTTTTGAGCCCTTGGTCCGGCCGGCCACCCCAGGCGACGTCATTAGTACCTAATTGCCAGATAACGAGATCAGGCGTGTGCGCGAAAACGTCACGCTCGAACCGCGCGATGTTGTTCGGAATCGTATCGCCGACTCGACCGCTGTTGATGATCTCGATCGTGGCGTTGGATCTAAGCCTCGAGAGTTCTCGGCGCATCACCTGCGGATATGTGGCCGCGGACCGAAGTACCCAGAGCCCCACCGTCGACGATGATCCGATCGCGACAATCTTTAGCGGCTCACCAGATCTCAAACGCGCCGCCGTGCGGGGCAATTGTGCGCCCAGCGAAACATCCAAATTTGCAGCAAGGCATCTCTCGCCAGATGATGCCCCGTCCTGCGCTTGAGAGGGCGCTGTGCTCGACAAACCGACAATCACGGCAGCACCGATCGACGCTATTGTTCGAGCGGTTCGGCTTACGCATGGTAGAACAAATCGACCCATGTTCCCCAATAACTGGTGGATTCTCTCTTGACAACCCTTGGCGTCAAACGTCTGTTTTTGATTACAGATCGATTGAGGGGGCAGCGAGCAGCACGCATGAGTCCGGGGATAAGACAATGTGCGGCAAGCCTGTAGCGAAACGGTTGGTATTCCATATCGGTGGCTATGATCCAATCACGTCGCATGCCAGCGCGCAACGACGCTTTGTGCGCGAAATTGAGAGGTTCCAACGTACTTGGTCAGTGAAAGCGACCGTCGACGGTTCGCATGATACCGCCGACCAGATACAATGGAACGTGACGACAATCGGCCCCGATTGGCTCGTCGAAACCGATTACCGTCTGGTCCGATGGCACGATGTAATCGAGGTGTTCGGGGGTCGAGGCATCGGCTCACGCATTTCCGTCGGCATTCTTGCGTTTCTGGATTTCGTATTGGCCGGCACTCTTTGGCGTTACTTGCAGACCAATTGGCGCTACGCACTTTTCTTTCTCTATCCATTTGTCGCGTTCGGATTGCTCATCGCTGCCGCCTTTTTGACTGGCGTGGCTGCATTCAAGATCACCGGATCAATTCCCATTGCTACCGGTGGCGGCCTCTTCGGACTCGCAGCCGTGTTGGCGGGTCCGTGGCGCTGGCTGCACCTGGGCGACTTGTTCGACGATTGGATCTTTTCTTGCGAGTACATTCGATTCGGTATTTCGGAAATAGAGCAGAGGCTGGACAGGTTGGCCGCCGAGCTTGTGGTTGCGGCGAGCAACTCTGCCGCAGACGAAATTTTGGTCGTAGGGCACAGTCTTGGCGCCGTACTAGCGGTTGATCTACTTGATCGCGCCTTGAAGCTGGACCCTGCGCTCGGCCGGAAAAAGATTCCCGTCACATTCTTGAGCGTTGGATCATCCATACTCAAGATCGGCCTGCACCCGAAGGCAGTGCGCTTTCGCGGGGCGGTGGAACGCGTCGCCAATTCCCGCGCGATCTTCTGGGGCGACTATCAGGCCCTCACGGACGTGTTGAATTTTTACAAATGCCGGCCAATGGCCGAAATGGGCTTGTCGACAGAAAACGAGGCGACCGTCAGGGTCGTGAAGATTAGTCGAATGCTTAACGACGACATGTATCAACGCATCCGCTTCAATTTCTTCCGCGTGCACTGCCAGTTCGTCAGTGGAAATGACAGGCGAACATCGTACGACTACTTCATGCTCACATGCGGACCTATTTCAGCCAAATCCCAGACGCTCGCCCCGGATGGCGCTGTGTCGATGATCGCTGACGACGGAGGCCTTGTTGCGGGCGCGCCGGTGTCGGAAAGCGAACTGCTGGGAAATCCGGGCGCGGCAGCCTGATTCAAATGACGCCCACCATTTCAAAAGTCATCTTCGTTGCGTTGGTGATCGGCTGGTACCTCATACGCTATAAGTACGCGCGGCGTTCCCGCCGTGCGAGGGTTGTGCGGAGCGCTCGCGGCCCCCTGGAAACTGCGCTCCTGCTCATATCTCTTTCGGGACTCGGACTTGTGCCGCTCGCCTACGTAGCGACAGGAATGCCTCGTTTCGCAGATCACAGTTTTTATCCCTGGTTGGCTTGGCTGGGGTCTTTCTTTGCGATCGCGGCTTGGGGCGTGTTTCACCTGACACACCGTGCACTCGGCCGGAATTGGTCGATAAGTCTCGACGTGCGGGAGAACCATGAGCTTGTGACGGAAGGGATTTACCGGAGAGTTCGACACCCGATGTATTCGGCATTTTGGCTGTGGGCCATCGCCCAGGCATTGCTGCTGCCGAATTGGATCGCCGGTTTTGCAGGCATTGCCGGCTTCGGGATTTTGTTCTTTGGCCGCGTTGCAAGAGAAGAGCGAATGATGTTGCAGACGTTTGGCGACAGCTATCGCGATTATATGGCGCGGACCGGTCGAGTCTTCCCGTGGATACTCTGAGGTAGGTCCCGGCACGTCTCGACCTGTGGTACCCACGAGACTGATTTGGAACCAGACGCCTCAATTTGCGTGCCATTTCCGCAACATGCGGCAGAAAAAGCGGTCGGAACCGCGGACTCCCCGGTCTATTCGTTGGTGCCGTGGCGAGTGTCGGGTTATTCCTATGCGTGTCAGGTGAATCCAATCGTTCCGAACAATGGTGAGAACCGATGTTGAAATTCGTTGTCCTTGGAATCGCTTCTTTGGCTTTCGTGGGAACCGCAGCTGCTGCGGACCTGCCACGGCCTCAGCCGGTTGCCGTCGCGGCGCCGGTTGGCAAAGCTCCGATCGGCAAATATCCCGTGGGTAAGAGCCCCGTGGGCAAATACCCGGTCGCTGCCCCGGCTCCGTTGGTGACCAAGGGTTGATCTGACTATTCATTCGTACGCCAGCGGCGTTCGTTTGGGGTAGCAGATTACCTGTGGCATCGGATCTTGGATCCAAGAGGATTCGAAGATGGCGGGAGTGATTCGGAAATATCCGGGTCTGGGGCTTCTTGCAAAGGCCGCCATGCTGGCGGCCTTTGTAGGCTTGGGGGCCGGGATCAGTAGCGCGCAACCACTCGTGGCGCGTACCGACCAGCAGCAACGGGACGCTCTCCCCAGTTCGGCGATGAAGCATGCAGCGACCATGGCTGCTGCTACGCCGGCGATATCCGATGTAAAGCCAGCTCGAAGAGCTGCCGCCACGGGTCCCTACTACGTTGATTTTCGTGCCCGCACGGCGGCAACGTACGGTCATGCATTCGTCTGGTACGGAAAGACGGGCGAAAAGCAGGTCGAGGTCGCTGGTCTGGCTCCGGCCGGCGACGAGGTGCCCTATATCCTGGGACACATTATGTTTGTCCCTTCTGAGACGGGTGCGACCTACGGTGATCTTGACGAGCAATATCTGACGGCCAGCTATCGCGTCTATTTGTCTGAGGCAGACGCCAAGAAGGTCTTTGCTTATATCAAGCGCCAGCAGGAGTCTTCGCCGCTCTGGAATGCAGCAACGACAAACTGTACTGCCTTTATCGGCCGCATAGCGACGTTCATGGGCCTCAACGCTCCGTTTCATCTGCTAAAGCCTGAGGAATACGTCAACAAACTCAGAGAGCTGAACGGGGGACGAAAAACGGTGCAGCTTGAACCAGGTCGAGGCTAAAATCCTCGGATTGAGTTCATCCACTCTTCCTTGCGTCTGGATGGGTGTGAGGTCTTCAAGAAATTCAAGCGAGCTTGTTCTTTGAGGATGCGGTTCGATACGACCAACCTTCGTGCGCTGCCTCGCCTGGTTGATGAATAGGCCGGGAGATCATGGAACGTCCGTGGCGCTGCGCTGCAAGGCAGCTCCACCTCCGCTTGGTCGTGGCTAAGCTCTTGTTGGAAACCGTTCTGAGGGTGAAGTCCTCCTTGGCGTAGTTGAGGAAGGTTCGCAGAACTTGTCGTCGCAGACGAAGATCACGGCTTAGGCAATGGTTCTGTGTCGAGGCCGAGCATCGACATCAATCGACCAGTGCACGTCGCGTACACGGCAGGATAATAGATGCTCTCCGCGCCGGATCGAGATCTGTACCATCAGCACGCTTGTCGGCGCCGATGTTGATTCGCGATCATGATCGCGGTGTAGCCGACCTTTGCGGCGGTCACGGCGCGTAAAGCTGCGTGTTGTCAAGTCGACAAGGGCTCTCTTAGCTTTGTGGAAATGGAAGAGGTGAGTTCACTTCGCTCCTATTCGAGCGCGGTGGATCAGACGCTTTTTTTGAGCTAAGCCGTCTGAGCCGCCTGGAACGGCGCGGGCGGCGGCTCTCTTGCAGCATACTCAATGCCTGCAAGCTATCGCGCCGGTATTCGGGGGACGCGGATGCGGGTCCATATGATTGTTGCCGGCCTTATCCTAGCGATCATCGGGAAGGCCAGTGCCACGGTTGTCGATAAGGGAACCGACGCGCAAAAGTCTTGCGAGCTGCTTGTCAAGAACTCGCTTCGCAATCAGGACGAAGCTCGGTCCGCAGGCGCATGTGAGGGAATGATCGAGACCGCGATGCTCTTTTCGCCAAATCTGCCCGCTGACGTGCGTGCATGCCCCCCCGCGCAAGGCAGCCCTTTGCAAAGTGCGAAGGTTTTTCTGCAGTATCTTGATAACAATCCGGATCGAGTGAATGAACCGGGGATCACCGTCGCGATCGAAGCATTCAGGGATGCTTGGCCCTGCCGTGGGGACGGTGCCGGAACTGGACCGAAAAAGCGTGCCCCAAAAAAATCCAATTAGAACGCGTATCTGCTGATACTAATACTAGCCTTACGGTCCGCGATGTTCGCGTCCGACCTGATTGATTCGCAATGCACTACTGCCGAGGTGTGCGAGCTGAACCGCAGTGCACACCTCCACGACCAGCACTCAGCGCCTTATCGACGAGCGAAGCGAACCCTTGAGCCCCGATAACAGCGGGGCATTGTGCCATCAACGCCCGGGTTGGAACAGCATGACAATCCCCTGCCGCGTCCTGATGATCTATCCGAAGTTCGTTCCGAATTCGTTTTGGAACTATGCCGAGGCCTGCGAACTCGTCGGCGCGAAGTATCCAACGGCGCCACTCGGCCTGATCACCGTCGCCGCTATGTTGCCGAAGCATTGGGACATCCGACTCGTCAACCGCAATACCGAGGCGTTGACAGATGCGGACCTCGATTGGGCCGATCTTGTGATGATCGGCGGTATGCTCAACCAGCAGCCGGATGCCATCTACCTGATCGATCTCGCCCACCTGCGCGGCAAGCCAGTATGTGTTGGTGGGCCGGACGTCTCCTCCAGCCCGCATCTTTACGCGGACGCGGACTTTCAGGTGATCGGCGAGGCCGAGCATGTCATCGAGCAGTTCATCGCCGCCTGGGAAAGCGGCGAACGCAAGGGCGTGTTCATCGCCGAGAAATTCACGATAGATGTCACGCTGAGCCCGATGCCTCGCTACGATCTGCTCAACTTCGATCACTATCTATACATCGGCTTGCAGTATTCGCGTGGCTGCCCGTTCACCTGCGAGTTCTGCGATATTATCGAGCTGTATGGTCGCGTGCCGCGTACCAAGACCAACGATCAGATTCTCGCAGAGTTGCAGGCGCTCTACGATCACGGTTATCGCGGGCATGTCGATTTCGTCGACGACAATTTCATCGGCAACAAGAAGAACCTCCGCACCTTGATGCCGCGGCTCAAAGCCTGGCTGGAAGACCACGACTATCCATTCGAGTTCTCAACCGAAGCCTCGATCAACATCGCGGACGACAGCGAGTTGTTGCAGGCAATGAAGGATGCGAACTTCTTCGCGATCTTCGTCGGCATCGAGAGCCCGGATCCCGAGACGCTCGTGCAGATGAAGAAGAAGCAAAACACCAGGCGCAACATCGCCGAGTGCATTCACAAGATTTACGGCTACGGCATGTTCGTCACCGCTGGCTTCATCGTCGGGTTCGATAGCGAAAAGGCCTCGATAGGACAGGCGATGGCCGACCTCATCGAGGAGGCGAGCATTCCAGTCTCCATCGTTGGACTGCTTTATGCGCTGCCTGGGACACAGCTTACACGGCGGTTGGCCGCGGAAGGCCGCTTGCACCAGGGCCATGACCTCATGAATGTCGAGCAGACGGGCGATCAGTGCACGCTCGGATGCAATTTCGATACTAAGCGTCCGCTTCGTGACATCCTTGCCGATTACAAGGCCGTGCTCGGGCACGTCTACAGTCCGGCAGCATATGCAGGACGGCTGTCGCGTCTCGCCGCCATGCTCGACCGGTCCGACCGACGCCGCGACCTGCCGGATGGCGACGTGCGCAAGAGGCTTGGCGGCATCGACAGCGTACACAAGATCATGCGGGCCCTGCCGAAGGTTCGCGAGCCGTTCTGGAAGACCTTCGTCGAAGTCGCGGAGACCAATCCGGGCGCGCTACGGTACATCGTGATGCTGATGGCGTTGTACATGCACCTCGGGCCGTTCTCGGAACGCGTGATCGGCGACATTGACCGCCGCATTGCCGAGCTGGACCATGTACCTCCACTAAGGGCTACCGCAGTCAGTCAAGTGCTACCTCCAGCGACGGTGTAGCCACAGCCACTGATCGGGATATTCGCGGATCCAGCCCTCGATGACCGATGTGACCGCCTGCATCGTTCCCTGAATGTCAATTTGTCCGGCGGCATCGCGGACTGGCTTCACTTCTTCAGACAGTTCGCCACGAAAGCGCTGTACGGGCAGACGGATGACGCGCACACCATGAATCGGGCACTCAATCTGCCGCAGCAGTCGGGCAAGCATCGGATTGGCCCTGGTCTTGCGGCCGAAGAAAGTAACCTCGACGCCGTTGGTCAGATACTGGTCGACCAGCATTCCAACGTGCTGGCCACTTTTAAGGGCCTCGGCAAGTCTTAGGGGCGCATCACGACCCGCGGGAATGAGCGTGCCCATTTTCACGGCGCGCATATCCTGGATGATGCGGTCGGCGGACGCGATGTTGGGTCGGCGATACAGGATCGCAGTATCCAACCCGTGCGCGACGGCTGCCAGGGCCGGAAGTTCCCAGTTAGCGAGATGACTCGCAAAGATCAGCGCCGGTTTGCCGTCGAGCCGCAGCTGCGTAAACAATTCATATGAGCGCCTGTCGATTTCGATGCTGCTATCCTCGGGTCGCGCGGGATCGTAGTTCCAGATGTGATCAAGATGCGCGAATTCGGCGCCGACTCGACCGAGATTGTCCCAGACGCCTGCGAGAATGGTCTCGATCTCTGCAGGCGATTTTTCCGGAAATGCGGCGGTTAGATTGGCTCGACCGGTCTTTTGCTCCCGCATCATGGGCCCGATTGAGCGAGTGATCCGAGCGAATAAGTTGGCGGTCTTGGTTGGATCGAAACGGCGAGCGGTACGCAGTATTCCGATCGTCAACGCGCCCACCGCCGCTTGCCCCAGGGGCTTGGTCACGTCGCGAAGTTGGGGCCTGGTCCGCATTGCAACGACAACCTTGGCTTACACTTTCGGCTTTCCACGGGCTTCAGCGCGCATCATCATACCAGCGATACACGATGCGATCAAAGACACCGACGAGTTGCGCAGGGCGCGCCTCTCGAGTCCGCCTGCAACGGAAGATGAATCGTGCGGGTTCGATCGAGTGCTTCGCGCGTGACAATGAGCGTACTGAGGCGTAGGGTGCAGTCCAATCGCGACATGAGCTCCGAAGCCGATTGAGACGTGAGCAGCCGAAGCGACACTTCGGAGCTCGGGTCCTCGCTAGTTCTCAAGCCAGACACTCATGCCCGGCTCAAGGTCTGTCGACTCTCCCTTGGGATCGAGGCGTAAGCGCAGCGTATTGCGGTCATGATGACCGATGACACGCTCTGCCTGCCAGGTGGCAAAGTAAGCGTTTCGGGGCCGTCGGGGCAAAGGCGACATTCAACGTCTGGAGTGATTTCCAGCTTCTGTCTGATCTTCGGATGCTAGCCGGGGAAGTCGCGGAACTCCTTGACGAGATTGAACGGAAGTTTCCACCCGGCGCCTCCCCCGCGCATCAGCATCTTGATGTCTTCCGCCCTGTTTTCTTTTCCGGTTTTCGGATCGGTCTCCAGCGTGTGGCCTTGGCTGTCCCAAGGTTTGCTCGCGCTCTTTGAATAGTAGCCGAGAAAATGGCCGGATTCATGGGCAGACGTGTTAGGCCCGCGTTGCGAGCTGATGAAGGCAAGGTCCAGCCCGCGAGGAAACGAGCCATTGGCGAGGCCGCCATTGGACCAAACCTTATCGACGCAAAAAATGGTTAGATGGGCGCCCTGAACTTTGTGTTTGACGAAGATGCCCTTCAGTTTTTCGACGTCAATCACATCGGGAAAGGTCGCCAGGCTCGCATCCTTCATGCCAGTCGCATTGGCGATCTCCTGTTTGATGGCAGCCTGCGAGTCGTCGATGACCAGCCAGTCGCTTGGCACCCGCTCGAAGTGGATGTTGGCCTGCGGCCTCCATATATTGTTCATCGTCAGCAATTCATCTTGCTCGTTGCAGGGCTTCTTGGCGTGAAACGCCGGAGCGCCGCCACTCCCCGGAACCATGACATTGCGGAACGCCACCTTGATCTTGATTTCCGGTAGCACCACGACATAGAGCTTGGCTTCGATCTTCCGGCCGGCCGACCGGGCCACCACCTCCAGGCCGGGAAAACCAATCGGCTTAATCCGGCCATTGATTTCGAAAAACCGTGCATCGCCATTGAAGGTAGCGGGAATTGACGCCGCCCTGAGCTGCGGATCGATATCGGGTTTGGAGAAGGTTTCTCTGGCCTGCATGACGCGTCTAAGGGTATCGGCGCCATCGATCTCCTTGATCCCGAGGGCATGGGCGTTCGGATCGACTTTGAGCTTTCTTCCGGGATCGATCAGCGCCACGATGTTGGAGCCGCCGAACGGCACCACCATGCCCGGCGGGCTGCGGCGCTCATCGATGCCGGAGCGGCGGAAAACCTCTTGAAAGGCGGCCATGTCTGGTTCTCCTGTCTCAGTTCGGTCCGTCAACGCGAAATTTTGCGCGCGGAAATGAGAGCCTCCTTCGGCGGCGGGAAAACAATCTGGCCGGCCCCCGCGGCGAGACGCAGAAAATTTCGGCGGCGAAGTTTCATGGCCAGTTCCTCCGCAAAAATTTGGCACGGACGGCAATAGGCGTAGCCTACCCCGCTTTCCGGAGAGCGCGGAAGGCCAATCAATGTCCGCTAATGGCCCTGTTGAGGGCGCCCGCACCTCGCCTTTGAACTTCCCCGACCGCTCACGTCACTACTAGTCATAGCCGTGGTGGGAGCCGACGCTCCCTCCAGTGCTTAGCTTTGGGCAGGCCACGCCAGCAACGGGAGAAATTGCCATGGGACGCGCGCCGCAGCCACTGCCGCAATACACGCCGCCGGGCCCGGTGGAACAGATGCCGAATATGGCGACGCAACCGCAGTGCTCTGCGCTTGCCAAGGTTCACAGCGCCGCCGTCTTTCCCTACGTGGCCAATGAAGTCGCGACGTCCCGTACCGAGGTCGGCCATCTCGGTGTGGACGTCAGTCTGGTCCCGCCGGCCGGCATCTGCCAATATCTCATCATCTGGGATTTCGGCGTCGACTGGCGGCATCTCAAGAACATCGCCAAGCGCGATCCGCTGTTGGCGGCGCAGCTCATCCGATTCGAGACCGACAAGTCGTTGCAGTTCCAGATCGTCGGATACAGCGACAGCACCGGCGGCGAACGGAACAACAGCTTCCTGCGCACGGGCCGGGCCAAGAACGTCTTTCACCTGTTCGGCCCAAGCGCCCGCTCGCGCGTCTTCTCCGTCAAGCCCGCCTCACACTACGAGTATCTGAAGGACAACACGACCGTGATGAACAGGGCCGCCAATCGCGCTGTGGTCGTCGAAATCTTCGGCGGCGGCGGCGTGACGATCTAGCCACCTTCCACAACGCGAACGGAGGGGCAGGCGGCTCCTATTAGTGCAGTACAGCGTTTCAGCGCTTGCGGGGCCTAGCCGGACCACTATTGCTCGACCACGCAAGGGAGGTAGGTCATGCCACTGACCGAAGGCGACGTCCTGGACACACTCAGTGACTCGGTAGCGCTTGGCATCGAGTTCTACGTCGACAAGATCCATATCAAGGGCGAATACTTGACGACAGTTCGCGATCACATTCGTGCCGGCAATATATTGGTGAAGGGCGGCACTCAGGATCTCGCCTTCTACGATCAGGTTACGGATGTTCTGTTGACGCAGAAGAAATCGCCGCCCGCAAATGATAGCGATCGGGCGCTGCTCCTGCATGAGTGCGTCCACGCCATGATCGACGTCTATGATCCTGACGGCGCTGTTACGCGCCACATGGGCGAACTGGCGGCCTACCTCACTCAAACCACATATAGCGTTCGCAAGAATCCCTCGTCTAACCGCAACGGCACCGCCCCCTGGGACAAATTCTGGGGCGACCTCTACGCCACGGTGCGCGCCAATAAGCTCGACACCAGCGCGGGCAACGGCGTCCGGATCCCGTCGGCGACGCTCGAAAATCTGCGCCGGCAACTCGCAGCGCTGCCTTTTGTGAACTATGGAGATTTCACAAAAGAAGCGACGGGCGTATCGGATGGGCTGACCCGCAGGAACTTATTTCTGTCGAGCGATGAACCTGTGTCGATGCGATCATCGAGCGTTTCCCACGAAACTTATGTTGATCCGAGCGACGACTATTTGGTGCGCACCCTGATGGAGGCCTACGCGAGCGCCGATGTTAAAGGGTATGGCAGCCGACTGCGCCGGCTACGTCGTGATTTTCTCTATTGCTCGCTGTCTCGCGCCCATGAGCTCCGGAAGAGGTTTTCGGTGCGGAAGCGTGGAGACCGGCTCTCCGAACTGTTTCACGATCGCCTGTCGCATGGCGGCCGCGCAATTTTTCTCCGTGTGCTTGCGCTGCGAAGCTGACCAGCACGCAAGTCGGAAAAATACTTTTGAGAGGAAGAATGCGCGACCGCACCGCGTCGAATGCTCGGCGTGTCGGTGCTTCAGTTAAGTAGACTCCCGACCACTCCCTTGCAGCGGGTTCTAGTCCAGGTGCCTTGCGCGCAGATCTTGAAGGTCCTTTTTCAATGCCACAAGATCCAGCCCGCGAGGAAAAGTGAGGCGTCCAGAGCGGATCACGAGCCGGATGTACGGATAGCGCTCCTCGGCAAGCATCGGAGAACTGATTTTGTATTTGTGCCAATCTTCAACGATGTGTGCCTGTTGCTCGACGTTGTATGAGTCCCAGGAATCGCCCGGCGTGTACTCGTAGCCGGAACCGATTGTCTGCGCCCAGAAGGAGCGCGCCATCGTCCAGTTTGAATCGTTGAACGCCTGCCACACATGGGTCATTTCGTGCACGAAGAGGTCGCAAATGCGGCCGAAGTCGTCGCACAAGAGACCGAAGGTGGGGCTAGGCGATGCCAGGTTACTGAACGCGACACTGCCAAGATTGATGGCATACCGCATGCTCGGCACCATGGGATTGCTCCCCCTGAAGAACGGTCCATCGTTCGTCCACGGTCTTCCGCCTGCTCCCAGGCCATTGGTAATCGCAATTGTCTCCCACGGCGGCAGCGTCGGGCCAAAAACGTTGCGCGCGAAATCCCGTTCGCTCACGTCCAGCACGCGCGCGAAGTCGGGTCGGCTTCCTTCACATGCCGGCGGGGTCGGAGCCGCTGGGGTGGGCGCAATCGGTGGAGTGGGCGCGATCGGCGGGGGAGGCGGCGTACCTGGCGGCAGATAGATGAATCCCCCTCGCCATCCACCTCTCCCGCCGGTCGTACCGGAGGAAAACGCGAAATTCTGGCGATCGGGCGACATCGCGCGGCAGCCTACATACTCGGCCAGGTACCAGTTCACCTGCCTTGTGGCTTGTTGGAAATCGCGCTGCTTGACGAGCTTGATGCCCGGAAAATTGAACTCGATGAGGTCCCAGGGTCGATGCCGATCCGCTTGGCGAGGGATATCCAGGTCTCGCCTGCCGTCACCGCATGCCGGATTCCCGCGGGCGGTACATAGCTTTCGACGACGGGCTTCAACGGCCTTTCCTGGTTCGGCAATGTAAGACCTCGCCCGCTGATTCCTGCGGAACTACGCGTTCTCGCCACCAATACTTATTCGTCGCCGCTACCTCGAGGCGGTTCGATAGCTCCATTCATTCGGGTTACCAACGGGCAGTCGCAGATCGAAGAGCCTCATTCGTAGGTTGGAGGCGTCGACACGAAGCAATGTCGAACGAGCGATATCCGCTTTAGCGCCGGCCTTTTGACTTCGAGCCGAGCAGGTCATGCGTGCCGCTGATGCTCACGGTTCCGGAGCACTCGAAACCGCCGAAAATCCCGCAGGAGCCGGTGACCGTAACGCGCAAGTCTTTGCGCTGGTACATGTCGACCGAAATGCCAACGCGCGAAAAGTCGTTCGCGCTGTTCGGCAGGATCAGATCGATGTGCTCTGCGGCCCATTGCGGTATATGCTTGTTGCTCTTCCAGAACAGCTCATTGCCGGCGTGATGCACGAAGTTCGGCCCGACCGTAAGGGCGCCGTCCACGCCTTCGAATACGAAGCCTGTTTCGTCGATGTGCACGTTCACCCGATCAGGTGCTACGGCGAAATGCAACGAGGTGATGTCCTGGGGCTGCGGGTCCTTGCCGAATTGCGAGCTGTAGGCGTCGCTCCATTGTCCGCGGTCGCGCCCGAGCCCGAAGCCATGGCGGCCCGGGAGATCCCGCGTTGAGAGCGGCCTGTCCGACAGCTTTGGGCGCCAGATCTCCCGAAACCCCTTGCCGATCGTTGCCGCCATCGACAGATCGAGGGCCCAATGCGACGCTTTCTCCGGGCTTTGCCCTTCGGCGAAGGCGTCGAATCCGTCCGTCGTCTTGGCAATGCGCAGCTTCTTGATCAGCTCTTCCCAGTCCTTGGGCAGGAAGGTGACCCCGTCGAGCGTGGTCGTCGCGGCAGCGACACCATACTTCTCGAGCTGGTGTCGGATGTAGGGCTTCTCGTCATAAAGGCGCACATCCGGGTTGGGGCCGGCAAAATAATTCTTCAAATCGATCTGCGGCCGCAGCATGGTCAGTCGTGCCGCGATCTTCCGGTAAGTGTCGGTCGTCGTCGGATCGGTCGTCGTCATGGGGCGCACTCCGAGGCAATCCTCGCCCCAAATTGGTCTCGCCCGGACGGGTTCGGGTTCAATGCCGGCTCGTTCGACCAAGCTGCTGCCCGGCCCAGGTTATTCGAATTCCTGTCGCGCCGATGCAATGACTGTTTGAACCTGCTGATCGGAAACGGCGACCACCAACCGTGGGCTAGTGCGAACAACGAGGACGATCAAATGTCACTGCGAAGCAGGGTGTTGGACGTACTCCATGGCCCGGCGGTCGCACGCATGCGCTTCCGGTTTCCGATCCGCGGCAGCCATGTGACGATTGCGCCGCAAACGTTCCATCACGTCGCCCGCGCGATCCGGTTGGGGCAGGTCACCGTCAGACCTCCGACGGATCTCGCGGCAGGCGTTGCTGCACAATACAACGATGTCGCGAGAACCAGGGCGGACGGCACGGCGGTTGCGGCGAACACGCTGGAGGTCGTGTCGGCGGCGGGGCGGCTGGACGAGGCCTATATCGTCCACGAGAGCCTGCATGCGGCATACGATCTGTTGCGTACAGGCCTTGATGCCAATGCCGAAGAGGCGTCTGCCTACGTCTGCACGGCGCTCTATTGCCGCATGACGGGCCTGCCCCGCCCTCGCTGGGCCAACGGGCCGATCTACGCCAATGCCGCAGAGGTCGCCCGAACGCTGCTGTCCCAGTATCAGAAGGGCGATCCCGGGATTCCCTGGGTCGGCGAGCATGAATGGAAGATGCTGCGTGCAGGTGTTGGCCTTGATCCGGTCTATGCCAGCGGACCCGGTGGTATTCTCACGGGATGGCTCCTCGGCCAGCAATATACCCACGACGGCTAGAGTGCCTGGGGCCGCATCCGTTTCAGGAATTGGCAGGAGCCTCCAACTCCTGCCTTTCATGCCAAAGGAGCCGCCACACTTGAGCGCGTCACGCGACCAGCAGGCCCAGCTTGCCGACCATCGCAAGCGAGCGCTGAACGCTTTCTCGTGTCGACAGCAATAACGGCTCGGCAGGCTGCCCGGCATTATCCTTCTGGTCTATCCGGATGGTCGGGCCGAATTTTTCCGTCATTTCAGCCGTGATCTGGTCGATGGTCCGCGCTCCGTCGAGCAATTGCAGGAAATCCCTGGTCCGGTCGTCCTCCAACTGCACCGTTTGGTGGAGGAGGTTGGTGACGAGCGGACCTGTTTGCGCTTGCCTTCGCGCGAGCAGGCTCGCCTGCGGATGCTCGGTAGCTTCCTTCAACAAAAAGGGACGCGACAGCAGGAACGAAACCTCGCCGCTGCAAGCCAGGATGAACATCGCCTCCGTCAACACCTTTTGGTCACCATCCGGCCGCCGGTCGCCCAGCAGCGCGCGGGCCCCATCGAGCAGCTCGTCGAATGATAATGCTCGCGGCCAGGCCCGGCCCAGACATAGATGCGCGGCCTTCAAGAGCGGATTGGTTACCGTGACCCTGCTGCCGTCCTGGTTCTCGAATTCCATCGCGGAATCGTCGGTCACGCAGGCGTCGGGGTCGACCGGGTTGGTCGTGCTCAGCAAATGGAACCGGGTGACGAAATCGAGGTCGACCTGGCGGGATAGCGAAATGCTGTCGTGGCAGAGCAAGGTGCGCCGAAAGCCGTTGCCGTCGATGAAGTCCTGATATTGATCGCGCGCCATGAACTCGCTTTCGGGGAAGCGCTGCAGCGTCGCGCGAACTTCCTCGGAATAGCCGGCAAGATAGCGTCGTGAGAAATCAGCATCGCCCAGATATTGCAGGCCATGGCGGCTTGCGTCCTCGGCGACCTCATGCAGCAGGAACGCCTCGGCGCCATCATCGAGATCGTCGTGAAACAGAAGCTCGTCGGGGGACTTGAGGACGCGGTTGTACTGGTCGCGCATAACTGCGCCGTGCACCGAGTTGGCCTTCGAGCCGTCGCTCAGGAATTTCAGGATCGCGCGGGCCTGTCCGACCTTCTCCTTCATGCCGGTGAGACGGCGGGTGTGATACCGCATCATGTCGCGGACCATGTCGCGAAGATGCGAGAACGGGTGCGCATTGTAGCTGACGTAGCAGACCCCGCGGGGAGCCAGGTTCTGCTTGAAGATCATCATCATCTTCTCGCGCACCGCCGGCGGCACCCAGGAATACACGCCATGCGCTAAGATGTAGTCGAACTCCCCGAAGCCTGCGTCGACATTCATGATGTCGCAATGGAGGAGCTTGATGTTGCTCAGGCCCAATGTGGCGATATTTCTCTGGCCGCGCTCGATCGTCACGCCGCTCAGGTCGACACCGACGAATTCGCTGCTTGGATATTGAAAGGCCATCGGCAACAGGTTGCCGCCAACGCCGCAGCCAAGCTCCAGCACCCGGCAATGCTCCACCGGCGCTGACTGCATGCCGTAAACGGCGGCAATGGTAGCAAGGTGGTTCGGATGAGTGAGCCCGTAGACGTGGCCGGGGTAGTAGACCTCGTCGTACGGCGTGGGACCGGTGTTCGGGGGGCGATGCTCGGTTTGAATGTTCATCGTCCTCAATTCCACGAATATGCGAACTTGTCGTTCTCGATCGAGACCCGCGCTTGCTTGATTTCTTCCTTGGCAAGCGACTTGCTGAGGAACTCGCGCGACAGCTCCGGGAGCAGGGTGTTGGTGATGATGTTGTCAATCATTCGCCCGCCGGAATCCGGGTCGTTGCAACGTGACACAATGTGCTCCACGACCGCGTCATCGTAGTCGAAGGACGCGTTATGATTGTCGCGGAGGCGTCGTCCGATCCGGTCGAGCTGCAACCGAACGATCCCGGCGAGCATCTCGTCGGATAGCGGGAAGTACGGTATCGAGACGATGCGTCCGAGCAGCGCTGCAGGAAACACCTTCAGCAATTCCGGCCTCAGCATCTTGGCGAGCTCTTCCGGCTCGCTGCGATACTTTGGATCGCGCGAAAGGCCCATGATCAGATCGGTGCCGACGTTGGTGGTAAGGATGATCAAGGTGTTCTTGAAGTCGATCCGCCGCCCGTTGCCGTCCTCCATGGTTCCCTTGTCGAACACCTGGAAGAAGATCTCGTGGACGTCGGGATGAGCTTTCTCTACCTCGTCGAGCAGGATGACGCTGTAGGGCTTGCGCCGGACAGCCTCGGTGAGCCGTCCACCTTCGCCATAGCCGACATAGCCGGGAGGTGCACCCTTCAAGGTCGAGACGGTGTGCGCTTCCTGGAACTCCGACATGTTGATCGTGATCATGTTCTGCTCGCCGCCGTAAAGGGTCTCGGCAAGTGCCAGGGCGGTTTCGGTCTTGCCCACGCCGGACGGACCAGCCAGCATGAACACGCCGATCGGTTTCGACGGGTTGTCAAGCTTAGCGCGGCTGGTCTCAATTCGCTTGGCGATCATCGTCAGCCCATGAGACTGGCCGACGACGCGGCGGTTGAGGATCTCCGGTAGCTTCAGCACGGTTTCGATCTCGTCGCGCATCATCCGGCCGACCGGGATGCCGGTCCAGTCAGAGACAACGGACGCCACCGATTGCTGGTCTACATGGGCATAGACCATCCGCTTCTCCGGATGGATGCTCTCAAGTGTGTCGAACTTGCCGCGCAACTCCGCGCGCCTGACAGCCGGATCTTCGCCTTCTTTGGGCTGGGACAGAATCTCTCGGATGCTCCGGATGTCCTTGACGAGTTCCTGCTCTGCGGCCCAATCGGCTTCGAGGTTCGTCAGCTTGTCCTTCAGTGCCGCAATGTCGTTGTCGATCGCCGTGATGCGGTCGCTGTCCTTAAGCCCAAGATCGCTGTCGCTGACGAGTGCCGATTTCTCGGCTTCACGAGCGGTAATCGCAACGCGTGCATCCTCGATCAGGGCTGGCGTCGCGCTCTGGCTGATGGCCACGCGCGCCGAGGCGGTATCAAGCAGGCTGACCGCCTTGTCCGGCAACTGCCGTGAAGGAATGTAGCGGTGGGACAGGTTGACCGCCGCGACGATCGCAGCATCGGAGATGCGAACGCCGTGGTGCTTTTCCATCGGGCCGAGAAGTCCGCGCAGCATGATGCAGCAGGTCTCCACTTCCGGTTCATCGATCTGGATCGGCTGGAAGCGTCGTGTGAGCGCGGGGTCTTTCTCGATATACTGGCGATATTCTGCCCATGTGGTGGCGGCGATCGTGCGCAGCGTGCCACGGGCGAGAGGGGGTTTCAGGAGATTGGCCGCATCACCGGTGCCGGCCGCGCCGCCGGCGCCGATCAGTGTATGGGCTTCATCGATGAACAGTATGATGGGGGTGGGTGAGCTCTGGACCTCGTCGATCACCGAGCGCAAGCGCTGCTCAAACTCACCCTTCATGGAAGCACCGGCCTGCATCAGGCCGATGTCGAGCGCACAAAGCCTTACACCGCGGAGCGGTGGCGGCACGTCGCCGGCGGCGATTCGCTGGGCGAATCCCTCGACAACTGCGGTCTTGCCGACGCCAGCCTCGCCGGTAAGAATTGGATTGTTCTGCCGCCGTCGCATCAACACGTCGACCAGTTGGCGGATTTCTTCGTCCCGGCCAAGGATCGGATCCATCTCACCTGATTTGGCCTTGGCGGTGAGATCCTGGGAGAACCGGTCGAGCGGCGTCGTCCCCTTGGGACCCGCTTGGGCCGCGCCTTCCGTGCCTGCGCCGACCAGGCCCGAACCGTCCATCGGCCGCATGGTTTCCTCGTCGGAGCCGGCCCAGACGTTGCGGCGCTCCGCGGCGAGTGCGTCGACGTTGACCTTGGCGAATTCCTGCGAGAGGTTGTTCAGCGTCCGACGAATATCGTTCGATTTCAGGCCCGCCACGAGCAGATGACCGGTGCGGATCTGGGTTTCGCCAAAGAACAGCGTGGCATAGTGCCAGCCCCGATCGAGCAGGTCGATGACCGGATTGGCGACGCCCGGCATGTCGGTTTCGTTCTTACGAAAGCCATTGATCACGCCGGCAAGGTCCGACAACAAGCGTGCCCGGTCGAGCTTGTAATGATCGACCGAGAGGCTGAGATCGTTGCGTTCCTGCTGCAGGATATGAAACAGCCAGTGCGCTAGCTCGACGTTGCGATTGCCGGCGCTCTTTGCGTGGCGCAGGGCCTGTATGAAGGCATCATAGCCGGCCCGGTTCAGCTTGCCCGTTACAGCCTCAATGCTGATGTCGGTCACGGCGGATCCTCCTGCTTAATCCATCCGCGGATGCCTGGCATCAAGCGGAAATTTCATCGAATCCCATAGCTTTAGGCAATCGGCGCTACGGATAGGTTCAAATCGCCGGGGCATCGGCTGCGGCGGCCCGACGGGCGCTCAAGCGCTCGCCGAGCTGAAAGCGGGCATCGCGGCGATATTCTTCCGTGGAAGTCCAGTTCGGCGAGACCCAGGTGGTCCATCCAAGTCGTCCGCTCTGTCCGAGTCTGACCGGGACGACCTCTCCCGCCGGAATGGCGAGCTCCACCTCCCATTCCAATTCATCGCCGATATAGAAGAACACGGCGTCCGCCAGAGGCTCCGACAAGTTGCGCGCTTCGGTCGGCAAGAACTGTTCGTACTGGGTGAAGTTCTTGACAAAGACCCGCACCCTGATCTTGTCCTCGACGCTGAATACGCGTGAGCCCAGAAGCGCGTCCCGGCCGAGCCTGGCATGGGTTCCGCCGAGCCGGCTGCAATGACTTGGGTCGAATGACAGCCAGGTGCCGACAAATTCGTCGATCTCGACCTTGACGTCGAACAGCCCCTGCAGGAACCGCGTCAACCGTGACGCACACTTCGCTTTGGGGGAGATCAGTCCGGCAAAGCTGAGCTTCGCCATATCCGGTACGGTGTCTCGATCGGCGAAAACATCGGAGCCGAGGCCGGTGAAGGAGCCGACATAGGCGATGAAGCGATCATCCGCCGGACGGTCGTGCTGAGCGATCGGCCGCGCATCGGCCCAGGCGCGAAAGAAGAGTTGCAGAAAGCGTCCGTTGAGCAGATCGAGAAAGCGCGGGAAGGCGTCATCCCGCATCAGCCACCAACTGAGGCTTTCGTCGGTGGTGGCAAGCGGCAGCGCGCCCTGCGGCCCCAGGAGACCGAGAAATTTGACGAATATCCTGAGCCGGCCACCCACGTCGTCGACGGCCGCAAGGTTGGAGGCGGGGAACTCCAGATAAGGCACTTGGCCGAGGTCGATATACTCCTCGCGGCGTGCAGCGCTGTCACCGATCCGCGGTCGATCCGAGTTGGCGCGCTCGAGCTGGCGCAACGTATTGAAGAAATCGAACCGCCAGGGCTCCGCCTTCATCTGGTCGATCAGCGTCATAGAGGTCTCCGCGTGCCCATGCGCGGCGGCCAACGCATGATCTCGCCGCGCTCCGGCGTCGAGACGACCGTCTGTGTGAAGGTATTGAAGCCCGAATAGTCGGCGAAGAAGCGCTCCAGCACGGCTCCGAGCAAGAACACGCCGCTGCCCTCGAATGCCTTCTCGTCGAGCGTGATGGTAATCTCCAGGCCGCGCGCTGCGCCGCTGCCGGTGCGCTCGCGCACCCGCCGTACGACGGGCCGGCTTTCTATGCTGCGCACGCCGCGGATCTTGCGTTCCGTGGCGTCGTCGAACTGGTCGGCGAACAAGGACAGCATTTCGCGCAGGGCTCCGGCGTTCTTGCCGCCACCGCGCTCGACGAGGCCAAGATAGTTCAGGCTCAGCATGTTGATCAGCCGCCAGCTGACGATTCCGCTGTTCGCGATCTCGCTGCGGCTGCGCATCTGGGCCACGATCGGTTCGCGTGGTCGGGTGGGACCAGCGACGCACATCAGATCAAGGGAAGTATCGTCCAGCAGGCGGAAGTCGGCGCCGCCCTGGCCGACCGGCAAGTGTTCCGTGAGATGCCGGTTGGAGCACAGCGCCCGGACGCTGAGTTCGGCGACCGCACCTTCGCCGCTTAGTTCACCGGGCTCCAGCAGAGACAGGAACATGTCCGTCCCGGTGTAGTCCGAGGATGCGCCATACGTCTTTTCTCCCACTGTACGGCGCCGGGGCAACCGTCGAACGGTGAAATAAAGCCCCTCGACCGATCCGCTGGTCCGGTCGACGGCGGCCGAATACAGCGGGCGCACCGGCCGCTTGTCCTTGTCGGCCGGAAAGTGCGCGTAGACTTCGAGTACCTGGTGCGGTTCGTATTCCAGATAGCGGCTGCGATCGGGCACCACATGGTACTCGTGCGTATTCGACTTGACGGGGATGCGATCGCTCGTCTTCTCGAACAAGTTGATTGCCGGCGCGCTGTAGAGCCTGAAGGTATCGGGACGCACCGCGGCGGCAAGCCGTGAATTGTGTTCATCGAAAGCGAAGACGATATCGATCGATTTGCTGCGCAGCCGGGGCATCACGCTGCGAAGTCCCGTCAGGTTGAAGCCGAGGAACTTGCGTGGAAACATGAAATATTCCCGCAGCAGCTCCGAGCCGCGAAAGACCCGGTTGTCGTTGGGAAACAGCGACTCGTCCTCGTCGAAACCAATCTGCTGCACGCAGTCATGGGGCGCACGAGTCACCACCGGATCGCCGAAATCATCGAGATGCCGGAAGTAGACGCCCCTGCAGTTCGAGATCAATTGCTCGTAAAGCGCAATGGCGTCGGACTCCGCGCCTGAAAGGTAGATCGGAAGTTCGCTCGTGCGGCAGCCTGCAAACCAGGTATCCGGCTTGGCCCTGGCCTCTGCGTCCGGCAGCTCCTCATCGAGCCGGGCCGCGGTACGGTGGGTCAACGACAGCCTGAGCCCGGCGATGACGTCGCCGCCGACGGGAATCCCGAGCGCCTGCAGCGCGCCTGCCGTCGAGAAGTATTCGGCGCCGGTGACGTCAAATGGCCAAAGAGCGATATCGCGGCAAAGTCGAAATCGGCAGGAAAGACTTCGTTCTCTCTCGCGATAGGTGGCATCGAAATAGGCGCCGCGCGCGATCTTCTTGCCATCGCGTAGCGCTGGGTCGGCATAGGGGGGGCGTGCCGTGACCAGCATGGCCGACGGAGTCGGGGCAAGGTAATTCGGAACCAGCTGCTCGAGCAGGTTTGCAGTGAACTCCGGAAACTCGTGCTTGAGCTTGAGCTGAACGCGAGCGGCGAGAAATGCGGCACCTTCCAGCAATCCTGTGATCATGGGATCTGAGCGATCCCGGATCAGCCCACCGAGGCGTTCTGCGATGCCGGGATACTCTTCGGCGAAATCCCCGGCCTGCTCGTAGAGCAGTGACAGTTCACGATTGTAAAAATCCAGGAATTCGCGGTTCATGCTAAAGTCGGTTGATCTGGATATCGCCGCTGTCGAGGTCGACGTCGGCGACGAACTCCACGGGGACGTTGAGCGGCTCGGCCTTCAGGTCGGCGTGAACGATGAAGCGCAGCTTGAGTTGCTCGGGGCCGACCGAGCCGTCGCGTCGGACCCGGATGGTGTTGCGATCGAGCCTCGGTTCATAAGTCGTGAGCGTCTCGCGCAACGCGTCGGTGAGCTCGTCGTCGGCGACCTCGTCGATCGAACGGTGGGCAATATCAGGGAAGCCAAAGTTCAGGATTGAGGTTCGGACGCAATCGCGGCCGTCCAGATCCAGGGTCGATTCCAGGGCAATGGTATTGAGGAGCGTTTCGAGGTCATGGGAGACCTCGCGCCGGAGCAATGTTTCCGAGATTGGAAATCGGCCCGCGCTCCGCCGCCCTGCAATGACCCGCTCGCCAGACTCATCGCGCAGATTGAGCTTCTTGCGTGCGTCGCGCGCTTCATGGGCTGAGCGAAATGCCAGCATCAGTGGGGGAGAGAGCCGATCCTTCTTTGGTGCAATGGTCATTCACGGTCCCCATGACGCCCAACTCGCATGCAATCCCGGGGGGCGCGCGTTGGTGTCCGACTTGGCGTCGCCCAGCAGGCTTTCGGGCCCGCAACCGGGCCGGACGAGAGGTGCGATCAAAATCGCACCGCTTGGCGCCGGTTCGCCATTCGCAACCGGCGCCAGGCGAGGGGCCGACAATCAGGCCCATTCCTTGTTGGCAGGAACATCCCAGCCAAACGTCGGCGAAGCTCCGGCGCCACCCTTCTCCGTCTGGGTCTTGTAGATCATCTTGACCTTCGCGAAGTTCAGACTCACGTTTTCGGTAAGGCGATCTTCGCCGTGCGATCCGCCTGTCGATACGCTCGTCACGAGAACCTGCTTCATCTCGATCTTGAGATATTCCAGCGGGTTTTCGCCGGCCTTGCGGACCGTCAGGATCGCGCTGTCGATATGCTTGCCGTTTGCGCAGACCTTGAAAAGTTCCGGCGTGGCCTTGTCAACGAAGTGCGTGAAGTGAAGATCTTGCACGCTGACCTTGCCGGCGCCGCCGCCCGATCCGCTGTGGAAGGTGCCGGTCTGGCTCTCGCCAAACGACCAGCTCAAAATATCGATTTCGTCTTTGTGCTTGTCGTCCAGCGACTCGCCCTTGATCGGATCGAGTTTCAGGAAGATGTCGACAGCCATAGCATGGTCCTCTCAAATTTCTGTGTGTACGGTTGCGATGCTGCAGCGTCAGGAGCTGGGACCTGGCAGGCGTGAAACCAGACTGAGGCCGACATCCATCGCTTCCAATTGAAAGTGCGGACGAAGAAAGAAGCGCGCGTTGTAATATCCCGGGTTCTCCTCGTTTGCTATGACCTCTACCTTCGCAGCGGCCAGCGGCTTGCGCGCTTTCTGAGCTTCTGACGATAGGGCTGGGTTGGCATCAACGTACTCGTTGATCCAGGTTTGCAGCCAGACCGTCAGCTCATCCTTCTCCTTCATGGATCCGATCTTGTCGCGAACCATGCACTTCAGATAGTGCGCAAAGCGAGACACTGCGAACATGTAGGGCAGACGTGACGACAGGTTGTCGGACGCGGTTGCATCCACGCCCTTCTCGCCGAAATACTTCTTCGGCTTGTAAAGCGACTGGGCGCCGATGAAGGCGGCCTTGTCGGTGTTCTTGCGATGGATCAGCGGGATGAGGCCCGCCTTTGCAAGTTCGTGCTCGCGGCGATCGCTGATGGCGATCTCGGTCGGGCATTTCAGATCGACGCCACCGTCGTCGGTCGGGAATGTGTGCGTCGGCAGATTGATGACCTCTCCGCCGGATTGCACACCGCGGATGCGCGTGCACCAGCCGAACTCCTTGAAGGCGCGGTTGATGTTGACCGCCATCGCATAGGCGGCGTTGATCCAGCCGTATTTGTCACCAGTGTGCCCGTCTGTCTCCTCCTCGAAGGCGAACTCTTCCACAGGCTCCGATTTCGCGCCGTAGGGGAGGCGACCCAGCGCGCGCGGCATGCACAGGCCGAGATAACGCGAGTCGTCCTGGTCGCGCAGTCCCTTCCATGCGGCATATTCCGGCGTGTCGAACACCTTGCCGATATCACGAGGGTTGGACAATTCGGTCCACGAGTCCATTCCCATCAGCGTCGGCTCGGCGCCGCTGAAGAAGGGGGCGTGTGCGGCACCGGCGATCTTGCTGAGATCGCGCAGCAGCTGCACGTCGGTGGGGAGGTGGCTGAAATAGTAGTCGCCGATAAGGCAGCCGAACGGCTCGCCGCCCAACTGGCCGAACTCGTATTCGTAGATCTGCTTGAACAATGGGCTCTGGTCCCAGCGCGCATCGGGGTAAAGCCGCAGATTACGGTACAGCTCGTTCTTCGAGACGTTCATGACCCGGATCTTGAGGTTGGCGTCGGTCTCCGAGTTGAAGACGAGGTAGTGGAGGCCTCGCCAGGTACTTTCGATCGCCTGGAATTCGGGTGCGTGAATGATCTCGTTCATCTGCGCGGTCAGCTTCTGGTCGATCCGCGCGATCATCTCCTCGATAGTGTCGAGCACGTCCGACTTGATGACGCTCGAGTCCTTCAATGCCTCTTGAACGAGCGTGGATACCGCGTTGTCGACCTCGGTCGCTGCGCGCTCGGTGCGCGGTTTGAAGCTTTGCTTCAGCAGAGTGGCAAACTCGTCAGCTTCGACGGTCTTGACCTGGGTGGTGCTCTCTTTGTGAACAGCTTCTTTTGCCATGGTCCCCGTTCCTTCCTTAGCTCTCGGTGCCAGGTTCGGTCGACTGGCTGATCGCGCGTTCCCGAAGCGCTGCCATCAGTTGAGGATCGGCCAGAAGTTTTTTCAGCTGGTCCTCGGCGGCTACCTTGCCATCCATGTAGCGCAGCAGGTTGGCAAGTTGTTCGCGCGCCTCGAGCAGCTTGGCTGTAGCCGGTACCTGGCGGGCGACGGCCACGGGCGTGAAGTCGGCCATCTTGTTGAAGCGCAGATTGACCGAAAGTTTTTCGTCTGATCCGTCGCTGAGACGATTGGCGACGCGCGCCGTCACGCCGGGCTGGATTGCCGCCATGCGACTGTCGAAATTGTCCATGTCGAACTCGAGGAATTTGCGCTCCTCGACCTTCGTCTTCTCGACGCCGGGGTTATTGCCGGAAAGGTCAGAGAGGACGCCCATGACGAACGGCAGTTCGATCAGCCGCTCGGCGTCGTATGGATCTTCGTATGTGATGTGCACGCGTGGTGCGCGATTTCGACGAATGAATTTTTGACCGCTATCTGTAGCCATGGTTCCCTCACTACGAAATCGCTTTAGACGTCGAATTTGCGCGACGCAGATCGGCTAGGGGACTTCAAGTTGCTGCGGTCGGCAAACATCCTTGTGTCCATTTAGTGCCCTCGAGCGAAAGCTGGGTTCAATGCGATCTGTCGATTGTTTTAAGCGCTCCCTCAGGAAGAACATCATTCAAAAGGCTGAGAAAGTCTCGTTGCGCGAGGTCGCGCGCGCGATCTGCCAAAAAGGGGATGGGGCTGGACGGCTCTGCGGTTCGGAAAAACGACGCCACCTTCGCCAGCAGGCCCAAGGCTTGCGTTCTGCTTTCCACTGAAAATACAATGTCTTGCGTGTTGTTCTCGGCCGTCGATGAGAGCGACGTGGCGAGTTCCGCCATCCGTTCGATCGGCAGGTCGAAGACCTTGTCGCGCCCGATGTTGATCGCAGCGCTCTCCACGTGCGCAGGCACCAGCATCCGCATGACTTCAATGAATGACTTGCCAACCATCTCCTGCGCTTGACGCACCAGCAACAGTGCCGGGTTGGACGGTTCCATTCGGGCAAAATAGTCTGCCACTGCTGCAAGCGCTGCAGATGCCTGTGCGGATGAAGTCACCACACCGGTCGTGTCTGACGGCGCCTGTGTATCGACAGGTCCGACATCTTCCGCGGTTGCGGCGATCGCGGCCGGATCGCGCGACGCGACAAGACCCGCAAGCCAGGCAGCCATGCCGTTAACCAAGCCAGAGAGCCTGTCGAGGCTGATCGGTTGCCCCGCGTTCAACTTCTCGTGCCAGGTTTGCTTGATACCCGCGATTTCAGCAGCGACCGCGGAGCACCGCCCGCTGGTTGCCTTGAGAGTGTCGAGATCTGTCTCGCTGACGATGCGCTCGATGGCCGCCAGATCAGGCCCGTCGGCGTCGGCGTCGCCGGCGGGAATTTCGCCCTGAGCGATCTGATAGGCACGGTAGTTGAGGTTGCCGTGTCTGCGGTTCTCGATCAGGGGAAGGAACTGGAGCGGGTTGATCACGGTCGGGAACACGTCGATCGCCTCGACTGTGACGGCGCGAAGTGCGTAGTCGCCGTCCTCGCCCTTCGGATGCACCGCCTCCCACTGCTCGCGCAGCAGCAGGTTGGTCGCCTTCAGGCAGCAGAGAAAGCCGTCGAGATCGCGGTTGAGGATTGAAAACTTGGCCAGCAGCAGGTTCAGGCGCAGATCGCGGGTACGCGCCAGAAGGGGCTGCGCGGCGGCAAACTGGCCGGCAAAATCGACTGCCTTTGGATCGAAGCGTCCACGCTCTCCGTTGGCATTGACGACCTCGAAGAACGACATCGGTAGCAGCGATTCCGCACCTGCGAAGAAGTTCAGATATTGGACGTCTCCGATGGCGTCGAGATCCGGCCCGCAGGGATCGTCAGCGGCAATGGGCTGCGTCAGGGAGGCGACGTCAAGCATATGCGGACCGTCCATCTGCTCGATCACGGCCCCGCTGCCGAGCCCGTGGCGACTAGGGGATCGCGCGGGGGCGCATGATCCGGAATCTATACCTATGGGTCAGATGCCTGCCGACCTTGGTTCATTCCCGAAGATCATGCCATTTTCGCGTGAACCGGCAAGCTCTTGGAGCCGACTACTTGATGGCCCGGGGTAGTTCTTTGGCGGCCGTTGTGGAACGTCAGGAAGCCCAGCCCTGGGGCGGGCTTGCCGGCACAGCCGGCGGCACGCAGGATTTCCGTCGTTCTTGCATAACGTCTGATCAGCTTTTTTTGCAGCGGGTCATTCGATCGAAGGAGGGAGTTTAAGCCCACATGGGCCAGCTTACTCAGGATACCCGCCTCTGCGAACTCAAGACGCCTCTTGGCAAGGACGTTTTGGTTTTTGCCGGATTCGAAGGCTCGGAAGGTCTCAGCGAACTGTTCGAGTATCGCATCGAGTGTCTCAGTGAGGATGCCGACCTCGACTTCGACCGCGCTATCGGTCAGCAGTGCACGCTGACCATAAAGCTGCATGAAAAGGAGCGTGAGTTCAGCGGCATTCTGACGGAAGCCCAGTGGCTCGGAGTGAAGAACGATTATTTCAGCTACCGGATCGTGCTGAGGCCCTGGTTATGGCTGTTGTCGCGGACCACCGATTGCCGGATCTTTCAGGACAAGAAGGCGCCCGACATCATCAAAGAGGTCTTCAACGAACGCGGCTTCACCGACTATGAATCCAAACTGACCGAAGAGGGTTCTTGTCCGAAGCTCGAATATTGCGTTCAGTACCGCGAGACCGACATGAACTTCGTGTGCCGGCTGATGGAGCAGCACGGCATCTACTACTTCTTCAAGCATGAGGGCGGCAAGCACACGCTGGTGTTGGCGGACTCCAAATCGTCGCACAGTCCGATCAAAGGTCTTGCTACGATTCCCTACATCCCGCTGGCGGGTGCCGACCGGCGAGGCGAGCAGCACATCTATGAATGGGTATCGGAGCGACGGTTTCGTACCGGCAAGATCGAACTCAACGACTACAACTATCAGAAGCCCAACGCTCAGATGATCAGCGACGCCAAGGGCTCCGAGCATTACACTCGGTCGGAGATGGAGTTTTACGACTATCCCGGGAAGTTCAAGGAGAAATCCGACGGCGAGCGCTACGCGAAGATCCAGCTCCAGGCAGAGCAGGCGATGGATCGGCGTCGCCGCGGCAATGGCGACGCCGTCAACCTGTTCCCCGGTGGGCTGACGAAGCTCGAAAAGCACTCCAAGGACTCGCAGAACGTCGAATACCTCGTGGTGCGAGCTGTGCACTCGTTCTCGATCGAATCCTATCGCACCGGCGGTCCGAGCGACGCAGGGCAACACGTCTATTTCGGCAGCTACGAGTTCTTGCCGAGCGACCGGCCGTTTCGACCGCTGATGATGACGCCGAAGCCAAGGATCAACGGCATCCAGACGGCCAAGGTGGTGACCAAAGACGATAATTCGAGCGAGGAAATCGACGTCGAGTCTCTGGGCGAAATCTATGTCCGCTTTTTCTGGGATCGGAAGAAGAAGCGGTCGTGCCGGTTGCGCGTGGCTCAGGTTTGGTCTGGCAAGCGCTGGGGCGGTCAGATCATCCCGCGCGTCGGACAGGAAGTCGTTATCGAATTCCTGGAGGGGGATCCGGACCAGCCCCTGGTGATCGGCACCGTGTACAACGACGAATACAAGCTGCCCTACGATCTGCCGTCGAAGAAGACGATTGCGGGACTGAAGTCGGACTCCACCAAAGGCGGCGGCGGCTTCAACGAGTGGAGCTTCGAGGACAAGAAGGGATCCGAGAAGATCACGGTGCATGCCGAGAAGGACCACGACGTAACGGTCCGCGACACCGAGACACGTACCATCGGCGAAGCTGCATTTGGCGGCGACACGCGCAACACCACGCTCAAGAACGGCAATGATAAGCTCGATATCCAGTTGGGTGGTCAGCACATCACTTTGGCCATGGACCAGTCTGTCAATGCAGGCATCAGCATCACGCTCATGGCCAATGCCAACATCACCCTACAGGTGGGTCCTAGTCAGATCATCCTGACCCCGGCGGGCATCGTCATCAACGCGCCGACGATCGCCATGACGGCGCAAGCCGGCATGGCGCTTGCTGCCGGTGGTCCGCTGGTCGCCCACGGTACTCCAACCCTTGTTGGTTGACGATCATGGGACAAGTTCGGTTCGGTACGGTTCAGGATCTGTTTCAGGCCTATCCCTTGGCGCGTTATGATGTCGGCAAAGCCGACGCTGACAAGCCTTCGCTGGACTTCCTTCAGGAGGCCGCCGATGCGCGGAATTGGCACCCGGCCGTGTCTTACTGTGCCTATCTGCTTCCCAGGCGCGTAGCAGTTGCCTGGGGATGTCGCTCTCTGCGACTGATGTTCGACCATTTCGACGCCAGCGATACCAGGTCGCTCAATATTGTGGAGACCTGGGTCCGGCAACCGGACGAGCAGTCCCGGAACAAGGCGCTGGCTGTCGGCAATGCCAATGATCCTGAGCAGCCGGCGACATGGCTGGCGCTGGCGGCCGGCTGGTCCGGCGGAAGCGTGGTTCCCCCGGAATTTGCGCCCGTGGAAGCTAAGCCAGATCAGGCCGCGCGGGCGGTGCGTGCAGCACTGCTGATCGGCCTCTGCCGGCTCCCCCGTGACTCCCGGGACCGGATAATGACGTCATGCCTAGAGGATGGTATTCAATTGGCACGCGGCGAACCGCGCCCTCCGCGCTAACGAGACGATGTGATGGTGCTTCGCTTTAATATCGAGAACGAGCCGAACCTTCCGGATGGCGGACCTGTGTCGTTTACGGTCACCGGCAGGCGTTCAGTCGATATTGGCCGGGACCGTCACCTCGACTGGACGCTGCCGGATCCGGCGCGGACGATTTCCGGAAAGCATTGCGAGGTGCACTTTCGCGACGGTGGCTATTGGCTGCACGACGTTTCGACCAACGGCACCTTCCTCAATGGTGCCGACCAGCGCATGCGGGGGCCGCACCGCTTGCGCGACGGTGACCGTCTCACGATCGGCCACTACATCATCGGAGTTTCGCTGGAGAATGAGGCTGGCGGGGGCAGCCCAAACCACGAGGCGCAACTGCGCGAACCCTCGGTCCAGCAGCATGCCGACTACGGAGAGCTTTGGACAGCCGATCGTGACGTTCCGCCGCCGATCGATCCGCAATTGCTGAAGAAGCCACGCGAGGCTGCGCGGCCCGTCAATCCGGGGTTCCTGGATTGGGCGGCGAGCGTCCCGGCACCGGGTGTAGACCCGTTCCGACGGTCACAGCCGGCGTCTCCGTACCAACCGTCCGAGCAGGACGACGACATGAACTGGGCGGCCGGTCCAGCCAACGCGCCGAAACCGCAAGTCGAGCGCCCGCCCATCATGCCGACCCCACGCCGGCCGTCGGTATGGATCGATGATGAACCAGCCGCTGCCCAGCCGCCAGCATCGCCATCGCGCCCGGCGCAAGCGGCAGACGAGGGACCTGTCACGGCCAAGCCAGTCGGCGGTACCGAGTTCGCGCGACTGGTGGCGCGCGCTGCAGGATTGCCGGACAATTTCTTTGCCAGCAAGTCCGATGCCGAACTCGCCGAACAGCTTGGCGTCATCTTGCGTATGACCGTGGATAATCTGATGGCGCTGCTGCAGGCGCGGACCCAAGCCAAGCAGCTGACCCGTAGCACCAGCCAAACCACCGTCCAAGCCCTCGAAAATAATCCGCTGAAGTTCTCGCCGACCTCGGAAGAAGCGATGCGCATTCTCTTTGGGCCGCCGACGCGCAGCTACCTCGACACACAGCGCGCCTTTGCGCAGGGCTTCAGTGATCTCAAGTCACATCAGTTGAAGACCTACATGGCGATGCAGCACGCTGTCCATGAACTGATTGCGGGCATAGATCCGACGCTGATGGCCCGCGAGCTCGAGCTTCAGCGTGGCGCAAGCTCCTGGCTCGGCACGAACAAGGGCAAACTCTGGGACGAGTTCTTGACGCGCTGGAAGGCGCATCTCGGCCGCGACAACAGCGCGCCGATCGAAACCTTTATGTTGCATTTCTCGAACTATTACGACCGCGGTGACAAGCCCGGTTCAAAATAAACTATCGGCGACCACGCGGCTGCCGACAATTTCTAAGTGGATGTAGGAATGTCTTGGTACAGCAAAGTTTTCTGGTCGGAAGGTCTGTTTCTGCGGCCGCATCATCTGCAGCAGAACGACCGCTACATCGAACACTTGCTGGAAAAGCGCGTTCGCTACACGACACCATACCCGTGGGGCTTTGCCCAGCTGGAGATCGACAAAGATCTTACCGAACAGAGCAAGTTCGCGGTGCGCAATGCGTCCGGCGTCATGCCGGACGGTACGCCATTCGATATCCCAGCGGACAGCCAAATTCCCGAAGCGATCGACGTGCCGGAGACGGCCGCAGGCCAGGTCGTCTGGCTGATGATGCCGGTCGCGGCGCCAAACACCCGCGAGGTCGACGAGGATCGCACCGACAGCGCCAGTCGTTATGTTCGTAGTTCGGAAACCTTCATCGACTCGACCTCTGCGCTACGCATCGAGGAAGAGATCGACATCGCCTATCCGCGCTTGTCGTTCGAACTGCGCAAGAGCAGCAAGCCCGGATACATGGGGCTCGGCATCGCGCGCATTCTCGAGGTGCGCGACAAGAACATCCTGTTCGACGATAAATTCGTGCCGCCGATGCTGATCTGCGCCGCGCATCCGATCATCGATGGCTGGCTCAACCGCATCATCGGCTGGGTCGAGACCAAACTCGACGAGCTCGCGCGTTACGCGGTCGATCCGTCATCCGGCGGTGGGTTGCAGAGCGTCGACTATCTGGTCCTGCAAGTACTGAACCGTACCATTCCCGTCCTGACTCATTTCCAGCGCTCCGGCAGCGTGCACCCCGAGCGCCTGTACGAGGAATTGCTGAGATTCGCGGGTGAACTTGCGACATTTTCTACGGCGGAACGGCGGGCGCGCAACTATCCGGCTTACGATCACGACGATCTCGAGAACGTCTTCACACCCTTGGTGAGCGACATCCAGGACTTCCTGAGCGCGCGATTGGGCCGGCGTGCGATCCGCCTGGAGATCATCGAGCGCGCACAGAATGCGTTCGTGTCGCCGATCCGCGATCGAGCGCTATTCCGAAACGCGACCCTGGTGCTGGAGGTTGCCGCACGGAGGCCGCTCGTGGAGATCCAGAACGATTTCCCGCACCTGTTCAAGGTCGGGCCGAACACCAAGATGAACGAGATCGTGCACGCAAACTTGCCGGGCCTGACCTTGGCGCATTTGCCGACGCCGCCGCCGCATATCCGGGCCATCACGGATCACGTCTATTTCTATCTCGACCGCAAGTCGCCGCTCTGGCCCGAGTTCAGCACGGCGGCCTCGATCGGAATGCATTTCTCCGGCGACTGGCCGGAGCTTGAGCTGTATCTTTGGGCCATCCTGGAAGACAGGCCATGAGCGACAGGGACAAGCCGGTCAATCCTTTCGGTCGGGGCGAACGGACGATCATCCGTCCCAACCCCGGCGGGAAGTTGCCGCCGGCGCCGACCTCTCAGCCTCCGCCGGGCGAGGGGCCTGCGGCACGTCCAGGCTATTCGCCATCACCGGTACCCTCTCCCGGCGCGCCGGCGCCACCGTCATCATTTTCTCCTGTCCCGCAGGGCTCGAACTACGCCTCCGCGCCGGCCAGCCATCCCGCTGAGGAATGGATATCGACACCCGCACAAGCCCAGGCGCAGCAGCCCATGCTACCGCCAGGACCGCCGTTGCGCGTCGACGATCTCGTCGCGCCAAATGCTAATCCAGTGATGCGCGCTGCGGGCCCGTTGCTGCAGCTGCTTGGTCGGTTGCGGGTGGCGCTCATGCGCGCGTCATTCGCGAGTTTGATGGAGCAGGTTGCAGACGCGATCAAGTTCTTCGAGAAGGACATCCGTTCCGCGGGCATATCCGAGCACCAAGCCAACACAGCGAAATACATCCTGTGTGCCACTGCCGACGATATCGTGCAGCACATCCCGACCGAGGAGCGCCACGTCTGGACGCAATATTCGATGCTGAGCCGGTTCTTCGGCGAGCGTGTCGGCGGCGTCCGTTTCTTTGAGATTCTCGACCATTTGAAGGTTGATCCACTGGTCAACTATCCGGTCCTCGAACTTCAGCACGCCTGCCTTGCGCTTGGTTTTCAGGGCATTCACCGGACGTCAGCGGGCGGACTTGCGAACCTGCAGCTGATCCAGCGTAACCTCTATGAATTGCTGCGCCGGGTCCGGCCGAAGACGATGAGCGACCTGTCGCCCAACTGGCGCGGCCAGGCGCTGGCGGGGCGCCGGCAGCGTCTGCGCGTTCCGGTCTGGCTCGTTGCGGCTGTCGTCGCCGCGCTGCTGACCGGGTCCTATTTTGTCCTGCGGACGCTCCTCGCCGGCCGGGCAGAGAATGCTGCCGAGGTAGCGCTCGCGCTCCATCCAGCCGGCCCGATCGAGCTCAAGCGCCAGATCGTTGCACCACCTCCGCCGCCTCCACCTCCGCCGCCACCGGATCGCATCACCCAGTTGCAACGCATCCGCAACGCGCTCGCGAAGGAGAACACCGCCTGTGCCATGACGGCGGACCAGACCCCGAGCTTCATCGTGATCAGGGTCTGCGATCTGGCCTTGTTTGCATCGGGCCAGGCGACCATTCTCGACGGCTTCAAGCCGATCGCACTCCGCGTCGCGGCAACCCTCGACAAGGAGCCGGGACGGATCCGGGTCGTCGGCCATACCGACAGTTCGCCGATCCGCACAGTCCGCTTCCCGACAAATTTCGAGTTGTCGGTCGAGCGCGCCAAGGCGGTTGCCGCGGCACTGAAGCCTGGCTTGACCGATGGTTCGCGCGTCGACGTCGAGGGCAAAGGAGCAGATGCGCCAATCGGCAGCAACACGACACCCGAGGGACGCGCCAAGAACCGGCGCGTCGAGATCTTTATCGAACGCAGCGAATAGGCAGATACCGCCGGGTCAGGTGGTTTGCGACAGGTACGGTTAGATGCTTGCCAAGGACATTCTTCGCATCGTTCTCTACGGAGTAGGGCTCAGCTCGCTCGGAGCGGTGATCTATCTCGCCGGTCCCTTCATCGCGTTCGGCGACTGGCGGCCGCTGGAGAACCATATCGTCCGGCAGATCGCTATCCTGCTGCTCACCACGGTCGTGGCAGGCATCGTTGGCCTCAATCTGTTCAAGCGGCGCAAGGGTGCCAAGGAGATTGCCGATGGCATCGCTGGTGCGGACCAGCCTGTCAGCGATGAACCGGTGCTCAAGGAGCGCATGAAGGATGCGCTCGCGACGCTGAAGACCGCCAGCGGCAACAAGTCGGGCTATCTCTACGATCTGCCGTGGTACGTCATCATCGGTCCGCCCGGCGCCGGCAAGACCACGGCGCTGGTCAATTCCGGGCTCAAATTTCCGCTCGCGCGCGGGGCGACGCCCGCAGCGATCGCGGGGGTCGGCGGTACGCGCTACTGCGATTGGTGGTTTACCGAGGAGGCGGTGCTGATCGATACCGCCGGCCGCTACACGACCCAGGACTCCAACAGCAAGGCCGACAAGGACAGCTGGCTGGCGTTCCTGGACATCCTGAAGAAAAGCCGGTCGCGCCAGCCGATCAACGGCGTCCTTGTCGCCATCAGTATCGAAGACATCCTGACGCTGCCGAAGCAGGAACTCGCACTTCACGCCGATGCCATCAGGATGCGCCTGCTCGAGTTGCATCAGAGGCTCAAGGTCAGCTTCCCGGTCTACGCGCTATTTACCAAAGCCGATCTCGTTGCCGGCTTCACCGAGTATTTCGCCTATCTCGGCGAGGCCGGCCGCCGCCAAGTCTGGGGTGCCACGTTCCAGACCGCAGACAAGACCCAGAATCTGGTGGGGCAGATCCCGGTCGAGTTCGACCGTCTGCTGGAGCGCCTGAGCGAGGAGACGCTGGACCGTCTGCAGGACGAGCCGACGCCCCAGCACCGCGTGCAATTGTTCGGCTTTCCGGCACAGATGGCGCGGCTCAAGCCCCAGATCCACGACTTCCTCAACCAGATCTTCGAGCCGACGCGCTATCATTTGAACGCGAACCTGCGCGGTTTCTACTTCACCTCGGGTACGCAGCAGGGCACACCGATCGACCAATTGATCGGGTCGCTGGCACGTACGTTCGGCGCTGAGGAGGTCGGTTCCGGATCCTATTCGGGCACGGGCAAGAGCTTCTTCCTCGCCGATCTGATTTCCAAGGTCATCATCGGCGAGGCCGACTGGGTCTCGACCGACCGTGCCGCGGTGCGCCGCGCGCTGATCCTGAAAACCGCGGCCCTGTCGTTGATCGGCCTGGTCTCGATCGGACTGATCGCAGCCTGGCTGATGAGCTACAAGCGGAACTCCGATTTGATCGAGCAAAGCCTGCAGGCGGATAGCGAGTATGCGGCTGCCGGCGCACCACTTATCAAGCAGACGCTGATTGCCGATCATGATCTCGACAAGGTGCTGCCGCTACTCTACCGGCTGCGTAACGCCCCGGCAGGCTACGGATCGCGCGGCGAGTCGGTGCCTCTGTCGGCCCGCTACGGGCTCAGTCAGCACGCCCGGCTGCTGTCGCCCTCGAAGGCGGCCTATCATACGGCGCTTGAGCGCATGTTCCGGCCGCGCCTGCTGTATCGCCTCGAGGAGCAGCTCAATGCGCGCATCAACGAACCTGCCTTCGTCTACGAGGCGCTCAAGGTCTATCTGATGGTCGGCGGCCTGCAGTCGCCGGACCGCGAGCTGATCCGCTCCTGGATGCAACGTGACTGGGCGGACAACCTCTATCCTGGCGCCACCAACGCGGAAGGGCGGCGTCTGCTCGACGAGAACCTCGTGGCAATGTTCGACCTCGAGACCGAGCAGCCGCCGCTGGTCGAACTCGACGGCCGGTTGATCAAGCAGGCCCAGAGCTCCTTGGCGCGCCTGAGCGTGTCGCAACGTGCCTACGAGTTTCTGAAATCGGAGGCTCGCGCATCGACCGCTGGCGACTGGATCGCTAGCCGCCATGGCGGACCCGACATGGGTGTCGTGTTCGAAACCACGACGGGGCAGCCTTTGGACGTGGTGCGGGTACCTGAGTTCTTCACGTATAACGGCTTCCATCAGAAGTTCGTCGCCCGGCTGTCCGGATTGTCTGAGCGGATGAAGCGGGAGCGATGGGTTTTGGGTGATGCAGGCCAGCAGTCGGCCATCGACCAGCAGTACGACAATCTGGCCGGTGATCTGCTCAACATCTATTCCAACGATTTCGTGACGACCTGGCGAACGGCGCTCGGGAGCCTGCGCCTGAAGAAGCTGCTCGCCGACAAGCCGAAATACGAGGTGCTGCGGGCGCTTTCGGCGCCGACCTCGCCGATGCGGCAAATTCTGGAATCGGTGCGCGACGAGACTGTGCTGACCAAGGAACGGGCGAAGCCGGCAAACGCTTCGGCGCCAGCTGCCGCACCGGCGCCGGCACTCTTCACGAATGCCCAGGATGGACCGCCTGGCGCGACGATCGAGGCGCAGTTCAAACCTTACCACGCGGCGCTCGAGGGCGAGAGCACCCGCCGGCCGATCGACTCGACCGTCGCGAACCTGAACGACATCGCGCAGAACCTGACGTTGATCGTCGAGAATCCCCAACTGACAGCACAGGCCACGGCTGCGCTTCAGACCCAGGTCGCAGCGCTCCGCAACAATGCCTCGCGCATGCCGCCGCCGTTCTCCGACATGCTGCGCGCAGCAGCCGCGGAGTTCGAAGGCAGCATCGCGGCTTCAACCGCCGGGCAAATCCTGCAAACGTTGCGCGATCAGGTCACGCCGGTCTGCCAACAGACCGTGACCAACCGCTACCCGTTTGTCCGCAGCAGCGGCCAGGAAGTCCCGCTGGCGGATTTTGCCAAATTGTTCAGTCCGAATGGCGTTATGGACAAGTTCTTCACCCAGTACCTGGCACCTTATGCCGACACGTCGCGGTCGGACTGGGCTTGGCGCAAGGAGAGCCCCGTTGGTCGGTCGTTCTCGCCCGACACGCTCAAACAATTCCAGAATGCGGCCTATATCCGGGATGCGTTCTTCCAGACGGGCGGCGGTGTGCCCGCCGTTTCTTTCGCGATCCGGCCTCCTGGGGCACCGGGGCCAGGCGTGACCGTTAAGACCGAGATCGGCGGCACCACGATTGCGAGCCCAACCATTCCCGGACCGGCCACGTCGTCCTTGTTCGGCGGTCCGCAACCGACGCCACCGCCACCACCACCGCCACAGAGCAACTCGCCAACGACCGTCCTATGGCCGGGCCCAGCGCCGCGAACGGCAATTTCAGTTAGTAACGACACCGGCGCGCCATCCGTGCTTGAGCGCATTGGTCCCTGGTCGCTATTTCGGATGCTGGAGGCGGGCTCGTTGGTTGTGAAAGCGGAAACGGCCAGCGCGACTTTCATCGTCGCGGGGCGCGAGCTCAACTATCAAATTTCGACTGGGTCGTTGCGCAACCCGCTGAACCTGTCAGTGCTGCGCGAGTTTCGTTGCCCGACCGGGATATGACCATGCGTTGCGGGCTATTCGGCAAGATCGGCGCCAAGCGCGATTTCATCGCGATCGCGACCCCGCGCAGCTTCCTTGAAGCCTGGGAGCCGTGGGTACAGGCCGCGCTGTCAGCAAGTCGCCACCAGCTTGGCCCAGGATGGCAGCAGGCCTTTCTGACCGCTCCGGTCTGGCGGTTTTGGCTCGGCGCCGCGATCTGCGGCACGACAGTGGCGGGTGCGATCATGCCCTCGCTCGACGGGGTGGGGCGATACTATCCCTTGACCCTGCATGCGGTGACCGGCGAGGCCGTCTCGCTGCCGCCGCCGAGCATTGATCCGCAGGACGAATGGTTCGGGCAAGTGGAAGCGTTCATGCTTTCGACCCTGGATCGGGCCGCAACCTTCGAGCAGATCTCCGATGCATTGGATCGGCTTGCGGTGCCACGACTGCAGGAGACCATCGCCGGCGATCCGCCGATCACGTCGCTTGGTACTGCGGCAATGGGAAGGGCTTCGGCGGTCGACGCCTTCGCGGGGTCGTTTGCAGCACTTTGCGCCGCCAACCCACAGGTCTACGCCGCGGCTAGCTTCTGGTGGACCGCCGGAGGGGAAGGCTTTCCACCAATGGCGCTGAGTTGCCGCGGACTACCAGATCCGTTTCACTACATCACGCTGCTGACCGGTGATCTCGGCCACGCGGCATCCGGGAATGGATGACACGCGATGGTACATATTCCATCCTTGTTCGATGTTGGTAGCGTCACCCATCCCGGACGGGTGCGGGAGCGGAACGAGGATTCATGTTTGGTACGAACCGACGTCGGCCTTTGGGCGGTCGCCGACGGTATGGGTGGTCACGAGGCCGGCGATCTCGCCAGTCGCATTGTCGTGCAGTCGCTTGACGCGATCGGCACGCCAGAATCAGCCGCAGACCTGCTGGCGGAATGCGAGGAACGGCTGTTCAGCGCAAACCAGCAGATACTGGCGCTAAGTCATGAACGACAGGGGGCCACCGTCGGGACCACAGCGGCGGTTCTGCTCGTTCGCGATAGCTACTATGCCTGCATATGGGCGGGTGACAGCCGGGTCTACCTGATCAGTCGTGGCGCAATTAGCCAAGTGTCGCATGATCACAGCGAACTGGAGGAACTGATCGCCGAAGGTGCGCTTTCGCGCGAAGACGTGAATGATTGGCCGAGCAATGCCATTACTCGTGCCGTCGGTGTCGCCGATGATCCGGAATTTGAGGTGGTGACAGGCCCGGCCGAGCCGGAAGATATCTTCGTGATCTGCAGCGATGGCCTGACCAGGCACGTGCAGGACGACGAGATCCTGCAGCACGCGGCTACGCGACGCGCCCAGGCGGCTTGCGATGACATGCTCGCGCTGGCTCTTGATCGTGGCGGGCTTGACAACGTGACGATTGTGATCGTGCGACTGCTGACGCCACGATCTCAGGAGGCGACAAGATCTCCGCTCAATCGGGAGCCGCAACCATGACCCCGAACGATGCGTTCCGATCGTCCTATCACGGCGTGCCGCCCGGCACGCGTCTCAACGGCATTTACGAGATCGAAGCGGTGATCGGCGCGGGCGGCATGGGTGAGGTCTACAAATGCCGCGAGATCCAGACTGGATCGCCTGTTGCGGTGAAGATGCTGCTGCCCGACATGGTTGACAACGAGGCGGCGCTCGCGCTGTTCCGTCGAGAGGCCGCGGCACTCCACAATCTTCCGCATGACGCGATCGTTCGCTACTTCCTGTTTACCGTGGAGCCGGCGCTGCAGCGACCTTATCTCGCGATGGAATTCGTGAATGGCCGCTCGCTCTCGAACATGCTCGATGATGGGCCGTTGACCTTCGAGGCGCTGACCAGGCTGATGCAGCGCGTCGCATCGGGACTGGAGGCCGCCCATGAGCACGGCATCATCCATCGTGACGTTTCTCCGGACAACATCATCGTTCCGCTCGACGACGTCAGGCGGGCCAAGATCATCGACTTCGGCATCGCGCGGTCGACCCAGATGGGTGACAAGACCATCATCGGCTCGGGCTTCGCCGGCAAGGACAATTACGCATCGCCGGAACAGGTTGGGTTGTACGGCAATGACGTGACTGCGAAATCCGATGTCTACAGCTTCGGTCTTGTGCTGTTCCATGCGCTGACCGGACAGAAACTCGACATGGGCGGCAGCCAGTTTCAACTGGTGGAGAAGCGCCGGCGTGTGCCCGATCTCGGTGCTGTTGATATGCGAATCCGGCCTTTGCTGGAGCGGATGCTGCAGCCTGATCCGGCATTGCGCCCGACCATGGGGGAGGTCGCCAGCTGGACGCCAACCGGTTCGGCCCAGACACCGGCCGCGCCGTTATATGGCTTCGATCCGCTACGGCGGCCGGAAAGCGCGGCGCCGGCGTCGCAGGACAGGATGCCGTCGACCGCGCGGAGCGCGCGCGGCCTCTGGCTGGGGGCGGGCGTGGCGGCATTGTTGCTGCTGGTCGGCGGTAGCGGATATGCCTTCTACAAGCTGGTCTGGTCAGCGCCCGGTACCGCGGTCTTGCCGCCACCTCCGAAACTCGCTGGAACAATGGTGCCGCCGAAGGTCGAGCCCGCTGGACCACAGTCCGGACGCCAGGAGACAGAGAAGTTGTCCGCGCAGCCGACGGCAACGCCGTCTCCGGCGCTCGATGGGCCGGGGCGAGCTGAGCGCATCCGCAAATACGTGGCCCAATATTCTGGCGGTGACTGCTTCTTTGTCTTGCCGATTGCTGTGAGCCCAAATGCGGCTGTCATCGAAGGGTTCGGTACCTCGACCGCCCCATTCGAAACCTTCGACAAAGCGTTTCGGCGTGAGCAGGGTTTCGAAGCCTCGGTCGGCGTCAGGCAAGTGACCCAGGCGCAATGCCCAGCCGTCAAGTTCTTGAGTCAGGTCGGGAGCGATCAGGCGCGAATGCCACGCATCACCCTGTCAGCGACAGAGCTGAAGGGCGGCGAAACCCTCAATGGGACCATTGAGAACTTTGCCAACCGCGTGGTGGAGCTGCTCATGGTGTCGGATCGCGGCGAAGTCCAGAGCCTCTCTTACCTTCTGAAGCCGGGCATCGACTCACTTTCGTTTACGCTCCCGACAGCGCGCGCGAGCGGTCCGCAATTGCTGTTGGTCGTGGCGGTTCCGCAGGTTCTGGACTCATTGCGCCAGCCGCGACCGATGGCTGCCGACACGTTCTTTCTGCAGGCGCTAAGCGAGGCTCAGCGCAACAAGGTGACCGTCATCGCGGCCGCGCGCTACGTGCTGCTCACCAATTGACCGGCACGCTCAGAATGTTCCGATCACCAGGATTTTCAGGTCGGCATCCGGCTTGAAGTCGCTTGCCGTATATTCAAGCATGTTTCCAGTAGCAGACGATGCCTTTAGCCGCCCGGGACAGAAGCTCACCAAACGGTCGCTGCCGCCTGGGTCGATAGTCAGTTTGAATGAGCGGATCGGCCCGGCCCAATTCGCGCCGGTCTTGAGCACATACGATATGCGCCGCTCCTGCAGCTTCGCGCTGTTGGTCTGGTTACTGCCCGCGCGCTTGTCGAGTTCGGCGAGGAACGTATCCTGGACGCAGTATTCTTTCCGGTAACGGGCGACTTCCTGAGCGAGTGCGCCGCTGCGGCGCAGGCTTGAGCGCAGGATGGTGTCGGGACTGGAGCCGACGCTCGGCCGGTACTGGTGTTCGACCAAGACGGTGCGCATGGGCGGAAACACCTGCTGGCGCACAGCCGAGGTCTTGATAACCCAACCCGGCGCATATTGCTGCCGACCGTTGTCGCTCATTCCCGCAGGTATCAGAAGTCCGTCGTCCACGAGCCGGGCCCGGGTCGCCTCGGGCAGGTCGTTCACCCGGATCTCGCGGCTACCAATCGGCAGCAGCGGCAATTTGAGTTCGTGGAGCAGGGCACTGACATCCCTGTTGCCGACCATGGCGCGCTGATCGACGGTCAGCGGCGCCGGGCTGCCATCGACCTTGGTCTCGAAGTCGACGAAGTTGATCGGATCATTTGACGGCAGTGCGATGTTCTCAGCCTCCGACAGGTCGATGTTGGGCAGCGGGAAGGCAACGGTAAGCGTGACCGGCTTGGCGGTGACGTTGGCGAATTGGTAGCGAACGCTAATCCTGTCGAGCGCGATACGAAGGTTCTCGCTCTCCATGGCCACGTCATTGGTGCGTACGAACTGGAGCCCGCCGATCGACAATTCCGCCGCCGAGTCGTTGGCGCGTGCCGGCCAGCCCGTCGCAACCAGCAGCGCGACCATCAAGGCCCGTATCCAGAACGATGGTCGGGGGGAGGGTCCGTTCGGCAAGCTCGTCTCGATGCGGCGTCGCAGCATATGCTGGTTCCATCCGATGCGGGTCATTCGATCGGCTGATAAAGATCGCCCCACTCGGACTTCCAGACCCCGTCTGGATCGCACACTACGAGCGCGAGCTTTACGTCGTTTGCCAGCCGGATCGCGCCGCGAAAAGCATCCTGAGCCGGCAACTGCGCGCTGACCTGGTCGGTGGTCAGCCGTCCCCCGCTCGCGGCGGCCGGCAGCACGATCGATCCGGAGATGCCGTCATTGTCGCGTTTCAGGACAAGCGTGATCGCGTCGGGCTGGACTTCGCTCACCTGCTCAAATCTATTCCGGGCCATGTTTTGCACCGCAAGCTGAAGACATTCGGACTATCACCGTCCAGTGATAGATTGAACGTGATTGAGATTGCTCACCACTAATTGACGCGCCGCATCAACGGCATCTCGGATTAGTCGATCCGACGCGGCGATCGGTTCGGGGTACATTGAGGCGAACATGCTTCGTCCAAATCATTGGATCTGGGTCTTCATCGTTGGCGCTGGCATGCTTGGAACCAAGGCGTACGCCGACGATACTGTCGTACGCAGCTTTGCCGGCGGTTCGGCTGCTTCCATGGTCGGCATCGTCCCGGCCAGCGAGGACGTGGAACTCGCGGGACCGCAAGCACTCAGCGCCGACGGGCAGGGCAACCTGTTTGTGCTCGATCAGATCAACGGTCGCATCCTCCAGTTTGATCCGAAACAGCCGAGCTCAGATCCTGACGTCCTCAACATGCCGAAAGACGTCCAGCCGACGGATCTCGTCGTCCACAACGACGACATCATGGTTTGGGACGGCGGCGTACGGACGCTGAAGGCGGCGCCGGGGCAATCCACGCGCGGCCTCGGTGGTGATGTGATCCAGCTTGAAGAGGTCTCGAGCCGTGGCGCGGACGACCAGGTCGCCGTCTCGGCTTTTGCCCAGATGGGATCACAGGCGCCAGGCAGCGCCACCGACTTGCTCGACCAGAACACCCGCGCGGCCATCATCAAGACGACGCGGCAGCCCGACCGGCAATATGTTGCTACTCGAAGCAAGGGCTCGGTGATCGCCGATATCATTCCGGACAAGGGCAATGCCAGCGTACGGGTCGAAATCCAGACCATGGTCACCAACGAGACGATCGGCCAGCTCGGCCTGCGGGTGCGCAACCAGCTCGGCACGGTAGAGTTTCTCGAGATTGACAACAGTGACCGCTTCTATGTGCTGGCGGAGGACGTTCCGCCGTCGGGAAAGAATGCCTCCACGTTCGTCGCACGCTATGCCGCGAACGGGCGTCTCGAAGGAATCTACGAGCTTCCTTTGGAAAACACGCCGCTGACCCGGCGGTTCGTCACGGTTTCGGGCGATGGCGATGTCTATTTCCTGCGGACCAAACCGGACGGTATTGAAGTGGTCGGCGTGGGCTTCAGGCCTCTGACCAACGCTTCGATTATCGACGTGCGGCCGTCGCGAACGGCAGCCGCGCCGGCACCGCAATCCGGCGTCAAATTCGACGCGTCGGCCGCCGTGAGACCGTCCAATCGCCAGCAGGCGATCGAGACAGCGTTTGCGTTCGAGGGCATCCAGTGGAAGCTGACGCAGGCGAATTACGGCAACGATCCCGACAGCCAATGCAGCGGCTTCAGCCGTGTTCGTCGGCCGTGGTATCTGCAGGGAAAGGTGAATCAGGAGGTCCGCGGCGTACCCTATTGCTGGGGCTGCCACGGTTCGCTCGCGAACTTCCGGCAGCGGATCGAGAGCGGAACGCTGGCTGGCAATGTGTGCACTCGCAATGCGCCACGGCCGGATGTGGCTGGCGTCGACTGTTCGGCCTTCGTCAGCGCCGCGTGGGGGCTGTCCGTCCACTACACGACTGCCGCTATCCCCGCGATCGCAGCCCCGGTGGCAAATCCCTGGGACCTGAGGCCGGGCGATGCGCTGAACAAGCCGGGCTCGCACGTGATGTTGTTCCTGCGGTTCACGCCTGATCGCAAGGCCGAGGTGATGGAATCCTCGACCGGCGGCTGCAACGGCCGCGTCTGCCGCAACGTCTACCCGTTGGCGAGCCTGCTTTCGCGCGGCTACGTTCCGGTCCGCTTTCGAGCCTTCGCGGACGATCAGACGGCAGTTTCAGCGAGCGCCTATCAGGAGACCGAACAATCGCCGGCGGGCCGCAAAACGGCAAGCAAAAGGCGCTGAACCCGGTGTGTCGCCAGAGCTACAAAATGGGTAGGCATGATGTCGAGGTGGATCACGATGCGGATGCCCAGAGGATTTGATTGCGGGATCAGGCGGCTATGCGCCACCATCGGGCTCGCTGCGTTGATCGGGCTGATAACCCCTCACGCATATGCGGCAGGAGGACTGTCGATCAGCAATCCGGACGGGGCGGCGGTGCGCGCGCTCGTGATCGGGATCGATGATTATCAGCACGTGCGGAAATTGAAGGGCGCGGTCGCTGACGCCACTGACATCGTGACCAGCTTGAAAGGCATGGGGGTTGGCGACGTCGTCGTACTGACGAACGCCCAGGCCGACAGGGCAAGCGTCCTGCGCGAGATCAGTGCACTGGTGGAGCGGACCAAGAGCAACGACCTCATCTTTCTGTCGATCGCCGGTCATGGCACCCAGGAACCGGAGCGCGTCAAGGGCTCGGAGCCGGACGGAATGGAAAACGTGTTCTTGCTGCCAGGCTTTGAAACTACGCCAACCGGGTCGGTTGAACGTGTTCTAGGCAGTGAGTTCAACCATTTCATCCGGCAGTTCGAGCTGCGCGGGGCGAGGGTGATCTTCGTGGCTGATACCTGCCACGGTGGCGGTATGGTGCGCGATATCGATCCGCGTGCCGCTGAGATGAGCTTCCGGCAGGTTCCGCGCTACACGTTGCTGGTCGACGAACTGAAGCCGGTGTCGGACAGCAACGATCCGAAGTCAGAACTCGATCTTGACCACACGGCGTTCCTGGCTGCGGTGGACCGCTACACCAAGGCGCCGGAAGTCCGCATCCCTGGCATCGATGGCCTGCGCGGGGCTCTCAGCTATGCGATCGCGCGGGCGGTGGAGGGGAGCGCAGACATCAATCACGATGGGAAGGTGACGCTCAAGGAGCTCTTCAGCAATGTTCGACAGGTGGTCTATCAGCTCTCGGACCAGCGCCAGAACATCGTGACCATATCATCGCCGCCTCAGACGCCGGATACCGACGTCGCCTTCGAATTGACGCGCGGTGTCGTGCTGATTCAGGGGCCGGCCGCGAGAGCGGCCTCTGGGCCGGCCGGATCCGGGGCCATCGAGGGACAGGCGCCCGCGCCGCCGTCTGTCACGGCCAAGGCACCAACCATTCCGACCCTTGCCGCGGCGGCGACCAAGGAACTTCCGACCGGCGACGCGCCGGGGCCTCTCCGCCTCGCTGCACCAATCCGGCTGGCGGCGCTCGACGGCAAGACAAGCTATTTTGTAAGCGTGAAGCCAAAGGATGTTCCCGTGCAGGCGGTTCAACCGACGGACAATCCCGACCTGATCTGGGATCCCGTGTCGCACGACGTGATCGCGTGGGGCGACGTGGTCGCCTACGGGATCGACGTTGCAAACTTGCCGACGGTAGTCGATCGGACAGCGGCAATTCGTGAACTGAAACGCATTGCGACCCGGTCGCCGCAGATCATGCGCATCTGGCCAGACGATCGCCAACAGCGTGCTGGTCAGACTGTCGAAGTTGACCTGTCTGATGTGGCGTCAAGGGCGGTGCTGCTGTTCAATGTGTCTGGCGATGGCACCATCCAATTGTTGTATCCGGTGGGTTCTGATGCGGCGCTGGCCCGCTCGGCGAGTTTGCGCCTACCGCTCAGGGTCGGCGAGCCGTTCGGTGCGGAACAGATTGTTGCGGTGACCTCGCAGCAACGCATGGTAGATCTTGAGACGGCCCTGATGCAGTTCAACCGGCGTCGCGCCTCGGGGCAAGTGATCAAGAGTCTCGAGCGTTACTTGCCCGCAGACGCGCGAATCGCCTCGATCGGCTTCTTCAGTGCTCCCTGACGCTTAGGGGAGCAGGCCATGCCGTCATCGCAGCCGATCCGCCAGGCGCGACCATGGCTCGCATTCCTGCTGCTACTGGCGGGTAACGGAGCTGCGCCCGCAGCACCATTGCCGACGGCGTCGTTGCATGTCGGCACGACGTACGCACGTTGGCTTTGGCCTGTACAAGCGGTGCGCGGGCAGACCAATGCCGCGAGTGTGTCCCTTCAGATCCTGCCGAGCCAGACCGTCAACGTCGGCGGCAAGGTCTCGTTCGGCGTCACCGCCAGGAAGACTGGATATCTCATTTTGGTCGACGTCGACGCGGAAGGGCGGATGTCCCAGATCTTTCCGACCCCCGAGCTATTGGCGCAGTCGAACGAACGCGACATCAATCTCGTCAAGCCGGGTGTCGAATTTGTTGTTCCTGCCCCGGCGGCGCGACAGCGTGGTTTTGAATATGTCGTCGCACCGCCGACGGGGTCGGCAGTGATGATCGCCATCCTGAGCGAGCGACGCGTGCAATTGCTCGATTTGCCTGATATGCCCCGCAAGCTGGAAGGTCAGGCCGACGCGTTGAGCTATCTATCGGCCTGGACCAGCGAGCTGCGCGTGCCGGACAACAGCAGCGGAAAGCTCGTGACGAACAATTGGTCGTTCGACGTCAAATCTTATTCAATCAAGTGAGTCCTGTGAAGCTTGGGTCATAGCTTGCTCAGTCGGCTGAAAAAGCCACCCCGGGCGATCATGTAATGAATGTCCTTTGGAAAGGGGAAAGCGCTGCGAACGTTGGAAATTGCGTGCTGGAGGAATTCCCCGCGCTGCGGCGCTGGCTTATGCCGCGGCTGGTCCGCGACCTGCGGTATCATGAAGCGATCCACGAAAGCCGGGTCAAGATCGTTGACCCTGACCATCTGGCCAAATGCCGGGAATAGATCGTGATGACCCAAGCTTACGCTGAGGTTCTTGAGGGCAGGGCGCTGAGGCTGAGTTTGATTGCCATCGGTCGTCGCCAGCCCACGCCCGATCAGGTCCAGCTTCACCGATTGCGGCAGAGTTGATGGACCATACACGATCTCGAGCGCCCGGCCGCTCTGTCCGGACAACCATTGGTACCAGAAGGTCGCATCATCGGGCCGCGCATTGGCACCGTAGAGGCAGTCAAATCCCCAACAGGCCGTCAGCTTGCCCTGATACTTTCCAAGGCTTCCGACGAGATTGCGCATGCCGTTACCGCCGCCGGAGTGGCATGCGATGATGAGTTTGCCGATCTGGAGCTGAGGAATGGACGTCGAGGAGAGACTCAGGAACCTGGCAAGAGCTCCAAGGATCTCCTCAATATAGCGTTCGCCCCAGTTCGCGGTTGCCAGGTCAGACACGCTGTAGTTTCCGGCAAAGGTGTCGCCAACGGCATATTCGTAGCCCAGGAACGGCGCGATAAGCACTACGTCCTTGCCGGAATCCCGGACCTGTTCGCGCAGCCGCGCTGGATCGCTGTGGAAGAGGAATTCATGGTTTTTGACATAGAAGCCGTGAAGCCAGATCACGACGTCGAACTTGGTGGCAGATGTTGGGTGCTTTGGCGGAAGATAAACCGCCGTCGGCTTCATGCCGGGGGCCTGCCGCTTCGTGAAGAGCGTCACCCCGGGAAAGGCGTTGGCGTCCTTTTGCTCAAGGTCACACGCAACCACGCAGGTCGCTCCGCTTCGGCCAATCCAGGCACGGACCTGGATGACCCAGTGTTAAGCTCTGCCGCCCGTCACACCTTCTCGACACCAAGATCCGCGCGGCCTCCTGGCCTTCCATGACGCCGTGGCAGCCTTGCGCGTTGCTAGTTGCAGGACTCGACATTACCCACGTTGCCCCCGGGGCCGCCGCCGCCACGGTATTCGAGGTGGCAGCCGCTTCTAACCTGACGGCACAGAGATTGATCGCAAACGACCTGACCACCGCCGCCGCCGGACCTCGCAGTTGCTTGTCGCCGCGGAACGTCGGCTGCCGGCGCCGGCCTCTCGCGTGCCGAACGATCCGCACGTGACGGACGCTCGTCCGTGTTGCGCTTTGCAACCGGTTTCTTCTCGCGTCGCTTCTCGCATTCATTGTCGTCGTTGAGGAACGAACCCTCGGCACAGGTGATCCTGCTGCACTGGTCACCGTCAGCCTTGTAGCCATGATCACAGATCAGGGGACAGATCCGGGACGGCTTGAGCTTGATTGCGTCAAGCGCGTCGAGACTTGCGAGCTTGGCGTCGAATTTGGTTCCCGCGTGCTGGTTGAAGAGAGCCAACGAGCGCTGTGAGGCCGCATTCCATTGGCCATTGACGGCGCCGGTGAAGCAGCCGACGCGGCTCAATTCGCCTTGTACAGACTTGGCGATATCTACGGACTTGGAGAGATCGGCCTTTGCGATATCGGTCTGGCGCGGCTCGTCGCTCAGCGCGGCAAGCTTGGGCGTCTTGCTGTCCTCAGCGGGCGTAGTGGCCGCTGGCTTATCCGCGACGGTACTCTCAACAGCCGGCTTATTCCCGGAGAGTGCAGCGACGATTGTAGATTCGGATGCAATACGTTTCCGTTCCGCCTCTGCGGCCTGCTCCTGCGCCGCTTGCTTCGTCTTCTCGGCCGCAATCCGGGCCTCTTCCGCAGCCTTCAGATCCGCGGCCGCCTTCTCCTGGTCGGCACGCTGGGCGCCCTGGGACATCAGGCGAGCTCGCTGCTGCTCGGCCTCCTGCGCTTTCGCCGTGGCCGCGACACGTGCGTCCTCGGCGTCGAGCTGATTGAGCTGCAGCTTGGCCAGATTTGAGTAGTATCCGTCCGGATGTTGGGTCAGGAACGCGTTCAGAGCAGGCTTGTTGCGGAGCTGCAAGGCCAACTCGTAATCACGTCGAATTTCCGACTGGGGGTTGGTTGCCTGTACCGGCTCCTCGGCCTTGGTCGCCGGAACAAGCGCAACGTCTTCGCCGCCGAGCGAGCCGTAGACATAGGGTTCCTGTCGGTTGCCCGTGGCTTGCAAGACATCGTCGCGGACGAAGCCGAAAGCCCTTCGCAAGTCGAGCCCCGGCTTTGCGATGTACTTCACGAGGGCCGTCGCGTACGGGCTATTCTGGCTGTTGCCATCGAGTGCGGTTAGTCCCGCTTTGGCGGCAAACGCGATCAGCGTGTTGGAGACGGTGGGCTCGACCCTGGCCAGTCCGCGGCTGATCGATCGCGAGGCAACTGTACGTTTCATCGAGTCGGCAAACGGATTGTTGCGGCACGCGTCGACGATCACCACGCGTAGTTGCCTCGCAGGCTCAATCGCCAGCAGGACGCGGTCGAGCGAGAATGCTTCGTCGTAGATGTCCGTGTCTCGTTCGAGTCTGGCGTCAGTCGGGATCAGATAGTTTGTCCCGTCGATCTCGATACCGTGGCCGGCGTAGTACACCAGGGCTATGTCGGCATTGCGGGCCTGATCGGCGAATTCTCTCAAGGCCCGCCGCATATCGGTCGCGGCGAGGTTAAGTCTTGAGTCAACCACATCGAAACCTGCCCCCTTCAAGGTTGCGGTGATAGCCGCAGCGTCGTTGGCCGGGTTTGGGAGCAGAGGGGCGTTTTGATAGTTGGCATTGCCGACCACCAAAGCCACGCGCTTTGTCGCCCAGGCTGGCTGACAGGCCAGGAACAGCGAAGCGGCGAGAAGAAGCAAAACTCGAAGGTGCCTGTACACTCTCATGGCGAACACCCAACCTATGCCCGTAGAATGGCGACGTCGCGAAGATGGCCGCATAAGAAATGACTTTTGAATTCGTACGCTACCGGCGGCTGCCTATCTGCATACAGTACCAAACTCGAGCCCGATCCATTCCTATGTGTTGTTGCGAAATGCGGACGCGTTCAAAAGGCATGGAAGATATTGCGCCGGGCGCTGTCCGCCGATTCATGTGGATGATAGGCGCCCGCCAGTGCTCTGCTGAGGGCGCGATCACAACATAAGATATTGATATAAAACGGTTATTTTTCTGGAGGCTGCTCGTGGCAGCGCGGCACAAGGCCTCCGGCTTGGTTCAAACTCGAGTTCCGCTGAGCCGCACATCGAGGAGACGTGAAGCGCGGTGTCAGGCCTGCGGATCGATCGCCTTGGTCGAGAGCTCCGGTCCGGCCTGATGAGCTCGCCGCCCGAGTCTCGCGGGGATCAGACCTGCAGGGATCAGAAAGGGCGTTGCCGCGGCATAGACGTCATATTCAGGGAAGGCCAGTCTTAGAATCCGCTCTTCGTTGATCATTCGTCGGCACTGAATCATCGCAACTACGATGGCGATGAGCACGGCAAGTGGTGAAAGGACCTGAAGTGTGACACCGACCAACGCAATCCCCTCACATAGGTAGAGGGGATGCCGGACGACTCGATAAGGCCCTTCCGTCACAAGGCGCCTCGCCTCCGGTAGAATGCTGAAGGATTTGCCCAACCAGCGGAGTACCACGATAGAAAGCGAGATCCCCACCAGGATCAACGTCGTGGACAGAGCCGACCAGATCGGGCCGAGCTCTGCCTTCGGAAGAAAAGCGAGTGCGACGGTCGGAAATGCGCCCAGCAAGGCCGAGACCCGCATCTCAACGCCCATCGACTTCATTGTCGGGACCAGCCGGGTCATGGTTGTCAGTGCAACGAGTCCGAGGAACAGGACGTTGGCAATACTGGCTGCGATCATCAGCAAGTTGTCCACGCTGCCCAACGGAAGGCGATGGATGCTGGCGGCGCCAATGAGAGCAGACCCGCCATAGACGATCACGATGGCCACCCTGGAGGTCCAGTCCAGCCAGGGATTGACGCCGCCGGCGATCCGGTTCCTGGCTGTCCCCTCCTGGCCGACCTTCGCGTCAGTCACAGCAGTGATCTCGCTCGCTCAAAATCTGCCTCACTAGACGCCAGGCCCCTGGAGAGGTCAATTGGCTGGCCACATCTCCGGGCGCGGCCACACCAACCGGTCCCGTGCGGTTCCACATTCCGCGGACCTTCCGGATCGTCGAGTTGTCATTGAACCGAACCTGTCGTGGCGACACGAATGATAAAGCGCATAATTAAACAGTAGTACTGCCATGGGTTTGCACGGATTCGTGAATTTGCGCCGAATCTTGTTCCTTCTTCCTGTGCTGCTGCTCTTCTTCTGTCAGCCGGCATGGGCGGGGAATCGCGTCGCACTTGTCATTGGCAATTCTGCCTACAAAAACGCGGCGCCACTTTCGAATCCCGTCAATGACGCTGCGATTGTCGAGGCGACACTAAAGAACGCAGGTTTTGACGTTGTGCAAACCCGCCGGGATCTTCAGGCGATCGAGATGCGGCGCACGCTGCGCGATTTTGCCGATCAGGCTCGCGACGCAGATGTGGCCGTCATCTACTACGCCGGTCATGGTATGGAGATCGAAGGTACGAACTATCTGATCCCGGTCGACGCCACCCTCGAGCGCGATACGGATGTGTACGATGAGGCGTTTTCGCTCGATCGCGTCATGCTGGCCATTGAACCGGCAAGGCAGCTGCGACTTGTGATCCTCGACGCTTGCCGCAACAATCCTTTCTCCGAAAAGATGAAACGGACGGTCGGCTCGCGGTCCATCAGCCGGGGCCTTGCCCGAATTGAGCCGGCGACGGCGAATACTCTGGTTGCCTTCGCCGCCAAGGCTGGCTCGACAGCGTCGGACGGCAACAGCAAGAACAGTCCCTACGCTGCCGCATTGGTCAAATATATCGGGACTCCGGGTCTGGATTTGCGCAGAGTGTTCGGCTTCGTTCGCGACGACGTCATGAAAGCGACGGGCAATCGGCAGGAGCCCTATGTTTACGGCACGCTTGGCGGCGACGACGTGCCGCTGGTGCCCGCCAAGGAAACAGCCAAGGAAACAGCCAAGGAGCCAACCAGGGAACCAGCCAAGGAGGCCGCGAAGGAAGCTGCTCCATCGCCAACGCTGCGATCCGAAATACGGCGCGACTACGAGCTCGCGCTGCAGGTTGGCAACAAGGATGCACTGAACTTCTTCATCGTCCAATATCCGGATGGTTACTACGCAAGTCTCGCAAAGCTTCAGCTCGCCAAAATCGATGCGGAGGAGAAGCGTGTTGCTGCGGCCGAAAAGGCGCGTCAGGCCGAGCAGGAGCAGGCGCGGCTCGTCAACGAGGGCGCACAACAGATGCAACTTGCCAAGGCGGCGTCGGATCTGAAGGCAGCGCAGGAAGCTCGGGCCGCCGCCGAGGCCGCCAAGGAAACCGCGCAGCATCAGGCTGCTCAAGCCGAACAAAGGCGTGTCGCGGCTGAAACGGCACCTGCCGCGAAGAACGCTGCACCATCAGCAACAGGGCAGCCGCAAGAGGCGAAGGCAAACACGGACACAAAAGTGGCAGCGCTCCCCAATCCACAGGCTCCCGTGCCGCCACCTTCGCCGGCTGAGCTGGCAAAATCGGTGCAAACCGAATTGCGCCGGGTCGGTTGCCTCACGGGATCGGCCAGTGGGGAGTGGGATGCGGCGTCGCGGCGCTCGCTTGAGCTGTTCAATCAAAGCGCCGGCACCAAGTTCGATACCAAGATGGCGAGCGCCGATGCGCTCGATGCGATCAAGCTCAAGCCGGCGCGGGTTTGTCCTTTGATTTGCGGATCCGGCCTCAAGCGTGACGGCGATCGCTGTGTCAAGATTACCTGCGCTGCGGGTTACTTTCTGAATGGCGACGATGAATGCGAGAAGCGCAAGGTCCGTCAGGCCCCGTCCGCAAGACTTGAACGAAGGGAGAGGGAGGCTGCTCCTGCAAGACCCGCAAGACCTGAGGCCAGCGCAAGCAACAAGCCGGAAGGCGGCGGAATGCCATTCATGTTCTTCCTGCCCTGAAGATTTCAGCCGATATCGTGTAGCGCCGTGTTCAAGCATGCCGTTCGAGTCTGCATCGGCCATTCTGAACGTAAGCCCGGCCCCAGTCTTTCCTTGCGAAGACTTCCGGGTCTTCGCGACACATTTTCCAGCTGGATTGGCCGACCCGCGCACCGGGTCACATGCTCGTCTGACCCGTTTCATGTTCAGTCGATGAGGCGGGAGAAACGTGGCTCGTTAGTCGCCGTTGTGGCTAACAAGGGTCAAACAGACCGCTCACGCGATTGCTGCCGCGAAAGCGCATAGGAACGCGAAGTGAGCATATTTGATTGCCCTCTGGCCGGCAGCTGTTGCCGTAGCTGAGGACCGGACAGCGTCTTTCCGGCTGTGACCATCTTCGAAAGACGGCGCAGGGAGATACGATCGCAATTTCGGACTTCGGAGAAGCTGATGCCCATTCCGTTGAGGATTTACATCACGCCATTTGCCGACAGGGGGGTCGTTGAGCCCGGGCAATGGAGCAGCGACACGGCCAAGAAGGCGCTCGACGTGGTCAATACGATCTGGTCAAAGGCCAAGATCGCGTTCGTGATCAGCGATTGCTTGATGGAGAAGCCGCTCGACATGGCAAAGAGCGCGCGCAGCAATGATCAGCGATTGCTGGGTGTTCTTGCCTCTCGGCACGATCCGGACAATGCCATCCACATCTACCTCGTCAATTCGATTGAAAATCTATCCGCCGGCGGAAGTTCATACCCCAATAGCGAACCCGAGCCGGCAAGCTTCGTCCAGTGGTATGGCAATGACCACGCCAATGGACGCGCCTGGGCTCACGAGCTTGGCCATCTGATGAGCCTCGATCATGTCGAGATCGACTATTCCAATGAGAAGCAGGCGGCGCAACGCGTCAAGAACCTCATGACGAAAGGATTGAGCGCCGGCTCCGACTTGACTGGCCAGCAGATCGATGCAGCCAAGGGCTCAAAGCTGATCAAGCGATTTGGCGGATAAGTCGTCGGCCGACCGCCGAAGTCGCCGTCGTCCTGCAGATCGCGTGTCCGAAGCGGGGGAACGTCCTCCTCGCGTGGCGATCTCCGCCGAATTCAGAAAAACGACTACATTGTGGCAATCGGCGCGGTCATTTCGGCACGGGTCTGGAGCCCGATCTAATCCGCCCATCCAGGCATGGGCCGGACAACGGCGCGCGCTTAATGGGCGCTTAATGCTTTTGCGCAACAGATAGATCACCAGCGCGGAATTAGTCCTAGTTACGAGTGCGAGCCGAGCTCCCGGAGGAGGGGAATCGGATGGGACTGCTTTTTGTCGGAGTGCTGGCGGGAGTCCTGATCGGCTTTGGCTGGTTTGCGCCTTCCCGAGGGTATTTCCTCGGATGCGCGTCACGACCCTGTTTCGCTGTCGCCCAACCCGCGCAGCCAATGCCGACGGCGTTGGCGCAAGAGCCTGCGGCTGTCAGATCGAGTTCCGCAACGCCGGCAAGGCCCGGCAAGACATCATCTCCGAAATCTCCGAAGAAACGCGGATCGACCGACCTTGCCAAAGCGGCGTCCCCGCGGACGAGCATCAGCGTCCCGGCATCCGAACGGCCCGCGGAAATGCCGGACCCTGCTCTGGACAAGGCGAAGGTTGCGATCGCGACGCAGATGAAGGGGCCGGAAACGGTCGAACTCAGCGACGTGAAGCGCGCAATGCGAAAGAACATGTTTGGACGCCCCGTGGATACGATTTGCGGCCGCGTGAAAGGAAGAAGCGCGTCAGGCGGCGAGACTGGCGAGAGGCCGTTTCTGTATCTCGTGAAGGAGGATGAAGCATATGTCGTCGACGGCAAGTCAGGGTCGGCGGCATCAACGGCGTATCGAAATATCTGCAATTAGGGATGCGTCGACTGCGCCACCGCGCGGTACACGCCCAGATGATTTGAGCGGAAAGAATTTCCCCCCAGGTGTCGAGTGATCCCGCAGTGGATACGGCACTAACGCGGCACTGCGCCGCTCTCGTGATGATGCATTCAGGATGAATGCAGCAGCAGGGGAGACGCAATACGGAATGGGAATATCGCGGAAGTTCTTTTCATCTCGAGGACATCATGCACGACATAACCAACGCTTCAAAACGGCTCAATGAATCGCTTCACTTGCCGGTTCTGGTGATCATCGAGCCGCTCCTGTTGCCTCGTACATGCATTCTGCACGTCCTCAGGCGGGAGTTGGACGAACTTGAGATCCTCGACATGGCATCGGTCCAAGGCCTGGACTGCACGTCAGCCCGCGATGTTCGTCTGGTGATGCTGAGTATCGCGGACAAGCCGATCGGCGATCCCTCGGTTGAGGACGATCTCGCCTTCGTTGCGGAGTGTTGTCCCAACGCCGCCACTGTGGTCCTGTCAAACCACGAGGACGAGCCGACCGTGCAGGCCGCGATGCAGCGGGGCGTGCGCGGCTTTCTTTCCACCTCGCTACCGATCGAGATCGCCATAGCCGGCCTGCGCCTTGTTCTTGTCGGCGGCGCCTACAGGCCGTTGCCCGTGGCCGGGATGAACAGGATACCGGATTTCGAGCCGCCGGATGCGCGCGGGCTCGCGCCCGCATATCTGATGAACGAGGGAGCCAGAGCGGCTATCGACAGGAGCGTGACCGATCTCACGCCTCGTGAGCAACAGGTTCTGGCGGAACTGGAGCTCGGCCTGCCCAACAAGCTGATCGCCGCCAAATTGGGCCTGTCGGAAAGCACGGTCAAAATGCACATTCAGCATATCATGAGGAAATGTGCCGCGCACAATCGCACGGAGGCCGTGCTCCGCTGGCGCGGCCGGTTGCCCGCGCCGAGTCGCGATCACGTCCCCGGCGTGGCTCTCATGCCGGAGACCTAATGCATGATCCGGACCCGGAAGGCGCGATGACGATTCACCCCAATCTCATCGCGCTTCAGTCCTCTCTGAATGCACCACGGAAGCTGTCGAGCAGGGGCCTGAGCGCGTAGAGAGCCACGGTGCCGCGCCCCGTCGTGATGAACACCTGAACCGGCATGCCGGGGACGATCTGGATGTCGTTCGCGACGATCTGTCCGTCGTCGATCCGGATCCTGGTCGCGTAGTATGGCTGGTCGGTACGCTTGTCGAGCAGCCGGTCTGCGGATACGTGCACGACGGTTCCCTTCAGGCGAGGCACGCGACGCTGATTGTACGGTACGAGTTGAACCTCGGCATTGAGGCCGGGATGAACCACATCGATGTCCTCGGGCCTCAGGCGCGCGGTCACGATGAGACGGTCTTGCCGGGGCACCAGGTCCATGAGCGGAGCGCCCGCTCCGATGACGCCGCCGGCCGTATGAACCCGCAGATCGGTTATCACGCCGTCCTCGGGCGCCTTGATCTCCGTTCGCGATAGCTGATCTCTGGCCGCAAGCAACCGCTCGCGGAGCTGGAATATCTGGTTCTGTGCTTCACGAAGCGACTGTGCGATCTCGTTCTGCCTCTCGCTTTCGAGCTTGAACATTGTGGCCTGCTGTTCGCTGATGACCTGCCCGGCGCGGGCAATCTGCGCGGCGATCTCGCCGCGGCGGCCCTCAACGTCGGCCAGCTCCCGCTGCAGGTTCAGCAGCCGCGGCCGCCGTTCGAGTCCCTTGTTGACGAGGGTCGCGACCATATCCAGTTCCTCCCGAACGATGTCGACCCGTTGCCCGGTGGCGGTTTCCTGAGCCTTGAGACCTTCGATCTCCTTCTCGACTTGACGCCTTCGTTCGCGAATGACCGCAAGCTGCGACTCGTGAACCTGGAGGCGTGCCTGAAAAATGAATTGCTGCGCCGACACCGCGGCGGCCGCCACCTCGCTCTGCCTGCTGTCCTGTTCCAGCGCGTCCGGGATTGCGATCCTCTCGAATCTCTGCTGCTCGGCTTGAAGCCGTGCGGCACGAGCAGCGGCATCCCAGAATTGGCCTTGGAGGCTTTGCATCTCCGAGCCGGCCCGGGTGTCGTCCAGCTCGATCAGTGTTTGGCCGCTGCGCACGATATCGCCATCCGAAACCAGGATCTTCCTGATGATACCGCCTTCCAGATGCTGGATCGTCTTGCGGCTCGATTCCGATTCCACGACGCCGGACGCGATCGCGGCGCTCTCGAGAGGCGCGAGGCTCGCCCATGTCCCAAGCCCCAGCATGAAGCAGAGCACCAGCAGATTGCCCGCGACGGTGATACCGCGGAGCCTTCCGCGCGGAGAGGTCGGCGTGGGCGTCGAACACCATGGAAATTCCAGAGGCTCGAAATCGTCGATTGCGGTCACCACGACGCCAGATCGCCGGGCGGGCAGGGGGCTCGCCGGCGCTCGCATGAGCTGGTCCCAGACCAAGGGAAGTCTCGAGACGGCGGGAAGCTTCCAGATGGTGAGAGAGTTCCAGATCATGGCGCAATCTGCGAAGTAACCTGGGGGCGGCTCAGGTGCCGTTCAAAGATGTCCTCGCTGTCGCCGAACGCGGCGACCGCACCGCCCTCCATGATGGCAATCTTGTCCGTGGCGGCGAGGAGACCCATCCGGTGAGTGACGACGACAAGGATGACGCCTGCGAGCTTCATGTGCTCGATGGCATCCAGGAGCATTCGCTCGCCCCCGTAGTCGAGGCTGGCGTTGGGTTCGTCGAGAACGACGAGGCGTGGACTGCCGAAAAAGGCGCGGGCGAGACCGAGGCGCTGCCGATACCCGCGCGAGAAGGTTGCTTCGCTCTGAACCACCGTGTCGTACCCCAGCGGCAGGCCCATGATCGCCCCATGGATACCGACGAGCTTGGCCGCTTCGATGACTTTCCGTCGGTCGGCATCTTCAAGGCGTGCGATGATGTCGTTGATCGTGTCGCCGAGCAGGTTGATGTCCTGGGGGAGATATCCGAGGCGGTCGCCGCTTCGGCCCTCGCGAAGCAGCGAGACGTCGGTATTGTCGAGGAGGATACGGCCATGCGTTGGCATCGACAGCCCGGCGATCACCTGGCCGAGCAAGGACTTGCCTGACCCGGACGGACCGATGATGCCAAGGCATTCTCCGGGCATGAGGCTGAGCGAGACACCGTTCAGCAGAAGACGGTTGGTCCCCGCAAGCCTCACGTCAACATTGTCGACGACGAGGCCGCTTCGCGCCTGCGGCGGAGAAACCTCCGCGTTCTGCTGCCGGGTGACGGGGAATGCGGCGAGAAGCGCGCCGAGCCGCTGACAGGCGCTCACGGCCGTCACGAGTGATTTCCAGCCTGCGACCGCACTTTCGACCGGCGCGAGCGCACGGCCGAACATCAGCGTGGCAGCAAAGATGATTGCCGGACTCTTCCCGTGATCGAGGACGAGCCATGCGGCAGCCCCCATGATCAAGACCTGCGACAGCGCGCGAACCGGCTTGGTGGCCAGCGAGACGATCTCGCCTCGCCGGAGTGCCACATCGTGCTCTCTGCGGGCGTGCTGCGCGTCACGGTGGATCATGCGCGCAGCGCTATCGAACATTCCCATGGCGCGGATCATGTGGATGTTGCTCGCTGCAGTCTGGAGGCGGCCGCAGCTTCTGGACAGCGCGGCGCCCGATCTGAGCAGAACGTCTTCGGTGACCAGCTCTCCGGCAACCGTGAGCGCGAACAGGAAGGCGACGCAACAGGCGCCCACCACGCCGAGCAGGGGATGGATCAGAAAGAGGACAAGGAGGAACAGGGGTGCCCAGAGCGCGTCGAACAGCATCGGACATGCGCCGGACTCGACGAACTGGCGCAGCACCGTGAGATCCCGATACGCGCCCGACGCTTGCGTCCAATCGCTGCGAAGCGCCGATTCGAGGCCGGCCGAAAGTACGCAAGGACGAAGGCGATCGTCGAGCCAGGCGCCAAGGCGTCCCAGGACGGCGCGCCGCAATGCATCGAACACGCCGCCGACGACCACCGTGATCGCGACAATGAGCGTGAGCAGGAGCAGGGTGTCGCCACTACGGCTCGACAACACCCGGTCGTAGATCTGAAGAAGATAGATCGAGGGCGCAAACAGGAGCAGGTTGTAGCTGCAGCTATACGCGAATACGAGACCGAGCGGTCCCGCGCAGGACCGGAGGGCCGCGTGCAGTGGCGTCCCGATCTGCGGCAGGATAGGCAGCCGAATGGGCGGCATCAGCATGATCGTCACCGCCTGAAATCGAGGTCCGGCGCACTTGACCGATGGCCAACGCAATCCGGCAACGGCATCGGTAGATCATTGGCGTGAAATCCAGGACCGGCGGCCGCGGCCGCCGGTCCCGCCAGTCGGACGAGCGGCTGGTTAGAGCGTATCGAGATGGAAGGTCACTCCGCCACCCCATGCGAAGTTGCCGTCTCCGCCATCGCCGCCGATGCCGGCCACAACTTCCTGGTGCTGGTCCACCATGACCTTGTTGATCTGGGTGGCATCCGTATTGGCGTAGACCTTGGAGGTATCGTAGCCGCTGTAGGATTTTTGGCTTCCGTTCGACTCGGCGTCTCCGCCATGGGCCTTCGAAAAATACGAGGCCTTGGCGTTTGCGCCGCCGGCATCCCAATCCGCCGTCTGTTTGACGTGATCGCCGGTGTTCACGTGCACGTCGGCACCTTCCGCCTTGTTGGTCGGATCGTAGTTGACAGTCGGCTTGCTGATGATGGCTCCCTTGAAAGTACCGTCGCCGCCATTTCCGGCACTTTGACCACCGGTGTCGATCGATTTGACTTTGATCGTATCCGAGATGTTGATTGCCTTTGGCATCATTTGAGGCCTCCGTCGGTTTGTTGGCTGTCGTGCAACATCCATCCCGATCAGGCGGACGCGCGCGGCAAGTCTGGTCCGCCCACGCGCGATGGCGATAGATGTCAAATCGGACACCATCCGGTTTGGTGGGCCTACGTACGAAAGTACGACACTTCGTCAGGAGAGGCGCCTCTGCGCGGGCTTTGCATGCGAAGAGTGGCGACGGCGCGTGCCGCGATGCGATCGGCTATGCGAGCGATGCGACGTTTCGCTATGCCACCAGGTGAAGATCCGACAAGAGATGCGCGGCATCGCCACCCAGTGCGAGATTGCCGTGGCCGCCGTCCGCGCCAACGCCGGCGATCTGGACCGCACTCTGGTCGATGTGCACGTTGTTGACCTGATCGGCTACGGCCGTCGAATGCGGACCCGCGATTGCGATGTTGATGGGTGCATAGATCGCGACGCTGACGTCGATCAGACTGCCGGCAAAATAGCCGTTGCCGCCATTGCCTGCGCTGTTCGAGCCGGTCGCGATCGTATCGGAACCGCCCCACAGATTATGGGAGAGAAGGCTTGCATGGCCGCCCGCTGCGGCGTTGTCGTTGCCGCCGTGCCCGCCAATGCCAGCGATCTGAACCGCGGATTGATCCACGGAGACATCATTTATCTGGACCGCGTAAGTGCTGGAGCCATAGCCCGCGATTGCGATGTTGATCGGGTTGTACACTACAAACGAGGTATGGACGAGTTCACCGTAGAACACGCCGTCACCGCCATTGCCGGCCTGGCTTCCGCCCGTTTGAACGCCAAAGACGCCGCCTCCGTTGCTTGATCCCCAGCTGGGGTCGAGCGTCATGACGCTGCCGCCGGCGGCCAAATTGCCATTTCCGCCACTTCCGCCGACGCCCGCGATCTGAGTGGCCGATTGATCGATATCCACCGTGTTCGATTGACTTGCATGCGCAGTGCCGCCCGAGGCCGCCACCGCAATATTGATCGGATGATAGATCACCACGGGAGCGTCCACGATCGCACCCGAGAAATAACCGCTGCCGCCGTTTCCGGCGCCGTTGTCGCCGCTCGCGATCAGGCCGGCGCCTAAGGACGTACTGACGCTGCCGCCTGATGCAATGTTGTCATTGCCGCCATGGCCGCCGACGCCGGCCATCTGAAAAGCGGACTGATCGACATTCAAATTGTTGGACTGGTTGGCCAGGGCGACCGAGCCGTATCCCAAGCTCACCGAGATGTTGATCGGTTGATAGATCAACAGGGACGCGTGAATGATGCTTCCGTAGAAGTAGCCATCTCCGCCGCTTCCGGCCGTGTTGGCTCCGCTCTCGACCGCAGCAATGCCCATCCCGGGATGTGATGCGCCGGAAGCGGGCGTGGTGGACGAAGCATCCAGGCCCGCCGCAGCGTGGTTGCCGACGTGGCCGCCCGTGTCGCCCACCGACGTGGGATGTTTGGATTGAATCGGGTCGGAGTCATTGTGCTGGGTGTTCGCGCTCGCGGGGTGCGCTCCAGAATCTGCAAATTGACCTGCAAACGGGCGGGGACCATGGACCAGGGCGCCACCGCCAACCGCGTCAGTCAGGAACGGTGCGCTCGGTGCCGGACCCGCTTCGTCGTCACCATCGTACCCATCGTGGCGATGGGAGGCGTGATGCAGCCGGATTCCATCCGACATCCGCGAAAAATCCATCGTAGCCTCCCTCATCGCAATCGCTCCGCGCGATCGGACGGGTTCTGCACTCCGGACAGACTGTCATCCCGGGAAGGTCGAATGCCCAGTCGTCAGTTCGGATATAGCGCTTCGTCTGGCACCCGTAACATCGGCTACATCCGTTCGGGTAAACAGCCTTTGCAACTTTGCGTGGGCCGATGCTTGAAAGTGCGACCTTGAGGGGATGGCGAAAATGGACAATCGAGCTGACGGCCAGATCGCCTGCGGCCAAAATGAATCCACGGCGTTGCCGGATTTAAGTCGCATTGCGACCTAGGTCACGGCCAACGCTCCCGTCCGGGCAGGGGCGCAACACCGGGGTTTTCCATGTCCGGTCATTTGCGAGTTTATTGCGCCGCTTTTACGCTTATTGCAGGTCTCTCGACATCATCCGCGTTTTCGACGCCTCTTTCCGAACTCTTCAATGCCGGTCCCGCCACAGCCCCTGCGCCCGCTTCCGCGGAAGCAGAGTGCTTGACGCGGCCCGGCAAGTCGACCGCCGATGGCCAGCACTGGGTCTATCGGGTGGAAGGCCAGCGCAGATGCTGGTTCCAGATCGCCGAAGGAACTGAGAGGGCGAAGAAGCTGGTTCAGCAACGCGCCACCAAACATCGTGTCGCCGCGGCCGAAGAGAACCAGACCGCGGCGCGCAAGCGGAAGACGGTGGTGGATGCGCGCGCGGAGCTGCCGCGCTCCGCACCTGCGGATACGTCCCGGCCGAGCCCGTCCGTGCCCGCGCAGGTGGTTGATGCCAGTCCCGTCCTCGCCACCGGGATCGCAACCCGCGCGTCGCCGGCCCCCCTTTCCAAACGCGACCGGCTCACGGCCGACGAGTTCACGCCGCGCCAGGTCGACGTGGAGGCACTCCTTGCGGCGGCGCCAGCCGCCAGTGACGTGGTTGCCGCCTCGGCGGCGCCGCTCGCCTTTTCCGCCGCAGAGGCGGGCGATGACGGACGGGTTTGGACCTGGCTTGGCATGCTGCTGATGGCTTTGGGGCTTGTCTCCGTCTTGAGCGCGAGTCTAACCATTCGGCGGGCCGCGCTGCTGCCCCAGCTATTATTCGCTTGCCAGCGGCGAGTTGACGCCGGCAGGCAGAATGGGCCTCGAGCTCCCTGGCGGCGCGGCTCCCTGGTTTGGGCCCAACAGGGCTTATGGGGCAATGCCTGGCGTCGCTCAACACCACAGCTTTCAGCACCGATCGCGGTGAGTATCTGGAGGCTTCTCTTGTCGAGGGCGAGTTCTCTCGAGAAATTTCATGCGTTCGCTCAATCGCGAGCCGCCGGGCGCCGTGCCTATTCGGAAACAACCCAGTTTCGCAGACCATCGATCGTGCGAAATCCGTCGGCGGCGTAGCAGCGGATCGATGGATGGAAGCCTTGCGTCATCTCGGCAAGCGCGTGTCCTGGACCGAGGTCCAGGACTTGATCGACCCCGAGCTCTACGAGAGCCTCCAGCGTCGCCGCCCAGTCGATCGGGCGCGCGATCTGGCATGCGAGCTTTGCTGTCGCATCGGTCACGGAGAAGATGCGCTCGCCGCCATCCCCTGCGAGGAGGGTTCGTTGGTCTGCGACAGGAGCGCGTCTGCTGGTCGCAAGCGCTTGCTGCAAGGGCGTGCAGGCCGGTTCGAGACGCGTCGTATGCGAGGCGATTTTAACGGCGAGAAGACCGGCGCGGGCGGCGCCCTGTGTCGTCGCCTCCTGACAGAGGGCGATGACATCGCACTCCGCGCCTCCAACCACGACAAGAAGGCCGGGATTCCTGATTGCGATCTCGCAGCGGTGCGTCTCGAGCAGGTGTTCGAGCGTAGCTCGTTCGAGCCCGCGGACATAGCCGAGCCGCCCATCCGGCCCCGCCACGCCGTCCATCAATCGGGCGCGGATATCGGTCAGTCGCAACGCTTCGGCGGCGGTCCATATTCCCGCAACGCTCCAGGCCGCCATCTCGCCGACGCTGTAGCCCGTGACAGCGGTGCCCTCAGTCAGCAAGTCCGCGATACAGGCGTGGATCGCGAGCGCCGATGTGACGGTTAGGATCTGGCTGGCATGGTTGGCGGACAGCTCGTCCGCGCGGCGCGTCCTTATGAACTTCCGCGGATCTTCGCCGAGACAAGCGGTCGCAGCGGCGAAGACCGATTCCGCAGCAGGCCGATCGGCGACGAGATCGAAGATATTGTCCGACAGGGTGCCTTGTCCGCCGCAGAGCAGTGCAAGCATCAGGGGGCCAGCCGATCGACGAAGAGAGCGTCCACAAACAGAGCCATGGCGAGCAGATCTGCCGATCCGCCCGGACTGAGATTGCGCGCGACGAACGCCTGGTGAATGCCGTCGGCGTGCTTGCGCCAGCCTGGGCAACCGATTCCGCCTGCGGCAAGGAATGCGGATGCGCTAGCCTGCGCGAAGCGCAATCCGTCAACTCCGCCCCTGTGCAACAGATTGGTGTCGGCAACATCTGCGATCAGCGCCATGCAGGTCTGAACCCGGACCGCCTCCTCATCCCGAGGCGCGAGCGTCCGCGCCGCATGCAGCGCGGGAAGGGCGATGTCATAGACGGAGGGGAAGCCACAAGCCGCTTCCGCCCTGGCGCCGCCGGCGCCGTAGCGACGTGACGCCACGGCGCCGTGGCTACGCAGGGATATCGGGCCTGCGTAGATGGCGTCGCCCCAACGTTGCGACACCAATTCGCCGAGCGGCTTGCGAATGCCGAGAGCGCCGCGATACCCGGCCGCGGCGCAGAGCAGACCCAGTCCGAAGATCGCGCCGCGATGCGTGTTCACACCTGAGGTCGCCGCCAACATCGCGCGCTCCGCCGCAACCCCGATCGCGCGCAACCGGTCCATGCCGGCGCCCTCGGCGCCCGCGGCTGCGAGGTCGTGGAAGAACGGAGCCAGCGTGTCGGCACTTCGGCACAGGAGCCCGGCGTCCATATCGCGATGCGCGCCGTTGTCGACGTGGCTGACGAGCCCCGGCTTCGGATAGGTCTCGACTTCGAGCTTCAGGCACAGTGATGCGAGATGACCGAGCTGCTCCGCGCGGAGCGCGCGTTGCGGCGGCGCTTGCCATCTCAGCGCGACATTCATGACGCGCCACCCGCGAGAAACGCCGCACGCATGGTGACATGAACGCCGGCCGCGCCCTTGACGAGGACTTCGTCCTCGTTAGCGCCGGTCAGCTCGCGCCATTGCACGCCGCCGGCGTGATAGACGATCTCGCCGTCGAGCCGCATCGGCGCCGTCTCTGCGATCCGCGCGATGTCGGACGGTAGGGTGTTCGCGTGCCTCGCCGACGACAGCGGCCAGAGCAGGTCGAGGTCCGATCCATCGGACAGATAGGGCAGGCCGGTGAGATGCTGCCAGGCCAGACTGCCGAATGTGCGCGTCTCCGGCAGAAGGCGGACGAGCAGGTCGATGGTCTGGCGCCACGACGCGGGCGCCGATGTTGCCGCATCCGCCAGCAATGGCGGTGGAGCATGCGTGATGAGTTCGCCGGGGGCGAGCGCGACGGCGATACGCCGCTTGCCGTGGCTCGGCGGCAGCGGCAGGCCAAGCGGAATCATGCCTGCGAGATCGTTGCAGGCCGGCCTGCGAACCACGAGCGGGCGGCCGGCGCGCGCCCAGCCCTCGATGATCGGCTCGCTGGCAAGCGCGGGATTTCGGCTCATCGCGGCCGCCCATCCGGTGGCCGAGGCCGTCACCATCGTATGGCGCTGGAGGGCTTCAGCCATGTGGCGCCCCCTGATGCGCGGCTGCCGCGAGCGTGACAACCCGATCGGCGATCTCGGCCGCCTTCCGCCGGCCGCCACGCTCGGCGCCGAGCCGCGCGCGATCGTCCTCTCCCTGCGGCCGTTGCAGCACGGCCGCAAGCTGCGGCGCCAAGGGGGCGCTTTCGTTCCAGACAGCGTGAATGCCGCCGGTCTGCACCATGTTGTCGAGGCCCGGCGCGAACACCGGCGTCGCTTCCGCCTTGGCCTTCAGCACATCAATCGGCAGCTTGGTGACCCGCGCCATCGACGGCAGGTCCATCACCGCGGGATGCGCACCGGGCAGCGCCACCAGCGTGCCGGTGGCGAGCGCGGTGGCGATGAACGCACCGGCCGCGCTGGCGCCATAGAGCAGGCCGACGGTGCGGTGTCCCTCGGCTTCCGCCAGCAGCAGGGCCTTGGCGAGATGCGACAGGTACTCGCTGAGCCCCAGCAGCTCGTCGCGCTTGCTCATGCGCTGGCTGGCGGAATCCACCAGGACCAGGATCGGCGCGCGATCGCCGAATTTGACGATCTCGATCACGCGCCCTGCTAGCACGATCGCCTCGTCGACGCCGAGCGGCTGACCCTGCGTGATGCCCAGCACGTGGACGCGACCTCCATCGGGAAGGATCGCCTGTCCCGCGATTATCGCGCCCGTGGTTGCGATCTTGCTGCCGTTCGGAAAGAGACTGGCCAGGATGTCATCGAGCGTCATCGGCGTTCTCCCTGTTGCTTGCCGCGCGAAGAAATGCGCCGGTCGGAAGTGCGGGGATCTGGGTCGGCTGGTCGATGCTAAGCGTCTGCCAGATCTCGATGGCGTCCTCGGCCTCGCCGAAACGCTGCAATCGCCGCTCGAGGCGCGTCTGCTCGGCTTCGAGCACCGCCACGTCGCATCGTCTGTTGGCTTTGAGCGCGTCGACCGCCGCCTGACGAAACGCCTGCGCCTCGTCGTCGACGAACGCATCAGCGCCGCCGATGAGGTAACGGTGCTTGCCACCCATCGTGCGCCACACCAGCGCGCGATCGCGCGAGTCGAACTCCTCGATGCCCTTGTTGGTCTCGATCACCTCGGGGCCGCTGACACTGAGCCGGCCTTGTTCCGAGATGATCAGGCGCGAACAGGTGCCGGCGATCAGGCTGCCGCCGCCATAACAGCCGGCACGGCCGCCGATCAGGCCGACGACGTGGATGCCGGCGCGTCTCGCCTCGATCACCGCGCGCATGATCTCGGCGATGGCGAGCTCGCCCGCATTGGCTTCCTGAAGCCGCACGCCGCCGGTGTCGAACAGGATCAGTACGTCTTGATGAAGCGCACGCGCGGCGCGCAAGAGGCCCGTGAGCTTGGCGCCATGGACCTCGCCGAAGGCACCGCCCATGAAGCGTCCCTCCTGCGCCGCGACGAGCACGGGCGTGCCGTCAAGGCGGCCGCGGCCGACGACGATGCCGTCGTCGAACTGCTCCGGCAGATCGAAGATCGCCAGATGCGGGCTCATCTCGCGCAGCTCGGGGCCAATGAGTTCGGCAAAGCTGCCGGCGTCGACGAGCGCGTCGATGCGCTGGCGGGCGCTGGCCTCGTACCAGCTCAGCGAAACATTGTCGGCTGTGGCCGCTGTCATCGTTCCGGCTCCTCGATCTTGCGGACGCCTTGCGCAAGGCGCAGCGCCACTGTGTCGGGCCTCGCGCCGCCGTCATTGATGGAGATACGTAAGCCCCCGGCAGAGCGGCGGGCGACGAAGTCGCGGACCACGGCGTCCCACACCGCACCGAAGCCATGGGCCGCGGTTGCGATGTCGATCGTGCACATGTCGGCCGGCGAGACCCGTTCCAGCAGCACCTCGAGATTGCCGGAGGCGACGACGCCGACGATCGCCTGGGTGCGGGTGCCGCCGGCGCATCTCGGGGCAGTCAGTCTGAAGCTGAGCTTTTCCATGCAAAACTCCTCACCAATTGCGGAAGCGGCTGGGCGGGCGGTAGAGACCGCCGGAGGCCAGCATGAGGTCCTTGATCGAGCGGGCCGCCAGCAGGCGCCGGTCGGCGTTGAGCGGGTCGATGCCGAGATCCTCGGGGCGCTGGATCACGCCGCGCTGCCTGAGCTGTTCGACCAGCTTCGCATCACGCGCGCGTCCGATGTCGGTGTAGCCGGCAACGCCGCGGATCGCCTGCTCGCGCTCGTCCTTGCTCCGGCACATCAAGAGGTTGGCGATGCCTTCCTCGGTGACGATGTGGGTGACGTCGTCCGAGTAGACCATCACCGGCGCGAGATCGAGCTTGAGCTCGCGCGCCAGATCGAGCGCATCGAGCCGCTCGACGAACAGCGGCGCATTGCGATCGCCGAAGGTCTCGCCGATCTGCACCACCAGCTTGCGGCCGCGGCGCAGCGCCGCGTTGGAATCGGGATCGGCTTCGGCGCCGGCCTTGAGCCAGGGCTCGCTCGGGTGGCGCCGGCCGCGCGGATCGGAGCCCATGTTAGGCGCACCGCCGAAGCCGGCGATGCGGCTGGTCGTCACCGTCGAACTGTGGCCCTCGAGGTCGATCTGGAGCGTCGATCCGATGAACATGTCGCAGGCATAGAGGCCCGCCGTCTGGCAGAAGGCGCGGTTCGATCGCAAGGAGCCGTCGGGCCCGGTGAAGAAGATATCGGAACGCGCCGCGACGTAATCCTCCATGCCGACTTCCGAGCCGAAACAGTGGATCTGGTCGACCCAGCCGGATTCGATCGCCGGAATGATCGTGGGATGCGGGTTGAGCGCGAAATGGGTGCAGATCTTGCCCTTGAGGCCGAGCCTCTCGCCATAAGTCGGCAGCAGCAGCTCGATCGCGGCGGTGTTGAAGCCGATGCCATGGTTGAGCCGGCGCACGCCGTAGGGCGCGTAGATGCCCTTGATCGCGAGCATTGCGGTCAGGATCTGGGTCTCGGTGATCGCGGCCGGGTCGCGGGTGAAGAGCGGCTCGACATAGAAGGGGCGGCCGGCCTCGACCACGAAATGCACGAGGTCGCCGGGAATATCGACGCGCGGCACCTTGTCGACGATTTCGGTGACCTGCGCCACGACGAGACCGTTCTTGTAGCTCGTCGCCTCGATCACCGTCGGCGTGTCTTCGGTGTTCGGCCCCGTATAGAGATTGCCGTCCTTGTCGGCGCTCACCGCCGCGATGAGTGCGACGTTCGGCGTGAGATCGATGAAATACCGGGCGAACAGCTCGAGGTATGTGTGCACGGCCCCGAGCTCGATCTTGCGGCCGAACAGCATGCGCGCGATGCGGGCCGCTTGCGGCCCCGAATAGGAGAAGTCGAGCCGTCGCGCGATTCCCTTGTCGAAGATGTCGAGATGGGCGGGCAGGACCACCCCCGACTGCACCATGTGCAGGTCATGGACATCCTGGGGGTCGAGGTTCGCGAGCGCCGAGGCGAGGATGTCGGCCTGCTTCTGATTATCGCCCTCCAGGCACACCCGGTCCCCTGACCGGATCACCGCCCTCAGGAATGCAGGCAGGTTCGCAATGGGCACCATCTTGCCCTTCGCGTGCTGGCCGCCGGCCGCCAGGCGCTCCGCTAGGGCGGCCTTTTGCATACCCCAATCGCTCATTTCGGCTCCTTGGCATGCGGGGTTGGCTTTCGATTGCCTTAATGTATGCGTATTGCTCTCGAATGTCAATTAGTGTATGCACAAACTCATAAGCGATGGATATTCGCATACACAGGAGGGAATTTACAATGCGAATGCATGCAGATAGTCCAAGTCCTGGGGATCGTGCCCTGCTCGCCGAGGGGAGGCGCCCGTGACCATTTCCGGCGTAGCGCTGCTCGCGATCTGCACCCTCTTAGGGGGCCTGTTGGGGGACCTGCTCGGCATCGCCCTCGGTGTGAAGGCCAATGTCGGCGGCGTGGGCATCGCCATGATGTTCTTGATCGCGGCCCGGCTCTGGCTGATGCGGCACGGCATACTCAGCCACGGGCTCAAGACCGGCGTCGAGTTCTGGGGCAGCTTCTACATTCCGATCGTGGTCGCCATGGCCGCGCAGCAGAACGTGGTCGCCGCGGCAAAGGGCGGTCCGATCGTCGTTATTGCGGGGATCGGCGCGGTCGCGGTGTGTTTCGCGATGGTGGCCCTGATCGGGCGGTTCAGCGGTCGTGTCGAGACGATGGACGAGATCGAGGCGCGAGAGGCCGAGGCACTCGCTGCACCTGTGCCCCACTTCAAGTCCGGGAGGATCGGATGACCATGATGTCTCACATTCTCGCCGCCAATGCGCTGATCACTGCGTTCGCGGCCGTCGGAATCCTGATGTGGATCTCCGGAGCGATCTCGAAATATCTCACCTTCGGGCGCATTCACGCCTCGGCGATTGCGATCATGCTGGGCCTTGCGCTGGCCTTTTGGGGAGGCATCTCCACCGGCGGCGAGAAGGGCGTGGCCGACCTGCCAGCCCTGGCCGGGATCGGCCTGATGGGTGGAGCGATGCTGCGCGATTTCGCCATCGTCGCCACCGCCTTCGAGGTCGATGTCGTCCATGCGCGCAAGGCCGGGGCGATCGGTGCGGTCGCACTCGGACTGGGAACGGTGGTGCCGTTCATTCTCGGCGTGTTCGTCGCCGCGGCGTTTGGCTACACTGACGCGGAATCGTTGACGACGATCGGCGCCGGTGCGGTCACCTACATCGTGGGCCCGGTCACGGGCGCGGCGATCGGCGCATCCTCACCGGTTATTGCGCTCTCGATCGCGACCGGTGTATTCAAGGCGGTGATCGTCATGATCGGCACGCCCTTTGTGGCGAAGATGATCGGCCTGAACAATCCGCGTAGCGCGATGGTGTTTGGCGGCTTGATGGGAACGGTCAGCGGCGTGTCTGGAGGGTTGGCGGCGACGGACCGGCGTCTGGTGCCCTATGGTGCGCTGACGGCGACATTCCACACCGGGCTCGGGTGCCTGGTCGCGCCCTCGATCCTTTACTTCGCGGTGCGCGCGATCACGGGAGGCTGAATGGCAGAAGTATTGAAGGTCGCAGTCGACGCGGAGGACGATGGCGGGCTGCTCTCCGATCGCATCCGGAATGCGCTCACGGACGAGATTGCCTCAGGTGCGCTCGTCGCCGGTTCGGCCCTGGAAGAGCAGCAGCTTGCCGATCGTTTTGGAGCTTCCCGCACGCCGGTGCGGGAGGCGCTTCGCCAGCTCGTGGTCAGCGGCCTCGTCGAGGTGCGCGGCCGCCGCGGCCTCGTCGTTGCGCGCATGACGCCGGAGCGCATCATGGACATGTTCGAGACCAGCGCCGAGGTGGAAGCCATGTGCGTCAGGCTCGCGACCTACCGCATGACGCCGCTCGAGCGCAGCCATCTGATCGAGCTCCATGACGCTTCGCTCAAGATGGTCGAGGCCAACGATGTCGATGCCTATGACGCGTTCAACCGGGAATTCCACGAATGCATCTACCGCGCAACGCACAACTCGTTTCTCGCCGAGCAGGCGCAGGACGTGCGTTCGCGGCTCAGCGCCTTCCGCCGCACTCAATTGCGGCAGGGCGATCGCATTCGCAGGTCCCGCGACGAGCATGACGCCATCATGCAGGCGATCGCGGAAGGTGACGGAGAGACCGCAGCGCGCCGAATGCGTGCGCACATGCTGAATGCCGCGTCCGCGCTCAGGCGCTACATCGATGATCGCCTCGGCTGAGTAGCCTGATCGCACGATCGACCCGATAGCTTGACCGCATCCGGCGGCCGCAGGCATGGACTATTGGTAAGGTCGCGTGCCCATTCTGCCTGATCGAGGCGCGCCGCGCTCGCATCGCGCCGAGCGGCTTGAGCGCGGCGTCAAATATTTCTACATCCACTCAGATCCGTTCCTGCGTGCCGGTTTGACAGGTATCAGGAAGCTGTTAGGCCAATAGTCCGAAGCAAAACATACGCAACGAACCGTACTCCTGCGGCTTGGGCCAGCGCCTGGCTTGAGACGCGGGTCCTTGTCCCTAGGCATAGGGACAGACACGGCCCTGCGATCCGCTTAGGGTCGCTCGCCTGGTTGCTCGTAACCCCGGGACAGGGCTTGAACATCGGACGATCTCCTCCGGGTCCTTGATGCTGCCCGCGGGGGCCGATGCAACTGGCCGAAGTACCGGGGCGGACAAGGAGGAGCTGCATGACGATCGGTTTCACGCGAGTTTGTCTTGTTGTGGCCTGCGTACTTTATGGATACGCGGCGCATGCGGAAATTAAAGTCGGAATTGTGATTTCGGCCACCGGCCCGGGATCTGCGTTGGGGCAACCCCAGCTCAAGACTGTCGCAGCTCTGCCAAAAGAGATCGGCGGAGAGAAGGTGACCTACATCATCTTGGACGACGAGTCTGACTCCACCAAAGGGATCCAGAACGCGCGCCGGCTCGTGATCCAGGACAAGGTCGATGTGCTGGTCGGGTCTTCTCTGACGCCGGTGACCATGCCGATGCTCGACGTCGCGCTGGAGTCGAAGACGCCGTTGCTATCGCTTGCAGCCGCCACCGCCATCGTTCAGCCGCTGGACGACAAACGGGCCTGGGCCTTCAAGGTCGTCCCCAACGATGACCTGATGGCGAGCGCTATTCTCAAATACATCGCGAAATCCGGCGCGAAGACGCTTGGCTTTATCGGTGTTTCGGATGGGTATGGCGAAGGTTACTATAAGGAGGTGAGCCGCCTTGCGCCGACCTTGGGCCTGACGGTGACGACACATGAAGTCTACGCGCGTGCGGACACCAGCGTCACCGGCCAGGCGTTGAAGGTGATGTCGACGAATCCTGACGCCGTCTTCATTGCTTCCGCAGGCACCCCGGCGGTCCTGCCGCAACAGGCGCTCCGTGAGCGCGGATACACCGGAAAGATCTTTCAGACGCATGGCGTAGCCAGCGAGGAGTTCATCAAGCTCGGAGGCGCGACCGTCGAAGGCGCTATTTTCGCCGGCGAGGCCTTTACCGTTGCGGCCGATCTTCCGGCGGGAGATCCGTTCCGTCACGCGACGGAGCAGTTCGTGACGGCCTATGAGGCGGTGAACGGTCAGAAGCCCAATATGTTCGCGGCTCACCTCTGGGATGTCGTTGCGCTGATCGGGAAAGCTGCTCCGAACGCGCTGAAGACGACGAAGCCGGGTACGCCCGAGTTTCGTGCAGCTCTGCGGGACGAACTCGAGCGCGGGGAGAACGTCTATCTCAACAACGGGCTGTCGAACATGAGCAAGACCGACCACAACGGCTATGATGAACGCTCAGCCTTTTTGATCAAGGTCGAGGGTGGGAAGTTCCGCTTGGCTAAATAGCAGAGCGCCATCCTCGGGAAGACGCGATGTTGAAGCCGAGCTTCTCGTCGGTGATCTCGACTCCTCAGCCTGGAGGACAGGGCTTCACGCCGTCAGCGCGCCACGAGAGGAACATAGTGTTCGAGTTCGGGATCGGGGAAATGGATGGTCCGGCCAAGCTCTGCGGAGCGATAGAGTCCCATAAGCATTTCCATGACGCCGACCCCGTCATCGAAGGTTTCTGCCGGACTCATGCCTCGCCTGAATGCCTCCACCATATGGCGGTTCTCGTCGGTGTAGCCGTAGATGCCGGCTTCGTCCTCGACAACCGGCATCAGACCTTGCTCGGAATTCTGCTTCTCGACGAGGTCCTCGCCCTCTGATCCGCTGATCGCGCGGGAGAGGAAGACCTTGAGGCCCGTTGAGAGCGAGGAGAACTCCATCGAATATTCGGGACCAAGTAATTCAAGCTGGATGCGCAGGCCCGCGCCGACATACGCCCATGAGGTTGTCGCCTCGATCATCAATTGATGCCCGTCTCTATCTTCCATCGTAAGTATCCCGCGCGCGAAATCTTCGACCGGACGATTGGTGAAATCGACCCCCATTCGCCTCTTGAGGTCGGCAGCGTAGTAGGGGCGCGTCCATTTGAGATTGGCCGTCGTGGCGCTGGCACTGACCAGCCGTAGGGAGTCGCGCTTTGCGCCTGGCGCGGTCAGCATGAAGCGTGCGACCTCGACTGAATGGCACATCATGTCGGAGAGCACACCCCCTCCTTGTTTGTCGCCCTGCCAGAACCATGGCTCGTGCGGCCCTGAATGCTCCTCGGCGGCACGCGCGAGATAGGGGCGTCCACTTCCGGGTACGGCTCGCCGCCAGATGATGTCCTTGCCGCGCATCACCGCGGTCGAGAAAAGCTGGTTCTCCAGATAACCGTGAAGCAGGCCTGCATCTTCGACGAGCCTGCGCATTTCCCGTGCTTCGGCAAGCGTGCGGGCGAGTGGCTTTTCGCAGGCAATGGCGCGCAGGGGAGCTCCGGCCTTGGTCACGCGGTGGATCTCGCGCATGATGTCGAGGCGGCTGTCGTTCGGCGTCAGCAGCCAAAGCGCGTCGATCTCGCCGGACATGGCCATCGCCTCGATGCTGTCAAACACATGCGCCGGCCCAAGGCCAAGATTGCGCGCCTTGTCGGCAATGCGCGTCCGCCGCTCGGCGGAACGGCTGTAGACGCCGCCGACGCTGACGTTGCGCACGCCGAGCATGGATTGCAGATGGAATGCGGCAATGAAGCCGCTGCCGACAAGGCCGATGCGCAGCATTGGAAGTTCCGTGAGCTTCTGCATGTCAGAGACCTCCTTCAATGAAAAATGTGGTGGTTCAGACCGACGTGGGCGTTCTGCGTTGTCTGCCCGGGATCGCGGCCAGCAGTGCCTGCGTGTAGGGATGCTCCGGCCGTGTCAGCAGATCTGCCGTCGGCCTGATCTCGACGATTTCTCCGAGGCGCATCACTGCGATCCGATCGCAGACCTGGGCCGCGACGTTGAGATCGTGGGTGATGAACAGCACCGCCAGCCGCAGCCGCACCTTCAATGTCTCGAGTAAGGTGAGCACCTGCGCCTGGACAGAGACGTCGAGCGCCGACACCGGTTCGTCGGCCACGAGCACCTCCGGGTCGAGCGCCAGCGCGCGCGCAATTCCGATCCGCTGGCGTTGCCCTCCGGAGAATTCATGCGGAAAGCGTCGCGCGGCGCTCGGGTCGAGACCCACGAGCGCCAGCAGTTTCTCGGCACGCGCGAAGGCCTGCGCCGGCGGGACGCCGTGCGCGATCGGCCCGTCGGCGATAATTCGCCCGACGCGGCGACGTGGATTGAGCGAGGCGAAAGGATCCTGGAATACCATTTGGACATGCTTGCGGGCGGCCCGCAGGCGGGCACCGCGAGCCTCGGAGAAATCCAGCTCGCCGATACGGACCACGCCCGCATCGGCGTCGGTGAGACGCATCACCAGCCGACCGATCGTGCTCTTGCCCGAGCCGGACTCTCCGACGAGGCCGAGCGTCTCGCCGCGCCGGATTTCGAAGGTCACATTCTTTACGGCTGCGACCTCGGTCTGCGAGTTGAACCAGTCGCTGCCACGATAGATCTTCGCAAGTCCAGTCGCGGCGCAGGCGATCGGTTCGTCCTCGACCCGGACCCGAACCGGCGGGGTCCCGCCGGGCACCGCGGCGAGCAGCCGGCGCGTATAGGGATGCTGCGGGCGTTCGAGCACGTCCTCCACGGACCCCTGTTCGACGACGCGACCCTTCTCCATGACCGCGACGCGGTCCGCGATGTCGGCGACGACGCCGAAATCATGGGTGATGAACAGCACCGCCATGCCGCGCCGCTGCTGAATGTCCCGGATCAACCGAAGGATCTGCGCCTGTGTCGTGACGTCGAGTGCCGTGGTTGGTTCGTCCGCGACCAGGATCGATGGTTCGAGCGCAAGGGCCATTGCGATCATGGCACGCTGACGCTGGCCACCCGACAACTGATGCGGGTAGCTATGGATGATCCGCTCGAGGTCGCGCATGCCTACCTCTTCGAGGAGGGCGCGCAAGTGGGCCTGCCGCTCGGTTGGCGTGAATTGTCCGTGCGCCTCGAACGCTTCCATGATCTGGTCGCCGATCCTGATCACAGGATTGAGCGCTGTCATCGGTTCCTGGAAGATCATCGCGATGCGTCGCCCGCGCAACGTCCGCCATTCTGCTGCGGGGAGGTTCAGCAAATCGCGCCCCTCAAAGTGTATGGCCCCTGCAACCGGGCGAATGGCCCTGGGCAGCAGGCCCATGACAGCAGAGGCGCAGACCGATTTACCGGAGCCGGATTCCCCGACGACGCAGAGGATTTGTCGCGGATGCAGAGCAAGCGAAACGTCCTCGACGGCAGAGGCACGATCCCCGCCGGCGGGCAGCGCCAGCGTCAGCCGCTCGATCGAGAGGATCGCCTCCGTTGTCTCGCTCATGCTGTCCGATCCGACATCACGTCTTTCTCATCCTGGTCACGCCGCCAGTGCAATGCCGTCCTTGCGATGGTCGGACGCGCCGAGAATGACGCCCCTGGAAAGATCGACGTGCACGGCCTGACAACCTCCGAGCGGTTCGTCCGCCCAGATCACGCGATGACCGCGCGCAATCAATTCGTCGGCGACGGAGCCGGGAATCGTGGGTTCGAGGCTCAGCGTGGCATCAAACGCAAAGCTGCGCGGCGCATCCGAGGATTGCTGAATGTCGAGCCCACGGTCGAGCACGCCGCTCAGGATCTGCATATGTCCCGCCGCCTGGTATTGTCCACCCATCACGCCGGAGGCCATGATCGGCTTGTCATGCTTCGCCAGCAGACCCGGAATGATGGTGTGAAAGGGACGTTTTCGCGGCGCAATCGCATTGGGATGTCCTTCGAGAAGGGAGAATCCCGAACCCCGGTTCTGCAATAGCACGCCAGCGCGCGGAGCGTAGATGCCGCTGCCGAACGCGAAGAAAAGCGAATTGATGAAAGATACCATGTTGCCGTCGCGATCGGCGACCGCAACGTAAGCCGTGTCACGATGAACAGGCATGTCAAAATCCGCTGATGCGCTGGCACGCCTCCGGTCGATAGAGGAGCGCAATGCCGCGACTGACGCCTCCGAGAGTAGCGAGTCGACATCGAGCGGACGGAATTCCGGATCGGCGACCAGCGCGTCGCGCTGCCGGTAGGCCGCCTTGGTTGCCTCGGCAAGGAGGTGAATGCGATCCGCCTCGCCGAGCGCCGGACTGGCCATGTCGAAGCCGGCAAGGATGCGGGCGATCAGCAGCGCCGCGACGCCCTGTCCGTTAGGCGGGCATTGCAGGATTTGATGATCGCGGTAGTCGGCGCTGATCGGCTCGACGTACTCCGATCGGGCACTTGCGAGATCTTCAAGCTGCATCACTCCGCCCAGCGCCTTCAATGTCGCGACGATTTCTTCGGCGACGGCACCTTCGTAAAACGCGGCGCGTCCCTCGCGTGCAATCCGGCGTAGCGTCGCGCCGAGTGCGGGATGATTGAGCTTGCTGCCGACGGCGGGCGCAGCGCCACCGGGCAGATAGACCGGTACGCCAGTCTGATGTCGTTCGATGCGATCGGCGTAGCGTGCCCAATCCAGTGCGGCGCGGGGCGTCACCACAAAGCCGGTCTCGGCCGCGCGGATCGCCGGCGCCAGAACCTCGTCCAGGCCTTTTGAACCATAGTCGCCAGAGAGGCGGCACCAGGCATCGACCGCACCCGGAACTGTCACTGCATGGGGTGAATCGTCCGGGATCGACGCCAGCTCGCGTTGCCGAAACCAGCCGAGCTCGGCCTTCGCCGGCGCTCGGCCCGAGCCGTTGACAGCGACGGGTTTGCCGGAGGCGGGAGCATAGATCGCAAAGCAGTCGCCGCCGATGCCGGTCATATGCGGATCAATGACACCCTGGAGGGCGATCGCGGCAATGGCGGCATCGACTGCATTGCCGCCACTGCGCAGGATCTCGACCGCAGCGAGCGTGACAGCCGGATGAGAGGTCGCGGCCATGCCCCGGTCGCCCACCGCCAGCGAGCGCCCCGGCACCATGAAATCGCGCTGTCCCCAGCTCATGCCCTTCTCCGATTGTTGTTGTGAGGCCGCGTGGCGAGGGCTGCGGCAGCCGGTTCATCGCAAAGGATATCGACGTTGCCGTGCAGGCGGAGTGCCGAGGCAGGACATGCTGTTGCGATCGGACCCTCGATCGCGGCTGCGACCGCGGCTGCTTTCTCCGGTCCCCTGGCGATAAGGAGGATGCTCCGAGCCTCCAGGATTGTCGCTATTCCCATTGTGATCGCACGTTCGGGAACCGACGCCGGATCGGGAAAATTGATGGCATTCGCGATGCGGGTTGCTTCGTCGAGCCTGACCTCGCGGGTACGTGAGGCGAAATCCGAACCTGGCTCATTGAAGCCGATATGGCCGTTGGCGCCGATGCCGAGGAGCAGCAGGTCGATGCCCCCGGCAGCCGCAATCTTCGCCTCATAGCGCACGGCCTCGGCGGCGACGTCGTCGGCCGTGCCATCGGGGATTGCTGCCCGACCGGCTTCCATATCCACATGCCCAAACAAATGCTGCTGCATATAGGCATGGAAGCTTCCGGGCGATTGGGGGGCAACGCCCACATATTCATCGAGGTTGAAACTCGACACCGTTCGGAAAGAGATGAGGCCGGCGCGGGTCGCGGCGACAAGGCGGGCATAGAGCGGCGCCATTGTCGCTCCGGTCGCAAGACCGAGGGTAACCGGCCGCCGATCGTGCAGCCGCGCGATGACGAGCGCGGCTGCGCGTTCCGCGACGGCGGCGGCATTGCCGACAACTTCGATTCTCGGCGCCTGCTCCTTCATGCCGCGACATCTGCTGCCGTGAAAGGAAGGGCCAGCGGGCCCGCATCCTTGCCGATGCCAAACAACGAGCGATGCACGAGGTCGATCGCGCTGCCGATCGCGCCGATCAGCGTGGCGCGATTGCCGAGCGCGCTGAGCTCGATACGAACAGGCTCGCGCATGCAGCGTCCCAGATGTTCATCGATCCGGACCTTCAACTCGGGCCGCGCGCCGATGCTGCCGCCCATGATGATGATTTCCGAATCGAGGATGCTGTGCACCGCCAGGATCGCGGTCGTGAGGATCCGGCCGATCTCGTCGATCGTCACTCGTGCCGCCTCCTCGACCGCGAGCCGATCGAAGACATCGCGCACGGTACTGCCGGGCGCGCCGCCGAGCCCGATGTAGCGTTCGACAATGCCGGCGCTGCCGATCGCGGTTTCCAGGGTGCCGAACCGAAGACCGCGCGCATCGTAGGGATCGCCCCCAAGCGGCAGGTAGGCTATCTCGCCGGCCGCCCCGCGTGCGCCGCGCACGAGATAGCCGTTCGAAAAGATGCCCATGCCAATGCCGGTGCCGACTGCGATGAAGGCGAAACTGCGCGCCTTGCGGCTGTTGCCGCGCCAGTGCTCCCCGATTGCGGCGAGATTGACGTCATTTTCGATGGCGACGTCGATTCCGAGCCGTTCGCGCAGCGCGGCCCTCACGTCCAGGCTATCCAGTCCGGGGATATTGGGCGCGATGACGATGCTGCCCGACGCTGGGTCAACCATCCCCGGACTTCCCATCACGCCGCCGCGCAAACGTTGCGCCGATACGGACGCACGCTGAAGCAGGGCATCCTTCATGCGATCGATCTGTGCGACCACGGCGGCGCCGCCGTCGCAGGATGTCGGTTCGATGCTCTCGGCGACGATCTCACCGTGCAGATCGGCAAGTGCGACGTGCAGTTTCGTGCCGCCAAGGTCGATACCCAACACGAAGGCGGCATCCGGCCGGAGCGCATAGGTGACGGCGCTTCTCCCCACGCTGCCCTGGATTTGACCGTCCTCATGGACCCAGCCGTCGCGCTCGAGATCACGCATCACTTCGGAGATGGTCTGCTTGGACAGGCCCGTGCTGCGGGCGATTTCGGCGCGCGATACCGAGCGATCGCGCAGCAGGCGCTCTACCACAAGGCGCACGGATTGCTGTCGCGCAACGGGCGATGAGGGGGCGTCTGGCATGGGCCTCAATCCAATTAGTCAACATACCGAACTAATACCTCGCGTGATCTGTCGTCAAGGGGTGCGGTGCGAGGATTTTGCGCTCTCGAAAGCGACGTATTGTAATTTAGTTCCATGATTTGTTCGAGACATTTACAAATAGGTTCAGTCGTGCTTGTCTTGACCTTCAACAGCAGAGCCTTGGAAGCCTTGGGATAGGCGTGCGACGAAAGGAATTCCGTATGAAGCGGACGGGCACGGCGTTGGCGGCAATTCTGATGATCGCATCGGGCCTTGTCTCGGCGAGTGCCGCGACATTGCGGGTCGGCATTCAGGACGATCCCGATGCGCTCGACCCGGCACTCAGCGGCACTTACTCCGGCCGCTTCGTGTTTGCGGCGCTGTGCGACAAGCTTGTCGATATCTCCCCCGACCTCAAGATCGTGCCGCAGCTGGCGGAGGCATGGGAGTGGTCCGCGGACGGCAAGTCGATCACGTTTACGCTGCGCAAGAACGTCACGTTCCACGATGGCACCGCGTTCGATGCAGCGGCAGTCAAGTTCAATATCGAGCGCATGAAGTCCATGCCGGATTCCAAGCGCAAGGCCGAGCTGGCGCCGGTCGCGAGCGTCGAAGCGCTTGCCGCGGACAAGGTGAAGTTCAACCTGTCGGAGCCGTTCGTGCCGCTGCTTGCCAATCTCAGCGATCGTGCCGGCATGATGGTCTCGCCCAAGGCCGCCACGGAGAAAGCCGGGGAATTTGCAGCCGCGCCGGTCTGTGCCGGTCCGTATCAATTTGCCGAGCGCAAGTCGCGCGACCTCATTCGGGTCAAGAAATATCCCGGCTACTGGGACGCTGCACGGGTCGGCTATGACGAGGTCGTCTACTACTACGTTCCCGACTCGACCGTGCGATTGTCACGCGTCCGGGCGGGCGATCTCGATCTCGCGGAGCGTATCGCGCCGACCGATCTCAAGACTGTACGCGACGATCCCAACCTCGCCCTGCATTCCGGCCAGGGACTTGCCGTCTCGCATCTGATGTTCAATGTCGGCGCGGGCGCGAAGGCCGATACGCCACTCGGCAAGAACTCGACGCTGCGTCAGGCCTTTGAGCTGGCGATCGATCGCAATGTCATCAACCGCGTTGCCTTCAACGGCGAGTTCCTGGCGGATAACCAGATGATCCCGCCGTCATCTCCGTTCTACGATAGCGCGCGCAAGGCGCCGGCTCGCGATGTTGCCAAGGCCAAGGCAATGATTGCCGCCGCCGGAATGACTCGCGTGCCGGTCGAGATCCAGTACGAGAATACGGCCGGCGATTCCCGGGTCGCACAGATCATACAGTCGATGGCGGGCGAGGCCGGTTTCGACGTCAAGCTGCTGCCCATGGAAACGACCACTGCCATCGAGCGCTACATGAACGGCAATTTCGAAGCCTATATCGGCAACTGGAGCGGCCGCGCTGACCCGGACCCGACGCTGGTCGCCTTTTTCAGTTGCGCGGGCTCCCAGAACGTCAACAAGTACTGCAACAAGGATCTCGATGCGATCCTGAACCAGGCTCGGGGCGAGGCTGACGAAGCCAAGCGCAAGGCACTCTACGCCAAAGCGACGGACATTTACCTGACGGCGCTCTCGTCGATTCCCCTCCATCACCCGAACTGGTTCTTTGCGGCCCGCAAATCGGTCGGCGGCATCGTCATGGTGCCGGACGGTCTGTTGCGTCTGGTCGGTGTCAGGCCTGTGAATTGATGCGCAACGCCTCGCGCCCGCCGATGCGCTCGCCCTGGTGAGGACCAGTCTGCCCCGATGAAGAGCTTGCTTCTGCGCCGGCTTGCCGTCCTGCTGCCGACCCTGTTGCTGGTGTCGATGATGGTGTTCGGTCTGCAGAAACTGCTGCCCGGCGATCCTGCGCTGGCGCTCGCCGGAGAAGAGCGTAATCCCGAAGTCGTTGAATATCTTCGGCAGAAGTATCGCTTCAATGATCCGATCCCGGTGCAATACGCCGTCTGGCTGAAAGCCCTGGTGCACGGTGACTTCGGTACGTCGGTACGCACCCGATTGCCGATCGGCACCATGCTGGCGGAAAAATTGCCGGTGACCGCTGAGCTCGCGATGCTGTCGATGCTGGTCGCGCTGCTCGTCGGGTTGCCGATCGGGATCTTCGCGGCGCTGGGGCGCGGGACGCCCTTCGACTACGGCGCCAGTCTGTTCGGGCTTGCCGGACTGTCGATCCCGCATTTCTGGCTGGGGATCATGCTGATCCTTCTGTTCTCGGTGAATCTCGGCTGGCTTCCGGCCGGAGGTTTCGTTCCGCCGTCCGAGAGCGTGGGAGGCAACCTGCTTTCGATGCTGATGCCCGCTTTGGTGCTCGGCACCGGCACCGCTGCGATCATGATGCGCCATGTCCGCGGCGCGATGATCGAGGCGATGAAGCAGGACTACGTGCGCACCGCCCGCGCGAAGGGTGTCCGCGAAAGCACCATCGTGCTGCGTCATGCGCTGCCGAACGCGCTGATCCCCGTGGTCACGCTGGGCACACTGCAATTTGGCGAATTGCTGGCCGGCGCGGTGTTGACGGAGCAGGTCTTTTCCATCCCGGGGTTCGGCAAGATGGTCGTCGACGGCGTGTTCAGCCGCGATTATGCCGTGGTTCAGGCGGTCGTGCTCTGCACAGCAGCCGTATTCCTCCTGATGAGCCTGATTGCCGACGTGGCGTATGTGCTGCTCAATCCGAGGCTCAGATCATGAGCTCGATTGAGACGGTGCCGGTCGCAAGTCAGGCACGCGCCGCCGCTCCTTCGGAAATTCGTCGCCTGTTGCGCGAACCATCCGCCGTCATCGGGGCCACGATCATCCTGTTCTTCGTCGTGCTGGCGGTGTTTGCCTCGTGGATTGCGCCGTACGATCCAAACTCGCCGGACTGGATGGCGATTCGCGCGGCACCCGGTGCGGCACATTGGTTCGGCACCGACGATCTCGGTCGGGACGTGCTGTCGCGCGTGATCTTCGGCACGCAAGCCTCGCTTTCCGCCGGCATCGTCTCCGTGACGGTCGCGGTGCTGATCGGCCTTCCGTTTGGTCTCATGGCGGGCTATTTCGGCGGCCTCACCGACATGGTGATTTCGCGCTTCGCCGATGCGCTGCTCGCTTGCCCCTTTCTGGTGCTGGCGATTGCGCTCGCCGCGTTCCTGGGCCCCAGCCTGCAAAATGCGATGATTGCCATCGGCATTTCCGCCGTGCCGGTGTTCGTTCGTGTCGCGCGTGCCGAGACGCTGGTTGTCTGCACCGAGGATTACATCGCCGCGGCCCGGTCCCAGGGCCTCGGCCATCTCGCCATCCTGACCGGACAGGTGCTGCCGAACGTGCTTGCGCCGACGATTGTGCAGGCGACGCTGACCATGGCGATTGCAGTTCTCGCCGAGGCGAGCCTGGCCTTTCTGGGGCTTGGCCAGCTTCCTCCGGCCCCCTCATGGGGCGCCATGCTTGACGTTGCCAGGCAATTTCTCGGCGAGGCGCCATGGATGGCCTTCTGGCCCGGCCTCGCGATCATTGCGCTCGTCATCGGCTTCAACCTGATGGGTGACGGCCTGAATGATGCCCTCAATCCCAGGCACTAGATGGAAGACGAGCCTGTTCCGCTGGGGGACTCCGCGGCGTGGCCTAGGGCTGTTTGATTTCAGGCGGCAGACCAAAGCCGATCTCGTCCGAGCGCTGCAGCGCGCAGATCCGATGACACAGGTCGATGACGTGCTCGTCGTAGACTAGCGTGTATTGGCGCGAGCATTGGGCGCGCCATTGATCTGTATCAAGCCCGCCGTGGGATAGGGGCCGCTAGGCTTCCAGCAGGAGCGCTGCCCGGACACAGGCCTTGAACACTCTTCGCCAGCATCGGTCTATCGACGGAGTCATCCAGCTCGTGATCCGGCTCGGATTGCTGGCGCTGCTGATCCTGTGGACTTTCCTCATCATCCGCCCCTTCGTGCCAATCTTGGCCTGGAGTGCGGTGCTCGCGGTGGCGTTCTATCCAGGCTTCGGCTGGCTTGCCAAGCGCCTCGGGGGCCGCCCGCGCACCGCCGCGTCCATTCTCACGCTGGTTACGCTGGGCATCGTCATTGGTCCTGCGGCCTGGCTCGGCATGAGCGCAGTCGACGGGATCAAGGATCTCGCGGGCCAGATCAGCAGCGGCGATCTCACGCTTACGGAGGCGCCCGAACAGATCAAGAGCTGGCCGCTGATCGGCCCCCAGCTCTACGATCTCTGGACCCAGGCCAACAGCAATATTCGCGCGGCGCTGAGCGAGGTGATGCCGTATCTGAAACCGCTTGCCGGGATGATGCTGTCGCTCGCCGGTGATGCCGGTGTCGGCACGCTCCAGTTCCTGCTGTCGGTATTCGTCGCCGGCTTCCTCTTTCCCTACGGTCCGCAGCTCGTCGACGCGGTGCGCGGCTTCCTGTTCCGGGTCGTACCGGAGCAGAGCGAGCATTTTCTGGAGCTCGCCGGCGCGACCATCCGCGCGGTGTCGCAGGGCATCATCGGTGTCGCAATCGTGCAGTCGCTACTGGCCGGAATCGGCTTCAAGCTCGCAGGCGCCCCGAGTGCCGGCCTGCTGGCATTCCTCGTCCTGTTGCTGTCGATCGTGCAGATCGGCCCCTTTCTCGTTCTCTTCCCCGTGGTCGTCTGGATCTGGATGGACAAGGACGTGACCACGGCGGTGCTCCTGACCGTCTTCCTCGGCGCCGTCGGCATCCTCGACAACATCCTGAAACCCATCGTCATGGGGCGCGGCCTGACCACGCCGACGATCGTGATCCTGATCGGGGTGATCGGCGGAACGCTCGCGCACGGAATCATCGGCCTCTTCATCGGGCCGATCATCCTGTCGGTCGCCTGGGAACTCTCGGCGGCCTGGATCCGGAACGACCGCGCCGCTGCGCCGAAAAGGCCGGAAGAGACCTGAATCTTCGCGCGCATCACCTTTGACCTAAGTCAATCCTCTCGACTCCCGGTGCGCCTTGATTGGGCGTAGGCAGATCTGACCTCAGGCATGTCGATGGCCCATCAAACGTCGCAGCGGGATTGCACATTCGGGCAAACGTCGCCGGCGATGACGGCCGTCGACTGATCGCCATGGATGCGATCCTTGCCATCGATGCGAATGCAGGAAGCGTGAACTTCCAGCTCTTCTCCGTACGAGGCGAGGGGAGGCTGGAACGGCAAATCAAGGGACGGCTTGACGGGCTCGGCCGCCATCCGCGCCTCAGGGCGAGCAGAGCGAACGGCGATCCGTTGGCGCACCGCACCTATCAGAACGACGACGTCGATGACATCCCGGCGGCATGCGCGGTTGTCGATAGCTGGCTGCGGGACGAATTGGGAATCCAGCCGTTGGCCGTGGGGCATCGCGTCGCTCAGGGAGGACCGGATGACGCCCGGCCGGCCCTGATCGATGACGCCGTGATGGCGCGTCTGGAACGGCTGATTGCACTCGCGCCGCTGCTTCAACCGTATAATCTTGCGCCAATCCGTATCATGCAGGCCAATCATCCGGCGCTACCGCAAGTCGCCTGCTTCGATACTGCATTCCATCTTGGCAAGGTCGTGGAGAGCGGCAGCGATCCTATTGCGCATCAACTCTGCGCAGGTGACGTAAGGCGTTACGGGGCTCACGGTCTTTGCTACGAGTCGATCGCACGAACTCTGACGCTTGAGGCCCCCGAGATTGCCACACGCCGCGTGATCGTTGCGTGCCTCGGCGACACCAGCTCGATGTGCGCGCTGAAGGAAGGCCGCAGCGTCGAAAGCACGAATGGATTCTATGCTTTTGGCGCATCGCCGCCGGACTATTCCGCAGGCGAAATCGATCCCGGCGACACATTTCTGTTCACCAATCCGGGTGACGACGGTGCGGCGGCTCGTTTTCTGCGAGCAGAACAGGCCGTCGAGCACCTCGCCTACTGCGCCGGCCTCAACGCCGGCCTGCTCGCGGCCGCGCTGGAGGGGCTTGACGCCTTTGTTTTCACCGGCGCGATCGGCCAAGGCTCGACCGCGATCCGCGCGCGCATCGCCGAAAGGCTGAGCTGGCTGGGTGCTATACTGGATGCTAAGGCCAACGCCCATAACGCACGGCTGATCTCGCGCCGCGATAGTCGTATCCCTCTGTATGTGCTCCCGTCCGACGATGAATTGACCATCGCGCGGCACACGTTGGCGCTCTTGTTGAACGGGCCGTCGCCACGTTGAGGCAGCTTCCCGGAAAGCTGAAAAGGATTGGCGGCGCTCGATGCTTCTTCAATTCCTCGTCGGTACGCTGGTCAGCGTGATCAATATCGGAATCCATGCGCTGGTGACCATCGTCGCCGTCGGGATCGCTCGCGGCGCGGGCTTGCGGCAAACCAGGCGACCAAGAGTGCATCTGATGGGTGTCATGGTCGCGACAGCCGTGGTGTTGCAGGTCGCGCATACGCTGGAGGTTCTGGTGTGGGCTCTGATGTATGAAGTCGTTCAGGCCGCCGCACCGGGCAGTGATGCGCTCTATTTCGCCTTCGTCAACTACACCACGCTTGGCTACGGCGATATCACGCCGGTGCGCGAATGGCGCCTCATCGGCCCGTTGACGGCCATGAATGGTGTCCTGCTGTTCGGCTGGTCGGCCGCCATCCTGTTCGAGGTCTTGCGCAAGACTCTCGAGCACCTCGGCGTAACCCAGGCGCCTGGCCTTAAATGATCCTGATACCGATGGAGGCTTCGGTCAGAGCCGAACTCACCCCAGGAAAAGGATCATGGCCGTGAACGCCACCGGCAGCGTCCCGAACAAAACGACTGCGATCCGAAATGCGGTCTCGTTCCACATCGGAAGAGGCTAGCATCGGACGGTACCGGTGTGATGTGCAGTTTGTGCCATTCGCCGGTGTCGGCCCGCTCAAGGCTGCAGGTCGAGGCTTGCAAGCTGGTGCCGATCCAGCAGCACGATCTGACGCTGGGTGTTACCGACGAAGCCGAGGGCGCCGAGCTCATGGAGCCGTGACAGCGCGCGGGACACCGTCTCCAGCGTCAGGCCGAGGTAATCGGCGATATCGCGCCGCGACATCGGCAGCGCCATGACGCCGGACGCCGTCAACCGCCCGTCCATCTCGAGCAGGAACGCCGCGACCCGCTCCAGCGAGGTCTTGCGTCCCAGCAGCAGCATGTGGTCCTCCGCATGCTGGAGGTTGTTCGTGGTCATGCTGAGGAGGTTTCTGGCGACCATCGCATCGCTTTCGGCCACCATTTCGAGGCTTTGCCGTCTGACCAGGCGCACCGTTGTGTCGACGATCGCTTCCGTGGTGAAGCGGTGCTCGTTGCCGTTCTCCAGGCCAAAAATGTCGCCGGCGAGGTGAAAGGCGCCAATCTGCCTGCGGCCGTCCGACAGCAGCTTGTAGCTTCGCACCGCACCGGACGTCACCTGATAGACATATTCGGCGGGCTCTCTCTCCCCGTAGATTTCGCTGCCTTTTTTATAGGTAAATTGGCTTAAACTGACGAGCGCATTTGAATCGCTGGTCATGCCGAGGTCACGAAGGGAGTTGGGACGCGGCGTCGAATCCGCTGTAATGCGAACGAACATAGGCCAACTCCTCAGCTCATCGCCGAATTGGTCTGTCAGACGAAAAGTCTCGCCGCTGGGAATGCGCCGCGCCGTCCCACTCCCGTCGAAGTTGATTTACGACTAAGGCGGCATTCTCATCCATTGTCCCAAGGTTCATTGTACCAAGGGACAGCGTGGACGCCTGTTGGGAGGTTGTTGCGCGGATTGAGAAGCTGTCGGAATTCAGCAAGAGGTGATGCGTGCCCGGCCTTGTTCACGTGGTGGACGACGACGATTCCTTCCGGACGGCGATCGCGCGCCGGTTGAAGCTCGCGGGCTACGACGTTGCGACCTACGCATCGGCGCAGGATTTACTGGATGCGGCGCCTGATGACGCGCAGCCGGGATGCATCCTGCTCGACGTGTGGATACCGGGGCTGAGCGGCCCCGACTTGCAGACCCGCTTGGTCGCGGCGGGCTCGACGCTGCCAATCATATTCCTGACCGGACACGCCGACACGCCAACCACGGTGCAGGCCATCAAGGCCGGCGCGGAGGATTTCCTGACCAAGCCGGTATCCTCCGAGCAGTTGATCGCTGCGATTGAGCGCGCGATGGTGCGCCAGCACACCGCGCAGGCGCATCGCGGAAGGCTCGAGACCTTCCGCATTCACCTCGCCGCATTGACGCATCGCGAGCGTCAGGTGTTCGATCTCATCGTCCGCGGCAGGATCAACAAGCAGATCGCGCATGAGCTTGGAACCACCGAGCGCACCGTGAAGGCGCACCGCCACCAGGTGATGGAGAAGATGCAGGTTCGTTCGCTGGCGGAGCTCGTTTCGATCGCGGAACGGCTTGGAATGCTCGATACGAGCGACGATTAGCTGATTTGTCGTCACGGCACAGTTCCCGCGGTGTGACTTCCCCAAGAGACAATATGAAATTCGTTGGTGCGGTGCTGCCATGCAGGGCGGCGAATGCGGCGCTTTGCCTGACACGCAAGTAGCCCAGGCAAATATGGCGCCGGCGCCGCCGTGATCAGTCATTCGTCTCGAAGGGGCACTTCCTTGCCAGAGCGTGACTCTGTTTTTGTCGTCGATGACGATCCGTCCATCCGGACCAGCGTGAACAGACTGCTCCGCGAGCATGGCTTTGCCGCGACGCTCTTCGACTCTGCTGGAGCCTTGCTCCATCACGGCAGCTTCGACAAGGCGATCTGCATCGTTCTCGATATCGACCTGAACGGAAGGTCCGGCATCGACCTGCGCCGGCAACTGGCCGAGGAGGGTGTCACCGCACCGGTGATCTACATCACCGGAAATGACAGCTCGGCGAACCGCGCGGCGGCGGTCGCGTCCGGATGCATTGCCTATCTGGTCAAGCCATTCACGGCGCAGTCCCTGATCGAGTCGGTGGCGCGTGCGTCGGCTGCGTAACGCAGCATGGCCGCTCATTCGTCGACATATTGCTCCAGCGTCCTGGCCGGTGCGCCCTTGTGGACGGACGCGAACTGCGCCAGCGGCACCGAGGTCGTCAATGCCAGAAGGTTTGAATCGACGACCTCGAGGGCAAGTGTCTTCCCTGCCTCCATCTCCTTGATGATCGCGGGAGGCGCGACGTCGGCCGCAATGCAGGCGTTGGTCAGGCACCAGCTGTAGGGGATGCGGAGAGGGCTGCCCTGGTCGACGGTCAGCTTCGCCGGCTGTTGCAGGTACATGCCGACGGGCACGAAGAGCTGCAGCCGCGCCGAAGGAGTACCCTCGCGCTCGATCAGGTCCACGCGCACGGCCGTTTGGCCGGTTGGAAACTTGCCGGTGATTGAGGTCCGGCACAACGTCGGCGCACCGCCTGCCTTGAAGCAGAGCTTCTGCCAGTCTCCGTAGACGATGTCCTTTGCCTCGCGCTGGCCGCGCGTCGCGACCTCGGCGGGTTTATCGGCCTGCGCGGATTTCGGCGCGGCGATGCCGGCACATGTCGCGCTTCCGGCGACCGCGACGACCAGCAGGCCGGAGAGACAATTGCGAGGACTTGGCATGATGTGCCTCCGAACCTGAACTCTATTTCTGCGCGTCGAGGAACTTCGCCACCAGCGGCGACCACAGCGGGATCGCGTCCGGCGAGCCGATGAAGAAATGGCCCTCGTTGCCGAATGGCGGCATCAGATGATATTCGGCGCGGCCGCCAGCCGCCGTGAATGCTGCATGCATGCGCTTCGACAGGTCGGGGCCGAAAAACGTGTCGTTCTCGATGTAGATCCACAGCATCGGCACCCGCGACGTGCTGCCGAAATCCGCGGTCGCCTCGACCAGCTTGTCGGGTGCGCAATTGTTGTTCGGCTTGCCGCCGACCCGCCCGCCGCGGCCGGCGGCAAAGGTGATGATGGCCTTCACCTGTGGTGGGTTCACGCTGGACAAGGCGATGGAAGCCCAGCCTCCGGCGGACTGGCCGACCACGATTACGTCCTTTGGAATGATCCGTTTCTCGGCGGCCATGTAGTCGATGATCCAGAGATCGACCTTGGCGACTGCGAGGCCCGCATCATGGAAGTTGGGGTTCGTACACTTTCCGACCTTGGAAAAGAATGGCCCATAGAGCGCGCGCTCGGGAATGTCGATGGCCGCGGCGCCATAGCCGCTGCCGACCGGTGCGACCACGAGATAGCCGCGCTTGGCGAACCACTTCGCAGCGTCGCGGAATTCCACCAGCGGAAAGAAGCTCCGGTCGGCCGGATTGAGAGAGACGCCGTGGTTCATGATCACCAGAGGGAAAGGGCCGTCGCCGACCGGGCGCACCAGATAGGCGAACATCGGCAACGGCAGTGGCAAGGCCCAGATCTCCTCCTGGATTCGGACCTCGTCCTCAGCCCGCGTCGGGGCGGAGAGCGAGGCCAGAACGAGCAGGGTAGTCGCCAGGGATCGGAGCGTTACAGCCAGAAGCGAGCGCATCGCGATCTCCTTCACCCCGTATACGTAGCGGCAACGACGATCGGGCCCAGCACCGTCAGCAACACGTTGCCGACCGCGTAGGGCACGGCGACACCGAGCACCGGCGTCTTGCTCTCGGCGACGTCGCACGCGCCTGTCACGGCGGCGTCGACCGTCATGGCGCCGGCGAGCGCGCCGCAGGTCACGACCGGGTTCATGCGGAGCACGTAGCGGGCGAACAGGGTCCCGGCCGTCAGCGGGATCAGCGTGACGACGATGCCCATGCCGACCAGCAGGAGGCCGTGCGCCTGAATGGCTGTCCAGGCGGCGAGGCCGTTGCCGAGCCCGATCGCCGCGATGAAGCCGCCAAGCCCCAGATCGCTCAGCGTCTGTTGCGCCGCCGGCGGCAGCGCGCCCATGGTCGGGTTTCGCGACCGCAGCCAGCCGCAGACGAGGCCGGAGATCAGCGCGCCACCTCCGCCGCCGAGCGTCAGCGCGACGGCACCGACTTTGAAGCTTGCGAGGCCGGCCAACAGACCGACGGCAATGCCTGCAGTGAGGAAAGCAATATCGGTCCGGTCGGACGCGTTGAGGGCGTGTCCGACCTGCGTTGTCGCCCGCGCGATATTGCCGGTGCTGCCGACCAGCGTCATGACGTCGCCGATGTAGACGCGCGTGTCGGGGCCGAGCGGCACCTCGCGGCCCATGCGGGTCAGAGAGCGCAGGAACACGCCGCGCGTATCGTCGCCGAGCCGCTCGGCGATGTCCCGGATCGAACGGCCGTGCAGCTTGCGGTTTTCCACGAGGACCTCGGTCACGTTGCCGGGCAAGTTGCGCAGGAGTTCGCCGGCGTCGATTTCGACGCCGAGAAGGGGCTTGGCCGCCACGATTGCCGTGGTGGGGCCGGCAATCACGACATCGTCGCCGGCTTCGAGCCGGGTGTCATGCTGCGGCTTGATGTCTGCTCCGGCGCGCACGATCCGCTCCACGACGGTGCGGCTGCCGATCTCGGCTTCGATCGCCGCGATCGTGGAGCCAGCGGCGGTCGAGACGCGATAGGCGCGCGCCTGGAACTTGCGATAGGACAGGTTTTCGGTTTTCGGTGGCGCGCCGTCGGCCAGCTCGGCTTCGAGCTTCGCAGCCTCCGCCTTGAGATCGACCCGCATCAGGATGGGCGCGACGAACGGGACGAACAACAGCGTCAGGATGTAGCCGAGCACGTAGGTCACGGCATAGCCGGCCGCGATATTGGCCTCCTGCTGCTCCAGCGCCGCCTTCGGCAGGCCGAGTTGCGCCAGCGCGCCCGACGCGGTGCCGATCACCGAGGACTGGGTCAGCGCGCCGGCGGTCAGCCCCGCCGCAGTTCCGGTATCGAGCTCGAAGACATGAGCGAAGACGAGCACGATGACGAGGCCGGTGGCTCCGATCACCAGCGCCAGGACAACCTGCGCCAGGGTCCGAAAGCTCAAGGAAGCAAAGAATTCCGGGCCGGAGCGGTAGCCTATGGTGAATACGAAGAGGCTGAACAGGATGGCTCTGAGGATCGGCGGAAAAGCGAAGCTTCCGAGTTGCCCGATCAGGACGGCGACGATCAGCACGCAGGCGGTCGTTCCGATCGAGAAGCCGCGAATCTTGATCCGGCCGAGGAGGGAGCCGATTGCAATGGCCAGCAGCAGGAAGATTTCCGGAGCGGTGGAGATGATCCACCTGACGGTTTCCATGGTCGCAATTCCCCCGGTGCTTTGGCCGATTTGATTTGCGGGGAGGGGAGATTGCTTGATCCAGATCAAGCCTTGCCGGCGGCAGGGCGCCGCCTATGCGCGCATGCAGAACCTGCGACGGCCCGCTTTGTCAGCATGAGCACTCTGGATGTCGTAGCCGATGCGGTGCGCCGCGATGAGACGGTCGAGATCGTCCTGCTGCTCGCCTTCGCCGGCGGCTATATCGATGCCTATACCTGGATCATCCACGGCGTGATGGCCAATGCCCAGACCGCCAACCTGATCTTTCTCTGGGTCTATGCGACCGCCGGCAACTGGGCGAAGGCGTTTCACTTCGTGCCGCCGATGCTGGCCTTCGCGGTTGGCATCGTGATCGCCGCCTGGCTGCGCCGCGCTGCCGGCGAACGGGCCAGCGCGATCAGCACGCTGATCGAGATTCTGCTCTTGATCGCGATCGGCATTCTGCACAATCGGCTGCCGGATATCGCCGGTACGCTCGGCATTTCGCTCGTTGCCGCGATGCAGACCGCGATCTTCACAAAGGTCGAGGGTGTGGTCTGTAGCACGGTGATGATCACCGGCAACATGCGCCAGGCGATCGAAAACATTTTCGCGGCTGCGTCCGGGGGCGCGCCGCCGCGAACGCTGCGCCGTTCGGGCATCTTCGTCGGCCTGTGCGCGGTGTTCGGCCTTGGCGCCGCTGTCGGGGCCCTTGCCACCAAAGGCATCCCGGATCTCGCGCTCGGCGTTCCCGTGATCGTGCTGCTGATCGTGCTGTTGCGGTGCGAGGTGCCGCATCACGAGGTGGTGCGGTGAGCGCGCCGTCCGAACCCGGATGGACCCGGTTCTTTCCTCCGGCCTCCTGGCTTGCCGGCTACCGGCGCGAATGGTTGCCCTTCGACGCCGTCGCCGGTGTGACGCTCGCCGCTTACGCCATCCCGGTCTCGCTGGCTTATGCGGCGCTCGCCGGTCTCGCACCGCAGGTCGGTGTCTACGGCTACATGCTCGGCGGCATCGGCTACGCTCTGCTCGGGTCGTCACGCCAGCTCGCGATCGGCCCGACTTCGGCGATCTCGCTGATGATCGCCGGTACCGTCGGCGCGCTGGCCGGCGGGGATGCGGTGCGCTATGCGCAGATCGCAAGCCTGGCGGCCTTCGCGGTGGCGGTGCTGTGCTTCATCGCCTGGCTGTTCAAGCTCAGCGTGCTCGTCCGCCTTGTCAGCGACAGCATTCTGGTTGGCTTCAAGGCTGGTGCCGGGCTCACCATCATCATGAGCCAGTTGCCGAGCCTGTTCGGGGTCGCCGGCGGCGGCCACAACTTTTTCGACCGCGCGATCAAGCTGGCAGGGCAACTTGGGCATGTCGATGTCCTCGTGCTGGGGATCGGCGCAGTTGCGCTGCTGCTGCTCCTGCTTGGCGAACGGTTTCTGCCGGGCAAACCGGTCGGCATCACGATCGTGGCGCTTGCGATCGTGGTGGCGACGCTGTTCGGCCTTCCGGCGCTCGGTGTGCCCGTCACCGGGAAGATACCGGAAGGGTTGCCGACACCGGGGCCGCCGACATTCGGGCTGCTGGAGTTCGACGATCTCTTCCCGCTCGCCGCCGGATGCGTCCTGCTCGCCTATATCGAAGGGGTTTCGGCCGCCCGCAGCTTTGCCGCCAGGCACGGCTATCCCCTCGACGTGCGGCAGGAGTTTTTGGGTCTTGGCGCCGCGAACCTCGCGGCCGCCTTTGGCCATGGCTATCCCGTCGCAGGCGGCCTGTCGCAATCGGCCGTCAACGACAGCGCCGGCGCACGGACGCCGCTCGCGCTGGTGATTTGCTCAGTGACGCTTGGGCTGTGCCTTCTGTTCTTCACGGGGCTGCTGACCAATCTGCCCAAGGCGGTGCTCGCAGCCATCGTCTTTGCCGCGGTCTATAAGCTCGTGGACGTGCGTGCGCTGCTGCGGATGTGGCGGGTCAGCCGGATCGATTTCTACGCGGCGGCGATTGCCTTGGTATCCGTGCTGCTGCTCGGCATCCTCCAGGGCGTCCTACTGGCAGCGATTGCATCGATCTTCCTGCTGCTGGCGCGCGCCTCGCGGCCGAATGTCGCGTTCCTTGGCCGATTGCCCGGCAGCGGCCGCTATTCCGACAGCGCCAGGCACGAGGACGTCGAACCGCTGGCCGGAATCATCGCATTCCGCCCCGAAGCATCGCTGCTCTACATCAATGCCGAGACGATCCTGGAGACGGTCCTGATCGCGCTACGGAGGTCGCCAGGCATCCGGCTGGTGGCCTGCGATCTTTCGGCCTCGCCTTATATCGATCTGGCCGGCGCGCGCATGCTGCACGAGCTCTACGACGAACTCGCCTCCCGCGAAGTCATCTTCTGCATCGTCGGCGCGCATGCGCAGCTGCGCGACCTGCTGCGCGCCGAAGGGCTGGCGGAGAAAACCGACAGCGGCCAGTGGCTGCGGTCGCTCGACAGCGTCCTGGGCGACGATTCAGCCAACACCGCGCAACGAACGGTCTGACGCCCCGGTATTGCGATGCAGAGGTGATGCAGGCCTTGACGACGAGGTCGTTTCGCCAACATGTCAGCGACGGGAGCGCCAATGACGACGGCAACGGTGACACCCCCGATCTGGTGCCGCAAATGTCCGGGCAGCATGGTGCGCGTCGTCCCTATTTCGAGACACTGATCGTCACCGGCCTCTCGTCCGGCAATTGGCTCGCGCTCGCCAACGAATGGCGCAAGCTGCGGCGGCCGGTCGATCCATTCGTCTATGAGCCGGTCATCGTCGGCAGCCTCGAAGATGCCTTCTGCGCCGCCATCCTGAATCCCAATCTCGCAGCCGTCGTCATCAACGAGGGCTTTGCGCTGCGCTCACGCCATGATGCGCCGGTGCTCCGTACGATGACCTCGTCGGCCGGGTTGAACGACGAGTCCGATGCCTCGGCGCTGCGGCTTGCCCACGTCATCAAGCGGGTCCGCCCCGAGCTCGACCTCTATCTGATGTCCAATCGCGACGTTGAGGCGATGGCCGGAAATCCCGAGGCCGATGTCGTCCGCCGCATCTTCTATTCGGTCGAGGAACTGCTCGAGCTGCATCTCTCGATCCTGGAAGGGGTGCAGGATCGCTACGACACGCCGTTCTTCGACAATCTGAAGAAATATGCACAGCGTCCGATCGGAACGTTCCATGCGCTGCCGATCGCGCGCGGCAAATCGGTCTTCAAGTCGGACTGGATCCGCGACATGGGCGAGTTCTACGGCCTGAACCTGTTCCTGGCCGAAAGCAGCGCGACCACCGGCGGCCTGGATAGTCTGCTGGAGCCGACCGGCAACATCAAGAAGGCGCAGGACAAGGCAGCACGCGCGCTTGGCGCCGATCGCGTCTTCTTCGTCACCAACGGCACCTCGACCTCGAACAAGATGGCGGTGCAGGCGCTGCTCGCGCCGGGCGACATCGCGATCGTCGACCGCAATTGTCACAAGTCGCATCATTACGGCATGGTGCTGGCCGGCGCGCAGCCGCTCTATGTCGAAGCCTTCCCGATGACGGAATATTCGATGTACGGCGCCGTGCCGCTGAAGACCATCAAGCAGGCCTTGCTGAACGCCAAGGCCGATGGCCGGCTCGATCGCGTCAAGCTGCTGGACCTGACCAACTGCACCTTCGACGGCCACATCTACAACACCCGCCGGGTGATGGAGGAGTGCCTCGCGATCAAGCCCGATCTGATCTTCCTGTGGGACGAGGCCTGGTTCGGCTTTGCGCGCTTCTCGCCGTTCCTGCGGCGGCGCACCGCGATGGGGGCCGCCAACGAGATCGAGGCCTGGATGCGCGATCCGAGATCGGTCGCAGCTTACGAAGCCCAACAAGCCACGCTCGGCAAGAATCCCTCGAACGAGGTGCTGCTCAAGACCCGACTGATCCCCGGTCCGCGCCAGATCCGCTTGCGCGTGTATCAGACCAATTCGACCCACAAGTCGATGTCGGCGATCCGTCAGGGCTCGATGCTCTCGGTCAAGGACGTCGAATTCCACACGGTCGAGCAGCAGTTCAAGGAGGCTGTCTTTACCCATGCCTCCACGAGTCCGAACCAGCAGTTGATCGCGAGCCTCGACGTCTCACGGCGCCAGATGGAGCTGGAAGGGTATGGGCTGGTGGCCAACGCGATCGAGATCGCGCTCGCCATCCGGCACGCGGTCAACACCAATCCGCTGATCTCGAAATATTTCCGTATCCTCGGCGCCGACGCCATGGTGCCGGCGCAATATCGCCAAAGCGGGTTCACCGATTATCTGGCGGCCGGCGCGAACTGGGCGAGCGCGCTGAAGAGCCTGGACGAGGACGAGTTCTGTCTCGATCCGACCCGCATGACACTGGTGTGCGGCACCGCCGGCTACGACGGCACCCAGTTCAAGGGCATCCTGGCGAACGACTACAACATCCAGGTCAACAAGACCTCACGCAATTCGGTGCTGCTCCAGTCCAACATCAACAACACCCGCAGCGACGTCGCGCATCTTGTCAGGGTTTTGGCCGAGATCGCGGGCGAGGTGGATCGCGGCCTGGCCCAAGGCGGTGCCAACGCGAAGAAGACCTTCGAGGCGCGGGTGAAGAGCCTGATGACTGACGTGCCTGATTTGCCGAACTTCTCGCACTTCCACCAGAGCTTCCGTGGCGATGCCGGCAGCAAGACCAATGAGGGTGACATCCGCAGCGGATTCTACGCGGCCTACGACGCGGCGGGATGCGAATATATCAGGCTCGCCGATCCCGAGATCGACCGCCGCCTGAAAGCCGGCCCCGACCTCGTCTCCGCCAGCTTCGTGATTCCCTATCCGCCGGGCTTCCCGATCATGGTGCCGGGTCAGGTCATCACCCAGGAGACCATCGACTTCATGCGCAAGCTCGATGTGAAGGAGATCCATGGCTACGACGCCAAGGAAGGCCTGAAGCTCGTACGCGCCGAAGCCTTGGCGAAGATCGGCAAGCCCAAGCCCGGCGCGCAGCCGAAGCTGAAGGCCGCTTCGTAAAAAGGGGACGAACATGCAAGGCTTTTTCACCTTCCTGCAGCAGAATCCGTTTCTGCTGTTGTTCTTCGTCGTTGGTCTTGCCGTCTATATCGGGCGAGCCAGCATCAAGGGCTATGGCCTCGGGATGGTTGCCGGTGCCATCGTGGTGGGCGCCGGCTTGTCGGTCTGGGCGTCCACTTATGGCGTGAAGCTCGAGCTGAACAATTTCGCCAAGAGCCTGTTCTACTATCTCTTCATGTACGGCGTGGGCTTGCGCGTCGGTCCGTCCTTCATCAACAGCCTGAGGGGCGACGGGCTGAAATTCTGCGTCCTGGCCGTGGTGTCGAGTGTTCTTGGCCTCGCGCTCGTCGTCATCTGTACGAAGTTGTTCGCGCTACCGATCGGCGCCGCCGGTGGCATGCTGGCGGGGTCTCAGACCATGTCGGCTGCGATCGGTTCGGCCGAGCAGGCCATCACCTCCGGTGTCGTCAAGCTGCCCGAGGGCATGAAGCCCGAGGACGCCTCCGGGATGATCGCGTTGTCCTACGGCATCACTTACATCTGGGGCACCGTCGGCATCATCCTGATCTGCAAATATCTGCCGCGCTGGTGGGGTGTCGACGCCACGGCCGCCGCCAAGCAGTATGAGCGGGAATTCGGTGTCAAGGATCTCGAGGGCGGCGGCCTGACCGGTTATCGCCAGTTCGCCCTGCGGGCCTACCGGCTGGAAAATCCCGCGACGGTCGGCATGAGCATCGCAAAATTCCGTACCGTGAATCCGGAATACCGCATCGTCAATGTTGGGCGGAACGGTGAGCCGCAAGGCGCCGATGCTGACCTCGTCTTGCAAAAGGGCGACATCGTCGCGCTGGGCGGTGCGACCGAGCATCTCACGGAGAAAATGGGCCTGATCGGTCCGGAGGTTGCGGACGCCAAGACGCTCGGCATCCCCATGGACCAGGCGGACATCCTCGTCACCAACAAGGACATGGTGGGACGCACCTTCGAGTCCTTCCGCGACACCGCAATCGCCGGCCAGTTGCAGGTGACCAAGGTTGAGCGTGGAGGCGTCCAGATTCCGGCGGGTCTCAAGACCAAGCTGGAGCGAATGGACATCGTCTCCGTGGTCGGTCTGAAGTCCGCGGTCAACGATCTCGGCGAGATGTGGGGGCGCATCGCGCGCACCAACACCTCGACCGACCTGCTGACGCTGGCGGTCGGCATGATCATCGGCTTCCTGATCGGCATGATCGAATTCCCGGCCTTCGGCGCCAAGATCGGCCTCGGCAACGCCGGTGGTCTCCTGCTCTCGGGCGTCATCGTGTCCTCGATCGTGTCGCGCTTGCGCTTCTTCGGCAACACGCCGAACGCGGCGCGCAATGTGCTGGAGGATCTCGGTCTCGTGGTCTTCGTCGCGATCGTCGGCGTCAATGCCGGCGCCGGTCTGCTGGCACAGCTCACCGGTGCGGTCGCCTTGAAGATCTTCCTCGCCGGTTTCATCGCTTGCACGATCCCGCCGTTCATCGTCTGGGCGATCGGCTTCCACCTCTTCAAGATCAATCCGGCGGTGCTGATGGGCGGCGTTGCCGGCGCCCGGTCGCATTCCGGTCCGTGTCGTGAAGCCGCGGTCGAAATCCAGAGCTCCGTGCCCTGGATCGGCTTCCCGGTCGCCTATGCCGTATCGGGCATCCTGCTCACCGTGTTCGGCTACTTCGCGATGATCCTGGCACAATAGTCCGTTGCAACAACCAAAAGGGGAATGAACATCATGAGGAAATTTGCCATCGGCGCCACTTTGGTCATCTCGTTCGCCGCCGCGGCCGGCTTCAGCACGCCGTCGCGTGCCGAGACCGGTCAGGTTGCCGTCGTCTTCACCAAGGGCGGCTTCATCGTCGGCGTCGGCGGCGGCGAGGGTGTTTTGGTGTTGAGGGGCAAACAATATCCCTTCACCGTGTCAGGCATGAGCGTCGGTTTCACGATCGGAGCTTCGACGACCAAGTTTGTCGGCCGCGCCCTCAATCTGAGGGGTCCGCAGTCGATCGAAGGCTCTTACGCGGCGGGCGGAGCCGGCGGCGCCGTCGCCGCGGGAGCCGGAGCCGTGCAGTTGCAGAACGGCAATGGCGTGATCCTTCAGCTCAGTGGACCGAGGGTCGGCGCGGAAGTATCGGCTGCGGTTGGCGGCGTCACGATCCGGCTGAAATAGGCCCGGCAGGGCGCTCAAGCTAAACGGGCTGCGTCATCGCAGCCCGTTTCGTGTTTCAGTAGCGTTCCTCGACGAACTTCAGGCCGCGCAGGCTCGCCTGGTCGTTGTAACGTCCCTTGTCGGACCGCGGCGGCAGCTTGACCTTCTCCCGCTTGACCTTCTTGTAAGGGATCGTTCTCAGGATGTGCGAGATGACGTTGAGCCGCGCTCGCCGCTTGTCGTCGGAGCGGATCAGTCGCCACGGTGCATGCTTCGTGTCGGTCGCCTCGAACATCGTGTCACGCGCGCGCGAGTAATCGTACCAGCGTCCGAACGACTCGGTGTCCATCGGGCTCAGCTTCCACTGCCGCAGCGGATCCTCGATACGCGCCTTGAAGCGGAGCTCCTGCTCCTCCATCCCGACCTCAAGCCAGAGCTTGATCAGGACGATGCCGGCGTCCACGGCGAATTTCTCGACCAGCGGACACAATTCCAGGAAGCGCTTGTGTTCGGTCGGCGAGCAGAAGCCCATGACGTACTCAACGCCGGCGCGGTTGTACCAGCTGCGGTCGAATATCACGATCTCACCGCCGGCCGGGAATTGCTCGATATAGCGCTGCAGGAACAGCTGGGATTTCTGCCGGTCGGAGGGCGCGGGCAGGGCGCAGACACGGAACACGCGCGGGCTCACCTTTTCGGTCAGCGCCTTGATGGTCCCGCCCTTGCCGGCCGCGTCGCGCCCCTCGAAGATGATGATCACCTTCAGTTTCTGGGCTCTGACCCATTCCTGAAGGTGACACAACTCGACCTGGAGTTTTTCGAGCTCCTTCTCATAGTCCTTCCGCTTCATCCGCTCCACGGGCGCGTCCTTGGCCATGCTCAATCACCCCAGGAAATGGTCACCCCGATGTCGCCGGGCACACCGCCTGGAAAATCGATGATCTGATAGGCGATGCGATAGCCGCGCGGTTTCAGGTAATCGCTCCAGAGCTGGAAGATTTCCTTCGGAATCCCGGTCAGGGTGTTCTCCCAGCCCGCTTCCATCTGATTGATGGCGCGGCCCTTGTCGGTGCACAGCGTGTTGGGGAAGCGATAGACCAGAACTTCGGTCAAGCCGTTCCGCACCGCACGCTGGATGATCGTCGAGGCGAGCTTGATCTTCTCGTCCTCGGTCTTGCCAGAAGGCTTGCTGAGGCGTTCAATGAGGGCGTGTTTCTCGGCTTCGGCGGCGGCGGCAAGGCGCGCATACTCGTCGGCCTTCTCTGCCTCCTTGAGGGCTGCTTCTTTCCGGATCTGCGTGGCGCTGGGGATGAGATCATCGATGCCGGGCATGGCAGGCGGCTCCTGTTGTTGCACGTCAACTTTCAGGCGAGGCTAGGTGGGGCCGTTCCAGGCCCGTTGATCCAAATCAAGCAATTGCGCCACCCGATACCGACACTGCTTTCGACGCATTCAAGTGGAAACGCGCCTGACGAGGAGAGAACGTTGAGCGATCAGCTTCATCCGATGGCCCCGCATCATCTACCGTTCTATCTCGCACCGGGAAGCGGGGCGGATCCGCTGATGGTCGTGATGGGAATTTTCCTGATCGGCACCGTGCTCTGGGTCGGTACTCTTTATTGGAAACTGCACAGCCTGCCCGAGCGAATGGCGCACAAGTCGCAGAAGCTGCAATTCGAATTCGTAGCCGTGCTCGGCCTGATCTCGCTCTTCACGCACATGCACATCTTCTGGATCGCAGGCCTGCTGCTGGCCATGATCGACATTCCCGACTTCGGCGGTCCGCTGCGCAGCATCGCCGATTCCGTGGAGAAGATCGCGGATGCGACGCCCGAAGACAGCGACGCGGCCACGCAGGCCAGCCCACGACCGACAGGTGGCGACACGCCGCCTCCAGAAAAGCCGGGGCCCGCGAAGGAGAAGGAGCACAGCCATGTTTGAGCTGATGTTCTGCTCGCTGCTGACGATCCTGCCCGACTATCTCTACCGCCGCTACGTCCAGGGCAAGCGCTTTGGCAAGGAGATTACCTTCTTCTCCATCTGGTACGAGCTGCGCTGGGGCATTACCGGCTGCCTGATGCTGACGGTGTCGCTGATCACCATGATCTTCTATTTCCATCCGTCGACATCCAACGCAACGCTCTATTTCCGTACCGTGCCGATCTTGCCCGAAGGCTCGGGCCGCGTGGCCGAGGTCAAGTTCGGCTTCAGCGCGCCGGTGAAGAAGGGCGACGTGCTGTTCACGCTCGACGCCTCGAAGCAGCAGGCCGCGTTTGAGACCGCCAGGCGCAAGATTGCCGAAGTCGATGCCGCCATGCAGACGGCACAAGCTGACGTGGCCAAGGCCGAGGCGCAGATCGGCGAAGCGAAGGCGAATTACCAGCAGGCCAAGGACGAGCTCGACGTCAAGACCGAGCTGCAGCGCCGAAATCCCGGCATCGTGCCGCAGCGCGATATCGAAAAGCTCCAGGTGCTGGTCGACCAGCGCCAGTCCGGCATCGATGCCGCGACGGCCGCGCGGCAGTCGGCGGCCTTGCAGGTTTCGACCTCGCTTCCAGCGCAGAAGGCGAGTGCCGAGGCGACGCTTGATCAGGCCCAGGTCGATCTCGACAAGACACTAGTCCGCGCCGGCGTCGACGGGCGCGTCGAGCAGTTCCTTGTGCGCCCCGGCGACGTCGTCAACCAGTTGATGCGGCCGGCGGGAATCCTGATTCCGACGGAGGCCGGCCGATCGGTCCTTCAGGCCGGCTTCGGTCAGATCGAGGCCCAGGTGATGAAGACCGGCATGGTGGCGGAGGCGACCTGCATCTCGAAGCCGTGGGTCATCATCCCGATGGTGATCACGACGGTGCAGGACTACATCGCCACCGGCCAGTTCCGCTCCGGCGAGCAGTTGCTGGAAGCGCAGAACGCCGTTCGGCCCGGCACGATCCTGGTGTTCCTGGAGCCGCTCTACAAAGGCGGCCTCGAGGGCGTGACGCCGGGCTCGAGCTGCATCGTCAACGCCTACACCAGCAATCACGAAGAGATTTCCGCCAAGGACACGCCGACCAGCCGGAAGATCGCGCTGCACGTCGTCGACGGCGTCGGCCTGGTCCATGCCCTGCTGCTGCGCATACAGGCGTTGCTGCTGCCGATCCAGACGCTGGTGCTGAGCGGGCACTGACGTGCCAGATCGGATCGTTTCGCCCCGTCCTGCGTGCAGCTTGACTGCGTCCTCGGCACTGTCGAAGCGGCCCATTTGCCGCTAGAATTGTGGTCCGGAGGCGCCGGAGAGCGGTTGAGGCGAAGGGGAACGGGCGCATGACCATGGCGTCGGTCAAGCAGTGGCTGGTTGCTGCCACGCTGTTGGGTCTCGGCTTGTTGCTCGCCGCGTGCATGCTGTCCGGGCCCGCGCGAGCCGCTGAGCCCGGCTCGGCTGCGCGCAGCGAGCCAAAGCGCGTGCTGATCCTGCACTCCTTCGGCCGCGAGTTTCGCCCCTGGAGTGAATATGCGCGGAGCATCAAGGCCGAGCTCGAGCGGCAATCGCCCTGGCCGCTCGACGTCCAGGAGCACACGCTGCTCACCGCCCGTTTCAACAGTCCGGGCCCCGAAGCGCCCTTCGTCGATTATCTCGGTTCGCTCTACCAAGGCAGGCCGCCCGACATCGTGCTGAGCATCGGCGCACCCGCGGCGCGGTTCGTGCAGAGATACCGTGCGAAGCTCTTTCCGGAAACGCCGACGGTGCTGACCGTGGTCGAACAACGACTGGTGAACCGCCTCGACCTCACCGACAATGACGTGGTCGTGTCCGTCCGCAATGATTTCGTGGCGGCCTTCGAGAACATTCTCAAGCTCTTGCCCGATATCAAAACGGTTGCCGTTGTGGTCGGTGCCTCGCCCCTCGAGAAATTCTGGATCGACGAGGTGAAGCGGGAGTTGAAACCGCTGGAAGGCCGGCTCGACCTCGTCTGGTACTCGGACCTGCCGTTTGAGGAGATCCTGAAGCGCGCATCGGTGCTTCCGCCTCATTCCGCGCTGTTCTGGGGGCTGATGTTGGTCGATGCTGGCGGCATTGTCCACGAGGGCGATATCGCCCTGCACAGGCTGCATGCTGTCGCGAACGCGCCGATCTTCTCGTATCAGGAACCTTTCTTCGGCGACGCCAGCGTCGGCGGGCCCATGCACTCCGTCGCCGAAACCAGTTCGAAGACCGTCGGTGCCGCGATCCGGATCCTCGGCGGCGAGAAGCCGGCCCGTATCAAATACGAGCCGATCGGATTCGGGCCGCCGAAATATGATTGGCGGGAGTTGCAGCGCTGGGGGATCGGCGAGAGCAGTCTGCCGCCGGGCAGCGAAATCCTGTTTCGTGAGCCGGCCCTCTGGGATCGCTATCATTGGCAGATGCTGCTGATCGCGGCCGTGATTTTGATACAGGCCGGCTTCATCGGCGGACTTCTGAGCGAGCGCCATCGCCGTCAATTGGCCGAGATCGAGTCGCGACAGCGCCTGACCGAACTCGCCCACGCCAATCGGTACTCGGCCGTCGGCGAGTTGACGACGTCGATTGCCCACGAGCTGAACCAGCCGCTCGGGTCCATTCTGACCAATGCCGAGACGGCGGAGCTCATGCTCAAAGCCACTTCACCCGACATCAACGAGATTCGCCAGATTCTAGCCGACATCAGGCGCGACGATCAGCGGGCGTCCGAGGTCATCCGCAGGCTTCGCAGCGTCCTGAAGAAGCGGCCGTTTGAAATCAAGGACACCGAACTGAACGACACGGTGCGGGAAGCAATTGGTCTGGTGACAGCGCTCGCCGACGGGCGCCGGATCACGCTGGCTTACGCGCCGGCCGCTGCGGAGCTGCACGTCAAGGGCGATCCCGTGCAGCTGCAGCAGGTCGTTCTCAATCTGATCATCAATGCGTTGGATGCGGTCTCCGACGCGGACATGAAGAAGCGCGAGGTCAGCGTATCGACCGGGCGCGCCAGAGGCCACGCCGAGATCCGGATCGCCGACACCGGTTCGGGCATTGCGGTCGGTGACCTCGCGAACATCTTCAATCCATTCTTCACGACCAAGCCTCAGGGCATGGGTATGGGGCTTGCAATCGTCAAGACCATCGTCGAGGCCCATCACGGCACCATAGCCGCCGAGAACCAGCCGTCGGGCGGCGCGCTGTTCACGATCAGGCTCCCGATCATCCACTAGCGCGGACGTTGAGCGATCCGGCAGCCCGGCATTGCTCTCGCGCCGCAACAAGGCGGCGAAGCCGTCCTTCGGGTTGATCTTGATCAATAAACGCCAGTACCGCGGCCCGATCTTGGTGGTCGGAAAGTTCGATGGAGGATGGCATGTTTCGCTGCGGCAAGACCCTGTTGGCGCTTGCGCTCGTGGTTGCGATCCCGGTCGTCGCGACTGCTCAGACCGCCGACAAGCCGGCGGCCCCGAGCACGCAGGCGCAGCCGGCAAGTCCGCCGGCACCGGCCGCCGAGGTTCTGAAGCCCGAGCAGCTCGAGGCCCTGGTCGCGCCGATCGCACTCTATCCCGATGAGCTGCTTGCCAATCTGCTGGCTGCCTCGACCTATCCGCTCGAGGTGGTGCAGGCCGACCGTTGGCTGAAGGACCACAAGAGCCTGAAGGGCGACGCGCTGAAGGCGGAGGTCGACAAGCAGGGCTGGGACGACAGCGTCAAGGCGCTCGCAAGCACGGCCGATGTTCTCTCCATGATGAGCGACAAGCTCGACTGGACCCAGAAGCTCGGCGATGCCTTTCTTGCGCAGCAGCCCGACGTGATGGATGCGATCCAGCGTCTGCGCAACAAGGCCTATGACAACAAGAAGCTGGTCACCACCAAGCAGCAGAAGGTCAGCGTCCAGAGCCAGGAAGGCAGGCAGGTCGTCGTCATCCAGCAGGCCGATCCGGAGACGATGTACGTCCCCTATTACGATCCGGCGACGGTCTATGGCACCTGGCCCTATGCGGACTATCAGCCGTATTATTTCGGCTATCCATCCTATATCGGTGCTGGCGTGGTCGCTGCTGGCCTCGCCTTCGGCACGGCCTGGGCGATCGGGCGCTGGGGCAATTACTGGGGCGGCGGCGCCAACTGGGGTAACCGCAACGTCTACGTCAACCGTCGCACCACCAACATCAACAACGGCTGGCAGCACAATCCGGCGCATCGCCAGGGGGTGCGCTACAACAACGTCAATGTTCAGCAGCACTTCGGGAACAACAATATCAGGGCTGGCGCGTCGGACCGGATGGACTTCCGCGGCCGCGATGGAAACCAGGTGCTGCGTCCGAACCAGGGTGCGGGAGATCGGGCGGGAGATCGCGCCGGCGACCGTGCCGGTGATCGTGGCGGTCCGGGTGATCGTGCAGGAGATCGTGCTGGTGATCGCGGTGATCGTGCCGGCAATCGCGGCGACCGGCCCGGCGGCGGCGATCGCGCTGGCGCGGGAGATCGTGCCAAGGGTGGTGGAGATCGCGCCAAGAATGCAGGCAAGAATGCAGGTAAGGGCGGTGGTGATCGTGCAAAGGCTGCCAACCGTGCCGGCGGCGGCGCTGCCGCCAATCGTGGCGGTGGCGGCAATCGCGGCGGCGCGATGAACGTCTCCTCCGGTCGGGCGGCGGCCGCAGCATCGGCGCGCGGACGCTCCAGCATGGCGAGCATGCCGCGCGGTGGTGGCGGCGGGGGCTATGCCGGGCGCGGCGGCGGCGGCGGAATGGCCATGCATGGTGGTGGTGGTGGCGGCTTCCGTGGTGGAGGCGGAGGAGGAGGCCGCGGCGGTGGCGGCGGTGGCCGGCGCTCCGACATCGCGCTGAAGCACGACATCACGCTGCTCGGCCATCTCTCTAACGGCCTCGGCTATTATCGCTTCAGCTACATCGGCAGCGACAAGGCCTATGTCGGCGTGATGGCGCAGGAGGTGGAGCAGGTGATGCCTGACGCCGTGACGCGCGGCAGCGATGGTTATCTGCGCGTCTATTATGAAAAGCTTGGCCTGACATTCCGCACCTACCGCGATTGGCTCGCCGACGGCGCGAAGATCCCTGCGGAGGTGACGCCATGATCGGCCTGAAATCGCTCCATCGCGCGATCCTGGCGGGCGTGGTGGCGCTCGCCATGCTTGGCTCGGCGGCACAGGCACAGCAATCCTACAAGACACCGGAGGATGCGGCCGCCGCGCTCGCGGCCGCAGTCAAAAGCGGGCCGGGCGACATTCTGAAGGTGCTCGGCAGGGCCGCCGAGGATATCGTCTCGTCCGGTGACGAGGTCGCCGACAACGACATCCGTCAGCGCTTCACGTCGATGTACGACGCCAAGCACGGCATCAAGGCGGAGGGCAACAAGACCGCGACCTTGATACTGGGGCCGGACGATTTCCCGTTCCCGATTCCGCTGCTCAACACCAAGACAGGCTGGGCGTTCGACACCGACGAGGGGCGGATCGAGGTGCTTCGCCGCCGCATCGGCCGCAACGAGCTCGACGCGATCCAGACCGCGCTCGCCTATGTCGATGCCCAGAATGAATACGCCGACAAGGATCGCGGCGAGGGCGCCGGTGTCTACGCGCAACGCTTCCTTTCCACGCCCGGCAAGAAGGACGGCCTGTTCTGGCGTGACGACAGTGATCCGAGCCCGCTCGGCGCGCTGGTCGCGGAGGCCTCGGCCGAAGGCTACAAGCAAGGCACAGGCGAGGGACCCGCGCCTTATCACGGCTACTACTTCCGAATACTGAAAGGCCAGGGTTCCGACGCGCCCGGTGGCGCGCTCAACTACGTCGTCAAAGGCAAGATGATCGGGGGCTTCGGACTGATCGCCTGGCCCGCCGAATACGGCAATTCCGGCGTGATGACCTTTCTCGTCAATCATGCCGGCACCGTCTACCAGAAGGACCTCGGCAACCGCACGGCGGTCATCGCCGAGCGCACCACGCTGTTCGATCCCGACCAGACCTGGAAGAAGGTCGATGCCGCGAAGCCATAAACCGGAACGCATGCGGCGCGCGATCGCAATCGGCTTTACGGCGCTCGTGGTGCTCCTGCTCGCGATGCCGGCCACGCCGTCGTTCGCGCAAGCGAGCGGCCATGTCCAGGTGAGGTTCGTCAAGGCTGGCCTGCTGGTCGGAGGCGGCACCGGCAGTGGTGTGCTGAACTACCGTGGTCGGAACTATCCCTTCAAGGTCTCCGGCTTGAGCGTCGGCATCACGGCCGGTGCGACCGTCGGCAGATTTGATGGCCGGGCATCAGGCATTCGCGATGTCGGCGACTTCGTCGGCAGCTATAGCTCCGTCGGCGGCGGCTTCGCACTCGTCGGCGGCGTCAACGGCGCCCATCTGCGCAACGAAAAGGGCGTGACGATCGTGCTGCAAGGCCCGAAGGCCGGACTTGAGCTCGCCTCCAACATCAGTGCGATCACGATCGCCTGGAAGTGAGCGCCTCGAGCCTGGGGTTACCGGGCCGCGATGGCAGTCATCTCGAGTTTGACGCCCGGACCGAGATCGGCCACGCCGATCGCAGCGCGCGCCGGCAGGTGAGCTTCCGCAAAGTGCGCCTTCCAGGCCGCATTGAACTCCGCCTTCTCCTTCAGGTTGGTCATGAAGATGGTCACCTGCAAGACGTTGGCGAGATCGGAGCCGAGCGTCTTCAACAGGCGCGCCAGCTGCCCGAGGACGTCGTTGGCCTGGCCCGACATATCGAGGCTGGTGTCCTCGGGGACGATCCCGCCGATGTAGAGCACGCCATTATGCTCGACCACTTCGTGGAGGAGTCCTTCGTAGGGCAAGACGCGCTGGATCATGATGAGACCGATGTTGCTGTGGGGATGGGCGGCATATCGCACATTTCCATATCGATGTCGTTTGAAGAGATTTCGCGACCGGGGCGTCCCGAAGGTCATTCAACAAGATATTGAAAATAAAGAATAAATTGGCTTAAGAATCGCCGCTCGTCGCGCGGTCGGACGGTCACCAAGCTGTACTTGCGCGCGGGAGCCCGGCGTTTCCGACGGCCCTGATCCCGACGACATCGGGATGCGGATCGGTATACTGCCACCGGAATCGACGCGGCAGCGGCTGGGCCCGTGCCGTACCGGAACAAGGATCAGATGATGGACGATACGATTGGCTTCCCCGACCCCGGCCTCGACCTGTCTGACGGCTTCAAGCCCCACACCTCGCATTGGGGCGTGTTTTCGGCGCGCCAGAGCGAAGCCGGGCTCGAGGTCAGGGCCTATGCGGGCGACCCCGATCCGAATGGCATCATCGGCAATTTCCCCGGCGCGCTGCGTCATCAGGCGCGCATCGCCCAGCCGGCGATCCGCCGCGGCTGGCTCGAGCGCGGACCTGGCCCGGACGATCGCCGCGGCCGCGATGAGTTCGTCTCCGTCAGTTGGGAGAAGGCGCTCGATCTGCTCGGCGACGAGCTCGGCCGCATCCGCGACACGCGCGGCCCCGGCGCCGTGTTCGGCGGCTCCTACGGCTGGTCGAGCGCGGGCCGCTTCCATCACGCCCAGAGCCAGGTGCATCGCTTCCTCAACATCGCAATGGGCGGCTATGTGCGCTCGGTGAACACTTACTCTTCGGGCGCATCCTCGGTGCTGCTGCCGCAGATCCTTGCGGGCTACGAGGACATCACCAAGCGCAACGTCACCTGGGAGCAGATTGCCGAGAACACCGACATCGTGCTGGCGTTCGGCGGCATGGCGCTGAAGAACTCCATGGTGGCCGGCGGCTCGATCAGCAAGCATGTCGAGCGCGGCGCCATGGAAGCCGCGCGCCGGCGCGGCTGCGCGTTCATCCTGGTCAGCCCGCTGCGCGACGATCTTCCCGTCGAGGCCGGCGCCGAATGGATGACGTGCCTGCCCGGCACCGACACCGCCCTGATGCTCGGCATCGTCCACACACTTGTGAGCGAAGGCCTGCACGACCAGGCCTTCCTCGATCGCTACACCGAAGGCTGGCCCGTGTTCCTGCGCTATCTCAATGGCGAGAGCGACGGGCAGGCCAAGCATGCCGAATGGGCCGCCGCGATTTGCGGTGTCGATGCGGACGCGATCCGCGAGCTCGCGCGTCGCGCCGCCGGAAAGCGTGCGCTGATCACCGTTTCGCATTCGCTCCAGCGCGCCGAGCATGGCGAGCAGCCGGTGTGGATGGGCATGGTGCTCGCAGCAGCGCTCGGCCAGATCGGCCTGCCCGGTGGCGGCTATGCTTATTCGCTCGGCGCGATCGGCTATTATGGCCGCCGCGTCAACGACGTGCCGGGACTGACGCTGGGGCAGGGCCGCAACGGCGTGCGCGATTTCATTCCGGTCGCGCGCATCGCCGACATGCTGCTCAATCCCGGCACGACCTATCGCTACAATGGCGAGACGCGTACCTATCCGGACATCCGCCTCGTCTACTGGGCCGGCGGCAATCCCTTCCATCACCACCAGGACATCAACCGCTTGCGCAAGGCTTTTGCGCAGCTTGATACGTTCGTCGTGCACGAGCTCGCCTGGACCGCGACGGCGCGGCACGCGGACATCGTGCTGCCCTCGACGATGACGCTGGAGCGCGAGGACATCGGCTATTCGACCAACGATCCCCTGATGGTCGCGATGCACAAGATCGCCGAGCCCTTCGGCCTTGCGCGTGACGATTACGACATCTTTGCCGATCTCGCCGAGCGCCTGGGTGCGCGCGAACCTTTCACCGAAGGGCGCACGTCGCGGCAGTGGCTCGAACACCTGTACGAGCCGACTCGCGCCTCGCTTCAAGCGCGTGGCCTCGAGGCGCCTGATTTCGACGAATTCTGGCGGCGCGGCAGCCTGGTCGTGCCGCAACAGCCCGATGACGGTGGCCGGCTGCGCAGCTTTCGCGAGGATCCGGCCAATCATCCGCTGCCGACGCCGAGCGGACGCATCGAGATCTATTCAGCCAAGATCGCTGCGCACGGCGATGCCGATTGCCCCGGCCATCCGGTCTGGCTCGACAAGACCGACATGCCGAAACCCGGCGCGCCGTGCTTCCTCGTCGCCAACCAGCCGGTGACGCGCCTGCACAGCCAGCTCGACTTCGGCGGCCATTCGCTGGGCGCGAAGCATCGCGGCCGCGAGGTGGCGCGCATGAATCCACGCGATGCCGATGCACGCGGAATCAAGGACGGCGACATCATCCGGCTGTTCAACGAGCGCGGCGCCTGTCTCGCCGCCGTCCACGTCACCGACGGCATCGCGGCCGGCGTCGTGCAGCTTCCGACCGGCGCGTGGTACGACCCGATGGACCCCGAGGACGAAGCGCCGCTCTGCGTTCACGGCAATCCCAACGTGCTCACCCGCGACATCGGCACCTCGTCCTTCGCGCAGGGCTGCACCGGCCAGCTCACGACGGTCGAGGTGGAGAAGTTCACCGGCAATCTGCCGCCGATCCGCGCGTTCGATCCGGTGTAGGCGCGTTGCCGGGATTGCTGCGGCCGTAGTGCGAAGGCGCCGGACTACGCTGCGCTCTATCCGGTCTACGCGCGAAATGCGCTCGCAACGACGACGTGGAGGGAGTGTGAGTCATACTGCGCTCTCGTGCCCGTGCCGTAGCGCGTCCAGGACACGAGAGGCAGAAAGAAAAGGGGCCGTCCTGTGTGGGCGCAGGGACGGCCCCGAGTGGCTCGCAGACCCGGAAGGAAAAGGGCTCGAGCCGGCGCGAGTGGCAGGGCACTCACGCCAAAGAAATCGCAAACCGGTCGAAGTGCAGATGGCGTGATCCCAAGTGCCTTGATCTCAAGTCGCTTGATTCCAAGTCCCTTGATTTCAGATCCCTCGATCCCAATTCGCCTGCCGCCGCACGAACTACGCGGCTGCGCCGACCATCCAGTCCATGTCCGCGGCAGGGCGCCGCCGCGGAAGCGCCTCCGTAGCAGGCAGAACAGCCCTGCTGGCCAGACGCCAGCGTGCCGGTGACTCGCCGCTGATGCGCTTGAACACGGTCGAAAAATGCGCCTGGGTGCTGAAGCCGACGGCAAGCGCGATCTCCGCCAGCGGCCGCTCGGTCGTCGTGAGCAAGGTCTTCGCATGCTCGACGCGATGATTGAGCAGATATTCGCGCGGACGGTAGCCGGTCGCGGCGCGGAACTGTGCCGCGAAATGCATCCTCGAGAGGCCTGCGACATTGGCGAGCTCTGACAGGCTGATGCAGCGATCAAAGTGATCGGCGATATATTGCTCGACGCGGCGTAGCCGCCATTTCGGCAAGGCATTGACTTTTGAGCGTGGCAGCTCGAGCCGGGTCAGATGCATCGCAAGGGTCTCGCCGATGCAGCGCGCGAACTGCTGGTCCGCGGTATCGCCATGCTCGGTCAGTGCCTTGGCGAGCTCGGCTGCGAGCGGGTCGCGCAGCAGGACGAGGTCGTTGAGGCCCTCGGTCGCCGGCCGCGCCGCCGAAAAATGATCGGTGGAGATGTGGAAGTGCAGGAAAGCGCTGGGCGACTGGAATTGCACGCCGAGAAGCTTCGATGGCGCACTGACGTACAGCGTGCCCGCGGGCATGGTGCCGTCGAAGATGATCTGACGGTCCCGCGTCAGCTTTACCCGAGCGGTCTTCAGGGCGATGGCGACGAAATAGCGGTCCGCCGGCGTCGTCGCTTCGTGCGACGAGGTGGTCCGAGAATCCTCCCATCGCGAAATCGTGATGTCCGCGTCCAGGCCGCGGTCGATCTTGCGCCATCCGCTTTCCTGCGCGATTGCTCGCATCCCGTGCGAAGCCTCGCGATCACACCGGCTGGTGGGAAATTCGATCCAGGCATGCGCTGCTTGCAAGTCATTGAACATCGCTCGTCCTCTCCTGGCCTCGTCGCCGCTTGCAGCGATCGGCCAACTCTCAGTGCTTTCCACGATCAGAGGATAGGCGTGAGCCAGGCAAGAAGCCCGTTAGTGATGATTAGGAGGTGTTAGATTTTGTGCGAGCGCCTGTAGTGTGACAGCCCGCCGCAGGACGTTTGATTTTGTCCAGCTTTTCAATTATTTGCGCAGATCGGTGCGGTGTGAGGACATTGCAGAACATCGTGCTGCGATCGATGTGCCGGTATGAGGCCGGCGCGGTGCCTCGCTGGACCGCGCATCGACGGCGGGTATAGTCGCCGCGCATTTGAATGAAATGGCCGTCAAGATGAGTCAGAAGTGACCGAACCCCCGGCAGGACATGGCTCGCCCGGCAATGGCGCCGGGGCGAGCCTTGATTTCGACGCAGTCTCGTTCGGACCGTTTTCGCTGCGGTCGCGGTTGCTCGAGAGGGACGGGGCGCCGGTCAAGCTCGGCAGCCGCGCAATGGACATTCTGCGCCTGCTCCTCAGTCGTGCCGGCGAAGTGGTGCCGAAGAACGAGATTCTGAGCTACGCGTGGTCCGGCCTCGCGGTCGAGGAGATCAGCCTGCGCGTCCATGTCGCGGAGCTGCGCAAGGTGCTTGGCGACGGCAAGGACGGGGCCCGCTATATCGCCAACGTCCCGAGCCGCGGCTATTGCTTCGTCGCGCCTGTGCAGCGTGGCGAACGCAACGTGGCGCCCGTGCCCGTATTGCGTGCGCCCGAACGAGCGGCGGCGCCTGCGGCCTTGCCACACCGGCTGGACCGGATGATCGGTCGGGACGATGTGCTGCCCGAGTTGTCGGCGCGTCTGCTGAGCGACCGCTTCGTCACGCTGCGAGGACCGGGCGGCATCGGCAAGACCACGGTTGCGACCGCGCTTGCGCATGACCTGTGGCAGGCGTTCGAGGGGCACGTTCATTTCCTCGAATTCGGCCCACTGAAGGACGCCACGCTGGTCGCGAGCACGGTTGCCGCTGCTCTGGGCCTCGTCGTGCATCACGATGATCCCTCAGGCAGCATCGTCAATTTTCTGCGCGGACGGCGGCTGCTTCTCATCCTCGACAGCTGCGAGCACGTCATCGACGAGGTCGCGCGTCTGGCCGAAAACATCTATCGCGAGGCACCTGGCATCGCCATTCTCGCCACCAGCCGCGAGTCGCTGCTGGTGGAAGGCGAGCAGATCTTCGAGCTCGTTCCGCTGGCCGGCCCGCCGCAAGGCGCCCGCCTCAGCGCTGGCGAAGTGCTGGATTATCCGGCCGCGCAGCTGTTCATCGATCGTGCCGCGGCCGCAGGCCATCGCGGCGATATCACGGACGACGATGCCGACGTCCTGGCCGAGATCTGCGGCAAGCTCGACGGCATCGCGCTCGCGATCGAGCTCGCCGCCGTGCGCGTCGGCGTCTACGGATTGCGGGAGATGGCCGCGCTGCTCGACTCCAGGCTCAAGCTCGAATGGCGCGGACGGCGAACGGCGCCCCCACGGCAGCAGACGCTCGGCGCGACGCTCGACTGGAGTTTTGGCCTGATCGGCGAGAGCGAACGCACGGTGCTTCAGAGACTCGCCATCTTCGCCGGCCCCTTCACGCTCAAGGGGGCGATCGCAGTCGCCGCGGATGAGGGTGCCGCGGCCGATCGCGTCGTCGATGCGCTGGAGCAGCTCGTGGCCAAGTCGCTGGTGTCGGCACAGCCCGATGGCGCATCGCGGCGCTATCGCCTGCTGGATGCCACGCGCGCCTATGCCATGCAGAAGCTGGTCGACGCAGGCGAAGCGGCAGCGATCGCGCGCCGTCACACGGCATATGTCCAGCGCACGCTCGAAGCCGGCATGGCGGAGCAGGGCGGCGACCCGGCTTCGCGCCTGCAGGCGCGCGCGAGCCTGCTCGCAGATGCCCGCGCGGCGTTGGAATGGAGTTTTGCCAACCACGACGGTGCCGCCTTGCGCGTGCCGCTCGCCGGCAGCGCCGCAAGGCTGTTCGTCGAGCTCAACCTATTGAACGAGGCGCGCATCTGGTCGGGCCGCGCGCTCGCGATGCTCGACGATGCCAACCAGGGCGGCAAATGGGAGCTCGAGCTGCAGTCGACGCTTGGCCACGCCTTCATGTTCACGGAGCGCAACAGCGAGCAGGCCGAGGCCGCACTCCGGCGCGGGCTGGAGATCGCGGAAGCACTCGACGATCACGCCAACGCGTTCAGGCTGCTTTCGCGGTTGAACATGTTCTATCGCCGCACCGGCGACTACAGGCACCTCGTGCCGACCGCACGCCAGGCCGAGCGCATCGCCCGCCAGATCGGCGACACCGCGGGGATCGCAGGCAGCAAGGCGCTTCTCGGCGTGTCCTATCATCTCGCCGGCGACCAGGCCGAGGCGCAGGCCCATCTCGATGAAGGCGTGCGCGACGACGCCGCGCTGCGCGGGACGGAGCCCGGGCATTTCGCCTATTCACGCACGCCGCAGATTCCGCTCGCGCGGGTGCTGTGGCTGCGTGGCTTTCCCGACCGCGCACTCGATTGCGTCCGCCCGCTCGTCGGCGCCGCCGCGCCGCGCGATGTGGTGATGCATTGCATCGCGCTGTGCTGGTCATCCTCGGTGTTCGGCTGGGTCGGCGACTGGGCCGCCGTCGAGACGATGACGGGGCGCCTCGCGACCCATGCGAATTTGCACGGACTCGCGCCGTACGAAGCCGTCGCGACCGGCTTTCGCGCGCAGACCATGATCGCCCGCGGTGAGCCGGCCGGCGGTGTCGATCTGCTGCGGAGCGCGCTGCCGCGCCTGCATGCGGATCGCTACGAGCTCTACGCATCCGCCTTCGCCGGAGACCTGTCGCAGGGACTGGCGGCGCTGGGACGGTTGACGGAAGGGCTGCAGGTCCTGCACGAGACGATCGCCCGCGTCGAGCAGGGCGGCGGAGGTTTTGACATGCCCGAGCTCCTGCGCCGGCGCGGCGACCTCGAGGCGCGGACCGGTGATCTCGGTGCCGCCGAAGCGAGCTTTGCCGCATCGCTCGCGCTGGCGGAGCAGCAGGGCGCGCTGTCCTGGCGATTGCGGACGGAGATGTCGCTCGCGGCGCTTCGGCTTCAGCAGGGTATCAAGAATCCGCTCGACGATCTCGCCGCGACCTATGCGCGGTTCTCGGAAGGATTCGAGACAGCGGATTTGAAGGCCGCCCGGCTCGTGCTGGACGAGGCATCGGCCTGACGAGGCTCAGTCGAACCGGAAATCCGCGAGATCGATCGACACCATCAGCTCGTCACGCAGCGGCATCAGATCGTCGCCGCGCAGATAGATGCGCCGGCGGCTCGGGAGCTTGAAGCCGTCGACGGTGACGGGATCGGATACGTACTGAGCTGCCGGAAAGTTGCCGGCGATCTCGACCCGGTAATCATGCCGGCGGATGAGCATGTCGGGGCCAAAATAGAAATCCTGCTCGGCGCTGTGGCTTGCGATCACGGCCGGGAAGGTCGCCCGCAATCCGCGCCAGACCTCCGCGCCCTCGCGCCAGGGTGCGATCTCCCGGACCTCGAACCCGTCCGCCGCCAGCAGGAATGGCGCAGTCATGTAGGTCCAGAGCGCATAGCCGTTGAAATAGGCGCGATGCAGCGGATCCCAATGCGTGCGCATATCGTGCCGCGCGAACGCGGCGCGCGGATTGTTGCGCTCCGCGACGACGCGGCCGTCCGCAGCCACGATGGCGATCCGCTCCGGGCTGAAGTCGGTGCGCTGGCCGGGCTTGCCGAACGGCTCCACCGAAGCCCGCTCCCGATGCAGCTCGATCCGCATCGTGCGCGGCGCTTGGTCCTGATCGACGCCCTTCAATATCCAGAGGTCGCCGCCGGTCACGATCGTGGCGGTGAGTCGCTCGTGGGCATTCCATCGATCGAGCCCGCCATGGGCCTCGATCGCATTCGCCAGCAGCGGAATCATCCGGCCGTTTCCTCTCGCATCGGTGGTGTCGCCCCAATAGAGATACCCCCGCGCGCAGACGGCCGCCCGTTAAGCGTTGTTAAGTGCCGTTGGCGGGTCCGGCGCCTAGGCTTCGGCCATGACGTCCAGCACCGCGTCGGCAAAGGCCTTCGGCGCCTCTTGCGGCAGATTGTGGCCGATACCGCCCTTGATGGTCCGGTGCGAATAACGCCCGGAGAATTTCTTCGCGTAGGCGGACGGCTCCGGATGCGGCGCCCCGTTGGCGTCACCCTCCATGGTGATGGTGGGCACGGCGATCACGGGCGCCTGCGCCAGTTTCGCCTCGTCGTCAGCATATTTCGCTTCGCCTTCGGCGAGGTCCAGACGCCAGCGGTAATTGTGGATCACGATCGCCACATGGTCCGGATTGTCGAACGCCTTCGCGCTGCGGTCGAAAGTGGCGTCGTCGAAATGCCACTGGGGCGAAGCGAGCTGCCAGATCAGCTTCGAGAAATCGTGGCGGTACTTGTCGTAGCCCTCGCGGCCGCGCTCGGTCGCGAAATAGAACTGGTACCACCATTGCAGCTCGGCCTTCGGTGGCAGCGGCATCTTGCCGGCCTGCTGGCTGCCGATCAGGTAACCGCTCACCGAGACCATCGCCTTGACCCGCTCCGGCCGGAGCGCAGCGATGATGTTGGCGGGGCGCGCACCCCAGTCGAAGCCGGCAATCGTCGCCTTGTCGATTCCGAGGGCGTCCATCAGGGCGACGATGTCGGCCGCGATCGCCGCCGGCTGCCCGTTCCGCATCGTCGCGTCGGAGAGGAAGCGCGTGCTGCCGTAGCCGCGCAGGTAAGGCACGATCACGCGACGCCCGGCTGCAGCGAGCAGCGGTGCGACGTCGACGAAGGCGTAGATGTCATAGGGCCAGCCATGCAGCAGGATCACGGGCGGGCCATCCGCGGGACCCGCCTCGGCATAGCCGACGTTGAGGAGGCCGGCGTCGATCTGTTTCAGGGACGCGAACGAGGTGTTGGCGCCGGGCTTGACGATGGCGGCGGACTTCGCCGGCTTCGCCGTAGCCGTCGTGCTCAGCGCAAGATGGGTCGCGGCGAGCGCCATCGCAGCCCTGCCGACGAAACGACGTCGTTCGTGGCTGATGTTGTCGGTCATGTGTGCCTCCTGTGGTCAGTGCATTGTGCAAGTCGCCGTCAGCCCTTGTGCCCGTCCAGACGCGCAAGGAAGTCGCGGACCAGCGTGGCGATCTCGTCGGTCGCCTCGTCGAGCGCGAAGTGGCCGGCTTCGAGGATGTGGACCTCCGCATCCGGCACATCGTCACGATAGGCCGAAGCGCCGGCGATGGCGAAGGACGGATCGTACTTGCCCCAGACCACCAGCGTCCGCGGCCGCGCCTTGCGCAGCCACTCCTGCCACTTCGGATAGGAGGCGACGTTGGTCCGGTAATCCAGGAACAGCGTGGTCTGGATCTCGGCCTGGCCCGGACGCGTCAGGAATGCGTATTCGTCGGTCCAAGTGTCAGGGTCGTAGCGCTCGGGGTGCGGGCTGGAGCCGAGGTGCCTCTGGCGCGTGGCGGCCAAGGATGTGAAGTTGGCCTTGAGCGCCTCGACCTCATGCGCCGGATCAGCCCAGTATTTGCGACGCGCTTCCCAGAGCGGGCTCAAGCCTTGCTCATGCGAAACGGCATTCTGGATCATGATGGCGCGGACGCGCTCGGGATGCGCCAGCGCCATGCGGAAGCCGACCGGGCCGCCATAGTCCTGCATGAACAGCACGTAGTTGGTCAGGCCGAGCTTGTTCGTCAGCTCGCCCATCACGCCGGCGATGTTGTCAAAAGTGTAGGTGAAGTCGGACGGCGGCGGCGCGCTGCTGTTGCCGAAGCCGGGATAATCAGGCGCGATCAGGTGATATTTGTCCGCGAGCAGCGGCAGCAGGGGTTCCCACATCCGCGACGAGGATGGGAAACCATGGAGCAGCAGCACGGTCGGCGCATCGGCTGGCCCGGCCTCGCGGTAGAAGATATTGAGACCCCCGATATCGATCGTGTGATAGCTGATCGAGCGTCGGCTCGACCGCAGATCCTGTGCCGAGGCCTGCACGGTCGCGCAGGTCAGCGCGGTCGCGAGGGCGAGGGTGGCTGGAATGTTCATGTCATCGCTCCGATGTGGGCGTGCCGCGTCGAGATGTGCCGGCGCGTCATGCGCCGGCAACCGCTCTGACGGGATTGAGCGGCACGCTGCCACCGTGATCGCTGTTGTGCGCGGCAGCTTCCGCTCGCCGGATCACATTCGTGAGCTCCGGCGTAAAGCTTTCGTCATCGTCCTCAATGTGTCAGGTCAGTGCCGGGGCCGTGCTCATTGATGCGCACCGCTCCGATGCGAGTCTGACTTACGCGGCCGACTTCGCCTTCTTGGCGAGCGCGGCGAGCAGCGTCTGCGCGGCCGGGCCGGAGGAGTGCGGATTCTGTCCCGTGATGAGCTGGCCCGCGCTGACGACGTGTACGCCCCAGTTCGCCGTTTTCGAGAAGACCGCGCCGAGCTTCAACATCTCGTCCTCCACGAGGAACGGCACGACATTGGTCAGGCCCACGTCCTCTTCCTCGCCGTTGGTGAAGCCGGTCACTTCCTTGCCCTCGACCAAAGGCTTGCCATCGGGCGTCTTGACGTGGCGCAGCGCACCGGTCGAGTGACACACCACCGCAATGATCTTGCCGGCGGCGAGGAAGGATTCGATCAGCTTGACCGAGTCCTTGTCTTCGGCGAGGTCCCACATCGGGCCGTGACCACCGGGATAGAACAGCGTGTCGAACTCTTCCTGCTTGACGCTGTCGAGGCGCACCGTCTTGTCGAGCTGGGCTTCAGCGGCAGCGTCCGCCTCGAAGCGCAGCGTCAGGTCAGTGCGGAACTCGGGCTCGTTGCTCTTGGGATCGAGTGGCGGCCGGCCGCCCTTGGGCGAAGCCAGCGTGATCTCCGCGCCGGAATCCTTGAACACGTAGTAGGGGGCGGCAAGCTCCTCGAGCCAGAACCCGGTCTTGCGTCCGGTGTTGCCGAGCTGGTCGTGGGAGGTGATAACCATAAGAATCTTCATGACGATCTCCTTGAGTGCGTTCGCCGCGATGACGCATTCCCTCGTGGTGGAGGTGCGCCGGCCTCGGTCTCGTTCGAGCACGACACTTGTTCGTTGCTCGTGAGCCCAATGTTGCACCCAAGGCCGCGTGTTAGCTCGTTATGTATTGTTAGGCGTTGAGAGCAGTGAACGGTTCCAGCTCTCGCGCGTTGCCACCGCTACTCGAACACGGCGTCGAAGATCTCGACGTCCATCAGCACGGGCTTGGCGATCACGCTTCCATCAGGCCGCAGCGTCTGCACACGCCGCAATGTCGGCACGACGATGCCGCCGAAGCTGTCATGGGCCCAGGAATAATGTGCGACCTTGTTTCCGAACAGATCGTGATCCGTCCGCCGTTGCAGGGCGTTCTCGTCGAAGTAGAAGATCTGCTCGGGCGCAAGCGTGATCAGGTTCGGCGGGAACTGCGCGCGCAGCCGACGCCACGTGTCAGCGTTTTCGCGCCACGGCGGAAGCTCCTCCGTGACGACGTCGGGATGGGCGAGCAGAAATGGGTTGGTCAGATAATTCCAGATCGCAACGCCGCAGAAGAAGACGAGGTGCAGTTCGTCCGCGAGCGCAGGAGAGCCGGTCTCGGGAAATGCAGGGCTCGGGTTATCCCAGGTGCGCAGGACCTCACCCTCGAGGCTCTCGATCGTGATCGCGTCGGGTTGAAAGCAGCCGGAGTGTTCACCCCCGGTGATGCCGGTGAAGCGGACCGACTGGGCGCGGGTCGAGCCCTCCGCCGTCACGTCCTTGAATTCGCTGGCATGTCCGGCGCTGGAGAACAACGAGCCGCCGACGGAAAGGTGGAGCGTGAATCGGGTCAAGCTATTCCAGCGGGCCATACCGCCGCTGGCATCAATTACATCGTCAAGAAGCGCCATATCCCGCCATATCCACCGTGAAGTCCCACCACCATGGCGGGGCGGATGCGGCTTGGCGTGTTAGAAGTTGTTAGGACTTGCGAGCAGGTGCTTGGACGGTATCCCGTTGAAGATACTGTCAATTCAGCGTGCTCAGGAGCTCCCTGGCGGCGACGAGATCGCGGGTCTGGAGGCCTTCTTGGTATCGCGCGACGAGCGGGGCGAGCAGAGCGCGTGCTTCGCCCGCTTGTCCGGCCTGGCGCCAGACCCGGCCGAGGCTGATCGCCCCCCGCAGCTCCCAGCCGAGCGCGCACTGCCGGCGCGAAAGATCGAGCGATTTCCGGAAGCAGCGCTCGGCCTCCGCGGTGTTTCCCGACCGGACGAGGATGTCGCCCTTGACCCGGAGCATCTCCGGCATGTCGAAGGATTCGCCATGATCTGGAATCTGCGCAATGGCATCATTGATCGTGCGCAGGGCCTCGTCCGGCTGGTTCTCCGCCACGAGGCCCTCCGCCAGCGCCGTCGCAAACACCGTCGTCATGATCCGGTGCCGCGTCGCGTACAGCGTGGCCTGGCTGCGGCGAAGATGCTCGATCCCGCCGGCGGTGTCGCCGCGGCGAAGCATGAGCTCGCCCTTCTGGCCGATGCCGACGGCGTGATAGGGACCGAGGAAGTGCCGCGCCGAATGGTCGATCAGCCGCTCGATCAGGATTTCGGCATTGGCCCAGTCGCCGACCCAGAGGAACACGTAGATCGTCCAGATCAGGGAGATGCCGAGGGTGAGGGGTTGTTCGAGCAGTTCGGCCTCGCGAACGGTGTATCTCGCTGCCTCGATCGCGCGATCGGGCCGGCCGGTGAGCCAGAGCCCGCGCGCCAGCGCGACCAGCGCGACGATGCGGTCATCATAACCGAGATGCCCGATGTTCAGCCGCTGCGAGCCGGGATTGTGCACCATCGCGCTCTCGCAGAACTGCACGGCCTTGTCCTGATTGCCGATCAGATGGTGCGCGACGCCCAGCATCCATTCCACGTTCAGCGCGGCGGCAGGATCATTCAGCTTGCGCGCAACGCTCTCGCCCTGCTCGCCGGTGCCGAGCGCGCCGTGAAAATCCCCGACCCTGGTCAGGTAGATGTGCAATCCGCGCAGCAGCCAGAGCTGCCAGTGCAGATCCTCGAGATCCCGCGCAAGCTGAAGACTGCGCGTGAACGCCGACCGGACCGCTTCGGTATTGCCCTGCGTGAACATCACGGAGACGCCGAGCGCGGCCTGCAACGTCATCTCCTGGCGGTGGTCGACCGAATTCGTATCGAGAGAGACCAGCGCCTGCTTCGTCCAGCGATAGCACTCCGTCAGCAATGTCAGTTCGAGGAAAAACTGGGCCGCCGAAGCCGCCAGATCCACGCCGATCGTTCGGTTGGCGCTATCCGAAAAGCTCCAGGTCAGCGCGGCCCTGACATTGGGCAAATGGTCGGCATAGGGAAGGAAGCCGCCCGCGGTCTGCATGCCCGTGGATTTGAGCGCGATGTCGCGCAGGAAGTCGCGGAAATATTCGGCGTGAGCGCGCGCGACACGGGGCGCTTCGCCGTTCTCGACGAGCTTCGCGCCGACGAAGGCGCGGGTGGTGTCGAGCAGACGATAGCGCAGCCGCCGCTCCGCGGGTGAGGTTGCGATCAGCGATTTGGAGAGCAGGTTCGAGATCGCCTCGACCGCCTCGGGCTCGCTGATGCCCTGGCTGAACGCAACGGCGAGCGCGGCCTCCATCGTGAATGGCCCGACGAACACCGACAAACCGCGCAGCGTCGCGCTTTCGGCTGCCGGCAACAGATCATAGCTCCAGGCGAGCGCCGCGCTCAGGGTCTGGTGCCGCGGGATCGCGGTACGGCGTCCCCGCCACAGCAGCGCGAAGCGGCTGTCGAGCAGCGAGGCGGTTCCGGCAATGCCATAGGCGTTAACGCGTCCGGCGGCGAGCTCGATCGCGAGCGCGATGCCGTCCAGTCGCCGGCAGATCTCGGCGACAAGCGGTGCATCCTCCTCGCTCAGTTCGAATTCGCCCAGGCTCTCGGCAATGCGTTCCACGAAGAGCTGGCTTGCGGGATAGGCAAGGATGTCGGCGATGCCGAGCCCGTCGCGCTGGGGCGGGCAGTCCAGCGGAAACAACCGGTGGACGCGTTCGCCTTCGGTGCGAAAGGATTCGCGGCTGGTGGCGAGAATGTGCAGCTCGGGCGCCTCCTGGACGATGTGCTCGGCCAGGGGCGCGAGCTCGTCGATGATGTGCTCACAGCTGTCGAAGATCAGCAGCATCCGGCGGTTGCGCAGCACCGTCAGCAGGCCCGGCATCGGGTCCTCGGAATTGACGGTCAGGCCGAGCGTGGCGGCGATGGTGCTTGGAACGAGCCTGGCATCCGTCAGCGCGCCGAAATCAACGAAGTTGACCTGACCGTCGAAGGCCTCGAGCTCGCGATGCGCGACGGCGAGCGCGACGGAAGTCTTGCCAATCCCGCCGGGGCCGACAATTGTCACGAAGCGATGCTGCGCAAGCTCGGTGGAAATCCGCTCGACCGCGTCGTCTCGTCCGATCATCCTGGCAAGCGGCGGCGGGAGTATGTGAGGCGACGGGACGGCCGGGCCTGTCCGCGTCTCCGACGATTCGGACCGGACCAGCGGGCTCGCGAAGCAATAGCCACGGCCGGGCACGTTGACGACATAGCGGGAGCCTTCGCCGGCATCCCCCAAGGCCTTGCGCAGCGTCGTGATGTGGAAGCGCAGGCTGCCCTCGTCGACCGTCACGTCGGCCCAGACGCGCTTGATCAACTCACGCTTGTCGATGACCTCGCCGGCGCGCTCGACGAGAAAAATGAGGATGTCGAGTGCGCGGCCGCCGAGGTGAAGCGGAACGCCGTCCTTCTCGAGCAGGCGCGACCTTGCGTACAGCCGGAATGGCCCGAAGGAAATCGCCGCATCCTGGTCGTTAGTGTCCACCACGCGCCAATGAATCCAGTGAAGGGGCTGTTGTCCGCATCCTGATCTAGCAGAACGAGGTCATGAGTAAACTGGTCGAAAGTGGCGAAATCGCGCGGCAAGTCATTCGGCCGCACCGGGATGATGCGTGACAAATTTCGCTTAAACGCGAGCGGCTTGGGAAGCGATCGGGACGACCCGTCAGCGTGCTTGACCGTCGAGAGGACGGTCTGGCCGCCAACTTGTGCCGCCGATAATAACAAAATCTTGCAACGTCTAACGAGCAAAACGCGCGCGGTGCATCCAGTATAGGCTTCGAGTTAGGTCCTAGATCCAACGGGGAGGCTATCATGTCCGCTATCGGCCTGGAGACGAGCGACCATTTCGTTCGTTCTCAGCACATTGCCAGCCTTGATGATCAGTCGCGTGATTGGGAACTCGTGCTGCGGGAATCCCACCATCGGATGAAGAACACGTTGACGCTGCTGGGTGCGTCAGTCCGCCGCGACTTCTCGCGGCCGGGTACCAGGGATATGTCGGGCGCGGTGGACCGGTTCGAGCAGCGCATCGTCGCGTTCGGCAGGCTCTATCAGCTCTTGTCCGACATCGACAGTCTGTCCGCCGTCTCCGTCGAGGCCTTCTTCGAAAACCTGTGCGAGGCGCTCTCCGAGGCAGTGCTGGAACCGGCCAGCATCCGCTGCGAGGCCGCGATCGAGAGCGGGGCGCTGCCGGCATCGCAGTGTCATCGGCTGGCGTTGATGCTGACGGAGCTGGTCACGAATGCCGCCAAACATGCCTTCCCGAACAGGAACGATGCGCTGATCCGGATCGAAATGGCCAACCGCGACGGCGCCTGGCTCTGCACGGTGGCTGACAACGGCATCGGCGCGACCGGTCCGCTTCAGGGCACCGGCAGCCGCATCCTTGAAGGGCTCGCACGCAGTATCGACGCGCGGTTGCAGGGCGAGGCGAGCCAGGGCGGCACACGCGTGACGATCGTGATGCCCACTGCCGCTTGAAGCTCGCTTCAATTTCAACTCAGGGAGTTCGACATGGCCACCACCGAAATCGACCCCGACGCCGCGGCGAGGTCTCCGAACACGTCTTGGACATCGCGTGGCGTTGATCTGAAGCTCGAGATCGTCGTCATCCCCGTGTCGGATGTCGACCGCGCCAAGGCGTTCTACACGCGCCTCGGCTGGCGATTGGACGCCGATTTTGCCTCAGGTGACGAATGGCGCGTGATCCAGTTCACGCCGCCGGGTTCGGCCTGTTCTGTGATCTTCGGCAAGAACGTCACACCGGCAGCGCCGGGTTCGGCGCGCGGGCTGTACCTGATCGTCTCCGATCTGGCGGCGGCGCGACAGGATCTGCTCGACCGTGGCATCGCGGTGAGCGCACCATTCCATGGTGCGGGCGACGTTCACGCCGGTCCGGACGAGCCGTATCTGTTCGGCAGCGTCCGGGTCAGCGGTGCTGACCCGAAGCGCGGCAGCTACAGCTCGTTTGCCTCGTTCAGCGATCCCGACGGTAATGGCTGGCTGTTCCAGGAGGTCACGACGCGACTGCCTGGACGCATCGCGGGTGACGGCACGACGTTTGCCTCAACGGCCGATCTGGCCGCAACCCTGCGACGTGCCGCTGTCGCGCATGGTGAGCACGAGAAGCGCATCGGCGGACACGACGAGAACTGGGCGGATTGGTACGCCGACTACATCGTCCGCGAGCAGGCCGGTCAACCGCTGCCCTCCTGAGTTGTAATGAACACATCGCCTGAATTCACAGACAGGGCGCGCGCCGATTGAACTCGTCGCGCGCCGAGTTGCTTCTGCATCGCGCGTATCGTCATCGTCGCTCGCTTTCCTGCATCCCCCGGACTCGCAACGGCTAACGCGGCCTAACAACCGATAACGAGCTAATTGCCAGGACCTGCGCCAATCTCTCTTCACGACGAAACGACGCGTCGATTTCGAATTCGGTTGGCGTCACCGACCAAAGCAGGGGAGATCTGCCATGACAACGCAAGCACGAGCCGACATTCTCAATCCCGACCGCCGTCAATTGCTGAGCCAGGCCGCAATGACCGCGGTTGCCGCCAGCGTGGCGAGCCTGCTGCCGCTGCATCCGGCAAAGGCCGCTGCAAGCGGCGCCATCCGCCCGTTCCGCGTCAGCGTGCCCGAGGAAGATCTGCTTGACCTCCGCCGCCGCCTCGCAGCGACACGCTGGCCCGATCGCGAGATCGTCGCCGACCAATCGCAGGGCGTGCAGCTCACGACGCTTCAGCAACTCGTGCGCCACTGGCAGAACGACTACGACTGGCGCAAGATGGAGGCGCGGCTGAACGCCTTGCCGCAATTCGTCACCGAGATCGACGGCGTCGACATCCACTTCATTCACATCCGCTCCCGCCACGAGAACGCGCTGCCGATGGTCGTCACGCATGGGTGGCCGGGCTCGATCATCGAACAGATGAAGATCGTCGGCCCGCTCACCGACCCCACCGCGCATGGCGCGAAGGCCGCGGATGCATTCGACCTGGTGATCCCCTCGCTTCCCGGCCACGGCTTCTCCGGCAAGCCGACGGAGCTCGGCTGGGATCCCCAGCGCATCGCGCGCGCCTGGATCGTGCTGATGAAGCGCCTCGGCTACAACCGCTACGTGGCGCAGGGCGGCGATTGGGGCAATGCCGTCACCGAGCAGATGGCGGTGATCGCACCGCCGGAGCTCCTCGGCATTCACACCAATATGCCCGCGACCGTTCCCGACGACATCGCTAAGGCGCTTCAGCCCGGCGGGACGCGGCCGTCAAACCTCCCGGCCGATGAGCGCATTGCCTACGACCAGCTCGACGATTTCTACAAGCATGGCCTCGGCTACGCCATCGAGATGTCGAACCGGCCGCAGACGCTCTATGGCCTGGTCGACTCGCCGGCCGGTCTTGCATCCTGGATGCTCGATCACGACGCACGCAGTGCTGCGATGATTGCGCGGGTGTTCGACGGCAAGACCGAAGGCCTGTCGCGGGACGACGTGATCGACAACATCACGCTCTACTGGCTCACCAACACCGCGGTGTCGTCGGCGCGGCTCTACTGGGAGAACAAGCTGGTGTTCTTCGAGCCCAAGCACATCAAGATCCCGGTCGCCGTCAGCGTGTTCCCTGACGAGATCTATGCCGCGCCGCGCAGCTGGGCCGAGAAGGCCTATCCGAAGCTGATGCACTACAACCGCCTCGACAAGGGCGGCCACTTCGCGGCCTGGGAGCAGCCCGCGCTGTTCTCTGCGGAAGTGCGCACCGCGTTCCGCCCGCTGCGCCAGTCGATCTGAACCGAGGCAGGGGACGCGCGCTGCCGTGCGTCCCTTTTCCGAACACAAATATCAGGAGTGCCAACAATGAACCGCCCCGTACAGATCTTCACCACCGAGGACATTCGCCTGGAGCGCCGCCTGCCGACATACTGGCGCGTCACCTTCGACATGCCGCCGGTGAACATCTTCGGCCCAAAGCACCTTCCGCTGCACAACGACATCATCACCGCGATTGAGACCGATCCGGACGTGAAGGTCGTCGTATTCGACAGCGCCGTCGAAGGCTTCTTCATCACGCATTACGACTTCCTGGCGCCGCTTGAGGACTCGCTTCGCGTTCCACCCGGGCCGACCGGCCTGCAGGCGCTGCCCGACATGCTGGTCCGCCTCAGCCGCGCGCCGGTCGTCTCCATTGCCTCGATCCGGGGCCGTGCGACCGGGGTCGGAAGCGAGCTCGCGCTGGCGAGCGACATGCGCTTTGCCAGCCGCGAGAAGGCGATCCTGTCGCAATGGGAGGTCGGTGCGGGACTCGTGCCCGGCGGCGGACCGATGGCCCGGTTGCCGCGGCTGATGGGCCGAGGCCGCGCGCTCGAAGTGTTGCTCGGTGCCGATGACATCCACGGCGATCTCGCCGAGCGTTACGGTTACGTGAACCGTTCGCTGCCGGATGCCGAGCTCGACGGCTTCGTCGAGGCGCTCGCCATGCGCATTGCGTCGTTCGACAAGGAGGCGATCGCAGAGACCAAGCGTCTCGTCGATGTTGCGAGCCTGCCGCCGGATGACGAGATCAAGCCGGAGTGGGACGCGTTCCTGGCCGCGCTCGGCCGTCCCGCCAGCCAGACCCGCATCAAGGCGCTGATGGCGCGCGGCTTCCACCGCGCCGGCGACGTCGAGAACCGGCTCGGCTTCCATGTGGGTCAAATCAGCGGCTAACGGAACCGCTGTGGCGTTCGGCCGGTTGGAGGGGTGACAGGCGGTCGTGCCAATGTCGCTTTCCTCCGCTACCGAGCGCCGGTGCTAAAAACCAACCTGAAAACCAGCAAGGAGAATTGAGATGATCCGCAAGGCAACAGCAGTCTGGAAGGGCACCGGTCGCGACGGCACCGGCCATCTGTCGAGCGAATCCGGTGTGCTCGCCGGCACACCTTATTCGTTCAAGACCCGCTTCGAGAACGAGAAGGGCACCAATCCCGAGGAGTTGATCGCCGCGGCCCATGCCGGTTGCTTTACCATGGCACTGGCCTTCGGCCTTCAGCTCGCCGGCTTCACGCCGGACGAGCTGTCGACGGAAGCCGCCATCACGCTCGAGCCGGAAGGCAAGGGCTTCAAGATCAGCAAGTCGGCACTGACGCTTCGCGCCAAGGTGCCGAACCTTGACGACGCAGGTTTCGCCAAGATCGCCGGCGAGGCCGAGAAGAACTGTCCGGTGTCGAAGGTGCTCAACGCCGCGATCACGCTCGACGCCAAATTGACCTGATCCAACACAGGGAGCGGTGCCATGCCTCGCCAAGATCTGTCTCGCCAAGATCCGCCTCGTCAAGATCTGCCTCGCCAGCATCAGCCGGATGAAGACAGGTTCCGGGCGATTTTGCCCGAGGACATCGCTTGGCAACCGTTCCCTGCGTTCCCGCCGGGCGCGCGGCTGGCGGTGATGGTCGGCCATCCCAATGAACCCGGACCTTACGTGGTCCGGGTGAAGGTGCCCGGGGGCACAAAGCTGATGCCGCACAAGCATCCGGAAGACCGCATCTACACGGTCATGTCAGGTGTGTTCTACATCGGCCTCGGCGAGCGTTTTGATGGCGACCAGGTGAAAGCCTATCCGCCGGGCAGCGTCATCGTGCTGCCCGGCGAGACCTGGCATTTTCACTGGGCGAAGTCCGGCGAATACGTCACACAGGTCTCCGCCATCGGGCCGCTGGGCCTCGAATATCACGATGAGCATGATGACCCGCGCTTGCATCCGGCAGCGGACAAGCGCTGACTATCCCGACGAAACGAATGGAGTATCAGATGACGACAGAGCGCGCAGTTTTGGCCGGAGGCTGCTTCTGGGGCATGCAGGATCTGATCCGCAGGCAACCGGGGGTGATCTCCACCCGTGTCGGTTACACTGGCGGGCATGTGAAGAACGCTACCTACCGCAATCACGAGGGCCACGCCGAGGGGATCGAGATCATCTTCAATCCCGCGAAGACGAGCTTCCGGACCATGCTGGAGTTTTTCTTCCAGATCCACGATCCCACCACGCTCAATCGCCAGGGTAATGATCTGGGCACGAGTTACCGCTCGGCAATCTTCTATACGAGTGACGAGCAGAAGAGAGTCGCGGAAGACACCATCGCCGATGTCGAGGCGTCCGGTCTCTGGCCCGGCAAGGTGGTGACCGAGGTCGCGCCCGCAGCGGAGTTCTGGGAAGCCGAGCCCGAGCATCAGGATTATCTCGAGCGCTATCCCGATGGCTACACCTGCCACTTCATCCGGCCCGACTGGAAGCTGCCGCGGCGTGCGGCCGCCGTGGGAGGCTAAGCGGATTGTCGCGTAAGGCCGCCGAGGGCCTTTTGACGAGGAGTGCAAATGTGCGAACTCCCCTCATCGTACGATCACGAGAATTCCTCGCGGCTCAACGCGCCTCCGGCCGGCGTCGGCAGATCACAGCCACCGCCTTGCGGGCAATCTCCCTCAGATCGGCGCGGCGTGCGCCGGCGCGGGCGCGGATGGCGATCGTCTGCATCGTGGCGGCGGCAAGGATTGCAAGTGCAGCCGGATCGGCCTCGCGATCCAGCTCGCCCTTCTCTTGGGCCAGGCGGAAGCGGGCCTCGAAATCGGCATCGATCGCGCGCAGTCCCGTCGCAACGCTGCTCCGGATCGCCGCATCCTCGGCGACTTCGGTCACCGCGGTTCCGACCACGAAGCAGCCGCGCGCTGATCCCTTGCCGGAAAAGTAGATCGACAGCGCCGCATCATAGGCCAGCATCAGCGCTTCGTCCAAGGGATGGTCCCCTGCGAGAGCCTCGCGCGTTGCCGCGAGGCTGATCTCCCAATAGCGCGCCAACGCCTCGAGATAGAGCGCGTGCTTGTTGCCGAACACCGCGTAGAGGCTCGGTGGGCTCATGCCGGTCGCGGCCGCGACCTTGTCCAGGGACGTGCCGGAATAGCCCGTCCTCCAGAACGTTTCCGTGGCCCGTTTGAGGGCCGTCTCAGTGTCGTAGGCGGGTGGCCGTCCCCGGCGCGCAGGCCCCGTCTCGCTCTTTTTCCGTGCCATGTCGTCCGAACCTGGTTGCCATGTTCCACACGTATATTTGTATGGATCGTTATAAAAATCAATGGCCGCGCGGCTTGATCGCCGCATCGGGGTACAATATTTGTAACGAACGTTAGCAAATGAGATAAGGACGAGGACGATGGGTTGGAACTTTGCGCCAATCGCCGGCTGGCTGGGCGATCGCAGCTTCCGCGGGAGCGAGGCTGCTGCGCCGTTGTTCGGAGCGGATCTTGCCAGGCGGCTGCGCCGGCCCCTGATGCTCGTGGTGCCCGCCGCGGCTGCCGTGTTCGGCGCCTTCATGTATCTGGCGCAGGAACAATTTGTCTCGACCGACGATGCGTTCGTGCGCGCCGCGAAAGTCACCATCAACGCGCGGGTGTCGGGCCAGGCGGTCGAGATCGCCGTGCGCGACAATGAGCGTGTCCGGCAGGGCCAGGTCCTGTTTCGAATTGACCCGGAGCCCTACCAGATCGCCGTCGATCAGGCCGAGGCCCGGCTCGGCAGCGCGCGGCTCCAGATCGACTCCCTCAAGGCGACCTACCGCCAGCAGCAGGCGGAGCTGCAATCGGCGAAGGACTCGGCCTCTTTCGACGAGCGCGAGTTCGACCGCAAGAGGATGCTGGTCGCCTCCGACTTCACGCCGCGTGCGGTCTACGAGCGGGCCGAGACCGATCTCAAGGTCGCGCGCCATCGGATGGCATCGATCGAACAGCAGATCGCCAATACGGTCGTCGCGCTCAACGGTGACCCCGACATCGATGTCGACCGCCACCCGACGGTCCGCGCGGCCAGGGCGCAGCTCGATCGCGCGCGGCTCGATCTCTCCTACGCCACGGTGAGGGCTCCCGACGACGGTATCGTGACCAAGGTCGACGATCTGCAGATCGGCGGTTTCGTCAACGCAGGCGCGCCCACGTTCTCACTGATGTCGAGCCGGGACGTCTGGATCGAGGCGAATTTTCGTGAGACGGGCCTGACCCACATGCGGCCGGGCCAGGAGGCGACGATCGACGTCGACGCCTATCCGGATCGAAAATTCAAGGCGCATATCGTCAGCATGAGTCCCGGCACCGGGTCGGACTTCTCGATCCTGCCACCGGAGAATGCGACCGGGAATTGGGTCAAGGTCGTGCAGCGGCTGCCGGTGCGCCTCGAGCTCGACGATCCCGATTCGACCCGGCCACTGTTCTCCGGCATCAGCGTGACGGCGCGGGTCGACACCGGCCATCGTCGCAACTGGCTGCATCTGCTCCAGCCTGCGCTTGCGACGGAGGTCAAATGAGTACGCCCCTCCCATCGACCGCGACCGGCGGTCATCATGCAATCTCGGCGGCCGCCCTGATGGCGACCTACATGCAGGCCGTCAACATTTCGATACCGAACGCCGCGCTGCCGCACATCCAGGCCACGCTCTCGATGGCCAATGACGAGGTCGGCTGGGTGTTCTCCTCGTATATCGCTGCCAGCGCGGTGACCATGTCGATCACGCAATGGCTCGCGGGACGCTACGGCCGCAAGGCTGTCTATCAGGCAGCCCTTGCCGTCTTCACGCTTGGTCTTGTCCTCGACACGCTGGCAACGACGTCGATCCAGTTCGTGCTGGCGCGGATTCTCCAGGGCGCGGCGAGCGGACCACTTGCGCCGCTCTCATTGGCGATTCTGCTGGAGGCGACGCCGGCGGCGCGACAAGCGCGCATGGGTCTGGCATTGACGGTCTGCTCGCTGCTCGGCATCAGCACCGGCCCCGCTCTTGGTGGCTGGCTCAGCGAATATTACGGCTGGCCGTCGATCTTCTATGTCAGCCTGCCCATGACGGCCTTCATAGCCCTGACGATGGCCCTGTTGCTGGGCGAGAAGCGGGCAGAGCGGAGCCAGCCCTTCGACGTCTTCGGCCTGACGACCTTCTCCGCCGGCATGATCGGGCTGCAGATGCTGCTGGATCGCGGCGAGCGCCTCGAATGGTTCGCCTCGACGGAGATCTGGGTCGAAGCGATCGCCTCGGTCCTGGGATTCTATCTCTTCATCGTGCACGTTCTGACGAAGAAGGAACATTTTCTCCGCACGGCGCTGTTCAGGGATCGCAATCTCGTCCTCTCGACGGTGATCTCCTTTGCGCTCGGCTTCGTCCTGCTGCCGACATTGGCATTGACGTCCCCGATGCTGGAGGAGTTGCTCAACTATCCTGTCGACACCACCGGCTACATGAGCATTCCACGCGGCGTGGCGCTGGTGGGAGCGCTCGTGCTGACGAGCCTGGTTCCGGGACAGGTCGACTACCGGCCGTTCCTCATGGGTGGAATGGCGCTGGTGGTCTATGCCAACTGGCTGATGCTCGGCTATTCGCCGGCGATGGATTGGCGGCCGGTCGTCGAAGCAGGTTTCCTCCAGGGCGCTGGTCTCGGCATGTTGTTGCCGGCGCTGGTGAGGGCCGCGTTCGGAACGCTCGATCCGAAGCTTCGCCCTGAAGGCAGTGCGCTGATCAACCTGTCGCGCCTTTATGGCAGCACCATCGGCATCGCGGTGGTCCAGCTCTTCTTCTATGCCAACACCCAGGCCGTGCATATCGCGCTCGCCAAGCATCTCACGCCTTATCGTGTCGCGGCGAATGTCACGGGCCCGATCGGGAAGTCAGGTCTCGCCGCCCTCAACGGCATGGTCACGCGCCAGGCGGCCACGGTTGCGGTCATCGATCAGTTCGAGATCCTGATGTTCGCCATGCTCGTCGTGATCCCGCTGGTGTTCTTTCTTCGTAGGCCGCGTCCCGCCGGCTAACGCCGGAGAGTCGTGAAATCTGTCGGCAATCTCGATCGCTTCCTCCGCATCGCGCGGCTAGCAGTCAACAAGGAGTATCACCATGACGACCTCGGATTCACTTCGTTACACGAGAATTCCCACGCATGAGTCCGTGACGATTCCCGCAGTCGGATTTGGCACGCTCATTCCCGATCCGCACGTGACCCGGCAGGCCACCAGGGCTGCATTGGAGGCCGGATTTCGACATCTCGATTGTGCCGAGCGCTATCGCAATGAAGCGGCCGTCGGCGACGCGATGCAGGATGCGTTCAGGGCGGGCACGCTTCGGCGCCAGGACCTGTTCGTTACGACGAAGCTATGGAACACCAATCATCGACCGGAGCGGGTCAGGCCTGCTTTCGACGCCAGTCGCCAGCGGCTGCAACTCGACGAGATCGACTGCTACATCATCCATACCCCCTTCGCCTTTCAACCCGGCGACGAGCAGGACCCGAGGGATGCGAGTGGCCATGTCATCTATGATTCAGGCGTGACGTTGGCGGAGACATGGGGGGCACTGGAGCGCCTCGTCGACGAGGGGCACTGCAAGTCGATCGGGCTGTCGGACATCACCTTGGAGAAGCTGCGCGAGATCGTCGAGGTCGCGCGGATCAGGCCTGCCATGGTGCAGGTCGAATCGCATCCCTACCTGCCCGAATGGGACCTGCTCGACTTCTGTCGGGAGCATGGAATTGTCCTGCAGGCGTTTGCCGCGCTGGGACACGCCATGAAGCCGAACCTCCTCGCTGATCCTGTGATCACCGCCATCGCGGAGCGCCTGCGCAAGACGCCAGCTCAGGTCGCCCTGGCCTGGGCCGTCCAGCGCGGCACGGCTTTCCTGACGACCTCGACCAATCCTCGGCGGATCGAGGAAAACTTCGATATTTCGACGCTGCCTGAAGACTCCATGCGGGAGATGCGGGACCACATCACGACGAATGTCCGCTTCAACACAGTGGTCGAGACCGGCGTGCCCGGATTCATTCCGCGGGCAGGATGAAGCGAGCGCTGTGGTACGAAGACCGAAGGCCTTCGGCCGGCCTCGTCAAGTCCGGAGTTGCGCGATCAAATCGCGCGCGCTGCGGATATCGGCGATGCCGGCGCCCTCGCTGAACGCCCCGCATGCACGTTCGAGAATTGCCAGGGCCTCTGCACTCTGGCCGGCTCCGATCATGAATCGCGCGAGGCTGATCGCACCGCGCAGCTCCCAGAATCGCGCGCCCTGCTGGTTGGCAATGTCCATGGCCTCGCGAAAGCGCGCCTCGGCGTCCCCCGCATGCCGCGGGCTCTTGAGCAACAATTCGCCCTTGATGCGCATCAGTTCCGGCAGATACCACAGCTCCTGCCGGTCGTTGCAGCGGGTCAGGACGTCCTCGATCACGTCGAGGCCACGGTCGACCTGGTGGGCCTCGCCGGAACATGCGGCGAGTTCGCCGAGCAGCGGAAGAAAGCGCGGCAGGAAACGCGCATCGCCGGCGCGATTGAGCTCTTCGCGCAGCAGCGGCAGGCCGGTCGCGACATCGCCACGCCTTACGACGACCGCCGCGTTGAAGGCCCGTGCCCACAGGCCCCACAGCCGGATGGCGTGGCGCTCGGTGTGTTCGAGCAGCTCGGCGCCGTGGCGCTCCGCGGCCTCGAAATCGCCGGACCAGAAGGCGATCGGGCAGGCGGCTTGCCCCAGCACGCTGCAGAAAGTCAGCGCGTGGCCGTTGGCGCGACCTTCCTCGATGTTTCGGGCGGCGAGCGCCTGGGCCTGATCGGCGAGGCCCTGAAGCCACAGGATGCGGGCCCGGAAATATTGCGTCGATATCCTGAGGTCGAGCGGGAAGATCTTCGGCTTCTCCGCCAGCACATGCAGCGACGCGTTCACGCGCTCGATGCGCAGCCGTGCGTCGTTCTGATCGCCGAGATAATGCAGCGCCACCGCCATCAGCCGGTCGCCCAGCATGAGATCGGTCCTGTCCGGCGAGTTCGCCGCTGCATTCGCAAACCGGTCGGCGAGCGCGCGGGCCTTGCCGAACTGTCCGTTGTTGAACTGGTCGATGCACAGGCCCCAGAGCGCGCGCAGCCGGAAGTCCTTGTCGTCGAGCCTGTCAGCCAGCTCCAGGGTCGTCTCGAGGATCGGACGCGCCTCGCGGGCGCGGCCCTCGCCATACATCAGCGACCAGCCGAGCGCCGACAGGAGTTGCATGCGAATGCGATCATCGCCGCCGCCGTCGCCGAGCGCGGTGAGCGCCGTCTTGGCGCGCTCGCGGCATTCGGCGAACAGGGACAGGCGGACCCATAGCGTGACGGCAGCCGCCGTCAGCGCGATCCCGAGTGCAGCGTCGCCGTCGGGCCCGAAGGCCCAGTTCAATGCGGCGCGCACATTGTCCAGCTCCGCGCCATAGATGCTCAGCCATTCCGGCAGCGGCGTCGATGTATCGGCCTCCGCGCGCTCGAAGAAGTCGCGGAAATGCTCTGCATGACGGCGCGCGAACTGACTGGTCTCGCCGAGCTCGTTCAGCTTTCCATGCGCATAGGTGCGTGTGGTGTCGAGCAGGCGATAGCGCAGCGTTCGCGAGCCGGATGGCGAGATCAGCGATTTGGTGACGAGGCTGTCGATCGCCTCCAGCGTTTCGGACGCGCCGAGGCCGTCGCCGGCGGCCACCGCGGCAGCCGCCTCCGGCGCGAAGGCCCCGGCAAAGACCGACAGGCGTCGCAGCGTGGCACTCTCGGCGGGAGGTAGCAGATCGTAGCTCCAGTCGAGCGCCGCGGCGAGCGTCTGGTGTCGTGGCACGGCGGTGCGCCGACCCCGCCACTGCAACGAGAAGCGGCTGTCGAGCAGCGACGCCGTGCCGGCAATACCGTACGCATTGACACGGCCGGCCGCGAGCTCGATCGCAAGCGCAATGCCGTCGAGGCGCCGGCAAATGCTCGCGACGAGCGGCGCTTCTTCCGCACTGAGCTGGAACGGACCCGAGCTCTGCGCAATGCGCTCGACGAAGAGCTGGGCCGCGGGGTAAGTGAGGACCTCGGCGACACCCAGGTCCTCGCGCTCCGGCGGGCAATCCAGCGGGAACAGGCGGAAAATCCTTTCGCCGTCGCTCCGGAACGACTCGCGGCTGGTTGCGAGAACGCGAAGCTGCGGTGCGTCGCGAACGATGCGCTCGACGAGCGGTGCCAACGCATCCAGCACATGCTCGCAGCTGTCGAAGATCAGCACGGCTGGGCCGGTCTTCAGAAATGTCAGCAGGGCCGGCGTCGGATCCTCCGCGCTGATGGTCAGTCCCAGTGCGGAGGCGATGGTGGTCGCGATGTGGCTGGCATCTCTCAGCGGACCGAAGTCGACGAAGAATACGCGCCCGCCGAAATCCGCCGATCTGCGATGCCCGACGGTGACGGCGACGGCGGTCTTGCCGATGCCGCCGGGGCCGACCACCGTCATGAAGCGATGCAGCGAAAGCCCGTTCGATATCTTCTCGACGATCTCCTCCCGTCCGACCATTTTCGAGAGCGGCGAGGGAAGGGAACGGGGAGGTGCGATATTCACGGCGGGCTGAGCGGCCGGCGGGGCCGCGTGAGCGAGCGAGGCGACAAAGCAGTAGCCGCGGCCGGGCACATTGACGACATAACGGGCCGACTTGCCGGTATCGCCCAGCGCCTTGCGCAGTGCCGCGACGTGGAAGCGCAGGCTGCCCTCGTCGACATTGACGTCGGCCCAGATGCGCTTGACCAGCTCTCTCTTGTCGATGACTTCGCCGGGGCGCTCGGCGAGGAAGATCAGAATATCGAGCGCGCGGCCGCCGACGTGAAGCGGCGAGCCCTCCTTCTCCAAGAGCCGCGACTTCGGAAATAGTCGAAATGGCCCAAAAGAAATGGCCGAGTCTTCGGTACGATCTGGCACGCGCCATTGCCCCCGCAACGGGAGTCAAAATGTATTACTTTTTGGTCTATCAGAACGAGGCGTACAGTAAACTGGCCGAAAGCAGTGGGCAGAGCTGGTAGCCCTGCGCGCATGGCTTCGATCGGTCGGTCCGCCGAAATAACCCTTAAGACGTAAAGGGTTATGGTGACATGACAAGGCGATGACACCGGTGCTCTCACCCGGATGGCGAATTGACGGCGGTAGCAGATTGCTGAGACTGCATGGTTCGGGAGCCGGTCCCGCCTTGACAGTGACCACCGACTTCCGGAATTCGAACATGGCTTCCTTCTCGCGGCGACGATTCGTCCATGCGCTATCGGGCGCAGCGGCGCTGGCGGCGATCCCGCGCAGCGGACAAACCGCTGATTATCCGTCTCGTCCCATTCGCCTCGTGCTTCCGTATGGTGCCGGCGGAGCGGGGGATCAGATCGGGCGTCCCTGGGTGGACAAGATGTCATCGCTGCTTGGGCCGACCTTCGTGGAGTATATCGGCGGTGCGGGCGGCGCGATCGGGGCTGCGACGGTCGCGCGCGAGGAGCCCGACGGCTATTCGCTGCTGCTCGGCAATGGTAGCACCCAGGTCATCATTCCCCTGACCTCGAAAAATCCCGGCTATTCGGTCGACGATTTTCGCGCCATCTATCGCTTGATCAGCACCGCGCTGGTTTTCGCGGTCCATCCGTCGGTGCCTGCCGCGGATCTGCGTGAGCTGATTGCCTACGCTAGGGATAATCCGGGAAAACTGTCCTACGGGACACCAGGCATCGGCACTGGCAACCATCTGGTCGGCGAATCCTTCAAGCAGCAGGCCGGCGCGCTGGACATCGTCCACGTGCCGTATCGGGGCATTTCGCAGGCGACCAACGACCTCGCCGGTGGCCAGATATCGCTCGTCATCGGCGTCATGTCCGACCAGTTGAAGCAACTGGGCGAGGCCGGGAAGGTCAGGCTGCTGGCGGTCACCAGCGAAAAGCGGTTGAGCGGCGCGCCGGAGATTCCGACCGCGGTCGAATCCGGCATGCCGGATCTCCGCTATGAGGGCTGGTTCGGCATCTTCGCACCCAGGCACACCGACGATGCGATCATCGACCGGATCGCACAGGCGACGCTGGTCGCGATGGCCGATCCGGCGATGCAGGCAAACTACCGTGCCCAGGGCATCGAGCCCGACATCGATTCGAGTCCCTACAAATTCCAGCGCATCATCGACGTGACGACGGCAAGCCTGGCGCCCGTGATCAAGTCGATCGGGCTGAGCAATTTGTGAGGCCGCTCAGGCCTCCACGCGCGACGTCTGCCGGCCCTCCGCCGTGACCATGCGCGCCGACAGCGCGACGAGACACATCAGCGCGGCCAGCAGCCAGAACGCTGTCGGCAATCCGCCAAGCCGTGCGACGAAGCCGACGCCGGCGGGACCGATGAGGATGCCCGCGTAGCCTGCGGTCGTGATGGCGGCGACGGCGAGCCCCGTGGGCATCACGGTCTGCCTGGCCGCCCGGCGGAACAGCACGGGCACGAGGTTCGATGCACCGAGGCCGATCAGCAGGAAGCCACCGATGGCGACCGCCGCTACGTGAGCCCTGAGCAGGACTACGAAGCCCGCGATCGCAATGATGCTGCCCCAGAACAATGTCGCGCGATCCCCGATGCGTGCGACGACGGCGTCGCCGCCGAGCCGCCCCGCGGTCATCGCGATCGAGAACACGATGTAGCCGATCCCGCCTTGCACTTCCGAGACGAGGCCGGCGCCGATGACGAGCAGCGCGCCCCAATCGAGCATCGCGCCCTCGACGAGGAAAGTGATGGCGGCGAGCAGCGCCAGCAGGAGCACGGAGCCATGCGGCAGCACGAAGAGCGGTCCGTCCTGCACCTGCACCGAACGAAGCAGGCGCGGCCAGGCCGCCAGCATCGCGACCAGCATCAGCATGGAGCAGATCAGCGTGCAGGCGAGCGCGCCGAGTTGCAACGAGAGCAGCGCAGTCATCAAGGCGGATCCCGCGAAGCCGCCGATGCTGAACAGCGCGTGGAAGCCGGACATCAGCGGGCGGCCCGCGTCGCGCTCCACCTCGACCGCATGGATGTTCATGGCGACGTCGATGGAGCCGAGCGCGGCGCCGAAAGCGAACAGGGCCAGCGCCAGCGTTGCCGGCGAGCTCGCGATCGCCAGCAGGGGCAGCGCCAGGGCCAGACCGAGTCCGCCCGCGATGATGATCGGCTTGCTGCCGTAGCGCGCGCTCATGACTCCGGTCAGAAGCATCGCGACGACCGAGCCGATGCCGAGGCTGAGCAGGAGCAATCCAAGAACGCCGTCATCGACGCCGAGCCCCGTCTTTGCGAATGGCACCAGCGGCGCCCAGCATGCGATGCCGAAGCCCGCGACGAGAAAGGCGAGCCGCGTCGCGAGGCGCGTTGCCGGCCGGTCGGCAGAATGCATGGGAACTCCGGGGAAGCAGGGCGGGGCGGATCGACAAGCCCTGAGATTGCTGCGCCTTTATGTCCGAGGCGTGCTCGAATTGTCGCAGATAGTGCTCAAGAACGGCGCGACGTCAACCTGGGTTCCGAAGCGTGTTGCGTTCGGGACGATATTCGTAAGCGCGCCGCCGGATTCGCGAGCGCGCCGCCGGGCCCGGCCGTCGGGCAAAACACCGGGTCATTCCGATCTGCGCCGGTGTCAAGTTGCGCTTGCAATAATATTCCACTTTACCGAAATTCGGAATTGGCGTATGTGCCGCCCATCCCGGCTCACCAAGAGGGGCGATCTTGTGTCGTCACTGTCGCGAGCCGGGCTTGCGGTGGACGCGACAGCGTCGGGCGCGAGAGGTCG
>NZ_JBEPQK010000021.1:0-186687 GCF_040547805.1 Bradyrhizobium sp. LA6.1 | reverse complement strand
CGCGGGGCGTTGGGGGGGGCTGGGGGGGGGGGGCGCGCCCCCCCCCCCCGGGGGGGGGGGGGGGGGGGGGCGCGCCGGGGGGGGGGGGGGGGGGCATCTCTCCACTCGGGCACTGCATGCTGGGAAGCACTTTCACCCCACCTCGGATCGCATTTCGCTTTGCTGCATGCGATCCGATCCTCCCCCTCCAGGGGAGGATAAGAAGACATCACTGCTTCTTCTGCGGAGGCTTGCGCGGCGGGCGCGGGGCGGCGGCAGGCGTGGGCGTGCCAGCCATCTTGTTGGCGGCGTCGCTGACGTCGAGCAGCGAGCGGCGGATGTCCTCGACGTAAGCAGCCGACTTCTTCTTCATGGCGTCGGCGAGCTCGTGCAGTCCCCTGATCTTCTCGAACAGCTCGTCCGCCTTGCCGTCGGCGAAGCCGGGGACCACGCCTTCGATCTTGGTGACCGCCTTGTCGAAGCCCGCGAAGGCGCTGTCGACCTTGGCCATGACGGAGTCGATTTCGCCGCCCTTGCTTCTGAGATCGGCGGTGTAGTTCTCGAACGTGCGCAGGCCGTCCTTGATCGCAGGGGCATTGCTGACGATCGTGCGATCGACGCTGTGCAGGGTGTCGACGATGGATTCGGCGTCGCTGAGATCGGCGATCAGCATGGGGACGCCGTCCGTATCCAGCGGCACCGGCGGCGCGGAGGGCGCGCCGCCGATCAACGAGATCGCGGCGACGCCGGTGAGACCCTGGAACTCGATGCCCGCAACCGTGTCCTTGCGGATCGGCGCGGTGTTGTCGAGCATCACCAGCGCCACGATCTTGCGCGGATTATCCAGCTTGATCGACAGGATCTGGCCCGCGGGAACACCGTCGAAATTGACCGGCCCGCCGCGGCGCAGTCCGCTGGCGGAGCCGCCCTCGAACACCACGCGTAACTGGCTCCGGCTCTGGGCGGTGCGCCATTTCTGCACGCCGAGCACGGCGCCGAACGCCACGGCGATGACCGCCAGCGTCGCCGTTCCGATTACGAGGTTGCTCGCGCGTGCCATGCAGGGGCGATTTTACGGCCAAAGCGGGATGGTTGGAAGGACGATGCTGCGGCCGCAATACTAGAGCGGGCGGGTTAACGACTTGTCCGCCGTAGCTCGAAGAGCGAAGGCGGAAGCGTAACCCGCCAATCCGCCTTACGCGACATCAATGCCCGGCCGCGCGTTTTGCAGCAGCATTATTCAATACGATCAGCGCGTCGACGGCGACGCCCGTTTTGGTGTTGATCAGGAACGGGTTGACGTCGATCGAGGCGATCCGGTCGCCGGCATCTGCGATCAAATTGGACAGGCCGACCAGCGCTTTCACCGCGGAGGCCTCGTGCAAGGCCGGCTTGCCGCGATAGCCGCGCATCTTGATGCCGGCCTTGGTGCGGCCGATCAGGAGCCGGGCCTCGGCCTCGCCGAGCGGTGCGCCGGCGAGTGCGACGTCCTTCATCAGCTCGATGTCGATGCCGCCGGTGCCGAACAGCACGACCGGACCCATCTCGGCATCGAGCGACGCGCCGACCACGAGCTCGAGATCGGCCTTGACCTGCTGCGCGATCAGGATGCCGTCGAGCTTCGGCTTGCCCTTCAACTTCGCCACCCGCGCGGTGATGTCGGCGAATGCCTTCTTCACCTCCGCCGCGCCGGCGAGGTTCAGCACCACGCCGCCGATGTCGGATTTGTGCAGGATCTCGGCGCTGACGACTTTTGCCACGACCGGGAAACCGATCTGCTTCGCGATCTTCGCGGCGTCCGCCGCCGTCTGCGCAATCGCCTCCTTCGAGATCGGGATGCCGTAGGCCTTCAGCAGCTTCTTCGAGGCAACCTCGTCGAGCGCGGCACCGCTCGCCGATTTCAGCGCCTTCTCCAGCACGGCGCGGGCTGCAGGCTTCGAGCTCGAGGCGATGTCGGGCACTGCCTTGCGCAGCTTCGCATAGTCGAGCAGCGATTTGATCGCGGTCACCGCGCGGTCCATGCCCTGCATGACCGCGAGATGCGGCAGCGATTTGCGCAAGCCTTTGGTGAATTCGGTGAAGCCGACCGACATCGCGCTGATGTAGATCACCGGCTTGCCGGCCCGGCTCGCCATCCCATCGACGATGCGCAGATTGCGCTCGCGCAACTCGTGCGGCGCCTTGGGCAGTTCGGCATCGATGATGACGATGTCGATATCGGGGTCGTCGATCATCAGCTCGATCGACTTCATGTAGACGGAGGGATCGACCACCGCGGCAAAGCCGGCATCGAGCGGATTGCCCACGATCGAGCCCGGCCCGAGCATCTTCGCCAGTTCGGAGCCGACGTGCGGGCTCAGCGGCGCAAAGTTCAGGCCTTCGGCATAGAAGGCGTCAAGCAGCATGCCACGCTTGCCGCCTGATAGTGTGACCGCGGCGAGCCGGTCGCCCTTGGGCACGGCCGCGTGAACGAAGCATTCGGTGGTCTCGATCAGCTCGTCGAGCCCGCCAACCCGGATCACGCCTTCACGGGTCGCGATGGCGTCGAACGTCTCGATTGAGCCTGCGAGCGCACCGGTATGCGCCATCGCCGCCGCGCGGCCGCCCTCGGACGAACCGAGCTTGAGCGCGATGACCGGCTTGCTTGCGGCGCGCGCGGCCTTGCAAGCGTCGCGAAACGCCTTGGTGTTGCGCACGCCTTCGAGATAGACCACGATCACCTTGATGCTCGGATCCTCGGCGAAATAGCGCATCAGGTCCGGCGTCTCGAGCCCGGCCTCGTTGCCGGTCGTCACCATGTAACCGACCCCGACGCCGCGATCCTCCAGCGCCTGCCGGATCGCCATCACGATGGCGCCGGATTGCCCGGCGATCGCCACCGCACCCTGTTCCATGGTGACGACACGGTCGTCGATATTGGTGAAGAGCTTTTCGCCCGCGCTCAGATTGCCGAGGCAGTTCGGGCCGGTGACGGCGAGCCCCGTTTCGCGTATCGCGGCTTGCAATTCGGCAGCGAGCTTCTGGCTCTCCTCATCCTGCAACTCGCTGAAGCCCGAGGTGACGATGGTGGCCGAGCGCGCGCCGCCGGCGGCGGCGTCGCGGATCACCTGCACGGCAAAGCGCGCGGGCACCAGCACCAGCACGTGATCGGGCTTTTCCGGGAGGCTCGCGAAATCCTTGTAGCAGGGCACGCCCCAGACGGTGTCGCGCTTGGCGTTGACCGGATAGAGCCCGCCCTCGTAGCCGTACTTGACGAGGTTGTTCCAGATGCGCTCGGCATAATTGCCGGGCTTGTCGGTCGCGCCCACCAGCACAATGTTGTGCGGGTGCAGCATGGCGTGGATGCCCTTGACGATGTCGCTGGCATCGGGCGCTGGAGACCATGGACGCGGAGAAACGGACGCAGCAGGTACCTTGGCTTCCATGGCGCTTCCTCACCTCTTGTTCTTGTTGCAGCGCGCTGTCTTGCGCCGGCGTCTGGCGGGACTGATCGTGATGGCTCAATGCCGCGTGGCGGAATGGCGGGTGCTTCGCGACAAGGCTAGCATCACCAGACTCTTGGCGAAAGTGCGAACGATCGGACGACGTGCCACGACTGCGTGACGCGCATTCTTTCAAATGGTGATCACGCCTCTGCTATCGTTCAGTAACGCAGCAGGCGCAGCTTGTAGGCGTAGTGATAGGCCAACTGCTTCGCGAGATAGGAAGCGATGGCGCGCCGGATCTGCATCTGCGTCGGATCGAAGCCGAGAACGCGGCGCCGCAGGATGCCCATCTCCCTGACGCCGAGCGCGCAGGTCGAAGCCGTCTTCTGTGCATCGTGGATGCGGAAGCAGGCGAGAAATCGTGGCAGGCGCACGAATTTGAATTCCGCGGCTTGCGCCCGCAGGATGAAATCCCAATCCATCGCGTAGTGGAGGCTCTCGTCGATGGGCCCGATCCTGTCCCACACGCGCTTGCGCCAGAACATCGTCTCCTGCGGGATGTAGTCGGCATATTGCAAAGCCTTGCCGTCATGGGGCGGCAGCACGGCGCGTCCGACCTCGAGCCCCTCGCGGTCGACGAAAACACGATGGCCGTAGACGACGTCGACATCGGGATGCGACATGAAATAGTCGGTGACATAGGCGAGCGCTCCGGGCAGCAGCATGTCATCGCTGTTGAGATAGGCCATGATCTCGCAGTCGGCACCGGCGAAGCCGAGATTGATGGCGTTCGACTGCCCCTCGTCCGGCTCGCTCGTCCAGCTGATGCTCTCACCTCGGCTCTTCAGGAGATCGATCGTGCCGTCGATCGAGGCGCCGTCCTGCACGTGATAAGTCAGCTTCGGATAGTTCTGACTGACGATGCTCTCGATCGTGGCGCCGAGATATTGCGCCTGATTGTAGCTCGGTGTGACCATCGTGATCCGCGGCGCATTCGCCGGGATCGCGGGCGCAGGCGGGAAGGCAGTCAGGTTGAGCAGGCGCGGCGGATATTGCTCGAAGATCCACATCGGCGGGCGTCGCCAGAGGCTCCGCAGCGAGGACCGTCTCTGTCCGGCAGCAATGAGGTCCTGATTCCGTTCAAGGAGCGCGACACGATTTTCGAGTTGCTCCAGCCGCTGTTCGAGGCGCTGCCTGAACTCGTCGTCCATTACAGGTTGTCCTGAAAATTACAGCGCCAAAAGATCAATCGGCTGTTCTTACAGGTCTATGGGAGACGACGCCAGTTCAGCGGCCCGATCAAGCGCGGTTCCCCGGCTGTTCGGCGCGGTCTCTATCGATCCCGGATGGCCGATTGCGAACCGCTATTCACCTGTTTGGATCAAGGTGGCATGCAGGACGTAGCGCTCGGGCCCGGGCGTGACGGCGTCGAAGGGCCAGCAGGTCGTGAGCACCAGTTCGACATCTTGCGCCGCGGGATCGATGCCGGACTCATCGAAGCGAACCACAGCGGAGGAATCCGCCCGATAGCGAAAGTGCTTTCCGTCACGGCGTGTGACATCGATTACGTCACCAATGGCGACATTCCGCAGGAAGCGGAAATGTGTATCGCGGTGCGCAGCATATACCGCAATGCCGCGCTCGCCGGCATCAGCCGTTTGGTGTATATGGCCGGGTCCGAACGCGAGGGCCTGGCCGCTGGTGCCTTCCAGCACGATCGCGCTGGCGCCGATCCGCTTCACCTCGATCCGTGCGACCGGCCAGGTGTCGGCCCATGACCATGGCTTGACCGCCTCGCCGGTCGCAACGCTCCTGTCGAACGCGCGCTCCAGCAGCACCTGGGCGAGCCAGGCCTTGGCATGGATGTAGGCGCCGTCGCCGAACAGGATGAGGCCGACAAGTGCAAGAGCGAGAGGAGAGATCAGGCGGAGCATTGTTTCCACACGCGTCATTGCGAGCGCAGCGAAGCAATCCAGAATCCTTCCGCGGAGGCAGCCTGGATTGCTTCGCTGCGCTCGCAATGACGGCAAGAAGAAAAGGCGCGCGCGGCCGTTGGTATGGGACGGGCAGCCGCGCGCGCTAACAGAGGAGTTCGGGGGGGCTCCTCTCTCAAGCGGCGTCAGTGAGCAAGGGCTGACGCCGGTTGAACACGTACAGGATCAGGGCGAGCACGATCAGGATGAAGCCTGCGATCATCTTGAGCTCGGCCGAGGTCGCGGTCTTGGGCAGACGGATCGTATCGGGCGCGGCGGGCGTCGGCCGCCTCGTTGCCGGCTGGTTGCGCGCATCCGCATGGCGTTCGCGCAATTGTGTGGGCGTCAGATGCGGTCGCTCGCCAAAGACCTTCTCGAAATCCCAACCGGCCGGCAGGTTGAGCGGCAGCTCGCTGAGCTTGAGCGGCGCGCCCTCGGGGCGGCTCGGCGTCTTGTCGACCGCGACGAGGCTGGTGAGCCGCGTGACGATCTGATGGTCGAGCGCCAGCGCGAGGATCGCCTTGTCGGAGTCTTCGGGCGTCATCTCACGCATGGTACGCGCCACCTCGGCGTCGCCGATCTTGCGCTTGGCCCAGAGTTTTGACAGGCCCTTGCCTTCGGCGGCGTTTTGCAGCGGCAGCGTCACCGACCACGGGCGGTCGCCGACGCGTCCCTTGATCTCGAGCGAGCCCGCGAGCTTGTCGAGCTTTGCCGCCAGCACCAGCGGTTCGTCGCGATAGACGTCGGGAATGATCGCAGGCGTCACGTCCGCCTTGGCGTCGGAGAACTTTACGCTGAGGCCGGTCACGGCCGGGTTTTCCAGCTTGGCGAACAGGCCGCGCATGCGCTCCTCGACCTGCTCGACGGAGCCGATATGGGTGAAGGCCCCGCGGCCGAGCTCGGCGGCGCGCGTCATCAGATAGGTGTTAGGTGCGGATCCGATGCCGACCATGAACACGCGCGAGCGGCCTCTCATCGCTGTGATCGTTTCGAACAATTGCTGCTCGTTGCCGATCGCGCCGTCGGTCAGGAACACCACCTGGCGGACCATGCTGGTATCGCCAGCCTTGTCGGTCAGCGCCGCGCGCATCGCCGGCACCATCTCGGTGCCGCCGCGGGCCTGCAAGGCACTGACGAACGAAGTGGCTTCACCGACATGCGTGGCGTCGGCCGGCACGGAGGTCGGGAACAGCACGTCCATGGTGTCGTCGAAGCGGATGACGTTGAAGCGGTCGTTCGGTTGAAGGCGGGAGAGCGCGTAAGTCAGGCTGGCCTTGGCCTGAACGATCGACGTACCGCCCATCGAGCCCGAATTGTCGATCACGAACACGACCTCGCGCGGCAGCAGCTTCTGCGTCGCCTGCTCGGCGCTGGGCGGGGTGACGAAGGCGAGCAAATAATCGGCACCGCCGACACGCTCGCGGAACAGGCCAACCGACGGAGCCTTCTCCGCGGCCGGCTTCCAGGTCAGCTCGAAATCGCGGTCGGCGGCCACGGCGCCGTCAGCGAGCGAGACGATTCGCGTCGCATTGTCCGGGCTCTCGACCTTGACGTTATGGTGGGGACTCCTGACCTCGCGGAGCGCGAAGCCTGCCTTCAGGCGCACCGTGATGCTGGTCGGATTGACCGGCGCGTTCCTGGCGGGATCCAGCACCGGCGGCGAAATGCGGTCGCGGTCCGGCACCGGCTCCGAATTGGTCGCGCCCCAGCCCGAGCCGTCCTTGCGGAAGTCGACGCTCTGCACGATCGGCGCCGGATTGTAGCGCGGCCCGACCACCAGCGGCAGCCGCAGCGAATACTCATTGCCGGATTGATGCACCGGCTCCTGATATTCGATCTGCACCAGCACGGTTTCGCCGGGACCGATATTGGCGACCGAATTGGTGAAGATGTTCGGCCGCTCCTGCTCGGTGAGCGCGGCCTTCTGGCCGGCGCGGCGCGCCTGCTCGTAGATCACGCGTGCCTGCTGCCGCTCCTTGATGTCGCCGATGATGACGCGGTCGCCGACCACCATCTTCAGCGTGTCGACAGTGCCGCCGGTGGGAAGCGGATAAACGTAGGTCGCCTCGACCCAGTCCTTGGTCGGATTGCGGAAGACCTGGGTGACGCGGGCGCGCAGCGTCGGGCCTGATACCGTGATGTCGACGTCGATGCCGAGGCGGATCGCCTCCGTGTAGGCACCGTCCTCCTTCAGGAGAAGGGTGCCGGATTTGGCATCGCCGGGCTGGAGCAGGCTGGCCTGCTCCGTCGTCGCCGACCATCCGGGCTCAAGACTCACGAGCAGGGCCACGAAGGCGACCAGCATCACCGCGATGCCCTGCACCAGAAGAAACAATCCGAGCTTGATCAGCCGCCCCAGCATGGGGTGCTCGTCGCTGTCGGCTGTGTCGTAGGTATCCATTTCGCCTGCTCCCGAAGCGTGTTTGCTGGCTCCGAGCATCCGTCGGGAGCGCCTGAATGCGCGAGCAGAATGATCGGCAATGTTCCGCCGCGGCCGGCCCCGGCAGGCCAAGGCCGGGATCGCCATGTACGGTTTTGTGCTGCTTTGTCCGCCCTGCTAGACTGGTGTCCGTGGAGCAGGGTTGACGATGCAGACGCAGGATAAATTCACCGACAGGCAGCTTTCGGACGAGCAGAGCCGCGAGATCGCGGAGACCATTCGCGAGGAGCTCGCCAGGCGCCGGATGTCCCGGCAGGCGTTGGCCGAGCAGGCCAAGCTCAGCCTGTCGACGCTGGAGAAGGTGCTCGGTGGCCGGCGGCCGTTCACACTGGCAACAACCGTGCGGCTGGAGCAGGCGCTGGGCGTCTCCTTGCGCAAAAGCACAGCCGTGGTGACGCCTCCGGCCGCAAACGATGTCGCGCCCGACAGCCTCGGCTCCTATGCGCATCGCGCGGTGACCTGGCTCGAGGACGTCTACATCACGCTGCGGCCGTCCTTCGGCGACAAGGATGCGATCTTCGCCTATCGCACCGAGATCGTCTGGGAGCCGAAGGTGTCTTCACTGGTGTTCCGCGAGGGCGAGCGGACCGATGCCGCCTATGAGCATACCGGCGAGGTTGCGGTGCCGCATCAGTCCGGCTTCATCTATCTCGTCATCATCAAGCACGGCCAGCATCGCGTGATCACGGTGTCGCGGCCGACGGTTGCCGGCGAGATGTACGGCATCATCTCGACGCTCCGCGCCGGACCCGGCTCGCAACTGACGCCGATCGCAGCGCCGATCGCCTATGTGCCGCTCCGCAATGTCGCGAAGCCGTCCCTGGGACGGGTCGGCCCCGACGATGCCAACCATGCATTGTATGGAAAGCATCTGCGCCGCACGGTGGAGGAATCGTTCGCGTTGTTTCTGTCGGTATAGTCCGCGAGAAAGAGTCCGGAATGGCGTCACGTGCGTCTATAAGGGAACATGCAGGACGTGCCCGCACCATACGGCGGTGAATCTCCGCTGTTCTCCATCATCATCCCGCTGGAACATCACCGCGGGCAGTGGGAGCTGTCCTGGCTCGGCTGGACGTCGCAAACCGCCGACAAATCGCTTTACGAAATCATTCTGGTGGTGCCGCCTGATTTCAAGGCACTCAACGAGCTGAAGGCGCTGGCCGGCGGCAAAGCGCGCCTCGAGTTCACCAATTCGGACCATGACATCGGGCTCTGCGCCTTCGGCGCCGCCAAGGCCCGCGGCAAATATCTGTTCTTCACGGAGTCACATTGCCGGCCCGAGCCTGACGTGATGGAGGCCTGCACCCGCGCGATTGGCGCGCGTCCCGACTGGGCTGGGTTCTCCTGTCAGTCGGTGCCGATCTGCCATAACCGGCTGTCCGTGGCGGAGGCCGCCATGTACCAGGCCGACATCGAGTTCGGCATGAAGCAGCATCCCTGGCGCAAGGTGCTGGACCAGTGCTTCGTGACGCGGCGCGACGTCTATTGGGAATGCGGCGGCCTGCGCGAGGAGCTCGGTCATTTCGCCGAATGGGTGCTCGCCGCCGCGTATCACGCGAGGGGCCATACGATCGGCTATCTCGAGGAGGCGCGCTTCCATCACTACTATATCGGCGAAATCGGCGAGCTGAAGACATTCACGCTCGATTTTGTGCGGGGCGAGATCCGCTATCTCAGCGAAGCGCGCAACGATCCCGGCAGCGAGCTGCTCGACATTCCGATCGAATGGAGCAGCCGCGGCGATTTCAACGTCGCGCTGGCGCGTAGCGCCTTTGGTGCACGGATGCGCGCCGGCCGCGTGACAAGCGAAGGCCTGCAGGCGATCGGGCGTTGGGGCGCGATCGCACTGGCCGGCGACCGCCTTGCGCTTGGTCTTGCACGTTTGTCGGCAGGCTATGCGCGCTGCAGTCTGACCCTGCTCACCATGGGCGGTTCTCGCGGCAGCATCGCGCGCTGGCTGAAGCGTTATATTGCCGCGCTGATCCACTATCAGCGCCTCTATTGTATCCGTGGCATTCGGGGGAGCCTTGGCGGAGCTGCGCAGAGTCTCGGCGATCAGATGGTCGCACAGGCCGGCTTCCATGCCTGGGAGGTCTGGCAGAGCCGCAGCTTTCGCTGGAGCGAGCCGGAAGCCGCCTTGCGGATCGAGGCGCCGCCTGGGCGCACCATCATTCGCATCGCGTCGCCGGAGATTCGCGGGCCGCTGGATCGGATCGGGGTGCAGTTCTATCTCGACGGCGTGCGCGTTGCGGATACCGCGACCGCGATCGACGCGGGTGCCATCGTTCTTCAGCTCGATCTGCCGCCATCGGGCAGGGCGATCCTGGCATGGGCCTGTCCGCGCTTTGCGGCCATCGATGACCCGCGCCGGCTCGGCCTGCCGGTCGCGGGGATCGACGTCAGTGCGGGCGAAGACGTCAGCTGGACGTCTCCACCCGTTGCTGCGATGCGTGGCTAGCCGCCCGTTTCGGCGCTGATGATGTCGCCGAACAGCTCCCACTGGCCCTTCTTGAACCGCCACATCTTGAGCTGCTCGATCGGCGCGAAGTCCGTGGCCGAGGTGTTGATCTTGATCCCCGGGATCAGCGTGTCAGGGACGAAGTCCTTCAGGCTCGCGGCCTGCTTCATCACGTTCTCACGGGTCAGATTGTCGCCCGACTGCTTCAGCACCTGCACCATCGTCTGGGCTGCGGCATAGGCGTACACCAGATTGGCGTCCGAGATGTTCGCACCGGGCATGTACTTGTCGATGAAGGTCATGAACTTCTTCATGCCCTCGTCGTCCTTCCACTGCGGATCCGATGCATCCTTCAGATAGCCGGCCGACAGCACGCCCTCGGATGCCTCGAGGCCGGCCGGCTTCATCACAGCGCCGATCGAGACCGAGACGTCGGTCATCAGGTGCATCGGCTTCCACTCCAGCTCGGCGATCTTCTTGATGGCCTGGGCCGCGAATTTCGGGGTCGCGATGTTCACGAAGACATCGGCGCCGGTGCCCTTGAGCTTGACGATGTGGGCGTCGATCGACGGCTCCGAGGTCTCGTAGCTCTCTTCGGCCACGATCAGCTTCGACGCCTTGTCGCCGAACACGTCCTTGATGCCGGCGAGGTAGTCCTTGCCGAAATCGTCGTTGGCATAGAAGATCGCGACCTTCGCGTCCGGCTTCTCCTTCAGAATGTATTTTGCGAAGATTTGTGCCTCGACCCGGTAGCTGGGCTGGAAGCCCATGGTCCAGGGAAAGTTCTTCGGATCGTTCCACTTGCTGGCGCCGGTGGCGAGGAAGAGCTGCGGCACCTTCTTGGAATTGTGATATTTCTGCACCGCGGTCTGGGTCGGCGTGCCCAGCGCGTTGAAGACGAGGAACACTTCGTCACTTTCGATCAGCTTGCGGATCTGCTCCACGGTCTTCGGCGGCGAGTAGCCGTCGTCATAGGAGATCCAGTTGATCTTGCGGCCGTTGATGCCGCCCTGGTCGTTGATCATCTTGAAATAGGCTTCCTCGGTCTTGCCGATGATGCCGTAAGCGGAGGCGGGACCGGAATAGGCCTCGACATTGCCGATCCTGATCTCGGTGTCGGTGACGCCGGTGTCGTACGCCTTCTGCGCATACGCGGACGGGGTCGCAAGCAGCGTCAACGCCGTTGCTGCGGCAAGCAGGGAGAGTTTCTTGTTCATGAAAATTCCTTGGGGTTTTCTTTGCGGTTTCTTCTGGGTTGGAGCAGGCACGTCAGAAACGAAGAAGCGCCCGCAAGGGGCGCTTTGATCAGGCGTTGGCGACTTTCTTGTCGACTTCGGACGCCACCGAGAATTCTTTCCGCAAGGTCGGCTTGTGGATCTTGCCGGTGGCGTTGCGCGGCAGCGCATCGACGAAGCGCACCTGTCGTGGGCATTTGAAGCGCGCGAGATTGGCCGCGCAGTGCGCAAAGACATCAGCCTCGGTCAGCCGCTGACCGGGCTTGGCTGCGACGATGGCGAGCCCTACTTCGCCCCATTGCGGATCGGGAATGCCGATCACGGCGGCTTCCGCGATCGCGGTGAGCTGATGCAGGACGTTCTCGACTTCGGCCGGATAGACGTTCTCGCCGCCCGAGATGTACATGTCCTTCCAGCGGTCGACGATATAGTAGAAGCCTTCCTCGTCGACGCGCGTCGCATCGCCCGTGTGCAGCCAGCCGTCGGTGAAGGATGTCTTGTTCGCCTCCGGCCGGTTCCAGTAGCCCGGCGTGATGTTCGGGCCCTTGACCCAGAGCTCGCCGAGTTCGCCGACATCGGCATCGCTGCCGTCGGGGCGCACGATCCGCACCTCGGTGTGCAGCACCGGCTTGCCGGCCGAACCCGCCTTGCGTGCCGCATCCTCGCGATCCAGCACCAGCACGGCCGGTGAGGTCTCGGTCATGCCGTAGCCCTGCTGCAGCGCGACGCCGCGCGCCTCCCAGACTTTGAGCAGCGGCACCGGCATCGGCGCGCCGCCGACACCGCAAACGATCAACCGGGTCAGGTCGGTGGTCGCGAAGGCCGGATGCTGCGCCATGAACTGATAGATCGCGGGCACGCCGAAGAACACGTTGATGCCCTTTGCGGGATCGTTGATCAGACCGAGCGCCGTGCCGGGATCGAAGGCGCGCATGATCATCACGGTGCCGCCGGCATGCAGCACCGGGTTGGTGTAGCAATTGAGCCCGCCGGTGTGGAACAGCGGCAGCACGGTCAGCAGCACCGAGGCCGGCCCGATGCAGGCGGGGCCGCCAAGATTGACGCAATTCCAGAACGTCATGCCATGGGTGATGGTCGCGCCCTTGGGATGGCCCGTGGTGCCCGACGTGTACATGATGGTCGAGACGTCATCGAGCGTGACCTCCTCGGCGCGGGCGAGCGGCTTGGCGGACGCGATGCCGGTCTCGTAAGCGCCGCCGGGGCCGAGCAGCAGGCTGCTCGCGACGTTGCAGAGCTTTGCGACGGCGAGCGCGGTCTCGGCGAGATCAGTGTCGTGGATCATCACCTTCGGCGCGCAATCGCCGGTGATGAACTGGAGCTCGGGAACGGTGAGGCGGGTGTTCAGCGGCACGAAGACGGCGCCGAGCCGTCCGCAGGCGAACTGCACCTCCAGCGTATCGGTCGTGTTCAGCGCCAGCACCGCGACGCGGTCGCCGCACGACACCTTGAGCGCGTCACGGAGAAATCCGGCCAGGCGCGAGACGCGGGCATCGAGCTGCGAATAGGTGAAGCGGCGCTCGCTCGCGAGGTCGATGACCGCGACCTTGTCAGGCGTGCGGCGGCCGTGATGGACGATCCAGTCGTAATAACGAACGGCCAAAAATCCCTCCCTCGGCGGTCTTGTGCCGCCTGCGTCCCTATTTGCCGGGCACCATACCCGGCGTGGCCCTGGGGCCAGCCGGAGTTTGTGCGCCACGTCTTTTTTTGCCCCGGAGTTGGCCTGCGAGCGGCGAAAATCGTCTTGCGTTGAGTTGCTAGGCCCTAGGCTGCGTGGGGTGGTTCCCCCGGTCAGCCACTCTGCGCAAGTGAGCGGCAGATGTTCCGGCCATGGTGGACAACACGAATCCGCCAGCAGGGCGAAACGACGATGAAGAGCCCGTTTTATACCGCCGAGCATGATGCCTTCCGCGAGGTGATGCGCCGCTTCGTCGAGAAGGAGATCACGCCCTTTGCCCATGAATGGGACGAGGCCGGCGAATTTCCCCGCGTGCTCTATCGCAAGGCGGCCGAGATTGGCCTGTTGGGGCTCGGATTCCCCGAGGAATATGGCGGGATCGCCGCCGACCAGTTCATGAAGATCGTGGCGAGCCAGGAATTGGCGCGCGCCGGGGCCGGCGGGGTCAGCGCCAGCCTGATGAGCCACACCATCGGCTCGCCGCCGATCGCGCGGGCGGCGCGCCCGGAGATCAAGGCACGCGTGCTGCCGCAGGTGCTGTCGGGCGAGAAGATTTCCGCGTTGGCGATTACCGAGCCGGGTGGCGGCTCGGATGTGGCGAACCTCCGCACCAGGGCGCGGCGCGATGGCGATCACTACGTCGTGACCGGCGAGAAGACCTTCATCACCTCAGGGATGCGCGCCGATTATCTGACCGTTGCGGTGCGTACAGGCGGCGAGGGCGCCGGTGGCGTCAGCCTGCTCCTGATCGAGGGTGACACGCCCGGCCTGTCGCGGACGAAACTGAAGAAGATGGGCTGGTGGGCCTCCGACACCGCGACGCTGCATTTCGACGACTGCCGCGTGCCGGCCGAAAATCTGATCGGCGAGGAAGGCCAGGGCTTCAAGATCATCATGCGGAATTTCAACAGCGAACGCATGGGCATGGCGGCGGGCTGCACCGCCTTCGCGCGGGTCTGCCTCGACGAGGCGATCGCCTATGCCAAGGAGCGCAAGACTTTTGGCAAGCCGCTCGCCCAGCACCAGGTCATCAGGCACAAGATCGTCGACATGGCGCAGAAGGTCGCGGCATCCCAGGCGATGCTCGAAATGCTGGCCTGGCGGCTGGAGCAGGGCGAGAGCCCGGTCGCCGAGATCTGCATGATGAAGAATCAGGCGACGCAGACCATGGCGTTCTGCGCCTCGGAAGCCGTGCAGATCTTCGGCGGCGCCGGCTTCATGCGCGGCATCAAGGCCGAGCGCATCTACCGCGAGGTCAAGGTCAATGCCATCGGCGGCGGCACGGAGGAGATCATGAAGGATCTGGCGTCGCGGCAGATGGGATTATAACCGCTTTCTCCGTCATGCCCGGGCTCGTCCCGGGCATCCACGTTCTTGCTGCCGGGTGACGAAAACGTGGATGGCCGGGACAAGCCCGGCCATGACGAGCACATTAGAGATACCGAGAGCTGAGCTGACAAAAATGCTATTCACCGCCGACCACGACGACATCCGCCGCTCCTTACAAAAATTCATCGCCAGCGAGATCAATCCTCATGTCGATGAATGGGAGAAGGCCGACATCTTCCCGGCGCATGAGCTGTTCAAGAAGATGGGCAGCCTCGGTTTCCTCGGCTTGAACAAGCCGGTCGCGTTCGGCGGCTCGGGCCTCGACTATTCCTACGCCCTGATGATGGCGGAGGAGCTTGGCGCCATCACCTGCGGCGGCGTGCCGATGGCGATCGGGGTGCAGACCGACATGGCGACGCCGGCGCTGGCGCGGTTTGGCTCGGACGAGGTACGGCGCGAGTTTCTGGCGCCCTCGATTGCCGGCGACTTTGTCGCCTGCATCGGCGTCTCCGAGCCCGGCGCTGGCTCCGACGTCGCCTCGATCAAGACCAATGCGCGCTCTGACGGCGATGATTACGTCATCAATGGCGGCAAGATGTGGATCACCAATGGCACGCAGGCCGACTGGATCTGCCTGCTCGCCAACACCGGCGATGGGCCGGTTCATCGCAACAAGTCGTTGATCTGCGTGCCCATGAAGAGCAAGGGCGTCACGGTGGCACGAAAGCTCGACAAGATGGGCATGCGCTCCTCGGACACCGCGCAGATCTTTTTCGACAATGTCCGCGTGCCCAAGCGCAACCGGATCGGCGAGGAGGGCAAGGGGTTTACCTACCAGATGATCCAGTTCCAGGAGGAGCGGCTCTGGGGCGCGGCGGCCTGCCTGAAGGCGCACGAATACATCATCAACGAGACCATCGAGTACACCCGCAACCGCAAGGCCTTCGGGAAGTCGATCCTCGACAACCAGGTCGTGCACTTCAAGCTCGCGGAGATGCAGACCGAAGTCGAGCTGTTGCGCGCGCTGATCTATCGCGCCGCCGAGCAGCTCGTGGCTGGCGAGGACGTAACCAAGCTTGCGACCATGGCCAAGCTCAAAGCCGGCCGGCTCGGCCGCGAGCTCACCGACGCCTGCTTGCAATATTGGGGCGGAATGGGCTTTACCAACGAGACGCCGGTCAGCCGTGCCTATCGCGACAGCCGCCTGACCTCGATCGGCGGCGGTGCTGACGAGGTCATGCTGATGGTCCTGTGTAAGATGATGGGCACGCTGCCCGGCAGTAAAGGTATTTCCTGATGATCACGCTCTATCACTGCGACGCCGCGCGCTCGTTCCGTCCGCTCTGGATGCTGGAGGAGATGGGGCTTCCGTATGAATTGAAGATGCTGCCGTTCCCGCCGCGGGTCTTCGCCAAGGAGTACCTTGCGCTCAATCCGCTCGGCACCATTCCCTTCATGGTCGACGGCGAGACGAAGATGACCGAGTCCTCCGGCATCTGCCACTACCTCGGAATCAAGCACGGACCGACGCCGTTGATGGTCGGACCCGAAGATCCCGCCTATGGCGCCTTCCTGAACTGGATGTATTTCAGCGACGCCACGTTAACCTTCCCGCAGACGCTGGTGCTCCGATACACCCAGCTTGAGCCGGAGGAGCGCCGCAATCCGCAGGTCGCCACCGATTACGCAAAATGGTTCCGGGGGCGGCTGCGCGCGGTCGAGGCGGCGACGGCCAATGCCGAAACATTGTGCGCAGGCCGCTTCACCGCCGCTGACATTGTCATCGGCTACGCGCTCCGCCTCGCCAACAACGTCGGGCTCGCCAAGGATTTCGAGCCAAATGTCGCAGCGTATTGGGCGCGTTTGCAGCAACGCGACGGATTCAAGCGCGCGGTTGCTGCGGAGCAGAAGGCCGGCGTCGAGCAGAATGTTGCGCCGCGCGTGAGGGCGTAAGCATTCCGTAGGATGGGACTGCGGTCTCATCGCGGTTCCGGGACGACTGATCATCGTCCCGGAATGGTAATCTTTTGCGCGCCATGACAGCGCTATCGCGCCGTGACAGCGCCCAAATTTCCGCTAAGGTGACCTCCGTCCGCAGCGGCCAAAGAGCCGCGCGAGGAGGATCCCAATGGAAGATAACGGTCGCGAATCCGACCATCTGATGCTGATCACGCCGGAGCGGGTATTCTATGCAGGCCTGCTCGGCCGCCCCCGCAAGCGCACCCCTGGCTGCTGCCACGTCTATGTCGCGGTGAAGGGCAGCCTGCATCTGACGATCGACGACGTTCTCGCCACCGGCGAGCTGTTCGTGACCCTGCCGAACCAGCGGCATTCCATCGCCAGCGATTACCGCACTGCAATCAGCGTGACGCTCGAGCCGGAAAGCATGCCGGACGGCGTGATCGAGGCCCTGGCCGCGCGGCTGACCGGACCCGACCGGGCCGTCTATGCCCGCAAGATCCTCGCCGCCTATACGCTGCTGCGCCAGCGCCGCTATGGCGACATCACCACCGCCGAATTCGACGAGATGTGCTTTGGCGAGGCGTTACCGCGTCGCGTGCTCGATCCGCGCGTGATGCGCGCCGTCGCCCGCATCGGTCGCTTCTCCGGCGAGCCGGTGACGGCGGATACGTGCGCGGCGGAAGCGGGCCTCTCGGCCTCGCGCTTCCTGCATCTGTTCAAGGAGGAGACCGGCATCTCGTTCCGTTCCTTCCGTGCCTGGAAGCGTGCGCGGCATTTGCTGCACTTCGCCAACCAGGACCTCAATCTCGCCCATCTCGCGCAGGACATCGGCTATCCCGACTCGACCCATTTCAGCCATTCGATCCGCCGCTTCTATGGATTGAAGCCGCGCGCGATCTTCGTCGGCTCGCGCGACCTCGCGATCTACCGCAGCACCGAGACGGTGAGGCTCGCGGAGGCGAGTTAGGCGCGCTCTCGTAGGGTGGGCAAAGCGAAAGCGTGCCCACCATCTTCGTTCAGCGCCAAGACGTGGTGGGCACGGCGCGAGAGCGCCTTGGCCCACCCTACGATAGCCGTGCCTTCCAGCTTCTCCGCGCAAGAAGCCGCATGCCGCTCATCACATGATCGAAAGCGTTGAATTCTCAACGTGCGAGACATTTTTGGCATGAGCGACAAGGCCGTCATCACCTGCGCGCTGAACGGCGTGCTCACCGATCCGAAGCAGCACAACGTGCCTGTGACGCCCGAGCAGATGGCACGCGAAGCCAAGGCTGCGTTCGATGCCGGCGCCAGCATCATGCACATCCATCTGCGTCAGCAGGCGCCAGACAAGGGACATCTGCCATCCTGGGACGTGAGTGTCAGCAAGGAGATTCAGCAGGCCATCCGCGAGGCCTGCCCCGGCGTCATCATCAATCACACCTCGGGCGTCTCAGGGCCGAACTACAGCGGCGCGCTCGATTGCATCCGCGAGACCAGGCCGGAGATCGCGGCCTGCAATGCCGGCTCGCTGAACTATCTGAAGGTGAAAGCCGACAACACCTGGGCCTGGCCGCCGATGATGTTCGACAACGCGGTCGAGAAGGTGAAGGACTATCTCGACGTCATGAACGCCGTCGGCACCATCCCCGAGTTCGAATGTTTCGACGTCGGCATCGTCCGCTGCGTCGGCATGTATCACCAGGTCGGCATGTACAAAGGCCCGCTCGAATATAACTTCGTGATGGGCGTTGCCTCCGGCATGCCGTCCGATGCTGATCTGCTGCCGATCCTGATCAAGCTGAAACGGCCCGAGGCGCATTTCCAGGTCACCGCGATCGGTCGCGAAGAGATCTGGCCGCTGCACCAGCGCTGCGCCGAACTCGGCGGCCACCTGCGCACAGGTCTGGAGGATGCCTTCTATCTCGCCGACGGCAAGAAGGTGACCTCGAACGGCCAGTTGATCGAGGCCATCGCCGCCTGCGCCCGCCGTGCGGGCCGCGAGATCGCAAGCCCCGCCGAAGCGCGGAAGATCTTTGGGACGAATAGGTAAGGTATCGCCTCAACCGTCATTGCGAGCGAAGCGAAGCAATCCAGGGTCTTTCCGCGGTGACGGTCTGGATTGCTTCGTCGCTTCGCTCCTCGCAATGACGAGCAGGATAGAGTTATGTCCATTCTCGACAACACCACTTCCCCCGGCAGCACTGCCTATCATGCCAATCGCGACGGCATGCTCGCGCTGATCGACCGCATGCGCGCGCTGGAAGAGCGCACGCGTGCGGCGTCGGCGGCGGCAAAGGATCGCTTCCACAAGCGCGGCCAGCTGCTGCCGCGCGAACGCGTCGCGCTGGTGCTCGATCCCGGCGCGCCCTTCATCGAGCTGTCGACGCTCGCCGGCTACATGTTCGACGTATCAGATGCGAACAAGAGCGTGCCCGGCGGCGGCGTCATCTCCGGCATCGGCTTCGTCTCCGGCGTCCGCTGCATGGTCAGCGCCAATGACGCCGGCATCGATGCCGGCGCGCTCCAGCCTTACGGCCTCGACAAGACGCTGCGGGTGCAGGAGCTCGCGCTGGAGAACAAGCTGCCTTACGTCCAGCTCGTCGAAAGCGCTGGAGCCAATCTGCTGCGCTACCGCGTCGAGGACTTTGTTCGCGGCGGCAACATCTTTCGCAATCTCGCGCGGCTCTCGGCGGCAGGGCTGCCGGTCGTCACCGTCACGCACGGCTCGTCTACCGCGGGCGGCGCCTACCAGACCGGCCTGTCCGATTACATCGTCATGGTCCGTGGCCGCACCCGTGCGTTCCTCGCCGGGCCACCTCTGTTGAAAGCCGCAACCGGCGAGATCGCGACCGAGGAAGAGCTCGGCGGTGCCGAGATGCACACGCAGGTCTCAGGTCTTGGCGATTACCTCGCGGAGGACGACCGCGATGCGCTGCGCATCGCGCGCGAGATCATGGCAGCGCTGGAATGGGAGCGGCCGGGCCGCGCGGCTCCGCAGTTCAAACCGCCGCGCTACGACCAGGACGAGCTGCTCGGCATCATGCCGATGGACCACAAGCGCACCGTCGACATGAAGCAGGTGATCGCGCGCATCGTCGACGATTCCGACTTCACCGAGATGGCGCCCAATTACGGCCCCGCCACCGTCTGCGGTCACGCCCGCATCGAAGGCCAGGCGATCGGCATCATCACCAACAACGGCCCGCTCGATCCCGCCGGCGCCAACAAGGCGACGCATTTCATCCAGGCCTGCTGTCAGACCCGCACGCCGATCCTCTATCTCAACAACACCACCGGCTACATGGTAGGCCGAGCCTATGAAGAAGCCGGCATGATCAAGCACGGCTCGAAGATGATCCAGGCGGTGACCTCGGCGACGGTGCCGCAGATCACCATCTATTGCGGCGCCTCGTTCGGAGCCGGCAATTACGGCATGTGCGGACGCGGCTTCCATCCGCGCTTCTGCTTCTCCTGGCCCAACGCCAAGACCGCCGTGATGGGTGGCGAGCAGGCCGCCGAGACCATGGCGATCGTGACCGAGGCCGCCGCCGCGCGTCGCGGCAAGCCGGTCGAGAAAGAAAAGCTCGACGCGATGAAGGTGCAGATCATCGGCGTGTTCGACGGCCAGATGGACGTGTTCTCGACCAGCGCGCGCGTGCTCGACGACGGCGTGATCGACCCGCGCGACACCCGTGCGGTGCTGTCCGAGGTGCTCGCGATCTGCCGCGAAGGCGATGCGCGCACGCCCCAGCGCATGCAATTCTCGGTGGCCCGCCCATGAGGAACGGATCAGTGCAGCACCGGCCGTTCTTCAAGGTTTTGGTTGCCAATCGTGGCGAGATCGCGCTGCGCGTGATGCGCAGTGCGCGGCAGCTCGGCCTCGGCGTCGTTGCGGTCTATTCGGATGCCGATCGCGATGCGCTCCACGTGCGGCAGGCCGATCAAGCCGTGCGCATCGGCGAAGCCCTGCCGGCGCAATCCTATCTCAACATTTCCGCGATCATCGCAGCCGCCAGGGCGAGCGGCGCGGATGCCGTCCATCCCGGCTACGGCTTCCTCGCCGAGAACGAGGACTTTGCGCAGGCCTGCAAGGAGGCCGACCTCGTCTTCATCGGTCCCTCGCCGCAGGCGATCGAGGCCATGGGTAACAAGGCCGGCGCCAAGGAGATCATGAGGAAGGCCGGCGTGCCCTGCGTGCCCGGCTATCAGGGCGCCGACCAAAGCGACGAGGTCATGCTCGCGGAAGCCAAAAAGATCGGCTTCACCGTGATGATCAAGGCGGTCGCGGGCGGCGGTGGCCGCGGCATGCGGCTCGTCACCGATGCCGCATCCTTCCCCGATGCGTTGCGCAGTGCGCGGTCGGAGGCAAACGCCGCCTTTGGCGATCCGACCGTCATCCTAGAACGCGCCATCCAGAATCCCCGCCACATCGAGATCCAGGTGTTCGGAGACAGCCACGGCAACGCCATCCATCTCGGCGAGCGCGACTGCTCGGTGCAGCGGCGACATCAGAAGCTGATCGAGGAGGCACCATCGCCGGCAGTCACGCCGGAGCTGCGTGCGAAAATGGGCGAGGTCGCGGTAGCGGCAGTCAAGGCGCTGCGCTATGAGGGCGCCGGCACGCTGGAATTCCTGCTCGACGCCAGCGGCGAGTTCTACTTCATGGAGATGAACACGCGCCTCCAGGTCGAGCATCCCGTCACCGAGGCGATCACCGGGCTCGATCTCGTCGAGCTGCAGCTGCGTGTCGCGCGCGGCGAGCCATTGCCGGTGAAGCAGCAGGACATCAAGTTCTCAGGCCACGCCATCGAGGTGCGGCTGTGCTCAGAAGATGCCGCGCAGGATTTCATGCCGCAGTCCGGCCGCATGGCGCGCTGGCAGGTACCTGACAGCATCCGCGTCGAGCACGCGCTGCGATCGGGTGCGGAGATTCCGCCGTTCTACGATTCCATGATCGCCAAGGTGATCAGCCATGGCGCGACACGGGAGGAGGCGAGGGGGCGGCTGATTGTCGGCCTGGAGCAACTCACTGCGTTTGGCGTGACCACCAATCAGGCGTTCCTGATGTCCTGCCTGCGCCATCCCGGATTTGCCAGAGGCGAGGCGACGACAGCTTTCATCGGTGCACATCGCGACGAACTGTTGGCGCCGCCGGCGAATGCTGCATTCAATACGGCGCTGGCGGGCCTGCTGCTCTATGTCACCAATCCGCGCGCGCCGTCATGGCAAGGTGGCCGGAGCCTGGCGGCAACATTCCCGCTGCCGGCGAAAGTCGAGATCGCCGGCCACACCCACGAGCTCGAAGTCACGCGTGAGCGCGATGGCGGCTACATCGTCGCCGCCGACGGCCGTCAGGACAAGTTCGAGATCGACCAGCTCGATCCCGACGCCATCCGCTTTCGCCACGACGGCGTGATGGACTGCGCAAAATTCCTGCGCGATGGCGACCGGCTCTACCTCCAGCATCGCGGCATCCCGCTTGCGGTCACCGATCTCACCCTCGCCGCGCCGAAGGCGGCCGCAACCAACGGCGGCGATGGTAAAGTCCGCGCCGCCATGAACGGCCGCGTCGTCGCCGTGCTGGTCAAGCCCGGTGACCGCGTCACCGCCGGTCAACCGGTGATGACCCTGGAAGCGATGAAGATGGAGCACGTCCACAAGGCCGGCATCGACGGCGTTATCGCCGCGATCGACGTCGCCGAAGGCGAGCAGGTCACCACGGGTAGGGTCGTGGCGGAGATCGGGGCGGGGTAGCGCTCTCGCCATTATCGCGAGGAACGACTTGTCCGCCCTAGCTCGAAGAGCGAAGGTGGAGGCGACGAAGCAATCCCGTCTCACTACTCGGAGGGGCCCGGATTGCTTGGCTGCGCTCGCAATGACGATGGGGTGAGATGCTCCGTCGAGCCCTGCCGTGGCAGCTCTTCGTTTTCGCGCCGAAATTTGAATGATTTCAATCCGATAGTTACCAGTTCGTGCTCAAGCGCAGTTTTATTGAACAATATTCACTTTCGGCTTACTACTATTGAACGATGTTCAATTCACGAGGAGGCCTGTATGTTGCGCGCAACTGATCCCGGCCGAAACACAGCTGCCACGCTCCCTTCGCGGTCCAACCGACTGCCGTTCGCCGCACCTCAGATCCGCGAAAAATATTTGATCGGTGCGCTCTTCGTCTTGACGCTGGTGGCGCTCCTCGCACCCGCGATGCCCGCCACCGGCTGGCACATCCCGCATTTCGTCGACACCCGCACCTGGCTGGGCGTGCCCAACGCCGGCGACGTGCTGAGCAATCTTGCCTTCCTGGCGATGGGCGCTTGGGGCTTGCTGCGCCTGCGTGCCCACCCTGATGCGCCCGCGGGTGCAGGTTGCCTCTTCGTGGGTCTGATCCTCACTTGCATAGGATCGTGCATCTATCATCTGGATCCCGACGCGCCGCAGCGGCTGGTGGCCGATCGTCTCGGTATGGCGGTGGCGTTCGCGGGCTTTCTGGGCATCGCGGCCAGCGAGCGCATCAGCGTGCGTGCCGGTCAGGCGGTGGTGGTGCTGGTGACGGTTGCGGGCCTGCTCGCGGCCTGGGTGGCACGCGAGAATCTCACGCCATGGGTGGTCGTGCAGTTCGGCGGCATGGCGTTGGCCGTGGGACTGGCGTTGACACGGCCCCGGCCCGGTGCGCTTGGCGTGTCTCTGGGCGGCGTGATCTTCTTTTACGCGCTGGCCAAGCTTTTCGAGCTGGGTGACGTGACCATATTTGAAGCGACAGGCCACATTGTCTCGGGCCACACGCTCAAGCATCTGGCCGCCGCGCTGGCGGCCTGGCCGGTGATCCGGGCGTTGCGGCCTACTGGCTCCGTCCCGTGCCCTCGTTGAGCAGGCACGCCACCTGATGCCTATCACCCGCGTCCACCAGCGCCGGCCGCTCCGTCTTGCACCGCTCGATCGCAAACCGGCAGCGGGTGTGAAACGCGCAGCCGGAGGGCGGATTGACCGGGCTCGGCACGTCGCCGTCGACCAGCGGCGCGAGCTTCTTGGCAAACGGGTTCGCAACCGGCACGGAGGCGAGCAGGGCCTGCGTGTAGGGATGGCGGGGATTGCGGAACAGCTCGTCCTTGTCGGCGATCTCGACGATGCGGCCGAGATACATCACGGCGACGCGATGGCTGATATGGGCGACCACGGCGAGGTCATGCGCGATGAAGAGATAGGAGAAGCCGTGCTGCTTCTGCAGGTCGATCAGGAGATTGATGACCTGCGCCTGGATTGAAACGTCGAGCGCGGAGACCGGTTCGTCGCAGACGATCAGGCGCGGCCCGAGCGCCAGCGCGCGTGCGATGCAGATGCGCTGGCGCTGGCCGCCGGAGAATTGATGCGGGAAGTTGCGCATCTGATCGGGCCGCAGGCCCACCTGCTCGAACAGTTTTGCGGTGCGCGCTTCCAGCTCCTTGCCGCTTGCGAGCCCATGCACGGCGAGCGGCTCGCCGACGATGTCGCCGGCGGTCATACGCGGATTGAGCGAAGCGAACGGGTCCTGGAACACGATCTGCATCGAGCGGCGATGCGGCCGCAGCGCGGCCTTGGAGAGACGGGTGATGTCCTCGCCATCAAGGCGGATCTGGCCCGAAGTCGGCTCGACCAGCCGCAGCACGCTGCGTGCCACCGTCGACTTGCCGCAGCCGGATTCGCCGACAAGGCCGAGCGTCTCGCCGGTATGAACCGAGAACGAGACGCCGTCGACCGCATGCACGGTGCCGACCTGCCGCCGCAACACGCCGGCGCGCACCGGATAGTGCTTCTTGAGATCGGTGACTTCGAGCAGCGCCTCGGTCATGCCACCTCCGCCACTTCGGCCGCGCGCCAGCACGCCGCGAGATGGCCGCCGCCCCAGTCCGCCAGCGGCGGATATTCGGCCTCGCAACGCTTGATCGCGAGCTTGCAGCGCGGCGCGAAGGCGCAGCCTTTCGGCAGCCGCACCAGCGACGGCACGGTGCCGGGAATTTCGTTGAGCCGCGCCTGCACCGGAACACCTGACGCCGGTACGGCCGGGATCGAGGCCATCAGCCCGCGCGTGTAGGGGTGCTTGGGATCGGCGAACAGCGCTTCCACCGTTGCCTCCTCCACCTTCTTCCCCGCATACATCACGATCACCCGCTGCGCGGTCTGCGCGACGACGCCGAGATCATGCGTGATCAGCACGAGCCCGGTGCCGAGCTCCTTCTGAAGGTCGAGGATCAGCGCCAGGATCTGCGCCTGGATGGTGACGTCGAGCGCGGTGGTCGGCTCGTCCGCGATCAGCAGCGCCGGACGGCAGGCCAGCGCCATCGCGATCATCGCGCGCTGGCGCATGCCGCCGGAAAGCTGATGCGGATACTCCCGCGCGCGCCGCGCCGGTTCGGGAATGCGGACCAGCCGCAGCATCTCGACCGCGATGTCGCGCGCTTCTCTGGCCGGCATCGCCCGGTGCAACCGGACCGCCTCGACGATCTGGTCACCGATCCGCATCACCGGATTGAGCGAGGTCATCGGCTCCTGGAAGATCATGGAGATGCGATTGCCCCTGACGGCGCGCATCTCGGATTCATCCAGCGCCAGCAGTTCGGTGCCTTCGAGCGAGACCGACCCGCCGACGATGCGGCCGGGCGGATCGGGCACCAGCCGCATCAGGGACAACGCGGTGACGCTCTTGCCGCAGCCGGATTCGCCGACGATTGCGAGCGTCTCCCCGCGCCTCACGGTGAAGGAGACATCGTCGACGGCTTTGAACAGGCCGGAGTTGGTGAAGAACACCGTCTTCAGGTTATTCACATCGAGCACGAGATCGGATTTGTTTGCCATCAGCCGCGCTGCCGGGGATCGAGGATGTCGCGCAGGGCGTCGCCGAACAGATTGGCGCCGAACACGGCGAGGCTGATCGCGATGCCGGGGAAGATCACCAGCCATGGCGCGGTACGGACATACTCGGCGGCGGATTCCGAGAGCATGCGGCCCCATGACGGATAGGGCTCGGGAATGCCGAGGCCGAGAAAGGACAGCGAGGCTTCGGTCAGGATGGTCGAGCCCAGCTGCGCGGTCGCGAGCACGATCAGCGGCGCCAGCGTGTTCGGCAGCACGTGGCGTAGCGCGATCCGCACCTCGCTCATGCCGATCGACTTGGCGGCTTCGATAAAGGGCAGCTCGCGCAGCGCCAGCGTGTTGGCGCGAATGACGCGCGACACGGTCGGGATCAGCGGAATGGCGATGGCGATGATGACGTTCGGCAGGGACGGACCGAGTGCGGCGGTCATGATCAACGCCAGGACCAGCAGCGGAAGCGCTTGAAGAATGTCGGAGACACGCTGGAACACCAGATCGACCCAGCCGGAGAGATAGCCGGAGGTCAGCCCGACGATGACGCCGATCGTGCCGCCAAGTGCCGTCGAGCCGATACCGACGGCGAGTGAGATTCGTGCACCGTGGATGATGCGGCTGAACACGTCACGGCCGAAGGAGTCCGTGCCCATCCAGTGCGCCAGGCTAGGGCGCGCCAGCGCGCGAGCGGCGTCGATCGTCAGGGGATCGTAGCGCGCGATGAAGTCGGCAAAGATCGCCGTGAACACGAACAGCGTCATGATGATCAGCCCGGCCGCGCCCAGCACATGCCGCTGCGCCAAATACAGCACGCGCCGCCAGCCGCCAGTCGCATGTGCGCCGGCCCGCCTCAGTTCGAGATCATAGTCAATCGCGGCCAAGCTGATCTCCTAATCCGTATACCGGATGCGCGGATCGAACACCGCGTAGAGCATGTCGACGATGAAGTTCGCGCTGACCACCACGACCGCAATCAGCATCACGAGGTTCTGCACGATCGGGTAGTCGCGCCAGCGGATCGCTTCGACCAGGAAGCGTGCGACGCCGGGGATGTTGAACACGGTCTCGGTCACGATCAGGCCGCCGATCAGGAACGCGGCCTCGATGCCGATCACGGTGATGACGGGCAGGATCGCGTTCTTCAGCGCATGCTTATAGTTGACGGCGGCGTCGGAGGCGCCCTTGGCGCGCGCGGTGCGGATATAGTCCTGCCGCAGCACCTCGAGCATCGAGGATCGCGTGATGCGCATGGTCAGCGCCGCGCTGCGGAAGCCGACGGCGGCCGCCGGCACGGCGTAGGTCGCGAACGCCTCGAGCCAGGTCTGCGGATTGGGATTGAAGATCGGCATCTGGTTGAACATCGCCACCGAAGCGGTGAGGATCAGCAGGCCGAGCCAGAACGAGGGCAGCGACAAGCCGCTGAGGCTGACGACGCGCAACGCGTAATCGAGCCGTGTCCCCTGCTTCACCGCGCTGATGACGCCGAGCGGAATGCCGATCGACGCCGAGAACAACAGCGCCAGCCCGGCGAGCCGCGCGGTGATCGGGATCCGCGGCAAAATCTCCTGAAGCGCGGGCTTCTCGGAAACATAGGAGTAGCCGAAATCGCCGCGCAGAAAACCGCTGATCCAGTGCCAGTACTGCACGATCAGTGGCTGGTCGATGCCGAGCTCCTTCTCCAGATTGGCCTTGTCGGCGGGATCGACATAGCCGGCCGCGGCAAACAGGATGTCGACGATGTTGCCGGGCACGATGCGCAGCAGGAAGAAGATGACGACCGAGATCCCGAACAGGGTCACGAGCATCAGGAACAGGCGCCGCACCAGATAGGCAAACATGCATCGCCTCCTGTCGAAACCGCCAGCCGCCTGCGCTACTTGTCCATCCAGACGTCCTCGTAGCGATATCCATTATAGGAGCTGTTCGACATCACCGTTACGCCCTTGACATAGGGCTGCCAGCAGGAGCCGGTGCGCGCGTGGAAGATGATCGGGCGGGCGACGTCCTCCTGCAGCTTCTTGTCGATGTCCCACACCAGCTTCTTGCGCTTGTTGATGTCGGTCTCCTGCGACTGCACGTCGAACAGCTTTTCGATCTCCTTGTTGCAGTAATTGGTGTAGTTGCGCTCGGAGCCGCAGGAATAGTTCTCGTAGAACGACTGGTCGGGATCGTCGACGGCGTTGCCGGTCAAATTGAGCCCGAGCATGTAGTCCTTGCGTGCGATCTTCGGGAACCAGTTCGCGGTCTCGACCACGTCGAGCTCGCCGTCGATATAGATGCTCTTGAGCTGGTCGATCAGGATCACCGCGGGATCGCGGTAGACCGGGATGTTGCGGGTCGAGACCTTGACGGCGAGATGCTTGTCCGGCCCGTAGCCGGCCTTCTGCATCAGCTTCTTCGCCTCCTCGCGGTTGGCGTTCACATCGGGGCCATAGCCGGGAATGGTCTCGAGCATCTCCTTCGGCATGCCCCACAGCCCGTTCGGCGGCGGCAGCATGGTGCCGCCGACATCGCCCTGGCCCTCGAACATGATCGAGATGAACGCCTTGCGGTCGAGCGACAGCGCCATGGCGCGGCGGATGTCGATATTGTCGAACGGTGGCGCGGAGGAATTGACGATGATGTTGGTGGCGACATTGTTGGGCTCGACCACGCAGACCGCTTTCGGCGCCTGCGATTTGACGTCCTTCAGCAGCGGAATGCTCACTTCGGTCGGGAACGCCATGTCGAACTTGCCGGCGACGAAGGCGAGGATCGCGGTCGAACGGTTCGGGATGATGGTGAACTCGATGCCGTCGAGATAGGGCCGCCCCTCGCGCCAATAGTCGGGATTGCGGGTCAGCTTGATCGATTCATTGGCCTTGAACTCGACGAATTTGAACGGGCCGGTGCCGATCGGGTGCGTGCGCATGTCGCCGGGCGAGACGTGACAGGGATAGACCGGCGTGTAGCCCGAGGCGAGCAGGGCCAGCAGCGACGGCTGCGGCCGCTTCAAGTTGAAGGAAACCTCGAGGTCGCCGTTGGTGGAGACGTCGTTGACCTGCTCGTACCAGGTCTTGCGCGGATTCTGCCGGAACTTCTGCTGCGACTTGCCCATCAGCATGTCGAAGGTGCATTTGACGTCCGCGGAGGTGAACGGCTTGCCGTCATGCCATTTCACGCCCGGGCGCAGCTTGAAGGTCAGCGTCTTGTTGTCGTTGACCCAGGCCCAGCTCTCGGCGAGTTCCGGAATGATGTTGTCCATCCTGTTCTGCGCCTCGTCCTGCTTGTAGATGACGAGGTTGTTGAACACAGGCATGAAGGGAACATTGAGCGAATAGGTCGCGCCTTCATGGATCGAGGCATTGCCGGGGCTGTCGCGGTGGTACATCCGCAGGATTCCGCCCTGCTTGGGCCCGCCGGCGAGCGCGGTGGTCGAGGCCGTCAGCACAGATAGCGCCGCCACTGCGGCGAGCGCCCACACGCTCCGCATGCTCATCCTCCCTGGACATTAGTCTTTTGGGCCTTTGCGGCCTGTTTGTCAGACGATAGCGACGCACGTGCAGCGAGGCAACCGGCAAGGCCGCTCGCCGCCTCGACAATTCGGATGACGGAAGGCCGCAGGCGTTCACACTCTCTTCATGTGAGAGTGCAGGTGCGAAGGGATGGTTCCTGTGCAGATGTTGCGGGCAGCTGCCTCAACAAACTCCGCCGTCGTCCCGGACAAGCGAAGCGCAGATCCGGGATCCATAACCACAGGAAGTCGTTTGATGAAGACTCGGAGTTACCTGCTCGCGCGACGACTCCTGCCGGTGGTTATGGGTCCGGGTTCGCGACTTCGTCGCGCCCCGGGACGACAGTGGGGCTCACACGATCCGTGACGTCTTGTTCCCCCAATAGCGGTCCCGCAGCAGCCGCTTGTACAGCTTGCCCGTCGGCAGCCGCGGCAGTTCCTTCTCGAAATCGACCGAGCGCGGCACCTTCTGCCGCGACAGCGATTGGCCGCAGAAGGCGATCAGTTCTTCGGCGAGCGCCTCGCCCGGCACGATGCCGGGCATCGGCTGCACCACCGCCTTCACCTCTTCGCCGAGATCGGGATTGGGCACGCCGAACACCGCGGCATCGGCGACCTTCGGATGGGTGATGAGCAGGTTCTCGCATTCCTGCGGATAGATGTTCACCCCGCCGGAGATGATCATGAAGGTCGCGCGGTCGGTCAAATAGAGGAAACGATCCTCGTCGACATAGCCGACGTCGCCGACCGTGCTCATGCTGCCGTCGGCCGAGCGCGCCTCCCTGGTCTTCTCGGGGTCGTTGAAATATTCGAACGACGATGCCGTCTTGAACCAGACCTGGCCCGGCGTGCCGGTCGGGCACGCCCTCATGTTCTCGTCGAGAATGTGGAGGTCGCCGAGCAGCACCTTGCCGACGGTGCCGCGGTGGCTAAGCCATTCCTCGCTGTTGCAGGCGGTGAAGCCGAGGCCTTCGGTCGCGCCGTAATATTCGTGGATGATCGGCCCCCACCATTTGATGATGTCGTCCTTGACCAATGCCGGGCAGGGCGCTGCGGCGTGGATCGCAATCTCCAGCGACGACAGGTCGTAGCGGTCGCGCACCTCCTCCGGCAGCTTCAGCATGCGCGAGAACATCGTCGGCACCAACTGGGTGTGGGTGATACCCCATTGCTGGACGAGCTGGAGATAACGTTCGGGATCGAACGTCTCCTGGATGATCACGGTGCCGCCCATGCGGATCGTGAGGTTCACCGCGGCTTGCGGCGCGGAGTGATAGAGGGGGGCAGGCGAGAGATAGACCATGCCCTCGCGGTAGCGCCAAAGCTTTGTCAGGAAATCGAACAGCGGCAGATTGTGCTTCGGCGGTTCCTCCGGCAGCGGGCGCAGGATGCCTTTCGGCCGTCCGGTCGTGCCGGATGAGTAGAGCATGGCGGTGCCGAGCCATTCATCGGCGATCGGAGCCTCGGGCAGGTCGGCGGTCACCTCGGCGAGGCCGACGATACGGTCGCTCTCGCCGGGGCCGTCGGCGACGATGCAGAGCTTGATGTCCGGACAGGCCTTGATCGCCTCGCGGGCGATGTCGAGTTTCGCAACGGACGTGATCAGGATTTTCGACCGGCTGTTGACGAGGAGATAGGCGAGCTCGCCCGGCGTCAGGAACGAGTTGATGCAGGTGTAGTACAGCCCGGAGCGCTCGCCCGCGCCGCAGGCTTCGAGGTAGCGCGAATTGTTCTCCATGAAGATCGAATAATGGTCGAGCCGCTTCAAGCCGTGCTCGCGGAACAGATGCGCCAGGCGGTTGCTGCGCGCATCGAGCTCGCGATAGGTGACGGCCTCGCCGGTTGCAGCCATGATGAAGGCGGGCTGGAGCGGGCGTAGACGAGCATGCTGACCTGGATACATCAGTCCTCCGGCTTGAAATTATGCGGCGAGAAGCAGGATTTCGCGAATGTCGGCGGGGCCGCCGATCTTGCGCGGGTTGCGCGGGATCCAGTTCGTGCGCATCGCCTGTTCGGCGATGGCGTCGAAATGCTCAGGCGAGACGCGGACGTCGGCGAGGCTGCGCGGCATGCCGAGCGAGCGGATGAAGGCGTCGAGCACGTCGCCGGCGTTGTGGCCGGGAAAACCCATCGCGGCGGCGACGATCATCTGGCGCTCGGAATTGTCGCGCGCATTCCAGCGCATCACCGCCGGCAACATGATGCAGGAGGTGTAGCCATGCGGCACGTCGAAGGCCGCACCCAGCACATAGCCAATGCCGTGGCTCGCACCCATCGGCACGCCGGCGGCGAGCGCGCCCATCGACAGCCAGGTGCCGATCTGCGCATCCATGCGGGCGTCGAGGTCGGCAGGGTCGGCCTTCACCCGCGGCAGCGCGTCGGCGAGCATGGCGAGGCCCTTCACCGACTGCGCGTCGGCATAAGGGTGCGTCTCGCGCGAGCAGATCGCCTCGACGCAATGGTCGACGGCGCGGATGCCGGTGGAGAGAAACAGCCATTCCGGCGTGTGCACGGTGATGGCGGGATCGAGGATGGTCGCGCGCGGCACCGTGAGCGGATGCCGCAGCATCTGCTTTACATGCGTGGCGCGGTCGGTGACGCCGGCGATCGCGCTGAACTCGCCGCCGGCGATCGTGGTCGGCACGCTGATCTGCCGCACGTCAGGGGCGGTCATCTCGGGCGCGACGCCCTTGTGGACGCGAATGCGCTCGATGCCCTCGACGTCGTCGATGCCGTTGGCAAGGCAGAGCTGCACCGCCTTGGCGCCGTCGGTGATCGAGCCGCCGCCCACGGTGACGATCAGGTCGGCGTTCACTTCGCGTGCGGCATTGGTCGCCGCGATCACCGCCTCGCGCGGTGTGTGCGCCGGCATGGCGTCGAACAGGCCGGCGCAACGCGCGCCGAGCGCCTGTTTGATCTTCGCGATTTCGTCGGTCTGACGGTTCAGCGTGCCCGAGACCATCAGGAAGGCGCGGCGCGTCCCCAGCCGGTCCATCTGCGCAACGACGGCCTCGGCCGCGGGATGGCCGAACACGACCTCCTCGATCGCGCCGTAAACGACACGTCCCTGGTGCACGCCTGTCCTCCCAGGACAATTCGGCTTTGTTTTTCTGGGAGTAATCTAGCCGAGCGGACGGTGTCCGTCATGTGCGAAGACGCTAGCGGCCTTCTTACCCTCCCCTGGAGGGGGAGGGTCGATCGCGCGTAGCGCGAGCGGGGTGGGGTGATCTCTCAACACGGGCACTGCTCAACGCGGAGAGACCGTCACCCCACCCCGTCTCATGTCTGGCTTCGCTCAACATGAGCCGACCCACGGGCGAGCTACGCTCGTCCCGGACCCCTCCAGGGGAGGGTGGCGAGCGCCGCGTCTTGATTGCTGACCTTACGCCGACGCGCATCAGCTGCCGCTTGTCATCATCTCTCTCGCTGTCAACCCGTCATCCCGCTAGGGCATCCTCCCAAACGTTGCGCGCGCTTTCGTCTTGAAGATTTCATCATTGAAACCCATCTTGTGTCGCCCGCGGGTAGGCGAGTACGCTGCTTTTGCTGCGGCAAATGTGCGAGGGACTTGGGATGAGCGGACCGGACCGAAACGAGCATTTTGTCAAAACGCACGATTTCGTCCTACCTCGACTTTGCGCAATTGCCGGGCTCCTCGCCGCGACGTTCGCTCTCACTGGTTGCGGACAACCGGCCTCGCAGGCCGCCGCCCCACCGCCGCCGCCGGTGACCGTTGCCCAGCCGGTCAAGCGCACCGTGACCGATTGGGACGAGTTCACCGGCCGCTTCGAGGCGGTCGAGGAGGTGCAGGTGCGCCCCCGTGTCGGCGGCTTCGTCAACTCCGTCGAGTTCCAGGACGGCGCGATCGTGCATCAGGGCGACCTGCTCTACGTCATCGACCCGCGCCCGTTCGAGGCGGTGGCCGAGCAGGCGGACGGCCAGTTGTCCGACGCGCGTGCCAAGGTGGAGCTTGCCAAGCGCGAGCTCGACCGTGGCCTGAACCTGGTCCAGACCAGCGCGGTCTCCGAGCAGGCCGTCGACCAGCGTCGCCAGGCCTTGCAGGCGGCGCATGCCGCGGAGACGCAGGCCGCAGGCGCGCTGAAGGCCGCCCGGCTCAATATCGAGTTCACCCATGTGACCGCGCCGCTCACCGGCCGCGTCAGCCGCCATCTCGTCAGCCCCGGCAATCTCGTGCAGGGCAGCGATACCGGCACCTCGACGCTGCTCACCTCGATCGTCGCGCTCGATCCGATCTACGTCTATTTCGACATGGATGAAGCGACCTTCATCAAATACAGCAAGCTGTGGTTCGAAGGCCGCCGCCCGAGCTCGCGCGACACCGCGAACCCGGTGCAGGTGACGCTCGCCGGCGAGACGAAGCCGTCGCATGAGGGCACCATCAACTTCCTCGACAACCGCCTCGATGTCTCCACCGGCACACTGCGCAGCCGCGCCGTGATCAAGAACACCGATCTCTCGATCCTGCCGGGCCAGTTCGGCCGCGTCCGGCTGATCGGCAGCGCGCCCTATGAGGCGCTGCTGATTCCCGACGTCGCGGTCGCGACCGACCAGTCCCGCAAGATCGTGTTCGTCGTGAAGCCGGACGACACCGTCGAGGCGCGCCCCGTGGTGCTCGGTCCGCTCGATGAGGGTCTGCGCGTGATCCGCGAGGGGCTGAAGGCGGAGGACCGCGTCATCGTCAACGGCATCCAGCGCGCCCGCGTCGGCGCCAAGGTCGCTCCGTCTCCCGCGCCAGCGCCGGCCAAGTCCGGTGACAAGTCATGAACCTTGGCCGTCTCTCCATCAACCAGCCCATCCTGGCGATGGTGCTGTCGATCGTGCTGCTGATCGTCGGCGCGCTCGCCTATACGACGCTGCCGGTCTCCGAATATCCGCAAGTGGTGCCGCCGACCGTCGTCGTCACCACGCAATATCCCGGCGCCTCGGCGCAGACCGTGTCCGACACGGTCGCAGCTCCGATCGAGCAGCAGATCAACGGCGTCGAGGACATGCTGTATCTCTACAGCCAGGCGACCTCGAATGGGCAATTGACGATCACCGTCACCTTCAAGCTCGGCACCGACCTCGACAAGGCGCAGGTGCTGGTCCAGAACCGCGTCGCGATCGCACAGCCGCAGCTGCCGGACGAAGTGCAGCGCAACGGCGTCGTCACGCGCAAGAACTCGCCCGACATCCTGATGGTCGTGTTCATGCTGTCGCCGGACGATACGTTCGACCAGCTCTACATCTCCAATTACGCGCTGCTCCAGGTCCGTGACCAGCTGCTCCGGATCGACGGCGTCGGCGATATCCAGATCTTCGGCGCACGCGACTATTCGATGCGGCTCTGGCTCGACCCTGATCGTATCGCCAATCTCGGCCTGACCTCGACCGAGGTGCTGGCGGCGATCCGTGCCCAGAACGTCCAGATCGCGGGCGGCCAGATCGCCGAACCGCCGATCGCCGACCGGGCCTTCCAGCCAAACCTCGTTTTCACCGGGCGCCTGAAGGACCAGAAGCAGTTCGAGGACATCCTGATCAAGGCCGGCTCCGACGGCCGCACGGTGCGGCTGCGCGACGTCGCCCGCATCGAGCTTGGTGCTCTCGCCTACTCCACCAACAGCTTCCTGTTGCGCAAGTCGGCGGTTGCCATGCTGGTGACGCAGCGGCCGGGATCGAACGCGCTCGCGACGGCAAAGAGTATCTCCGACACCATGGTGAAGCTCAAGGAGAGCTTTCCGAAAGGCCTCGACTACAATATCGGCTACAATCCGACCGAGTTTATCGCGCAGTCCGTCCACGAGCTGATCAAGACCATCTATGAGGCCATGCTGCTCGTGGTTATCGTGGTGCTGGTGTTCCTGCAAGGCTGGCGGCCCGCGATCATTCCGATCATCGCGATCCCTGTCTCGCTGGTCGGCACCTTCGCGGTGATGGCGGCGCTCGGCTTCTCCATCAACAACCTCACCTTGTTCGGCCTCGTGCTTGCGGTTGGCATCGTGGTCGACGACGCCATCGTGGTGGTGGAGAATGTGGAGCGCCATCTCGAGCACGGCTTAAGTCGGCGCGATGCGGCGCTGAAGACCATGGAGGAGGTCGGCGGCGCGCTGGTCTCGATCGCGCTGGTGCTCTGCGCCGTGTTCGTGCCGACCGCATTCATTGGCGGCATCTCCGGGCAGTTCTTCCAGCAATTCGCCGTCACCATCGCGGTGGCGACCGCGATCTCCTGCTTCTGCTCGCTGACGCTGTCGCCGGCGCTGGCTTCGATGATCCTCACGCCGCACGCAGAGAAGCGACCGCCTGCCGCCTGGAATCTCCTCGCGCGTGGCTGGAATGCGTTCACCGGCGTCTTCAACCGCGTGTTCGACCGGCTCTCGCATGGTTATGCCGGCCTCGCCAATTTCGTGATCCGCCATTCGGTGGTGATGATCCTGATCTATGTCGTGCTGATCGGCAGCGCCGGCTGGCTGATCGCGACCACGCCGCAGGGCTTCATTCCCGCGCAGGATCGCGGCTACGTCATCATCTCCGTGCAATTGCCGGGCGCGGCGTCGCTGGCGCGCACCACCGAAGTCGTGCGCGAGATCGAGCGGATCTCGCTGGACACGCCCGGCATCGTCCGCGTCGCCGCCTTCGCCGGCTTCTCGGGCGCCACCCGCACGCAGGCGGGCAATGCTGCGGCGCTGTTCCCGGTTTTCGACGATCCCGAGGCGCGGATGAAGAAGGGATTGTCTGCGAACGCCATCACGGTCGAACTGCGTAAGCGCCTGTCCGCGATCCAGGGCGCCTTCATCATCGTGATTCCGCCGCCGGCCGTGCCCGGCATCGGCACCGGCGGCGGCTTCACCATCCGCATCCAGGACCGCCAGGGCCGCGGGCCTGAGCTGCTCGCCGCGGCCACCGACGAGCTTGTCGCCGCGGCGCGCAAATCGCCGTTGCTGCTCGGCCCCACGGTTTTCTCCCCGTTCTCGGCCAACACGCCGCAGCTCTTCGTCGACATCGACCGCACCAAGGCGCAGAAGCTCGGCGTGCCCATCGCCAGCATCAACGACACGATCCAGACCTACTTCGGATCGACCTACGTCAACGACTTCAACCTGTTCGGCCGCACCTATCACGTCACCGCGCAGGCTGACTTCCCGTTCCGAAAAGAGCCCAGCGACCTCTCGCGCCTGCGCACGCGCAACGCCTCCGGCGACATGGTGATGCTGGGCAGCGTGGTCGAGTTCAAGGACGTCTCCGGCCCCGACCGCGTCGCGCGCTACAATCTCTATGCTGCGTCCGAGCTCCAAGGCGAGCCGGCGCCGGGCACCAGCTCGACCACCGCGCTCAACACCATCAAGAAGCTCGCGGACGACATCTTGCCGAGCGGCTTCACCTTCGAATGGACCGATCTCTCCTACCAGCAGGTCACCGGCGGCAACGCGGGCCTGCTCGTGTTCCCGATCTGCGTGCTGTTCGTCTATCTCGTGCTCGCCGCGCAATATGGCAGCTGGACGCTGCCGTTCGCGGTGATCCTGATCGTACCGATGTGCCTGTTGGCCGCCACCATCGGCGTGCGCATCATGGGGCAGGACGTCAACATCCTCACCCAGATCGGATTCGTCGTTCTGGTGGGGTTAGCTGCAAAGAACGCGATCCTGATCGTCGAGTTCGCACGCGACATCGAGAAAGAAGGCAAGCCGCGGCTGGAGGCGGTGATCGATGCCTGCCGCCTGCGCCTGCGGCCGATCCTGATGACCTCCTTCGCCTTCATCCTCGGCGTGCTGCCGCTGGTGATATCGTCCGGCTCCGGCTCGGAGATGCGGCAGGCGGTCGGCGTTGCCGTGTTCTTCGGCATGATCGGCGTCACCCTGTTCGGCCTGCTGTTCACCCCGATCTTCTATGTGGTGGTGCGGAACCTGGCGGAAGGGCGGAACGAGGGGAAGAAGCCGGAGGTGGTGGCTTCTTAGTTGTTGCGGGTGGCCACTGGCGTATCCACACCCTCGCTGTCGTCCCCGCGTAAGCGGGGACCCATACCCCCAGGGGGAAATTGCGGCGCGAGACAGGTAACTCCGAGCCTTCGCAAAGCTTCTCCCTGTGGTTATGGGTCCCGGGCTCGCGCTACGCGCGCCCCGGGACGACAGCGGTGGTTGGCGCGCAGAATCCCATACTAACGGCCTACGCCGAAATGGATGGGCAGGCGCGGGGTTCTTCACTAGTATCCGCGCGATTTCAAAACAGAAAACTGCTGGGAGCCAACATATGAAATCAGCACTTTTGGCCGCTGTCGCAACGTCTGCTCTGTTGCTCGCTGCGCCGGCCTTTGCGCAAGGCGTCAAGATCGGCATTCTCAACGATCAGTCCGGCGTCTATGCCGACTACGGCGGCAAATACTCGGTCGAAGCCGCCAAGATGGCGATCGAGGATTTCGGCGGCGAAGTGCTTGGCCAGAAGATCGAGATGGTCACCGCCGATCACCAGAACAAGCCGGATCTCGCCACGTCGATCGCGCGGCGCTGGTACGACGTCGAGAACGTGGACATGATCACGGAGCTGACGACCTCCTCGGTCGCGCTCGCGATCCACGAGCTCTCCAAGGAGAAGAAGAAGATCGACATCGTCGTCGGCGCCGCGACCTCGCGCCTCACCGGCGATGCCTGCCAGCCCTACGGCTTCCACTGGGCCTATGACACCCGTGCGCTCGGCGTCGGCACCGGCGGCGCGCTGACGAAAGCCGGCGGCGACACCTGGTTTTTCCTCACTGCCGACTATGCCTTCGGCTACGCGCTGGAGAAGGACACCAGCGAGATCGTCACCGCCAATGGCGGCAAGGTGGCCGGCTCGGTCCGCGTGCCGCTCAACTCGTCGGACTTCTCCTCCTTCCTGCTCCAGGCGCAGAGCTCGAAGGCGAAGATCGTCGGCCTCGCCAATGCCGGCCTCGACACCACCAACTCGATCAAGCAGGCGGCCGAGTTCGGCATCGTCTCCGGCGGCCAGAAGCTTGCCGGCCTCCTGATGACGCTCGCCGAGGTGAACGGTCTCGGCCTGCAGGCCGCGCAAGGCCTGGTGCTGACCGAGGGCTACTACTGGGACCTCAACGACCGCACCCGCCATTTCGGCGAACGCTTCTTCAAGCGCACCAGCCGGATGCCGAACATGATCCAGGCCGGCACCTATTCGGCGACGCTGAGCTATCTCAAGGCGGTCAAGGCCGCCGGCACCAAGGACCCCGACGCGGTCGCCAAGAAGCTGAAGGAGCTGCCGGTCGACGACGACTTTGCGCAGGGCGGCAAGGTGCTCGAGAACGGCCGCATGGTCCACGACATGTATCTGTTCGAGGTCAAGAAGCCGTCGGAGTCGAAGAAGCCGTGGGACTATTACAAGCTGCTTGCAACCGTCCCCGGCGACAAGGCGTTCTTCGCCGCCAAGGACAGCGGCTGCCCGCTGACGAAGTAGCGAGGCGCAAGGGGGCAACGCTGGCGCCACACCCTGGCTGTCGTCCCCGCGAACGCGGGGACCCATAACCCCAGGGAGAAGTGTGGTGCGAGATGCCCACTCCGAGCCTTCGCCAAACCATTCCCTGTGGGTATGGGTCCCGGATCGGCGCTCCGCTTCGCTGCGCTTGTCCGGGACGACGACGGAGTTTGTGGTCGCCGCCCCGCCTCACACGATCCGCAACACCACCGCCCCCAATGCCCCCGCCCACAGCGCGATCGCTGCGATGCCCTGGATCGCAAAGCCCGGGCCGCGCTTTGCCGCCGCCTTCGAATAGCCGATGAAGTAGACGATGCGGCCGATGATCCAGACCGCGCCGATTCCGGCCGCAATGGCGTCGCCGATATAGATCGCGAACAGCCAGAGCGCCGGCAGGAAGACCGGCATCCATTCCAGCGTGTTCGCCTGGATGCGGAAGGCGCGCTCGAAATCCGGGTGGCCCGAGATCGCCGGCACCTTGACCCCGGTCTTGGTGCGCGCGCGCGAGACGTTGATGCAGGTGAACATGTAGAATGCGATCGCCAGCAGCGTGACGAGGGCGGTGAGATGATACATCGCAGATCCTTTTGCGGAGGTCGCGCTTCAATAGCCGGTCAGCTCGAGATAGCCAACGCCGTCATGCGTGCCGGCAAAGCTGATCGGCCCTTCCCAATAGGAGAAGCCGGTCCCCATCCAGGCTTTTGGGTTAAGCGGCTTGCAGGCAATCGAGAGCGATCGTGAGGGGATCGCGATCTGCCATTCCACCGGCAGCTTGCGCCCCGCGATCTCGGCGGTCGCTTTCGGACTCATCTGGATATCGCCACCCGCGATCATCTGCGTGTCACCCGCGGCGCTGATCCAGTTGCCGAACGGATACTCCTGGCCGTCCTTCTGCCGCAGCCGGTACAGCATCAGCTTGTCGCCGGATGCGAGATGTAGCGACAGCCAGTCCCAGCCGGTCTGGTCGGCATCGAGCGGCTGGCTGCTCCACTCGCGGTCCATCCAGGCCTGGCCCGAGACATCGACGGATTTGTCGTCGATCGTGAGGCTGCCGCGAGCTCGGTAGAACGGCTGGCTGTAATAGTAGGACGCCTGTCCGCGCTCGGACTTGCGGCTGTAACCGTGATCACCTTGCAACACCACCGGTCGATCGGCCTCTAACGTCAGCGCGTAGCTGAAGTCGGTGCCCGATGCTTTCAGCGCCAGCGGTGCCAGGGCGCGATCGTCGGTGCGCTCAAAACCCTTCATCTCCCAATCGTCAATCCACGCCGCAAATGGCTTTGCGGTGACGCCGGCCTGTCCAATGCCGCCGCGTGCAAACACCTCGCTGAAGCGGTGAGTATCAGCGCGCGTCACCGCCGCATGCGCCATCCAGATCTGCTGATTGGCCCAGCCCTCTCCTTGCGGGCCCGGCTGCGTCGCCTGGCGGAACAGCGTCCATTGCAGGCCGCACGCCGCGCCGCTGCCATCGACGAGGTTCGCGGTGAGATACCACCATTCGATGCGGAACTCCGGATGCGGGCCGTGATCGGCCGGGAAGCTGAACGTCTTTCCCGGCGTCACCTTCGCAAAGCCGTCGGCGGTCTCGCCGAGCCCGGCATAACCTTGCGCGCCAGCGCGGCGGCCAGCCGCGAGTGCGGCGATGCCGCCGGCAAACGCGCGCCGCGTGATTTTATCAGCGCTCATTGGCAAACACCTTGACGAGGCTCGCCGGCTGCATCCGCGCCAGTCGGATCATCGGCAACAGCGCGGCAAGCAGCGAAGCGATCAGCGCGACCGCGACCAGCTCCACCAGCTGCAGCGGAAACACGTGGAACGGCAGCCGCCAGCCGAACGCCTTCACATTGACGATCGCGATCAGGCACCACGCCACCAGCAATCCGAGCGGCACGGCCAGCAGGGAGGTGAACAGCGCAACCGACAATGTCTTGGTCAATTCGATCGCGGCAAGGCGCGGCCGCGTGACGCCGATCGCCCAGAGTGGCGCAAGCTGCGGCAGGCGGGAATTTGCGAGCGTCAGCAGGCTGGTCAAGAGCGCAATGCCGGCAACGCCTAGCGTGAAGGCATTGAGCGCTGATGTCACTGCAAAGGTGCGGTTGAAGATGCGGATCGATTCCGCCTTCACTGTTGCCTGATCCGCGACGCTGCGGTCGTCGAGCGCGAATTGCTTCTGCAACGCCGCGATCAGGCCGGGGATATTTTCCTTCGCGACGATCAGCCCGATCCGCGTCTGCGGCGTCTGCGGAAAGTGCCGGATCAGCGCCGCGACGTTGACGGCGAGCTGCCCCTTGGGGTTGCCGTAATCGGCATAGATGCCGGCGATGTCGAGCTCCCAGGTGCCGCCCGGCGCCGGCACCTCGATGACATCGCCGACGCGGACGTTGAGACGGCGGCTCAGCTGCTCGCTGATGAAGGCGGCATTGCCCGGCACGAGCTGGGTCCAGGCGCGCGGGGCGGTCTCCAGCAGTGGCCAACGTTCGCGATAGAGCGCGTGATCGGGCAGGCCGAGCAACTCGACCGGCTGGCCCTGAACCTGCGTGTCGGCGCGTCCGCCTGACAGGATCGCCTGCACGTCGCTGCGCTCCTTCAGCCAGCTCCGGATCGCGACGCCTTGCGCATTGTCGGAGGCGCTGATGTAGACGTCGGCGGCAAGCCGGCCGTTGAGCCAGCCAACGAAGGTACGGCTGAAGGTCTCCACCATGGTGGACACCCCGACATTGACGGCCAGCGCGAGCAGCAGCGCCATCAGGGCCAGCGACAAGCCGGAGAGCTGTTGCCGGCTGTCCGCCCAGAACCACAGCGCGAGCGGCCCCTTCGCCCAGCGCTGGCCCACGAGCAGGATGATTTCGAGGAATGCCGGCAGGATCAGCGCCGCACCGAACATCAATGCGGCCAGCACGCCGAATCCCGCAATCAGCGATTGCCCGTAGTGCAGGAGCAACAGCGCGACCGCGAACACGGCGCAGGCCGCAATGCTCTGCAGGACGAGCCAGCGGCGTTGCCGCTGCTGCCAGGCGTACGGCTGCGCGGTCGCCAGCACCGGCATCCTGATCGCCTTGATCAGGCTGGTCGCCGCGGCCACGAGTGCACCCGCAATGCTGATGCCGATACCGGCAAGCCACCATTCGGAGCGCAATGTGAGCTGTCCCGGGATCTGCGCGCCATAGAGCCCGCGCAGCGACGCCGCGACATCGGGCAACAGCGCGGCCGCGATGAAATAGCCGCAGACGAGCCCGATCAGTCCGGCGACCAGCGCCAGCGCCACCAGCTCGACCACCAGCACCGTGTTGACCAGCCGCGCCGAGGCACCGCAGGCCCGCAACGTGCGCAGCATCGGCAGCCGCTGCTCGAAGGCGAGGCCGACGGCGGAGTTGACGATGAAGAGACCGACGAAGAACGACAGCAGGCCGAAGGCGGTCAGGTTGAGATGGAAGCTGTCGGTGAGGCGCTCCAGCTCCGTCTCCGCATTCGGCTCGACCCGCTGCAACTGCTCGCCGACGATGCTGGCCAGCGGCGCCGGCTTGCCCTTCGGCTTGCCGATCAAAAGCCGCGACACCTGGCCCGGCTTGTTCAGCAGCCGCTGCGCGACGCCGATGTCGACGACGAGCACGCCGGACACGAGCTGCGGCAGCACGCGCAACGGCGGCAGCTTTGCGCCGCTGCTGATCGGCGGTGCCGCGCCTTCCTGTTCCTGCAGATCGCTCAGCGTCTCCCGCGCCACCAATGTCTGGCCGGGCGGCGCAACGAAACTGCTCAAATCCGGGGCGCCGAGGCGCGGGGCGTTACCGACGTCGGCCGGCATCGTCACCGGCTCGATGCCGAGCAGCCGCACCGAACGCCCGTTGACCTGGACGCGGCCTTCCAGCACGGGCGAGACCGGCCAGCCCGCGCGGCGGAGTTTTATGAACAGCTCCTGCGAAAAGGTCGCCGCATCAGGCGCCACCAGCATCGCCGTGCGCACGCCGCCGAACGTCGCTGCCGCGCGGTCATAGGCATTGCGGGCCTGCTGATTGATCGCCTGCACGCCGCTCCACAGTGCGGTCGCCGCGATCAGCCCGATCAGCAGCGTCGCGAACTGCATCTTGTGCCGTCGCCAATGGCTCAGCAGCACCGCGAGGACCCACAGCGCGCGCCTCATGCGATCCGCCCCGCGTGCAAGGTCACGTGGCGGTCGAGCGTGCCGGCCAGATGCAGGCTGTGCGTCACCATCAGGAAGCCGCAGCCGGTGCGCGTGACGAGGTCGCGCGTCAGCGCCAGCACGTCGTCGGCGGTATCCTCGTCGAGATTGCCGGTCGGCTCGTCCGCGAGCAGCAGTGATGGCTTTGTCGCCAGCGCCCGGCCGATCGCGACCCGCTGCTGCTGGCCGCCTGACAATTGCTCTGGATATCGCTTGAGCAGGCCGTCGAGCCCGAGCCGTTCGACCAGCTCCCTGGTCCATGCCGCATCGTGACGGCCGGCGATCCGCGCCTGGAAGGCGAGATTGTCCGCGACCGACAGGCTCGGGATCAAATTGTACTGCTGAAAAACCAGGCCGATCCGGTCGCGCCGCAGCCCCGCGCGCCCCGCATCGGAGAGCTCAGTGACCTCGGTACCCTCAAGCCGGATCGAGCCGTCGTCAGCGGCATCCAGACCCGCGATCAGGTGCAGCAGCGTGCTCTTGCCGCTGCCGGACTCGCCGGTCAGCGCGACGCGCTCGCCGGCCTTGAGGTCGAGGTCGACGCCACGCAGCACATGGACCGGCTCGCCGGCCGAGGAGAAGGTCTTTGAGAGGTTTCGGATGCTCAGCAAGGTCAATGCGCCGGACGGAATTAACTCAATGCTGCGTAGCACACTTGCCGTGGAAATGCCGGGGTTGCGTTGGCCTTGAAGCCGTTGTTAGCTCCCAAAACGGCCAAATCAAAAACGTGCCGACAAAAAGACATACGGGGAGATTGATGAGCGCTCAGGGAACGCCCGACGTTGCGGGCAGGACGGCAGGGGAAACCAAGGCAACGCCGAAGGGCGCCTGGACCGTCACTTTTCTCCTCTTTCTCTTCATGGTGGTGAACTTCGCGGACAAGATCGTCGTCGGTCTCGCCGGCGTGCCGATCATGACCGACCTGAAGCTCGATGCCGAGCAATTCGGCCTGCTCGGCTCCTCGTTCTTCTTCCTGTTCTCGATCTCGGCCATCGTGGTCGGCTTCATCGTCAACAAGGTGCCGACGCGCTGGGTGCTGCTGACGCTGGCGGTGATCTGGGCGCTGGCGCAGTTCCCGATGGTGGGCACCGTCTCGTTCACCACGCTCCTGATCTGCCGCATCGTGCTGGGCGCTGGCGAAGGACCTGCCTTCTCGGTCGCAGCCCACGCCATCTACAAATGGTTCCCCGACGAGAAGCGCACGCTGCCGACCGCGATCCTGTCGCAAGGCTCGGCCTTCGGCGTCATCCTGGCCGTGCCGGCGTTGAACTGGGTCATCGTCAATCACTCCTGGCACTACGCCTTCGGCGCGCTTGGCGTCGTCGGCCTGCTCTGGGTCTGCGCCTGGCTGACGTTCGGCAAGGAAGGCCCGCTCGAGGATACGCAGGTTCTCGCCGTCACCGAGCCGAAAATCCCCTATGTGCAGCTTCTGACCTCGCGCACCTTCCTCGGCTGCGTGATCGCGACCTTCGGCGCCTATTGGGCGCTGTCGCTCGGCCTCACCTGGTTCACGCCCTTCATCGTCAAGGGCCTGGGCTTCTCGCAGAGCCAGGCCGGCTACGTCTCGATCCTGCCCTGGGTGTTCGGCGCGACCGTCGTCATCCTCACGGGGTGGGTCTCGCAGGTGATGATGGCGCGCGGCTACACGACGCGCATCTCGCGCGGCGTGCTCGGCTCGGTGCCGCTGATCATCGGCGGCCTGATCCTGGCGATGATGGCGCATGTGCAGGGTGCTGGCCTGCAGATCGCGCTGCTCGTCGTCGGCTCCGGCTTGTGCGGGGCGATCTACGTCGTCTGCCCGCCGATGCTCGGCGAGTTCACCCCGGCCTCGCAGCGCGGCGCGGTCATCGCGATCTACGGCGCGCTGTACACGCTGTCGGGCATCATCGCGCCGAACGTGATGGGCACCGTGATCCAGCGCGCCGGCAACATGGTTGACGGCTACCTGACCGGCTTCACCATCAACGCGGTGGTCATGGTCGGCTCCGGCGTCATCGGTCTGATGCTGCTCTGGCCGAACACGGAAAAGGCCAGGCTGACCCGCGGTGCGGCCCCGCAGGCCGCGGCGCTGAAGGGCGCGGTGTCGCCGACGTAAGGGGCGCGCTTTCTTACCCTCCCCTGGAGGGGGAGGGTCGATCGCGCGCAGCGCGAGCGGGGTGGGGTGATCCCTCCGCTCGGGCACTATTGGATGTGGAGAGACTGTCACCCCACCCCGCTACACATTCCGCTTCGCTACATGCGTAGCGACCCTCCCCCTCCAGGGGAGGGTAAGCGGCAAGCTCGCTTAATTCACCCCCTGCGCACCCCGGATCAACTTCCCCGGTCGCCTGCCGGTGGCCTCACCGTGCCGCCGCGTCACCACGCCCGACACGATCGTCGCGTCATAGCCGTCGACATCCTGCAACAGTCGCCGCCCGCCGACCGGCAGATCGTAATGCACCTTCGGCGGATGCAGATGCAGCCGGTCGTAGTCGATCACATTGACATCGGCCTTATAGCCGGGAGCAATGAGCCCGCGATCGGTGAGGCCGACCGAGAGCGCGGTCTTGCGTGACTGCGCGGCGACCACGAAGGGGATCGTAAGCTTCTCGCCGCGCGTGCGGTCGCGGGTCCAGTGCGTCAGCAGATAGGTCGGGAAGCTCGCGTCGCAGATGATGCCGCAATGCGCGCCGCCGTCGGAGAGGCCCGGCACCGATTGCGGATCGATCAGCATCTCGCGTGTCGCGTCGAGATTGCCGTCGGCATAGTTGAGGAAGGGCACGTAGAGCATGCCCTTGCCCTCATCCGACAGCATCGCATCGTAGGCGAGCTCTTCCGGCTGGCGGCCCTGCTTGCGCGCCTGCGGGCCCAGCGCGTTCTCCGGCGGCTGCTCGTAATCGGGGGGATCGCCGAGCAGGAACATCTTGTCGTAGTTGGGCCGGAAGAACAGCGGATCGTCGGTCGCGGTCGCCGTCTCGCTCAGGATCGCGTTGCGTACGTCCGGCTGATGCAGCCGCGCCAGGCGCTCCCTGAGCGGCAGATGCGCGATCGCCTTGTAGCTCGGATGGGTCTGAAATGGATTGCGCGACAGCTCCAGCCCAAGCAGCAGGCCGACCGGGCGCGCCGCGATCTGCGCGGTGATGGAAAGGCCGCGTTGTGCGGCCGCATTGATCTCGTCCAGCGTCTGGCGCCAGCGGTTTGGCGCCTTGTCGTTCTGCGTGATCGAGAACGAGATCGGGCATTTGGTGGCATCCGCCACCCGCAGCATCATCGGCAGATCCTCGTGGAGGGTGGAGAGGTCGAGCACGAATTGCAGCACGCTGCGGCCCTGGCTGTGCATCGCGCCGGCAATCGCGGTGAGCTCGTCCTCGCCGGCCTTGAGCGTCGGCGTGAAATCGCCGGTCGAGGTGCGGTGGTTGAGCGTGCGCGAGGTCGAGAAGCCCAGCGCGCCCGAGCGCACCGCCTCGCCCGCGAGCTTCGCCATCGCCGCATTGTCCTCGGCCGTTGAGGGATCGCGGCGCGCGCCGCGTTCGCCCATGACGTAGACGCGCAGCGCGGCATGCGGCAGCTGCGCGCCGACATCGATGTCGAAATCGCGCTTCGACAGCCAGTTCATGTAGTCCGGAAAGCTCTCCCACGCCCAGGGAATGCCGGCGCTCAGCACCGGCTCGGGAATATCCTCGACCCCCTCCATGAGCTGGATCAGACGGGTGTGGTCGGCGGGCTTGCACGGCGCGAAGCCGACACCGCAATTGCCCATGATCGCGGTGGTGACGCCGTTCTGCGACGACGGCGTGATGTCCTGGCTCCAGGTGACCTGGCCGTCATAATGAGTGTGCACGTCGACGAAGCCCGGCGTGACGAGCTTGCCGCGCGCGTCGATCTCTTCCTGTCCCTTCGCGGAGATCTTCCCGACCTCGGTGATCTTGCCGGCAGTGATGGCGACATCCGCCTCGAACAATTCGCCGCCGCTTCCATCCGCGACGGTGCCGCCGCGGATCACGAGATCAGGGGTGCTCATGATGTTTCTTCCCGTTTTGTTGTTTTACGTTTTTCTATTCGTCGTCCCGGACAAGCGAAGCGCAGATCCGGGATCCATAACCACAGGGAGCAGTGTTGCGAAGACTCGGAGTGACCAGTCTCTTGCCGCAATGTCTCCCTGGGGTTATGGGTCTCTGCGTTCACAGGGACGACAGTTGAATTTGTGGCTTAAGCCTTGGCTTGCGGCTTCCGCTCCGTGAACGGCGACAGCACCACGGTTGCGACCATGAAGATCACGGACGCCCCGAACACCCAGTGCGGCGCGCTCTGGTCCATGATCCAGCCGAACAGCAGCGGGCTGACGATGCCGCCGAGATTAAAGCCGGTGGAGACGATGCCGAAGGCGCGACCCGCGGCGCCAGGAGGCGCGGCGTTGCGCACTAGCATGTCCCGCGACGGCGCGATCACGCCGGAGAGGAAGCCCGCAGTCGCCATCGTGACGGTCAAAGCCCAGCCCGGCAGTGTCACCAGCGCGATCAGCAGCACGATCAGCGCATTTGCGGCAAAGCAGGCGGCTGCGACATAGCCATGGCGCTCGGTGTAATCAGCGAGGAAGCCGCCCGCGAGCACGCCCACAGCGCTGGAGCCGAGAAACGCCGTCAGCGCGACGTTGGCGGCGGAGTAGGACGCGCCGTAGCCGCTCATCAGCGCCACCACGCCGAAATTGTTGATGCCGGCGACCGACAGGCTGAGCAGCATGAACAGCGCGGTGAGCGTGATCAGCGCCGGCGTGATGACGGCCTGCTTGGGCAGGTTCGCGTTGCCCGGCTTGGTCTTGTGCGCGCCGGCATCGGGAATGTTCATGACGATCAGCAGCAGGGCCACCAGCACGGCGATCGCGCCCGACGCGATCAGCGCACCCGTGCCGCCGGAGACGGTGACGAGCGCCGCGACGATCGCCGGCGCTACGGCGCCGCCGAGATAGCCGGCAAAGGTGTGGACCGAGAAGGCACGGCCCATCCGCGCCTCATCCATATGCTCGGCCAGGATGGCGTAGTCAGCGGGGTGGTAGACGCTGTTGGCAAGACCCAGCAGTACCGCGCAGGCAATCAGCGAGGCATAGCTGAGGTGCAGGCCGAGCAGGATCAGCGTGAAGCCGCCGAGCGCGAGCCCGCCCAGCAGGATCTTGCGCGCGCCAAAATGGTCGACGAGATAGCCGGTCGGCGCCTGCGTCAGGCCGGATACGACCGCCGAGACGGTGAGCGCGAAGCCGAGCTCGATATAGCCGACGCCGAGCTGGCTCTTCAGGAACGGAAACAGCATCGGCAGGACCAGCAGATGGAAATGGCTGACCCAATGCGCGATCGAAATCCCGGTCAGCGTGCGCAGCGCGCTGTCCGCCTTGCCTTGTTGCGGTGCGGCGAGAACGTCGACCATTGCAGTTCCGTTTCACGTCCTTAAGCGGACGCGCAAACTATCGGGCAGAGCCGTTATTTGTCCATGAACGCGGGCGCATGGCAGGTAGCGCGGGTGGGGGAAGTGAGGGGCGTTAGGGCGCCTCCACGCACCCATAACCCAGGGAGCAGTTTGGCGGAGGATCGCTGCTCTGTACTGTGACCTGTCACAGTCGAGATATCACGCGGTATGGGTCCCTGCGTTCGCAGGGACGACAGCGGGGTGTGGGCAGCGCTAGCACGCGATCAAAATCCGCGGCCGCCCTCACAACGGCTCGTCATCCGAACCGTAGCGGTCGCGTTTCGGCGTCGCGATGTCGCCGTCGTCGTAATCGTCGTCGTCGAGCGGAGGCGAGGGCTTCTTCGCCCTGTCGTCCGCTTGCTTGTTATCAACGACTTTGGGCGGCTTGCGCGGCTTGGCGGTCTTGGCCATGGGTGATCCCGGATGGTGATGCGTCATCCGCTTCTACCCCAAAAATATGTGCGGTTCCTGACTTACCGCAAGAAGGGGGCGTCAGTGCACCACAGGCCCGCCCGCCTTCTTCCAGGCATCGATGCCGCCGGCGATGTGGGCAGTGTTGGAAAGGCCGGCTTCCTTGGCGGCGGCGACAGCCATCGCCGAGCGTTCGCCGAAGGCGCAGAAGAACACGACGCGGCGGCCGGTGGCGGCCGCGACCTCGCGCAGCATGCCGCCGGGCTTCAGGCTGTCTTCAACGGACGGGTAGGGCGTATGCAGCGCGCCTTCGAGCATGCCGTGCTTCATCCGCTCATTGGTCTCGCGCAGATCGACCAGCAGGATATCGGGACGGCCAAGCGAGCGGATCGCCTCGACGGCGCTGACCGCGCGGCCCTCTTTCTCCAGCTCCTCCTGATGCAGGCCGACATGCATGTTGGCGGGCACCGCGACGTCCATCATCTTCGGATTGGGCAGCTTCAGGTTCGCCATCAACTCGATATATTCGTCGACCGAACGCACCTGGAGCCGCGGATTGTAGCGCTTCTCCTCGCCGATGGTGGAGACGGTGTCGCCCTTGTAGTCATGCGCCGGGAACACCATCGTCTCGTCCGGCAGCTTGAGCAGGCGATTGAAGATCGAATCGTATTGCGCGCGCGACGAGCCGTTCTGAAAATCGGTGCGGCCGGTGCCGCGGATCAGAAGCGTGTCGCCGGTGAAGACGCGGTCGCCCATCAGATAGGAGTAGGAATCGTCGGTGTGGCCGGGCGTATACATCACGTCGAGCGACAGGCCCTCGATCGTCACCTTGTCGCCGTCGGCGACCCGCATCGCCACAACGTCGGCCTTGGTCTGGTCGCCCATCACGGTCATGCAATGGGTGCGGTCGCGCAGTTCGCCGAGGCCGGTGACGTGATCGGCATGCAGATGGGTGTCGACGGCTTTCACCAGCTTGAGGTCGAGCTCGCGCAGCAGCTGGCAGTAGCGATCGACCTTCTCAAGCACGGGATCGAGGATCAACGCCTCGCCGCCGGGGCGGCTGGCGAGGACATAGCTGTAGGTGCCCGAAACGCTGTCGAAGAGCTGGCGAAAGATCATGGCAAGACCCGGCGTGGAACTGGTTTCGAGGATTCTACTACGCCAGAGGCTGGAAAGAGAAGCAATTCACTGTATAGAGAGTGAAATTTAGAAAATTATTATTCTGCGTGATGGGGTGGGGGGCGGTTTTGCCGTAGGTCCTTGCCCCACCACCGCTGTCATCGCCCGCGAAGGCGGGCGATCCAGTATTCCAGAGGCCGTGGTGGGATACGGAGGGCCCGCGGCGTACTGGATTCCCCGCTTTCGCGGGGAATGACACCGAGGGTGGCGCGGCGCCGTGCCCCGACAAAAAGGTCAGGGCCGCACCACCGTGTACCCATTCTCCGCCAGGAACAGGATCTGCCCGACGCCCACCTGCACCGGCGTCGCAGTCGGAATGAACTCCGGCCGTCTTCCGGTCTCCCGCTCGATCGTGTCGACCGTGTTGAGGCAGATATCGAAGCGCACGCCCTGCACGATCAGGCTTTCGACCTGCTTGCGGCGCTCGCTGCCGGGGAACAGGAGATCAATGCCGGGACCGAACGCCACCACCTCGATCGCGACCTTGTCCGGATCGTAGGCCTTCAGGAGATTGTTGGCGACGCTCAGCACCAGCGCGTGCTTCTTCGCATCGCCGTCGGAGAGCTGAAGCACGATCTTGTGCTCGGCGAACGGCTTGTCCTGGAGCGGCACTTGCTGTGCCGAGGCCCATGGCGTGGCGAAGGCGAGCGCCGCCAGCAGCATCGCGCAGCAGATTTGCGATCGCATCATCCCTGTCCTGCAATGCCTGGATTGCCCTCGACGCCCTTCAGCGTCACGCCGGAGCCGAGCCGCTCCTGAAACATCCGGCCCGAGCGCAGATATTTGGCGACGACATCCCACACCGGTGCGCCCTGCTGGCCGTTGACCGAGGCCCAGCCGGCGACCTTGTAGCGGTTGCTCGCGCTGAGCGCCTTGCCGCCATTGAGCTTCAGTTCGGAGATGCGGCTGCCGATCGCAGCCGTCGGCGTGCAGGTGTAGCTGAGCCCGCCGGCGCGCACCATGTCGCCGCCCTGCTGGTAATAGGGATCGGGGTTGAAGAGGTTGTCGCAGATGTCTTCCAGCACCTCCTTGATCTGGGCGCCGGTCATCTCCTGCACATAGGTCTCGGGATAGGTGATCGCGGTTTCCGCGAGCACATCCTCCATGGTCAGCGGCTGGCCGGACAGTGCGGTGACGCCCCAGCGGAAGCCCGGCGACAGCGCGATCTCGGCATCGAGCTCGCTGCGCAGCGCGGTGCAGATCAGCTCGTCGACGGGGCCGGCGAAATTGTCGCGGCGATACAGCAGGCGGTCGGGCGTTGCGATCTTCTCCGACCAGTCGGTCACATGCGGCGCGCGCACCCGGCCGATCAGCTCGGCCATGCCAGGGTCGGGCTTCAGCAGCTCGGAATAGACCGGCAGCAGATGGTACCTGACATCGCCGACCTTGCCCTTGTCGAGCGCGAGATCGAGGACGCCCAGAAATTTTCCGTTGGAGCCGGCATTGGTGACGAGCGTCGTGCCGCTGGCGTTCTTCACCGCGATGGGCTGCGGGATCGCATCATGGGTATGGCCGCCGAGGATGACATCGATGCCGGTGACGCGGCTCGCGAGCTTGAGATCGACGTCCATGCCGTTGTGCGACAGCAGGATGACCGCATCGACCTTCTCGGTGCCGCGCAAGGCATCGACATGCTTCTGCAACTCCTCCTCGCGGATGCCAAAAGTCCAGTCCGGCGTGAACCGCTTGGGATGCGCGATCGGCACATAGGGGAAGGCCTGGCCGATGATCGCAACGCGATGGCCGCCGAGCTCCTTGATCATCGAAGGCTTGAACACGCGCCCGCTCGCCTTGTCGAAGGCGGGGGCGTCGTTGAACGCGGCCTCCTCGGTCAGGAAGACGTTCTGCGCCAGAAATTCGCCCTTGAAGCGCTCGAGATTGTCGCGTAGCGCCTGCTCGCCATAGGTGAATTCCCAATGCCCGGTCATCGCCTCGATGCCGAGCAGATTGGCGACCTCGACCATGTCGCGGCCCTGCATGATGTTGGCAAGACCCGTTCCCTGCCAGAGGTCGCCGCCGTCGACGAGCACGGAGTGCTTTTCGCCGGCATCGCCGCGCAAGCGATCGATCAGTGTCTTCAGATGTGCGAAGCCGCCGAGCTTGCCGAAGCGGCCCGCGGACTTTTCGAACTCGAAACAGCTGAAGGCATAGGCATCGGCGCTGTCGGAGCGGATGCCGAACCGTTCGAGGAAAGCGCGGCCAACCAGATGCGGCGGCCGTCCCGCCATCTCACCGATGCCGATATTGACGCTGGGCTCGCGGACATAGACCGGGTTGAGCTGCGCATGCGTGTCGGTGGTGTGCAGGATGCGCGCATTGCCGAACCGTTCGAGGTCGTAAATGCTCGCAGTCTCGGCGCCGCGCGCGAGCCGCGGCAGGCTGAGCGATGTGGCGACAGCAGCGGTGCTCTTCAGGAAATCGCGGCGGCGGATGGCCATCCAGAAATTCTCCGCGCCTCTCAACGGCAATTCGACGGTTCCACGAGATTTTTAGTCTAGCGGATTTCCATCGCCTTCCACGCCTCTTTTTCTGACGTCGCCTGGAAGATCGAGGCCTTCGCCAGCGCCTCGGCCTCCTTCGAAGCGGCAACCGCGCGGTCGAAATCGCCGCCGTCGGCCGCCTTCTTGGCTGCCGCCAGCGCAGATACGGTCACGGTCCACTGGTTGCGCATGCCGGCTGCCTCCTTGGAGGCGGCCTCCGCAGCGGCATAGGCCGCCTTGTAGTCTGCCTCGTTTGCCGCGCGCGCTGCTGGCGCGAGGCTCAATGCGAGCAACATGGCGAGAGGAAGTGACAGCTTCATGGCCGCGCTCCCGGCCCTGAAATCGGTAGGCCGTTGGCGACGTAGGACAGGAAATATTCGACGTCGCGATATTCATCGGCCTGCGGCTCCAGCGGAACCGCGCGGGTCTGGCTGTTGCAGGTGACGAAGCGGCGGCTGGTCGTGCCCATGCCGCTCCATTCGGAGCGGTAGATCGGCATCGCGTTCAGAATGCCGAGCGCCGGCGCCAGGATCTCGGCGCGGATGCGCTCGCCCGGGCTCTGCACATGGCAGCTCGCGCAGGAGAAATTCATCTGGCCGCGGCGCGTGTAGAAGTAGCGCTTGCCGTTCTCGTACGCGGCGAGCGCGCGCGGGTCGTCGGGAATCTTGATGTCCATCGGCTTGCCGCGCGAGGTGAACGCCATGTAGGCGGTGAGCGAAGCCATCTCGTCCTTGACGTAGGAGTAGGGCGCCTCGCCATTGGCCTCGCGGCAGCGGTTGAGCGCGAGCTCCAGCGTGACGACCTTGCCTTCCCCAGTGTCGAAGTAAGGATAGTTCTGGCGGATGCCGATGCCGCCGTTCGGGAAGCAGTCGGCATAGGTCTTGCCGTTCTTGAACGGGGTCGCGAACATCTCCTTGCCGGCGTCGAGCGCGAACTCGTAGGGCGCAAATTCCTCCTTCTCCTGCCACTGCCGCTTCATGTCCTCGTTCATCGAATAAGGACCGTTGACGAAATCGTCGTGCTTCACGGTCGGAAACTTCTGGAAGAAGAAGTTCTGGAACGCTTTCGCATCGGCAACGGGATCGACCTTGTCGGCCGCGATCACGCGCGGAGAGGTGAGGGCGAACGCGACCAGCGCGGCGCTCAACGAACCAAGCAGGAGATAGAAGCGGACATTCATCACGAAATCTTCGCGGTGGTCGTGTCCGACCCGCCCTTGTTGTCGGTCCAGGAGACCTTGAGGTCGTCGCCCTTCTTGGCGCCCTTGAAGCTGAACTTGACGTAGGGGTCCTTCGAGACCGCGGTGCCCCAATCGGCGACGAAGACATCCTTGCCGTTACATTCGAACTTCAGTCGCTGGATGAAGTGCGCCGGAATCACCTCGCCCTTGGAGTCCTTGACCAGGCCGGTGTCCATGGGGTGCTGGATCAGTACCTGCACCTCGGTGATGTCGCCGTTGGCGGTGGCGCGGACGCGAATGCTGGATGCCATCTAAATTCTCCTAACCGCCGCAGCCGCCGACTGTGACTTTGACTTCCTTCGTCGCGCTGTAGAGCTTGCCGTCGGCTTCCACGATCGCTGTCACGTTGGTGGTCTTGGCCATCTTCAGGCGGTTGGCGACAGCAGGGATCGTGCCATCGGGAATCTTGTAGCTCGCCGCGAGCGCGCTCGGATTCTCGGCCACGAAGAACGAGATCGAGGTGACCTTGTCGAGCGTCGTCGTCACCGAGATCGGCACCACGCCGCCGTTCTCGGCGATCTCGGGCGCGTCGAGCTTGACCTTGTCGGACGGCTCGGCGGTCTTGCCGTAGAGCGCCTTGATCGCGTCCGCCTCGCTCTTCTGCTTGAACGCTTCTTCCGGGTATTTGTCGTTGGCCGCCGCACGCGCGGGCGCGAACGGCAGGTTGCCGAGGCCGAGCAGCGCGACGCCGGCTGCGCCCTGAAGGATCAGGCGCCGCGTCGGATGAGGGCCGGTGGTGATGGTCATCTCGAATCTCCTGGACATTCTCTTGGCGTGCCGGCGGTCACAGGGTCTGGAGGAAATCAACGATCGCGCTGATCTCCTGCTCGGTCAAAATCCGGTTCCGGCCGAACGGCGGCATCATGGTCTGCGGATTGCGCTTGGTCTCGTCGAAGATGATCGCGACCAGCTCGTTGCGATCAGGGTATTTTGACTTGATGTCCTTGAGCTCCGGTCCGATCGTGCCCGGCAGGTCGCCGCCCTTGATGACGTGGCAGGTCAGGCAATTGCCCTTGCCGCGGTCGAAGGCGAGCTTCTGGCCATCGGCCACGGCGGATTGCGCCCGCGCGGGGCCTGCGGCAAGCCCGGCGGCGATCGCCAGCAGGACGTAAAGGACGGGCGTCCGTGGAAAGGCGGTCAAGGCGTCATTCCGAGGCGTTATGTCGATGATCTCGTTCGCGGAAATATAGTGTTCCAAAGCACAAAGGGCATCGGCTGACAATCAAGACTATGCGCGCGGCAAAATGGAGTTAATATCTTCCGCATTGCAACTAAAGAGCTTATTTGTCCGGCGGATTCGGGCCAGGGGTGCTGGCCGGCTGTTTTCGGGGCGTTTGGGCGCCCATCGTGTTTTTTTCCCGTTCTCGTTTTTTCAAGGGGACCTCAATTGGCTGAATATGTCGTCGAATTTGGCAGGGACGGCGGACGGGTGGAGTCGGATGGGCGGCTCGATGCACCGGCATTTCATCGCAATCACGAGCCGCTCTGGGCGGCGCTGGAAAAGCATCTCGCAGGCCTGACCGGCAATGTCGTCGAGCTCGGCAGCGGAACCGGCCAGCACGTGGTCCATTTCGCGCAGCACACGCCCGGCCTGATCTGGTGGCCGAGCGACCTCAACCAGCGCCACCTCAAGAGCATCGAGGCCTGGCGCGTTCATTCGGGCCTGCAAAACATCCGCTCGCCGCTGCGGATCGATCTCACCGACCCCGACTGGTGTCCGGAGATGCGAAGCGGGCAGGGCCCGACGAGCCTGGCCGCATTGTTCTGCGCCAACGTGATCCACATCGCACCATGGAGCGTGGCCGAGGGCCTGTTCGCCGGTGCCGGCCGTTACTTGCGGGCCGACGGCAAGCTGTTCCTCTACGGTCCGTTCAAGCGCGACGGCAAGCACACCGCGCTCAGCAACGCCGTGTTCGACACCTCCTTGCGCGAAGGCAATCCCGAATGGGGCGTGCGTGATATCAGCGACGTCGAGACGCTCGCCCGCGGAGCGGGGCTGAGCCTCGTCGATACGATCGAGATGCCGGCGAACAATCTGACGCTGGTGTTTTCGCGCTAAGCCACGAAGGCGGTGCGCTCCCTCCCCCGCAAGGGGGGAGGGAATGAGAGAGCAGTGGCCGCCTCACGTCGTGATGCGATCAAAGTCCACGAGGGGCTGCGCGCCTACGCCTCCCCGTCCTTCCACCCGATCCTGTCCTTCAAGAACCGGAAGCCGATCACCTCGAAGCCGGCGCGCTCCTTGTTGTCCTTGCCGTAGCCGTGGCCGCCGGCTTCCGGCTCGTAGAACCAGGCCTCGTAGCCCATCGCCTGCAGCTTTGCGGCCATCTTGCGCGCGTGGCCGGGATGAACGCGGTCGTCGCGGCGTGTCGTGGCGATCAGGATCGGCGGATAGGACTGGCCGGCCTTCACGTTGTGATAGGCCGAGTAAGTCTGCAGCCACTCCCACTCTTCGGGTTTATCAGGGTCGCCATATTCCGCGATCCAGCTCGCGCCCGCGAGCAGTTTTGTGTAGCGGCGCATGTCGATCAGCGGAATGGTGCAGAACAGCGCACCAAAACGCTCGGGGTAGCGCACCAGCATGTTGGTGATGAGGATGCCGCCGTTCGATCCGCCTTGCGCCGCGATCCGTTTTGGCTTCGTCACGCCGCGTCGCACGAGATCGGCGGCAACGGCCGCGAAATCGTCATGCGAGAGCTTCTTGCCGGCGAGGCGCCCGGCGTCGTGCCAGCGGGTGCCGAACTCGCCGCCGCCGCGCAAATTCGCCTGCACGATGGTGCCGCCGCGCTCGAGCCACAGCTTGCCGAGCGAGGGGTTGTAGTACGGCTTCACCGCATGGGCGAAGCCGCCATAGGCGCTCATATAGACCGGCGCATCGCCGGTCTCCCCAGTGGGGCCCGTCTGCACATAGGGAATGCGCTCGCCGTCGATCGAGATCGCCTCGTGCTGTGTGACCACGAGGCCGTCGGCGGTGAACGTCTTCGGCGCCTGCTTCAGCACGGTCGGGCTTGCGACGCCGCGTTCGATCAACAGCAGCGAGGGCGGCGTGAGCGGATCCTGGACATTGGCGAGCAGATCGCCATTGCTCTCGGACGGATGGCGATCGAGCGGCCAGATGTCGACGACGCCGATTTGCGGGAGTCCGGGAAGCGTCTCGCGGCTCCAGCCGCCGGCGGATGGTGTGAAGATCTCGAAGCGCGGCTGCAGCTCGTCGAGGATCGACAGCACCAACTTTCCCGCCGCCCAGAACAGACCTTGCAGGGCCTGCCGCGGCCCGGGTTCGAACAGGACGATGAAATCGCGGCTGCCGGCGAGGAATGCCGAGAGCGAGATGCCGAGCACGGTGTCGGTGGCGTAGGTCCGCCCCTCGACCGTCCAGTCCTTGCGCAGCTTCATCGCGAACCAGTCGCCATGCGCCTGCATCCAGATGCCGGTCGGCAGATCGAGCTTCGTCGTCGTGCCGGCCGCATCGCGCAGCCAGATCGCATGGTTGAAGAAATCGATCTGGTCGACGATCCAGACCCGAGGCGCCGGTCCCGTGTCGTCGGCCATGCCTGACATCGCCATGTGATCGGCCGTGGTCTCGAGGATCGTTTGCGCCTGATCGACAGGCTGGCCGCGCCGCCACACGCGAACGGTCCGCGAATATCCGGAAGTAGTCGCCATGCCCTCGCCATGGGCGCTCGACAGCAGCAGCGTATCGGCATCGATCCAGTCCACGCCGCCCTTGGCTTCCGGCAGCACAAAACCGTCCGCGACGAAGCTTTTCGTGTCGAGGTCGAATTCCCGCAGGGTGACGGCGTCGCTGCCGCCGCGCGACAGGCTCAGAATCGCCCGCGAGCGTCCGGGCATCGTGGCGATCCCGCTCAGCAGCCAGTCCTCGCCTTCGCTCGCCGCGAGCTGGTCGATGTCCAGCATGATCTCCCACGCCGGATGCGCTTTGCGAAATTCCGCTAGCGTGGTTCGCCGCCACAGGCCGCGCGGGTTGGTGGCGTCCTTCCAGAGATTGTGAAGATCGCTGCCGCGCCGGCTGACATAGGGGATGTTGTCGGGACGATCGTAGATCGCCGCGAGGACATCGCGGTCGCGCTCGAAGGCCGCGCCCCCGAACGCGGCGAGCGTCAGTTGATTCTGCCGCGCGACGAAATCGAGCGCCTGCTTGCCTTCGATCTCCTCCAGCCAGAGCCAGGGATCGTCGTCGGGAGCGCTGAGCGTGGGTCGGTCGTCGACAGACATGAACGAAACTCCCAAGGATCGCGGCGGATAGGATTTGATCGAGCGCAAGCCGTCAAGCGCGCAGGCCCGGTATCATCCGCCCGATTGCGTCAGAGGCATGGCCTGCGCCCGTTTGCGCCGGTTGCCCGCCCTCCCGCGCCCCTCCATAGTGCCGGGAATCAACAAGTCCTCTTTAAAGATCCTTGGGCGGAAATGCCGATGTTAGACGTGACTACAGCCCACGAAATCGCTGCCGACGCCCGTGTGCGTGCCAATGTGGTGCGCCTTGCGGCGGCGCAAGCGCTGACCGGCGCCAACTCGGCGGTGATCTTCGCCACCGGCTCGATCGTCGGCGCGACGCTCGCGCCCGACATGTCGTTCGCGACGGTGCCGATCTCGATGTATGTGCTGGGGCTCGCCGCCGGCACGCTGCCGACTGGCGCAATCTCGCGCCGCTTCGGCCGCCGCGCGGCCTTTATCGTCGGCACGGGTCTGGGCACGCTCACCGGCCTGTGCGGCTCGTTCGCGATCTTGCATGCGTCGTTCGCGCTGTTCTGCGTCGCGACCTTCCTCGGCGGTCTCTACGGCGCGGTGGCGCAATCCTATCGCTTCGCCGCCGCCGACGGCGCGAGCGCGGCCTACCGGCCGAAAGCTGTGTCCTGGGTGATGGCCGGCGGCGTGTTCGCCGGCGTGCTCGGTCCGCAGCTCGTGCAATGGACCATGGATGTCTGGTCGCCCTATCTGTTCGCCTTCAGCTTCCTGGTGCAGGCTGCGGTGGCGCTGGTCGCGATGGGCATCGTCGCCGGCGTCGATATGCCCAAGCCGGCACCGGCAGATCTGCACGGCGGCCGGCCGCTGCTCGACATCGTGACCCAGCCGCGCTTCATCGCGGCCGCGCTGTGCGGCGTCATCTCCTATCCCATGATGAATCTGGTGATGACCTCGGCGCCGCTCGCCATGAAGATGTGCGGCCTCAGTGTCAGCGATTCCAATTTCGGCATTCAATGGCACATCGTCGCCATGTACGGCCCGAGCTTCTTCACCGGCGCGCTCATTGCGCGTTTCGGCGCGCCCAAGATCGTCGCCGCCGGCCTGCTGCTGGAGGCCGTGGCTGCCGGCATCGGTCTCTCCGGCCTCACCGCGATGCACTTCTGGGCCACGCTGATCGTGCTCGGCGTCGGCTGGAATTTCTCCTTCATCGGCGCCTCCGCGCTGGTGCTGGAGACGCACCGGCCGCAGGAGCGCAACAAGGTGCAGGCCTTCAACGATTTCCTGGTGTTCGGCATGATGGCGATCGGCTCGTTCTCCTCCGGCCAGCTGCTTGCGAATTACGGCTGGTCCGCGGTGAACATGGTGGTGTTCCCGCCGGTGGTGCTCGGCCTCGCCGTGCTCTCGCTGGCGTCGTGGGCCCGCCGCCGCAAGGCGCGGCTGGACGCGGCGATGGGCGAGTTCCCGGATGCGATCTGAATTGGCGGGAGGCTGTCAGCAACGTTGATAGTTCGATCGCTGTCGAAGTGATTTTCGGGTGAGGGCTATTTAGATGTCGTCATGGCCGGGCTTGTCCCGGCCATCCACGTCTTGGGACGTCGAAGAAAGAACGTGGATGCCCAGGACACGCCAGGGCATGACGGAGTAAGCGGCAATGCTCGATAATCCTCAGACTCCACCCATCGACGAATCCTCCCTCCGCTACGAAGGCTGGCGCATCGTCGCGGTCTGCTTCCTGCTTGCGACCTTCGGCTGGGGGCTCGGCTTTTACGGCCAGAGCGTCTATGTCGCCGAGCTCCAGCGCGCGCGGGGCTGGCCGGCCTCGCTGATCTCCTCGGGCACGACGTTCTTCTATCTGTTCGGCGCGCTGCTCGTCGTCTTCGTTGGCGAGGCCGTCAGAAAATATGGCCCGCGGCTCTGCCTGATCGCCGGCACGCTGGCGATGGCGGCGGCCGCGGTCGCGATCGGCGCGGTGCGCGAGCCCTGGCAGCTCTATCTCGCCGACGCCGTGCTCGCCTTCGGCTGGGCCGGCACCAGTCTCGCCATGATCACCAACACGATCAGCCTGTGGTTCGACCAGAAGCGCGGCATGGCGATCAGCCTTGCGCTGAACGGCGCCAGTTTCGGCGGCATCGTCGGCGTGCCGCTGCTGGTGACCCTGATCGGCCATGTCGGCTTCGCCAGCGCGATGTACGCCGCCGCCGGCGCCATGCTGGTGTTGCTGCTGCCGGTGATCCTCCTTCTCGTCGGCCGGCCGCCCGATCTTCACGGCTGGCATGCGACGGCGAAGGCCAGGCCGCAATCGTCGACGGAGATCCGCGCATGGGCGCTGCGCGATATCGGCTTCCTCACGGTGACAATTGCGTTCGCGCTGGTGCTGTTCGCGCAGGTCGGCTTTATCGTGCACCTGATCTCGTTCCTCGATCCCGTGATCGGCCGCGAGCGCGCGGCGGTGGCGGTCGCGGTGCTGACCGCGATGGCGGTGATCGGCCGGGTGCTGTTCTCGATGGTGATCGACCGCCTCAACCAGCGGCTTGCGTCAGCGCTGTCGTTCCTCAGCCAGGCCGCGGCGCTTTGCGTCGTCATCAATTTGCACAACGACTATGTACTGATCGCGGCTTGCGCGGTGTTCGGCTTCTCGGTCGGCAATCTCATCACGCTGCCGTCGCTGATCGTGCAGCAGGAATTCGACTCCGCCTCGTTCGGCGTGCTGATCAGCCTCAACACCGCGATCAACCAGGTGACCTATGCGTTCGGTCCGGGCGTCGTCGGCTTCCTGCGCGATTTCTCGGGCGGCTATACGCTGCCGTTCTATCTCTGTATCGCGCTGGAGGTGGCGGCTGCGGCGCTGATCATGGTGCGTGGGACGCCGCGAGCGAAAACGGCATAGAGGCGCGACGGCGCCTCAACACGCTCCGCCATTGCGAGCGCAGCGAAGCAATCCAGGCTGCCACTGCGGAAAGATTCTGGATTGCTTCGTCGCTTCGCTCCTCGCAATGACGAGGAAAGAGCGGTATTTAAGCCTCGCGCTGCTTCAGCAACGCCTCGACATCCAGTCGCTTCGTGAACATCGCAAGCTTGCCATCCGGCCCGAGCGGCCATTGCTCTTTCGGCTTGTCCCAATAAAGCTCCACGCCGTTCTCGTCGGGATCGCGCAGATACAGCGCCTCGCTGACGCCGTGATCGCTGGCGCCGTCGAGCGCAATGCCGGCCGTGAGCACACGGTGCAGCGCATCCGCCAGCGCGGGCCGCGTCGGATAGAGGATCGCGGTGTGGAAGAGGCCTGTCGTGCCCGGCGGCGGCGGCGAGCCGCCCTTGCTCTCCCAGGTGTTGAGCCCGATGTGGTGATGGTAGCCGCCGGCCGAGATGAACGCCGCGCCCGAGCCCATGCGCTGCATCAGCTCGAAACCAAGCACGCCGCAGTAAAAGCCGAGCGCACGATCGAGATCGGCGACCTTGAGATGAACGTGGCCGATCCTTGTGCCGGCATTGACGGCTGGGCTTTGCGACATGGTGCTGCTCCGTTGACCAACTCCAGATAAGGCCGGCTCCGGGACAGTGCTACCTGCCTATCCCGAAACCCATCGTTTCCGGATACGAAACTATGAGAGCTCCGGCACCTCGCCCTCCGGCAACTCGAACTCGAACGTGTTCAGCGTCATCGACACCATTGTGTAATAGCCGCACAGCCCGATCACCTCGACCACGCCGCGCTCGCTGAGGACCTTTACCGCCGCATCGTAGAGGCCCTTCTCGACGCCATGGCCTTCATGCAGCGACTTCGCGACGTCGTAGATCATCCTGCCCTTGGGATCGTCGAAGTCAGGCGTGCGGCGGTCGCGGATCGCGTCGATGATTTCAGGGTCCATGCCGCCCTGGAGCGCCAGGCGCTTATGCGCATACCATTCGTAATGCGCAGTCCAGTGCCGCGCCGTCACCAGGATCGCGATCTCCGAAAGCTTGGCGGGGAATATCGTGTCGTAGCGCAGCACTTCGCCGAGCCGCGTGGCGTGACGGGCCATGTCGGGGCTGTTGAGCCAGGCCATCATCGGCGCCGGCGGCTTGCCGCGCTTGCCGGCAATCGACTCGTCATAGGTCTGCCGCTGGCTCTCGTTCATTTCGCCAGGCGAAAGTAGTTTCAGGCGCATTCTCGTTTCCTCTTTGTTTTCAAACGGCCATGCCATCGACTATAGCCGAATGCGGCGCGGCATGCGCGGTACGGAAGTGGTTGAATTCCACGGTGCGATGGCTCAGAGTCGCGCCCAACAAGTCTTTTTGATTGATGGAAACGACCATGAGCGAATCTGAAGCCGCCGATCTCGAACAATTCCGCGAGCAAACGCGCGCCTGGCTGGAAGCCAACTGCCCGCCGGAGATGCGCAAGCCCGTGACCTCGGACGGCGACGTGTTCTGGGGCGGGCGCAATACGAAATTCGCCTCCGAGCCGCAGCGCATCTGGTTCGAGCGCATGCGCGACAAGGGCTGGACCGTGCCGGACTGGCCTAGGGAATATGGCGGCGGTGGCCTCAGCGCTGCCGAGCACAAGGTGCTGCGCGCCGAGATGGCCAGGATGGGCGCGCGTCCGCCGCTGTCGAGCTTCGGCATCTGGATGCTGGGGCCGGCGCTGCTCAAATACGGCAACGAGGCGCAGAAGAAGGAGCACCTGCCTGACATCGCGGCGGGCCTGATCCGCTGGTGCCAGGGCTATTCCGAGCCGAACGCCGGCTCCGATCTCGCCTCGCTCCAGACCCGCGCCGAGAGCGACGGCGACGATTTCGTCATCACGGGGTCGAAGATCTGGACCTCCTACGCCAACTACGCCGACTGGATCTTCTGCCTGGTGCGCACCGATCCTGCCGCGAAGAAGCACGACGGCATCAGCTTCATCCTGTTCGACATGGCCTCGAAGGGCGTGACGACCAAGCCGATCCTGCTGATCTCCGGCTATTCGCCGTTCTGCGAAACCTTCTTCGACGGTGTCCGCGTTCCGAAGTCGCAATTGGTCGGCACCGTCAACCGCGGTTGGGACGTCGCAAAATATCTGCTCCAGCATGAGCGCGCGATGATATCAGGCATGGGCGAGCGCGGCGTCGGCCGGCCGCTCGGCCAGATCGCGGCGGATTCCGTCGGCACCGATGCACAAGGCAAGCTCGACGATTCCATGCTGCGCGGCCGGATCGCGAGCTTCGACGTCGACGAGGCCGCGCTCGCCGCTTGCGCCGAACGCGCGGTCGATCTCGCCAAGGCCGGCCAAGCGCATCCGGCGTTCTCGTCCGCGATGAAGTACTACGGCACCGAGCTCAACAAGCGCCGCCACGAGATCCTGATGTCGGCCGGTGGCGTCAACGCGCTGGAATGGGAGAGCGAGCGCTCCAGGCAGGGTGCCCGCCCGCGCGCCTGGCTGCGCACCAAGGCCAACTCGATCGAGGGCGGCACGACGGAGGTGATGCTCGGCATCGTCGCCAAGCGCATCCTGGATTTGCCGGGGGCGTGAGCCACGCTCTCACCACGGCGCCGCGTCAGCGGCGAGCCCGGAATCCATAAACATCAGTCGGGAGTATGGATTCCGGGCCTGCGCCTACGGCGCATCCCGGAATGACGAACAAAAAGTAGATTTCGAATCGGAAACACGCACATGGCCCTCGTCCTCACCGAAGAACAATCCATGCTCCGCGACTCCGCGCGCGGGCTGATCAGCGACAAGGCGCCGGTGTCGCACCTGCGATCCCTGCGCGACGCCAAGGATCCCACCGGCTTCTCCAAGGAGCTGTGGCATTCCTTCGCCGAGATGGGCTTTGCCGGCCTCCTGGTGCCGGAAGAGTTCGGCGGCAGCGGCCTCGGCTTCATGGAAGCCGGTGTCGTGATGGAAGAGATCGGCCGCACCTTGATGCCGTCGCCGTTCCTTGCCACCAGCGTCGTCGCGGCTTCGGCGCTGAATCGCGGCGGCAATGCCGCGCAGAAGTCGGAATTCTTGCCGAAAATTTCCAACGGCTCGCTGCTCGCGACGCTCGCGATCGACGAAGGTGCAAAACATCGCCCGCTCCAGACCAGCCTGCAGGCGGTGCGCGCCGGCAACGGCTTCAAGCTCAGCGGCGCCAAGGCGCTGGTCGTCGACGGCCACGTCGCGGACCTCTTCATCGTCGCGGCGCGTACCGCTGGCGCCGCCGGCGAGCGCGACGGCTTGACGCTGTTCCTGGTCAATCCCAAGGCCAAGGGCGTTGCGATCGAGCGCACCATCATGGTCGATGCGCACAACGCGGCACGGATCGAGCTTGCCAATGTCGAGGTCAACGCCGACAGCGTGCTCGGTGAGGTCGATCAGGGTGCAGCGCTGCTCGACGGCGTGCTCGACATCGGCCGCGGCGCGGTCGCCGCCGAAATGGTGGGCCTGAGCGAAGAAGTCTTCAACCGCACCGTCGAGTACCTCAAGAACAGAAAGCAGTTCGGCAAGCTGATCGGCGAATTCCAGGCGCTGCAGCACCGCGCCGCCGAGCTCTATGTCGACATCGAGATCACCCGCGCCGCCACGATGAAGGCGCTCCAGGCACTGGATGCCGACGTCGCCAAGGCCGCATCAAGCGTCGCCGTGGCAAAAGCCCGCGCCGGCACCACCGCCACGCGCGCGGTGCAGGAGGGTGTGCAGATGCATGGCGGCATGGGCATGACCGACCAGTTCGACATCGGCTTCTTCATGAAGCGCGCACGGGTGTGCGAGGAGCTGTTCGGCGATGCGAACTACCACACCGAGCAGCTGGCAAGGGCGCGGGGGTATTGAGCTGAGTTGAGGAGAGGCGCGAGGGGCGCGCCTCACACGCGGTGTCGTCGCCCGGCTTGACCGGGCGACCCAGTACGCCGCGGCCTGTCCGCATACGATTGATGTCTCGGAATACTGGATCGCCCGGTCAAGCCGGGCGATGACAGTTGAGAGTGTGGAGAGCGCCTGCCCCAAGCTCCGTCATGGCCGGGCTAGTCCCGGCCATCCACGTCCTTGCGGTGCCTCAAAAACGTAGATGCCCGGGACTAGCCCGGGCATGACGATTGAGAGCGTGGCTGCAACCGAAGTCTATTACCGCATCGGCGGCGCGTATTGCACGCCGCCGGCGTTCCACAGCTGGTTCATGCCGCGCGGGATCTTCAGCTTGGACTTTTCGCCGATATTGCGCTCGTACATCTCGCCGTAATTGCCGACGTTGCGGATGATGCGGACGACCCAGTCCTTGGTGAGGCCGAGCTGCTCGCCGTAATTACCCTCGGTGCCGACCAGGCGCATCACTTCCGGCTTCTTCGACTTCAGCGCCTCGTCGATGTTCTCCGAGCTCACGCCGAGCTCTTCGGCGTTGATCATCGCGTAGAGCGTCCACTTCACGATCATCATCCAGTCGTCGTCGCGCTGGCGCACCACGGGCGCGAGCGGCTCCTTTGAGATCATGTCCGGCAGGATCATATGGTCGCCGGGCTTGGAGAGATTGAGCCGCAGCGCGTAGAGCTGCGAGACGTCGGCGCTCAGCGTGTCGCACTTGCCGGAGTCGTAGGCCTTCACCACGTCATCCAGCTTGTCGAACTTCACCTCTTCATACTTCATATTGTTGGCACGGAAGTAGTCGGCGACGTTGAGCAGCGTTGTCGTGCCAGCCTGCACGCAGACCTTGCTGCCGGTCAGGTCCAGCGACGTCTCCTTGTTGCGTGAACGCGGCAGCATGAAGCCGGCGCCGTCGTAATAGGCCACCGCCGGGAAATAGAGGTCATAGTCGAGCTCGCGCGCCATGCTCCAGGTCGAGTTGCGCGAGAGGATGTCCACCTTGCGGCTCTGCAATTCCTTGAAGCGCTCGCTGGCGTCGAGTGGAACGAACTTGGCCTTGCCGGGATCGTTGAAGATGGCGGCTGCCACCGCGCGACAGAAATCGACGTCGAATCCGGTCCAGTTGCCCTTGTCATCGGGGATCGAGAAGCCCGGCAGGCCCTTGTTGACGCCGCACAGCACCTCGCCGCGGCGAACGGTGCGCTTCAGGGTGCGGGTATCGTAGAACTCATAGATCACCGCCAGGGCGCCGACCAGTACGGCAACGGCGAGCCCGATCAGCAGGCCGCCTCGAAAAGTGCGCATCATGTTGCTCTCTCGAAATAATCGGGAAAAGGACTATTCGCTAAGGCGAGGAAGATCAGAGTTCGGGCTTCTGTCGGATGACCACCTTGGTGCCAACCGGGACGCGATCGTAGAGATCGGCGACGTCATGGTTGACGAGACGGAAGCAGCCCGAGGATACCTTGGTGCCGATCGTATCAGGACGGTTGGTGCCGTGGATGCGGTAGACGGTGGTGCCGAGATACATGGCGCGGGCACCGAGCGGATTGCCGGGGCCGCCGGCCATGAAGCGCGGCAGATAGGGCTGTCGCTGGATCATCTCCGGCGGCGGCGTCCAGTCCGGCCACTCCTTCTTGTTGGTGATGTTCACCAGCCCCTGCCACTGGAAGCCGTCGCGGCCGACGCCGATGCCGTAACGGATCGCGCGCCCGCCCGGCTGCACCAGGTAGAGGTGGCGCTCAGCGGTCGAGATGATGATGGTGCCCGGCGTCTCGGTGGTGCGGAAGTAGACCACCTGCTTCTGCCATTCCGGCTCGAGCTGATAGGCGTCGTCGGCGACCAGCCCCGGCTCATCGCCGCGGTCGGGCTGTTGGGCGGAGGCGTATGAGGTGGTCAGGACCAGGCCCAGCGCCGCGATGAACGCCCCGGTCAGGCGACGATAATCCGTCATTTCAAGCTCTCCCCGCTGCCACAGCGTAAATCATTTGGACCATCTGAACTCAGGGGCAGCTTCGTGGCAAGTTCATGGCACGCCCGGCTGGTATGTCACGAGAATGCTTTGGTTTTTTGACGAGGCCGGGCAATGCCACAAACAGGGGATGGCGCGAAAAGCCTAGATTGTCGCGGCAATGGTGGTGCGCTCCCTCCCCCGCTTGCGGGGGAGGACGATCGCACAGGAGTTCCTAGCGGCGGTCTGAGCGCGCGCCTCGTCCTTCGAGACGACCGCTTCGCGGTCTCCTCAGGATGAGGCTAAGACGCATCGGAGCCCGTCGAAATTGTCGCCGCGCACTCCGTCCTCATCCTGAGGGCCCGCCGTAGGCGGGCGTCTCGAAGGATGGCCGCAGGCGACTCTGTCAGATCGCCTTCAAATGCGATCGCGACGCCGCAAGCGGGGGAGAGCTAAATCTTGTTATTCTCCGCCGCGATCCCGAGCCGCCGGACGATTTCGGTCCCCACCGCGCGGGCCTCGATCCGCGACCCGATTCGTGGGCTGCGAAAGCGTCGCCCCGAGCGCAATCGGATCGTGACGATGCAGTGCTCGTCCTCGGACCGGCCGCGGCGGTCGACGGTGATCGTCTTCACGTCGTGCCCCTCGATATGGTCGGCGCGCGGCGTGCCGTCGCCCCACAGGCGTTCGACGCGGATATCGCTCTCGCGGATGATCCAGAACGCGCCGGTCACGAGGTTGGCGTATCTGTAAACCGCGAATGCGGCGATCGCGCCGAGCGGAAGCAGCAGGATGTCGACATGGCTGGGCGGCCATCCACGCCAGAGCTTGTAGGCGTAGGGAACGGCGGACAAGGCGACGGCGATCAGTGCGACGATCCTTATGTCCCGCGCGGAAAACGCCTCGAGCGGCTCGCCGAGACGCATCTCGGGATTGCTCGCATCAAGCGGATTGACGGGTGACTCGACATCGGGGACATCGAACTGTGCGGCGATCCGCGCCACGGTGTCGCGAACATGCGTGACGTCGGAGATCGGCGGGGACGTCAGGCGTTCCCCCGAGGCCAGCGTGAAGGCCAGCTGGAAACGGGCTTTCGCCCGCTTGCTGCCGGGAACCTGTAATCCCCTGATATCGTCCTTCGCGACGATCCTGGTCCGGAGCTTTCCGAACGGACGCTGTTGCCCGATCAGGATCTCGTTCGGCGTGATGATCCACACCACCGCCGGCGCCAGCATGATGCCGACGACGAACGCTGCTCCGACGAGGAGCGCGGCCACCGAGACGATCACCTCCAACGTGTCGTGCGTGAACAGGCCCGGCGTGAAGCACAGCGCCACGGCGGCCGCAAAGCCGGACATGACCAGCCGCTGCGCGATCGAGGCGCCTTCGCGAAGGCGAATGTCGGTGCTGGTGGTCGCGTCGTCCATTGCGGGCGCTGATTCCGTCGCTCGGGAAACTCCACGGACGGGTCCGTGGAGTCAAGCAACAACGGCGGCAGCGGCGATCCGGCCTCAGCTGTTGGCGTTCAGCAGCTTTGCCACGGTGCGGTCGATCTCGTCGTAGCGGCCCTCGCCCTCGTGCTGGAACACGATCTTGCCGGTCTGGTCGATGATGTATTGCGCCGGCCAATACTGGTTCTGGTAGGCGTTCCAGGTCTTGGAATCATTATCCTGCGCCACCGGATAGGTGATGCCGTGGCGCTTCAGCGCGGCCTGCACATTGGCGGCGGAGCGCTCGAACGGGAATTCCGGCGTATGCACGCCGACCACGACGAGGCCCTTGTCCTTGTACTTGGCATAGAGGTCGGTGACGTGCGGCAGCGTGTTGACGCAGTTGACGCAGCCATAGGTCCAGAAGTCGACCAGCACGACCTTGCCGCGGAGGTCGGCGATGCTGAGCGGTTTCGAGTTGAACCAGGTGTTGATGCCGGTGAAGTCAGGTGCGGTCTGCTGGCTTGCGGCAGCGGTGACGACAGGGGTGGCGCGCGCGGCCTCGTCGCAGATGCCGGGGATGACGGCGCCTGTCACGGCCATGCCGATCAGTGCGGCGGAGACGGCGAGCAGTTTGAAAGTCATGGAAGCGTCCTCCGGTGAAGATGAGGGATAATCACAGGCCGATCTGGCCGGTGGGATAGAATCCGGTGAGCCACGCCACGATCAGCGTGTCGTATTGGAAATAGGCGGCGACCGCGAAGGCGATCACGACGACACCAAAGCCCTGCTGCAGCCGCGGCGAGATCCGCGCGAGGCTGCGCACGCGCGTGGTCGCAGCCTGTCCGCCATAGGCGATCGCGAGCATCGGGATCGCTGCGCCGATGGCATAGGCAATCAACAGCACGCCGGCCCAGCTGGCGTTCTTCGACGTCGCGACCAGCGTCAGGATCGAGCCGAGCACGGGACCGGCGCAGGGCGTCCAGACCAGGCCGAGCGTGGTGCCGAGCACGAGGCCGCCGAGCGCGCCCTCGCGCTGCACGGCGCCGGAATTGCCGAGATCGAGCCAGCCATTGAGCCGGATCGAGAGCCATTCGAACGGCGCCGGCCACAGCATCAACAGGCCGAAGCCGAGCAGCAGGATCGACGCGGCCTCGCGCAGCACGTTCGGATCGAAATCGAACAGCCGCGTGATCGCACCCAACAGCAGCGCGGTCGCCGAGAACGAGACGACGAAGCCGAGCGCGATCATCGCGGGCCGCAAGTGGCCCGCCCGCCCGATCGAGGCGCCGAGCAGGATCGGCAGCATCGGCAGCGTGCAGGGCGCGGCGATGGTCAGGATGCCGGCAAGGACGGCGAAGACAAGCTCGAGCATCGGGCACTCGTGAAGGAGGTCACGAGGGCAGTTCGGGATGGCTGCGCGGGTTGTTACGTGGCGTCACGCCTTCGTGAGGGGCGGCTGCCTGGTGTGGGGCGTGCCGGGCGGCATTGCGAGGCAGCCCTGTTGGCCACAGCGCCAGCGCGCTCCCTCCCCCCTTGCGGGGGAGGACGGGGGAGAGGGGTGGCCCCGGGAAAGGTCTATCCATCCGCGATCGTGCCGTGCACGACAAATCGAGGGAGTCCCCGTGCGGTACCCCTCTCCCTGCCCCTCCCCCGCAAGGGGGGAGGGAATGATGGAGCGGTGCCCGCCTCACTTGGGTGGCGAGAATGGGCCTCAGCCACCCCCAAACACAAAACGACCCGGAGGGGGGGCATCCCGTCCGGGTCGTTGGAGGTCTTGGGAGGTTTAACGAAACCGTATGTGAGCTTTATAGGAAGGAAGTTTTTCCGCGTGATGTTGTGCTTTGTTTCAATTGTTTCGTCGGCGGTAACACTTCCGTGTCCGGGGACAGGGCCGAAAGTTCGGTCTTATCCCATTGAAATCCTTGGTCTTAGGCGGCGAAACGGTCGACGCCGGCGCCCTTAAGCAAATCGGCCAGTTGCTTGCGCGCATAGAACATCCGGGTCTTCACCGTGCTCTGCGGGATGCCGATGATCTGACCGACCTCCTCCACCGACTTCTCATGGTAGTAGACGAGGTTGATGATCTCGCGATGCGCGGGCGACAGTTTTTGCACGCAGGCGCGCAGGATGGCGCTGGTGTCGTTGCGGTCGAGCGAGGTCTCGGGCGTCTCGGCATCGTCAGGAATCTGGCGGACGTCGTCCTGGTCGATGTCCTCGAAGCGGCGCTGGCGCATCGCGGTCAGCGCCTTGAAGCGCGCGATCGAGAGCAGCCAGGTCGAGACCTGCGAGCGGCCCTGGAACTGGCCTGCCGTGCGCCACACGTCGAGGAACACCTGGCTGACGAGGTCTTCCGCGGTGGTCGCGTCACGCACGATGCGCAGGATGAAGCGATAAACCCGCACATTGTGCCGGCAATAGAGGATGTGCATGGACGTCCGGTTGCCGTCCGCAATGCTCTCCAGGAGCATGTCGTCCGAGGTCGCCTGAGCGGCAATGATGCTCTGGCTGGCTTGGGCGTTGATGGCGATGACGTTCGGCATTGACTTAGCTCCCCGTAGCGCCGCAACCGAGCGGCGTTTCCTTGGACCAAAGTGTTAATCAGCGAACGTTTCGGGACGTCTGCACGAAAAGCGAAAAATGGTTTCGTGCGCCGCCAAATTGTTTCGTCGGACAGGCCGCGACGAAACATTCGGGGTGAAAAGCCGTGGAATTTCAATGTACGGAAAATACGGGGGTGGGGATTGGGGAGCGCCCGAGGCAGCCGGGAACGAAATTCCGGGCTTTGCGTTCGGTCGCGCCACCCATGCCGTCATTCCGGGGCGCGAAGCGAGCCCGGGACGACAGCGGTAGGTGCCGCGCGACTTACGCCTTCTCGCCCGCGGGCGAGAACAGATAGCCGCCGCCGCGGATGGTGCGGATCACGGCTGGCTTGGTCGGGTCGGGTTCGATCTTGCGGCGGATGCGCATGATGCGCAGATCCACGGCGCGGTCGAAGGCTTCGGCGTCGCGGGCATTGGCCAGTTCGAGCAGGCGTTCGCGCGACAGCACGCGCTTCGGATTGGCCGCGAACACCTTCAGCAGCCCGAACTCGGACGCGGTGAGCGGATGCTCGTTGCCTTCGTCGTCGCGCAAGGCCTGCGCTTCGAGGTCGAGCCATTTGGTGCCGAAGCGCACCAATTGATCCTTGTCCGATTTGGCGGGCGCGGTCTCGGCCGCCTTCACCGGCGTGCTCCGCCGCAACACCGAGCGGATGCGCGCCATCAGCTCGCGCAGCTCGCAGGGCTTTGCCACGTAATCGTCGGCGCCGAGCTCGAGGCCGACGACGCGGTCGATCGGGCTCGCGGTCGCCGTCAGCATGATCACGGGCACGTTGATGCGACTCTTGAGGTCGCGGATGATCGAGAGGCCGTCTTCCTCGGGCATGTTGAGGTCGAGCACAACGAGGTCGGGCATGCTGCCGTCGATCGCGGTGCGCAAACTCTTGCCGCCGTCGCACAGCGTCACGGTGAAGCCGTGCATCTTGAGGTAATCGCCGACCATCTCCCTGGCCGGGGCCTCGTCGTCGACGATCATGATGTGCTGGCTTTGGGTCATATCACTCAGATCTCGGTACTCGAATCACGGCAACTCGGTCGCGGGCAGGGTGATGGTGAAGGTCGATCCCTTGCCGGGACCGTCGCTCTCGGCCGTCACCTCGCCGCCATGCATGTCGATAATACGCTTGACGATGGAAAGCCCAAGCCCCGTCGAGCTCTCGCCCGCGGTCGGTTTGGCCGACAGCCGCTGGAACCGGCCGAACAGGCGGCCGAGATCCTCCGGCGACAGGCCGGCGCCCTCGTCGCTGACGCGGACGACGGTATCGCTGGCCTCATGGGTGACGGCGACGATGATCTTGCCGCCGATCGGGCTGTATTTGATGGCGTTGCTGATCAGATTGTCGATCGCCTCGCGGATGCGGTCGGTGTCGCACATGGTGACGATGTTGGGTGGCGCCGTGACGCTGATCGCCTGCTGCTTGTTGACCGCGAGCGGGTGGTTGGCATCGGCGACCTCTTTCACCAGCGCAGCGACGTCGACCGGCTCGCGGCGGATGGTGATGTCGAAGGCATCGGCCATCGCGTCCGAGATCAGATGATCGACCATCGTGGTCAGGCGCTTCGTCGCATCGCGGATGTGATCGACCTGGGCGACCACGCCGTCGGACGAGGCGCCGGTCGAGATCAGCTCCTTCAGCATCTCGGTGCGGCCGAGGATGACGCCCAGCGGGTTCTTGAGGTCGTGGGCGACGGTGCCCAAAATCTCGTTCTTGAAGCCGTTGGCGCGCTGCAGCCGCAGCCATTGCGCCGAGAGGCGGCGGTTGGCCTGCATCAGCGCGCGGGTGCGCTGGGCGACGCGGTCCTCGAGCTGCGTGTTGGCGTCCTGGAGCTGCTGGTAGAGGATGACGTTGTCGAAGGCGATCGAGAGCCGGCTGGAGAAGATCTCGACCAGCGAGCGGTCGGTCTCGGACAGCTCGCGCTCGGCCTGCAGCAGCACCACCACCTCGCGGCCGGAGCCGGTCCGCAGATAGATCACGCTGCGGTGGTCGGCGAATTCGTTCTTGCGGCCCTGGAACGCGGCTTCCACCATCGTCCGCAGATCGGGGTCGAGCGCCTTCGACGAGGTCGTGCCGATGAAGCGGCTGTAGCAGCCGCTGCCGGCGAGCACGGAGAGCTCGGGGTCCACGCCGCCATTGTCGCGCAGCACCAGTATGCCGGCGCAATCGACATTGAGCAGCGAGGCGAGCTGGGTCAGCACGCCCTCGGCGAGCCGCTGCATCGACTTGAAGTCGTACAGCGTCGAGGCCGCGTCGATGATGATCTCGAGCCCGCGCCGCGTCTGCACCATGCGCTCGAGCTGCTGATAGGAGCGCAGCGCCGCGGTCAGCGAGGTGAACAGCTTGTCGGCGGTGAGCTCGGTCTTGGCCTTGTAGTCGTTGATGTCGTACTGGACGATCACGCGCCGCTCCGGCGCCTGGCCGGGTTGTCCCGTGCGCAGGATGATACGTACGGTCTCGTTCTTGAGCTCGTTGCGGATGAACTCGACCAGCTCGAGGCCGGCGACATCGGTCTCCATGATGACGTCGAGCAGCACGGCGGCGATGTCGCCATGCGCGGCCATCAGCTTGCGACCTTCCGCCGCGGAATGGGCGGAGAGGATCTCCAGCCCCTGGCCGTTGAGGCTGTAGTCGGACAGCGCGAAGCGGGTGCCGTCGTGCACGGCCGGATCGTCGTCGATGACGGCGATCTTCCACTTTCGTGCGTTCTGGTCCTCCGGTGCGGTACCGGTATCGTCGATCAGGTGGAGGACATCGTCCTGTTCGGCCATTGAGAAGTCCCGTCAGTCTCTGTGCTTTGCGCGCCGCCCTTGGCGACCCGGGGCATGATAATGCGAAAAGTAGTGCCTTGTCCCAGCTTGGATTCCAGCATCATGCGCCCGCCGAGCTGCTGGGTGACAAGGTTATAGACGATATGCAAGCCGAGTCCCGTACCACCTTCATTGCGCCGGGTGGTAAAGAATGGGTCAAAGGCCTGGCGCTGCACGTCAGGGGTCATGCCGGCCCCGTCATCGGCGAAGATGATCTCGATGTCGTCGGTCCCGCGCGGCCGCGCCGAGATCGTGATCGTGCCGGCGCGGCCGTCGGCAAAGGCGTGGTTGGCGGCGTTGAGGAAGAGGTTGGTCAGGATCTGGCCGTAGGAGCCGGGATAGCCGTCGAGCAGGAGCCCCTCGGGCACGTCGGCCTGGAGCGTGATCGGCGAGCGCTTCAGGACCGGACGCAGGCTGGCGATGATCTGGTCGGTGGCTTCGCTGAGTGAGAACTGCCGCCGCTCGGCATGCGAGCGGTCGACCGCGACCTGCTTGAACGACTGGATCAGCTCGCCGGCGCGGGTGAGGTTGGCGACGAGCTGCTGCGAGGCGTCGCGCGAGGACTGCACGAACTCCTCCAGCTGCGAGCGGCGCAGGCCGCCGTCGCCTTTGAGCTGGGCCTCGAAGATCTCGGTGCGCCGGGCGAAGCTGGAAGCGACGGTCAGGCTGATGCCGATCGGGTTGTTGACCTCGTGCGCGACGCCGGCGACGAGGCCGCCGAGCGCCGCCAGCCGTTCGGCGTCGATCAAATTCTGCTGCGCGGTGTTGAGCTCGAGCAGCGCGCTCTCGGCCTTCTCCTTGGACGCGCGCAGCTCGTCCTCGGTCTCGCGCTTCGCGATCGCGTTCTCGCGGAACACCTCGACGGCGCGCGCCATGGCGCCGACCTCGTCGCGTGCCTTGGTGCCCTGCACCTCGCGGTCGAGGTCGCCGAGCGTGATCGCGCGCATCGCGGTCATGATCTGCTGCAGCGGCAGGCGGATCGACAGCGCGATCAGCACGCCCGCGGTGAGGATGATGCCGAGGAAGATCACCGCGATCGACAGCACCCGCCGCGAGATATCGGCCAGGGTGCGATCAAACGTCTCCTGCGCCTTCTGCTCGCGCTGGCGCATCTTGGTGGAGAGATCGTCGATGGCGCCGATCGCCTCGGCCTGGCTGGCGTCGATGGTGTTGCGCAGCAATTCGGTGCGGCTCGTCAGCTGCTCGGAGAGTTTTGCAAAACCCTCGCGCAGCGCCATGGTGCGGGTCCCGAGCCGTTGCAGCGCCATGCGCTGCAGGTCGTTGTCGGCGAGATCGATCATGACCGGAATGGTCTTCTCGATCGTCTCGGTGTTGCGGCGCGCATCGTCAGCGGCACCGGGCGAGAGCGACAGATAGTAGGAGTTGGCGGCCACCAGCATCGCGGTGAAGGCTTCGCGGGACTTGCCGAGCGAGGGCCAGATCAGGGCGTCGCGATGGCCGGTGGCACCTTCGATGATGGAATAGAGACCGGCCATGTCCCTGGCCGGGCCCTGCACCTGCTCCTCATAGGTCTTGGCGATGGTCGCCTGCACGCTGCGCAGCTCGCCGAAGCCGTTGAGGAAGCGGTCGGTGGTGCGCTCCAGCTCCTCGACCGAGCCTGACAGCATCGGGTCCTTGGCGGCACGGTCGGTCAGCGTGCCCAGCACCGCCTCGCGCAGCAGCAGGATCTCGGCGAACAGGTCCGGGCTCGGCTGGTTGATGTAGCGGTGGATCAGATTGTGCAGGCGCCCAGTCTCGCTCTCGAGCAGCGCCAGGATACGGTCGGACTCGCGGACCTGGCGGACGTCGCCCCAGGCCGAGCCCAGCACCTGCGTGCCGTTCCAGATCAGCCCCACCAGCACCACGACCACGGCCGAGTTCAGTGCCGCGATCGACAGGATGCGCCAGCGGATCGGCACCGCGCGGAGCATCCCGACCAGGCGTGCGCGCAGCCGCCCGAGCGGGCCGGGCGGCCTGTCTGCGTGCTCGCTGTGTCCAAGTGCAGCCAAGCGGCTCACTCCACCTTGCGAATGCGTTCGATCAGCGCGGCCGCGGCGGGATCGCGCCCCGCCTTGGCATAGATCGCAGCCATCGCGTCCTCGAACGGCTTGCGGTCGATATCCCTAGCGACGGTGATGCCGGCGGCTTCAGCCTTGTGCTGCGACTGTTCCTCGAGGTCGTGCCACTTCTCGCGCATGAACCGGCTGGAGCGAGCCGCGGCCTCGCGGAAGATCTGCTGGTCGTCCGCCGACAGGCTTTTCCAGGCCTTCAGCGAGATCACCAGCACTTCCGGGCTCATCGTATGCTCGGTGAGCGCGAGGTGGCCGGCATGTTTGTAATGGTCTGTCGTCACGAAAGATGGCCAGTTGTTTTCGGCGCCGTCGATCAGATGGTTGGCAAGCCCGGTGAGCACCTGCCCATAGGGCATCTCGACCGGCTCGGCGCCGAGCGAGCGAATCATCTCGCTCATCAACTCCGACTGCTGCACCCGGATCCGCAATCCCCTGAGGTCGGCGACAGTCCGTATCGGACGGACGCCGTTGTAGATCGACCGCGCGCCGGAATCGTAGAAGGCGAGCCCGACGAAGCCGTAGGGCTCGAAACTGCCGAGGATCTCGCTGCCGATCGGCCCGTCCAGCACCTTCTGCATGTGCTCGATGGACCGGAACAGGAACGGCATGGCGAGCACGTTCATCGCCGGGACGAAGTTGCCGATCAGCGCCACATTGGTCCGGTTGAGGTCGATCGCGCCGACCCTGGTCTGCTCGATGGTCTCCTTCTCTTCGCCGAGCTGACGGGAGTGGAACACCTTGATCTCGTGCCGGCCGCCGGTGCGCTCGGCAATCAGCGCGCCCATGTAGCGCAGCGCCTGGACGGTCGGGTAATCCTCGGCCTGGGTGTCGGCGGCGCGGAATTCGCGCGCAGCTGCGCTCGTCGCGCAGACCGCGAGCAGAAGCGCGACGAAGATCAACCCGGTCCGCGAGAGTTCGGCACGGTTCAGCACTGGCACACTCAACCCCTCAGTGGTGGAGTCTATGGCGAAGCCAAAAGGTTCAACGCAATCTAGCAGATGGTTGAGGGAAGGCCATCCCGCCGCACCCGGCGGCGCGATTGTGCGGCGCGGCCGCCGTTCATTCCCGGTTGAAACAGGAAATGCCGCGCCTTAAGCAGGTATGGTCGCCTTTTGCCGCGCGACACGGGAAGAGCCATCGTGATTTCAGCATCGAGTCTTTTGCGGATCGTCGCCGCTTTCATCGTCCTCGCAATGCCTCTTCAGGTGCGCGCCGCAACCGACATCGCGCTGTGGCACGCCATGTCCGGCGAGCTCGGCCGGCAGCTCGAGAAGCTCGCCGCCGATTTCAACGCCTCGCAATCCGATTACCGCATCGTGCCTGCTTACAAGGGCAACTACACCGAGACCGTGACGGCGGCGATCTTCGCCTTCCGCTCGCGCAGCCAGCCGGCGATCGTCCAGGTCAACGAGGTCGCGACCGCCACCATGACCGCGGCCAAGGGCGCGATCTATCCCGTGTTCACCATGATGCGGGACATGAACGAGCCGTTCTCGCTCGGCGATTACCTTCCCGCAGTCTCCGGCTATTACACCGACGCGGCCGGCAATCTGTTGTCCTTCCCGTTCAATTCCTCGACGCCGATCCTCTATTACAACAAGACCATGTTCCGTGACGCGGGCCTCGATCCGGAGACGCCGCCGAGGACATGGCCCGAGCTTGGGCTTGCCGCAAAACGCCTGCGCGAGCGCGGCGCTGTGTGTGGCTTCACCACCTCCTGGCCGTCCTGGATCCACATCGAGAATTTCTCTGCCTTCCACAATCTGCCGCTCGCGACGCGGACCAATGGCTTTGCGGGGCTGGATGCCGAGCTGACCATCAACAACCCGGTCGTCGTGCAGCACATCGCCCAGCTCGCCGAGTGGCAGAAGGATAAGGTGTTCGATTACGGCGGCCGCGGGCAGTCGGCCGAGCCGCGCTTCCAGAAGGGCGAATGCGGCATCTTCATCGGCTCCTCGGCGACGCGGGCCGACATCAAGGCGAATTCGAAGTTCGACATCGGCTACGGCATGATGCCGTATTGGCCCGATGTGAAGAACGCGCCGCAGAACTCGATCATCGGCGGCGCCACGCTATGGGTGCTGCGCGACCGCCCGCGCCAGGAATACAAGGGCGTGGCGCGGTTCTTCGCCTATCTGTCGCAGCCCGGCGTGCAGGCGGCCTGGCACCAGAACACCGGTTATCTGCCGATCACCCGCGCCGCCTTCGAGCTGACGCGCGCGCAGGGTTTTTACGAGCGCAATCCGGGCTCCGCGATCTCGTTCGAGGAGATCACGCTGCATCAGCCGACGGAGAACTCGAAGGGCATCCGGCTCGGCTCCTTCGTGCTGATCCGCGGCGCAATCGAGGACGAGCTGGAGCAGGCCTTTACCGGCCAGAAGGGCGCGCAGGCAGCGCTCGATGCCGCGGTCGAGCGCGGCAACAAGCTGCTGCGCCAGTTCGAGCGCGCCAGCCCGGACCGGTAGCGCATGCGGGAGTGCGCGCCTCGTCCTTCGAGACGACCGCTTCGCGGCCTCCTCAGGATGAGGCTAAGCGGCATCGGTGCCTGCCAAAATCGCTGCCACGCACTCCGCCCTCATCCTGAGGAGCCCGCCAAAGCGGGCGTCTCGAAGGATGGGCCGAGAGGGGAACTGCTTTTGAAATGCATAAGGTTGCGATGTCGATGAAACTACCTCACTTCACCGACGCGGACAGCTTTCTCGCCTTTCGCTCTGATCCACGGCAATGGCTGGGAATTGCGCTCGACATCGCCCGCAGCCACGGTCTCGATACCAGTTCGCCGCACGTGTTTGCGACCGGCACCAATCTCGTCGTCGGCCTCAGTGAGAAGCTGATCCTGAAAATCTTCCCGCCGCTCTTGCGCGCGCAATTCGTCTCCGAACGCGGGTCGCTGGCGCAGCTTGCCGGCCGCCTTCATCTGCCGATCCCGGAGATCGTCGCGGAGGGTGAGCGCGATGGCTGGCCCTATCTCGTCATCACGCGTCTTGCCGGCACGCTCGGCTCGGAGGTGTGGCCGCAATTGGCCGAAGCGCAGAAGGAGCGCCTGCTGCGGCAGATCGGCGAGACCATCGCCGCCGTGCAGCGCGCGCCGCTTGGATCGCTGGCGGAGATCGAGCCGCGCTGGGCCGCGTTCATGCGCGCCCAGATGCAGGGCTGCAAGGCGCGGCACATGCGCCTCGGCCTTGCACCGAAATTCCTCGAAGGCCTCGACGATCTCCTGCGCGACGCGGCCGAGCTGATTCCGATGGAATCGCCGCCGGTGATCCTGGTCGGCGAATATATCCCCCAGAACTTCCTGCTCGCCTGCCACGACGATCAATGGTCGCTCGCGGGCCTGTTCGACTTCGGCGACGTGCTGACGGGATGGCGCGACTACGATCTGCTCGGCCCCGGCGCCTTCATGGCGGCGGGCCGGCCGGGGAGGGTGCGCAGTCTGCTCGAGGGCTTTGGCTATGCAGAGCCGGACTATGCGCTCAAGCGCCGGCTGATGGCGCTGATGCTGCTGCACCGCGCCAGTGACCTTAACAGCCACGTCTGTATCGAGGGCTGGCAGGACAGGGCGAACGATCTCGTCGAGTTGCAGGATCTGATCTGGGCGGGCTGAACCCGCCTGGCCATCTGCGAAGTGGGCGCCGCGACGGCCTGCTCAATCCGGCAGCGCTCAATTTATCAGCTTAATTTTCGAGCAGAATCGCATCTTTGTATGCAATTCAGCGGCTTGCCCAAACGCGGCCCAATTGCCGAGATTTTAAAAAGATTTTCGAAATCAGTGCCTTATCTGGAAGTTAAGGCCTCGTTAAGCGCTGGCACGAACCTTGCGAATCCCTGTTCCAACCAGAAACTTTTGCGTTGGAGCATTTTCCATGAAGCGCCGCGATTTCCTCAAGTCCGTGTCCGGATTGGCCGCAGGCGCGGCGCTTCCGGCGATGCCACAGGTCATCTCCACCGCCTATGCCGATGCGCGTTCGGAGACGCTGCTGATCGTCTCGGAAGGCGGCCCGAACAATCTCGACATCCACGGCGTCGGCACCAACGTGCCCGGCTACGAAGTGTCGTGGAATTGCTACGACCGCCTGATCAGCCACGAGATGAAGGCCGGCCCCGGTGGCGTACCCTATTACGACCGCGACAAGTTCAAGGGCGAGCTCGCCGAGGAGATGAAGATCGACGACATGTCGGTCACCTTCAAGCTGCGCAAGAACGCCAAATTCCACGACGGCACGCCCGTCACCGCCAAGGACGTGAAGTGGTCGCTCGACCGCGCCGTCAGCGTCGGCGGCTTCCCGACCTTCCAGATGAGTGCGGGCTCTCTCACCAAGCCGGAGCAGTTCGTCGTGATCGACGACACCACCGTGCGCGTCGATTTCCTGAAGAAGGACAAGCTCACGATCCCCGATCTCGCGGTCATCGTGCCCTGCATCGTCAATTCCGAGCTGGTGAAGAAGAACGCCAGCGAGAAGGACCCCTGGGGTCTCGAGTTTACAAAACAGCAGACCGCGGGCTCCGGCGCCTACAAGGTGACGAAGTGGACCGCCGGCACCGAAGTGATCATGGAGCGCAACGAGGATTGGGTCTGCGGTCCCTTGCCGAAGATCAAGCGCGTGATCTGGCGCATGGTGCCGCAGGCCGGCAACCGCCGCGCGCTGCTGGAGCGGGGCGACGCCGACATCTCCTACGAGCTGCCGAACAAGGATTTTCAGGAGATGAAGGCGAACGGCAAGCTCAACGTCGTGTCGCTGCCGTTCTCCAACGGCATCCAGTATATCGGCATGAACGTCACCAAACCGCCGTTCGATAATCCAAAAGTTCGCCAGGCGGTTGCCTATGCGCTGCCCTATCAGAAGATCATGGACGCGGTGATGTTCGGCCTCGCCAACCCGATGTTCGGCGCGCCCAAGGACAGGCCGACCGAAGTCGCCTGGCCGCAGCCGCACAAATACAACACCGACATCGACAAGGCGAAGGCGCTTCTCGCCGAGGCCGGTTACGCCAGCGGCTTCGAGACCACGATCTCGTTCGATCTCAACTTCGCGGGCGTCAACGAGCCGCTCTGCGTGCTGGTGCAGGAATCTCTCGCGCAGATCGGCATCAAGACGACCATCAACAAGGTGCCCGGCGCCAACTGGCGCACCGAGCTGAACAAGAAGGAGATGCCGCTCTTCACCAACGTGTTCTCGGGCTGGCTCGATTACCCCGAATACTTCTTCTACTGGTGCTATCACGGCAACAATTCCGTCTTCAACACCATGAGCTACAAGTCGGCGGAGATGGACAAGCTGATCGACGGCGCGCGCACCGCCGCCGCCACCGGCGACACCGCGACCTACGACACCGACGTGAAGGGTTTTGTCGATCTCGCTTTCACCGACATCCCGCGCATCCCGCTGTACCAGCCCTTCGTCAACGTCGCGATGCAGAAGAACATCAGCGGCTACCAATACTGGTTCCACCGGAGGCTGGATTACCGCACGCTGGTGAAGGGGTGAGCCGTCATGAGCGCGCGCGACACGGCCGCGTCTCTCTGGGTGTCTTGGTCGAGTGAGGTGAGCGCAACTCTCTCATTCCCTCTCCCCTTGTGGGAGAGGGTGGCTCGCCGCGTTTCGGCGAGACGGGTGAGGGGTAGCCACGAACTCCGATCTCGCTCGGGGCTACCCCTCACCCCAACCCTCTCCCACAAGGGGAGAGGGGGCGCAGCGGTGTGCGCGGCGAGCAGCGTGCGCAATACGTGCAGGAGCACCCCATGCTGACCATGATCGGCAAGCGTCTGATGTTCGCGATTCCCTCGCTGATCGGGGTCGTCATCGTCACCTTCCTGCTGACGCGCGCGTTGCCCGGTGATCCCGCCGCGTACTTCGCCGGTCCCGCAGCGACCAAGGAAGCCGTTGAGCAGATCCGCAAGAAACTCGGCCTCGACAAGCCGCTGATCGAGCAGTTCTTCCGCTATACCAACGATCTCGCCCATGGCGATTTCGGCAACTCGCTCACCACGGGACAGCCGGTCGCGGCCGAAATCCGTAACCGCCTGCCGGCTTCCGCCGAGCTCACGCTGCTCGGCCTCATCGTTTCGGTCGTGATCGCCATTCCGCTCGGCGTGTTGGCGGCGACGCGACCGGGATCATGGGTCGACCATCTCTGCCGTGTCACGACGACGGCGGGCGTGTCGTTACCCGTGTTCTTCACCGGCCTCGTGCTGGTCTATGTCTTCTATTTCCGGCTCGGCTGGTCGCCGGCGCCGCTCGGCCGTCTCGACGTGTTCTACAGCGCGCCGCCGACCATCACCGGCTTCTATCTGATTGACACGCTGATCGCGCGCGACTTCGAGGCGTTCCGCTCGGCGCTGAGCCAGCTCATCCTGCCGGCGACGACGCTCGCGATCTTCTCGCTGGCGCCGATCGCGCGCATGACGCGCGCCTCGATGCTGGCGGTGTTGTCGTCGGAGTTCGTGCGCACGGCACGCGCCAGCGGCCTGTCGCCGACAACGGTCATCGTCACCTACGCGTTCCGCAATGCGATGCTCCCCGTGATCACCACGCTCAGCATGGTGTTCTCGTTTCTGTTAGGGGCCAACGTGCTGGTGGAAAAAGTGTTCGCCTGGCCCGGCATCGGCTCCTACGCGGTGGAGGCGCTGATCTCGTCCGACTTCGCGCCGGTGCAAGGTTTTGTGCTGACCATGGCGGTCATGTACGTGCTGCTCAATCTCGTGATCGACATTCTCTACGGCGTGATCGATCCGCGTGTCAGGTTGGAGGGCTAAATCATGAGCTCCGTTGCGCCTGCTGTTGAACCCGTCGGCCCCGCGCGCACCTCGGGGCTGGTCGCGATCCTCGAACAGACCCGCTACGTTCTCGGCGAGAACAAGGTCACGGGCTTCGCCTTCGCGCTGCTCATCGTGATCCTCATTGCCGCGATCTTCGGTCCCTACGTGGTGCCGTATGATCCACTCGCTTCCGATACCGCGGCAGCGCTGAAGCCGCCGTCGATGGCGCACTGGTTCGGCACTGACCAGCTCGGCCGCGACATCTTCAGCCGCGTCATCGTGGCGACGCGGCTCGATACGTTCATCGCCGTCGCCTCCGTCGTGCTGGTGTTCCTGATGGGCGGCCTCGCCGGCATCGCGGCCGGCTATTTCGGCGGCTGGACCGATCGCATCGTCGGCCGCATCGCCGACACCATCATGGCGTTCCCGCTGTTCGTGCTGGCGATGGGCATCGTCGCCGCGCTCGGCAACACCGTGCAGAACATCATCCTGGCCACGGCCATCGTGAACTTCCCGCTCTACGCCCGCGTCGCCCGCGCGGAAGCCAATGTCCGCCGCAATGCCGGCTTCGTGCAGGCCGCGCGTCTCTCGGGCAATGGCGAATTCCGCATCCTGCTGGTGCATATCCTGCCGAACATCATGCCGATCATGATCGTGCAGATGTCGCTGACCATGGGCTACGCCATCCTCAATGCCGCGGGCCTCTCCTTCATCGGCCTCGGCGTCCGCCCGCCGACCGCCGAATGGGGCATCATGGTCGCGGAAGGCGCGGGCTTCATGGTGTCGGGCGAATGGTGGATCGCCCTATTCCCCGGCCTCGCTCTGATGATCGCCGTGTTCTGCTTCAACCTCCTCGGCGACGGCCTCCGCGACATCGTCGACCCCCAGCGGAGGACGTGATGACAAATTTCCGTCAAAAATTCTCCAATGATTACAATGCCACTCTACTGTGCATGGGGTTGTTTTCGACATTTTTGATCGGGAGGCCCTCATGACCGCGCAGCCCCTGCTCGACGTCCAGGACCTCACGGTCGAATTCACCACCCGCCGCGGCATCGTCAAAGCCGTCCAGCACGTCAACATCTCCGTGGCCAAGGGCGAGACGCTCGCCATCGTCGGCGAGTCCGGCTCGGGCAAGTCGGTGACGTCCTATGCGGTGATGCGCATTCTCGATCGCGCCGGACGGATCGCCGAAGGCTCGGTGATGTTTTCGGGTATCGACGTGAAGGCCGCGACCGAAGACCAGATGCGCGATCTGCGCGGCCGCGAAGTCTCGATGATTTTTCAGAACCCGCGCGCGGCACTCAACCCGATCCGGAAAGTCGGCGACCAGATCGAGGACGTGCTGCGTACTCATGTGCAGCAGGCGATGGTTTCGGACCACGGAGAAAAGGCGATCGAGGCGCTGGAGCAGGTCAAGATCGCCCGCCCGCGCGAGCGCTACCACGCCTATCCGTTCGAACTGTCAGGCGGCATGTGCCAGCGCGTCGTCATCGCGCTTGCGCTCGCCTGCAATCCGCAGCTCCTGATCGCGGACGAGCCGACGACGGGTCTCGACGTCACCACCCAGAAGGCGGTGATGGATCTGATCGTCGAGCTGACCAAGCGCAAGGCGATGTCCACCATCCTGATCACCCACGACCTCGGCCTTGCGGCTGCCTATTGCGACCGCGTCGTCGTGATGGAAAAGGGCCGCGTCGTCGAGACCGCGAAAGCCGCCGATATCTTCGCCAACCCGCAGCACCCCTACACCAAGAAGCTGATGCGCGCGACGCCGCGGCTCGGTGTGAGCCTGCGGGATCTGTTGCCCGAGGAGGAGGCCGCTGCCTTCGCCTCTCCCCGCACGCGGGGAGAGGCCGACGCACGAAGTGCGGCGGGTGAGGGGGGCTCTCCCAGCACCGTGCTCGCGGAGAGTCCCCCTCACCCCGACCCTCTCCCCGCAAGCGGGGAGAGGGAGAAGACGCCCCTCCTCCTCATCGAAAAGCTCGTCAAGGAGTATCCCCGCCAGGGCGCCACCGCCACACTCGGAAAACTGTTCGGCCGCAAGCCGCCGGTGGAGCCGGACGTGTTCCGCGCCGTCGACGGCATCAGCCTCTCCATCGGCCATGGCGAGAGCGTCGGCCTCGTCGGCGAGTCCGGCTGCGGCAAATCGACGACGTCGATGATGGTGATGCGGCTGCTGGATCAGACCTCGGGCCTGATCCAGTTCGACGGCGAGGATATCGGCGCTATCCAGCCGGCGTCCTTCGCCCGGCTGCCGCAGCGCAGCCGCATCCAGATGGTGTTCCAGGACCCGACCGACAGTCTCAACCCGCGTTTCACCGCCGCCCGGGCCATCGCCGACCCCATTATGCAGCTCGGCGACATCAGGGGCAGCGATGCGCTGCGAACGCGCTGCGAGGAGCTGGCCACCATGGTCGGCCTGCCGCACAATCTGCTGGATCGGTTTCCGCACCAGCTGTCCGGCGGCCAGAAGGCCCGCGTCGGCATTGCGCGCGCCATCGCGCTGCATCCAAAACTCGTCATCCTGGACGAGCCGACCGCGGCGCTGGACGTCTCGGTCCAGGCCGTGGTCCTCAATCTGCTTCAGGACCTGAAAGCGCGCTTAGGTATGAGTTATCTGTTCGTCTCGCATGATTTGAACGTAGTGCGCTTGTTGTGCGATCGTGTCATTGTCATGCGGACAGGTCGAATCGTCGAAGAGGGCTCTTCCGAAAAAGTCCTCAGCGATCCGCAGGACGACTACACCAAGGAGCTGCTGACGGCGATCCCGCATCCGCCGTTGCAGGTCCACTAAGAGTGCACTGAGAGATTGTTTGGGAGCGTGATGGCCGAGCCGCTGGACGATTATATCGACGCCGTATCGAAAGCGCTGGCGCTGCCGGTCGAGGAGGCCTGGAGGCCGGCGGTGCGCGCCAATCTCGAAGTCTCGCTCCGGCTTGGCCGACTGGTCGACGAATTCAGGCTGCCGGACGAGACCGAGCCGGCGCCGATCTTCACGGTCTGACCCCGCCATGACCACCAAGCCAGAGATGACGGCTGCGGACATCGCCAAGGCTGTGGCCGGCGGCAAGATGTCGGCACTCGATGCCACCGAAGCTGCGCTTGCGCGCATCAAGCAGCACGATGGCGTCCTCAATTCCTTCACCGACCTCACCGCCGATCGCGCCCGTGCGAAGGCGCGTGCGATCGACGCCGACATCGCGGCGGGCAAGGAGGTTGGCCCACTCGCCGGCGTTCCCTTCGCGGTGAAGAACCTGTTTGACGTCGCAGGCCTGCCGACACGCGCCGGCTCGAAGATCAACCGCGACCTCGCGCCGGCCAAGCGCGACGCCACGCTGATCGAGCGGATGGAAGCCGCCGGTGCCGTGCTCGTCGGCGCGCTCAACATGGGCGAATACGCCTACGACTTCACCGGCGAGAACGTCCATGACGGTCCCTCGCGCAATCCGCATGACACGACCCGGATGACCGGCGGCTCGTCCGGTGGCTCGGGGAGCGCCGTCGGCGGCGCGCTGGTGCCGATCGCACTCGGCTCGGACACCAATGGTTCGATCCGCGTGCCGTCCTCCTTCTGCGGCATCTTTGGTCTGAAGCCGACCTATGGCCGGCTGTCGCGCGCGCGCTCGTTCCCGTTCGTCGCGAGCCTCGATCATCTCGGCCCGTTCGCGCGCTCGGCGACCGATCTCGCGCTCGCCTATGACGCGATGCAGGGACCGGATGCGGATGATGCTGCCTGCACCACGCGCGGTCTGGAGCCGACGCTGCCGCTGCTCGCCAATCCGGTGTCGGACCTGCGCATCGCGATTGCCGGCGGGCACTTTCAAAAGAACGTGTTTCCCGAGGCCGTCGAAGCGGTGAGCCGCGTCGCCAAGGCGCTCGGCGCGACGAAGATCGTTGACGTGCCCGAAGCCTCGCGCGCCCGCGCGGCGGCCTATGTCATCACCACCACCGAAGGCGCCTCGCTGCATCTCGATCGCCTGCGCAAGCGCCCAAACGATTTCGATCCCGCCGTGCGCGACCGGCTGATCGCCGGCGCCATGGTGCCGGCGCCGCTGGTCGACCGCGCGCAAAAATTCCGCCGCTGGTATCGCGCGCAGCTCGCCGAGATCTTCAAATCCGTCGACGTGCTGATTGCACCGGCTACGCCCTGCACCGCGCCGAAACTCGGCCAGGTGAATTTCACGCTCGACGGCGTGGAGTTGCCGGTTCGCGCCAACATCGGCATCCACACCCAGCCGATCTCGTTCATCGGATTGCCGGTGGTCGCCGTGCCGGTGCCGCTCGAGCCGCTGCCGATCGGCGTGCAGATCATCGCCGCGCCCTGGCGCGAGGACATCGCGCTGCGCGTCGCGCACGCATTGGAGAAGATGGGCGTGGTCTCCGCGCCGTCGCCAAGGGGACTTTGAGAGGGATTTAGAATGGAGATCGATCTCCCCGAGGTGATCGCGGAAGTGAAGGCCGCGTTCGAGCGCTATGAGCAGGCGCTGATCACGAACGACGTCGCCGTGCTCGGCGAACTCTTCCGCAATGATCCCCGCACGCTGCGCTATGGCATCGGCGAGAACCTCTACGGTTATGAAGCGATCTCCGGCTTCCGCGCCGGACGTTCGCCGGTGGGCCTCAACCGCCGCACCGCGAAAACCGTGATCACCAGCTACGGCCGCGATACGGCCGTGGCCTCCACCCTGTTCTATCGCGATACGGCTCCCGGCAAGGTCGGCCGGCAGATGCAGACCTGGATTCGCTTCCCGGAGGGCTGGCGCGTCGTCGCCGCCCATGTCAGCATCATCGACGAGTCGAAAGAGACCTGATCGTATGACGCTTGACGATCTTCCGCCCGGAACATTGCCGGCCGAGCCGGTGGTGCCGCGCGTTGACCGGGCTCAGCCCAGCGTGCACAAGATCACGCGCGCCGAGGAACTGCGGCTTCAACTCGCCGACGAGATCGTGCGCGGAACCCTGGCCCCCGGCGCGCCGCTTGATGAAACCGACATCGCGCGGCGCTTCAGCGTCTCGCGCACGCCGGTCCGCGAGGCGTTGCGCCAGCTGGTGGCGAGCGGCCTCGTCGAATCGCGCGCCCATCGCGGCGCGGTGGTGGCGCAGCCTTCGGTCGAGCGGCTGAAAAGCATGTTCGAGGCAATGGCGGAGCTCGAGGCGCTGTGCGCGGGCCTTGCCGCCGAGCGCATGTCGGCGGCCGAGCGCCACGGTCTCGAAGCCATCCACGAAGAGCTGCGCGTGCTCAGCTACGCCGGCAATCCCGATCGCTTCCACGAGGTCAACGAGCGCTTCCACAACGCGATCTATGCGGGATCGCAGAACGGCTACATCGCCGAGATCACGCTGGCGACGCGCGTCCGCGTGCAACCGTTCCGCCGCGCCCAGTTCCGCAACCTCGGCCGATTGGCAAAGTCGCAGGCCGAGCACGACCGCGTCGTCGTTGCCATCATGCGCGGCGACAAGCAGGGCGCCGCCGCCGCCATGCGCGCGCATATCGAGCTGGTGCGCGGCGAGTATGAGATTTACGCGGTGTCGGTTTAGGGCGGCAAACGCGGTACCGTAGGGTGGGCAAAGGCGTAAAGCGCCGTGCCCACCATCTATCCTAACTAATGCTGTTGGTGGGCACGCTACGCTTTGCCCACCCTACGGCAGCTACCCCTTCGCCTTCTCCGCCATGAACTTCCGCCAGCCGCCATACGCCGTGATGTCTCGCGCCTCGCCCAGCACCTCCGGCTCGACGAGAAACCCTTTCACGCTGCGGCCGTCCGCAAGCCTGATTGTGCCGATTGCCATCGGTGCTGGAATCGCATTCACGAACTTGCCGAATGCCGACGACGACAGCGACCAGATCTCCAGCTCGATCGACGCGCCCTTGCCGGCCTCGACCCGCAGCATGCCGGGCTTCGGCGGCGTGGTCTGGAGCGCATAGAGCTTGTAGTCCGGCGCTGTCCTGGTCGCCTCGACCAGCTTTCCGTTGAGCGCCTTCAATTCGCCGTTCAGCGCCATACCGGACAGGTGAGCGCCGACCACTGCGATCGGAATCTCGTCGCTGCCGTTTGCTGCGAGCGGCGCTAGCGAGGCCTGCACCACGCCCTTCGCGCCGACGGTCAGTTTCGTGTCCGCATGGAAAACGCGGCCGATGCTCGCGAGCAGTGCATCGCGTCCTGCGGGCGCGAGCAGCGTGATGCCGAACGGAATGCCGTCGGTGCGCATCGACGCCGGTACCGCGAGGCCACAGAGATCGAGCAGGTTGACGAAATTGGTGTAGGTGCCGAGCCGGCTGTTGAGCTCGATCGGATTGGCCAGCACCTGCGCGGTCGTATACGCGGTCGGCGTGGTCGGCAGCACCAGCGCGTCGATATTGGCGAAGGTGCGCTCGGCGATCTTGCGCAGGCCCTGCAAACGGTAGAGCGCAGAGAAGGTTTCCGCAGCGGTCAGCCGCGCGCCGGCGACGGTGATCTCGCGCGTCACCGGATGAATCGAATCAGGCGCGGACGCCAGCAGATCCTTGATCACGAGATAGCGTTCGGCGACCCACGGCCCCTCATAGAGCAGCCGCGCCGTCTCGTAGAACGGCTCGAGGTCGAACTCGACCAGCTTAGCGCCGAGCGCGGTCCAGCGCTTCAGCGCATCGCCGTAAGCGGCTTCCGCCTTCCTGTCGCCGAAGAAGATCAGCTGCCCGTTGCGCGGCACGCCGAGGCGAAAATTCGCGGGGAACGGCGTGATAGCGCCGAGCGGCCGGTCGCGCGAGAACGGGTCGGCCTGGTCCGGCCCCGCCATCACGGCGAGCGCGAGGGCGGCGTCGTCGACGGTCAAAGCGAATACCGAGATGCAGTCGAGCGTGCGGCATGCCGGCACCAGGCCCGCATTCGAGATCATGCCGAGGCTCGGCTTCAGCCCGACGATGTTGTTGAGCATCGCCGGCACCCGGCCGCTGCCGGCGGTGTCCGTGCCCAGCGACAGCGGCACGAGTCCGGCACCGACCGTGACCGCCGAGCCCGAGCTCGAGCCTCCGGGAATGAGATCCTCGCGGATCGAATTTTTGGGGATGCCGTAAGGCGAGCGCACGCCGACGAGGCCGGTTGCGAACTGGTCGAGATTGGTCTTGCCGATGATGATCGCGCCGGCCGCGCGCAGGCGTTCCACCGCAGTCGAATCGTGCGCCGGCGTATACGAGAAGGCCGGGCAGGCCGCGGTGGTCGGAAATCCCAGCGCATCGATATTGTCCTTCACCGCGACCGGCACGCCGTAGAGCGGCAGGCTGGTGGCGTCCCTTGCGGCAAGCTTCTCGGCTTCCGCGATCGCGTCCTTCTCGTCGCGCAGGCTGATGAAGATTGCGGGATCGTTGTGATCGCGGATGCGCTGATAGGTTCGCGCGACGGTCTGCGCAGGCGTGATCGTGCCCGCGCGATGCGCGGCCACAATCGCGGCGATCGTTTCAGGCTGCTCAGCCCCCATGGTGACAAAACTCCGGCAACAGGTCTTACCCGGATTGAAGCAAGCGATGTGCCATTGTGTACACAATCCGGGCAGGCGCGATGCCTCGGATATTATCGAAGGATCAGTGGCTTGTAAGATATTTCGAGGATTGTTGGGCCGTCGTGCCAGCGCCCCGATACGGGCATTTGCGCAAATATTGGGCAGCGTCGATCAGGTGAAGCCGGCGAGGATCTGGAGCAGCCGCTCCCGGTTCTCCTTGCCGATCTTCTCCACGACATGCCGCTCGTGCTCGGCGGCGAGGCGCTTGAATTTGGCAAGCGCCGTCTCCCCCGATGCGGTGAGGTGCAGCGCGTGAGAGCGGCGGTCTGCCTTCGACTTGATCCGCTTCACCAGCTTGCGCTGTTCGAGGCTGTCGAGCAGATGCACCAGCCGGGCGCGCTCGATGCCGAGACGCTTCGCCACCGCCATCTGGGACAGGCCCGGATTGGCGCCGATCACCGTTAGCACGGAATACTGCGTCGGCTTGATGTCGACCTCGCCAAGCGTCTTTATGAAGTCCTGAAAGATCCAGATCTGAAAACGACGCACCGCGTAACCGGCGTGCCCGACCAGGGCGTCGAGGCCGATCTCGTCCGCGTCGTTCGGCCGCGCCGCGCCGTTGCCGGCACGCTTGCGTGGGGAGGGGCGGGGCTCAGTTCGGGCTGCGCTGGCTGTCACGTGATCTCTCCTGCCGTGCAACCTTAGCGCCTCGAACGCCTCTGCGGAAGATTGTTGTTGACGACAACAATTGTCGTGCCCAACAATATGGCCAAAGCGGCCCGGAACGAGGCTGTAGCCGATCCCTGATACGGGCGAGGAGGAAACCATGACAACCGCCGCACGCGGTGACGCTTCGAGCCTGTTCGCAACGCCCAAGACCGTCGCCGAGCATCGCCCCGACGGCAGCATCGTGCTGCGCTCGCCGGAACCCTTGCGCGACAGCGCGCGTTGCATTGGCGACTGGCTGGAGCAATGGGCGCGGCAGACGCCTGATGCGATCTTCCTCGCCGAACGTGACAGCGCCGACACGCCCTGGGCCACCATGACCTACGCGGGCGCCCTGCGGCGGGTACGCGCAGCGGCGAGCTGGATTTTGGCGCAACAGCTCAGCGCCGAGCGTCCCGTCGTCATCCTCTCCGACAACAGCATCGATCACGCGTTGCTTGCGCTGGCCGCCCAGCATGTCGGCGTTCCCTCGGCCGCGATCTCGCCGGCCTATTCGCTGATGTCGAAAGATTTCGACAAGCTTAAGAGCATGATCGCGCTGCTCGAGCCTGGCGCCATCTATGTCTCTGCAACCAAGCCATTCGCTGCCGCGCTCGCGGCGATCAAGCCGCTGCACAAGGCGCAGATCATCAGTGGCAATGCCGGCGATGCCGATGCGCTGGCCTTCCGTGACATCGCGGCGACGCCCGAAACGGGCGACGTCGCAAAAGCCTTCGCCGCCGTGACTCCGGATACGATCGCAAAATTCCTGTTCACCTCGGGCTCGACCGGCACGCCGAAAGCAGTCATCAACACCCAGCGCATGCTGACCTCGAGCCAGCAGGCCAAGGCGCAAACTTGGACGTTCCTGGAGCAGGCTGCCGGCGATCTCGTCATTCTCGATTGGCTGCCCTGGAGCCATACCTTCGGCGCCAACCACAATTTCAATCTCGTGCTGCGCAACGGCGGGTCGCTCTATATCGACGGCGGCAAGCCCGCGCCCGGTCTCTTCGCAGCGTCACTCGCCAATCTGAAGAGCGTGATGCCGACGGTCTATTTCAACGTGCCGCGCGGCTTCGACATGCTGATCGCAGCGCTGCGCGGCGACGAGGAGCTGCGCCGCCACTTCTTCGGCGAGGTGAAATTCGCCTTCTATGCCGGCGCCGCGTTGCCGCAGAACCTCTGGGACGCGCTCGAGCAGCTTTCGGTGGAGACTGTTGGTCGTCCGCTGCCGATGGTGTCGGCCTGGGGCTCGACCGAGACGTCGCCGCTGGCGACCGACTGTCATTTCCTCGCGGAGCGCTCGGGCAATATCGGCGTGCCCATTCCCGGAACCGAGCTGAAGCTCGTCACGTCGGGCGACAAGCTGGAGGTGCGCGTGCGCGGCCCCAATGTCACGCCGGGTTACTGGAAGGCGCCGGAGCTGACGAAGCAGGCTTTCGACGACGAGGGCTTTTATCTCATTGGCGATGCCGTGAAGCTTGCCGATGCGAACAGGCCGGAGCGCGGATTGTTCTTCGATGGTCGTGTTGCGGAAGACTTCAAGCTCAATTCCGGCACCTGGGTCAGCGTCGGCACGCTGCGCGTCGCCGGCATCGCGGCACTCGCGCCGCTGGCGCAGGATATCGTCGTCGTCGGCCATGGCGGCGACGAGGTGCGCTTCCTGGTCTTCCCGAACATGGCCGCGTGCCGTGCCCATGCCGGCTTGCCCGAGACGGCAGGCGTCAACGATGTGCTTGGCGATGAGAGGGTCAGGGCTGCGATCGCGCAGGGCCTGGCGAAGCTGAAGCAGCAGGGCACCAACTCCTCCGGCCACGCGACGCGCGCGCTGCTGCTCGCCGAGCCGCCGTCGGTTGACGGAGGCGAGATCACCGACAAGGGTTACATCAACCAGCGCGCCGTGCTGACGCGGCGTGCCGATGCGGTGGCGCGGGTGAATGATGATGCGTCGGGTGAGTGGATCGGTCTGTAGCCACGGGCAGATCAGGTCAGAGTGAGGCCACGCTCTCTCCACATCGTCATTGCGAGCGCAGCGAAGCAATCCAGAATCTTTCCCCGGAGGGGCTTTGGATTGCGTCGCTGCGCTCGCAATGACGGGGATAGAGCTGCCGCCAACTAAGCCAGCCATTCTGCCGCAATATCCTGCATGATTCTTTTGTTGCTTAAGCAACTAATTTGTGCGAACCGTTCGAGACAGGGATGACGGCGGGGGAACCGCTGCGCCTGATCCTGGAGGAAACGATGCTCGGCAGAGAGGGTGCCGCGGGCAAACGCCGGCGTATGCCTGAAGGCGGCGATGCCGCGCGCTTCACGCGCGCGTCAGGTGGTGCTGCTGCCGGTCACTGCGCCGAGATTTTCGTGCAGCCGGCGCAGCAGATCGATCAGCACCTCGCGCTCGTCCTTGCTCAGGCAGGACAGCAGCCGCCGCTCGCGCTCGAACGCCGCGACGATCACCTTGTCATGGGTGGCGCGGCCCTTCGCCGTCAGCGAGATCGAATGGGTGCGGCCGTCATTCGGGTCGGTGCGGATCGACACCAGTCCGCGCTTCTCCAGCCCCGCGAGCGTCCGGCTCACCGGTCCCTTGTCAAAACCGATGACGTGGCAGATGCGCGAGGCGGGAATACCAGGCTCGATCGCCAGCAGCGACATGATCCGCCATTCGGTGACGTTGACGCCGAACTCGCGCTGGTAGAACGCGGTGGCGCTGTTCGAGAGCTTGTTGGCGATGAAGGTGATGAAAGCCGGGACGTAACGGTCGAGATCGAGCGTCGGCCCGGTTTCGGAGGGTGCGGGCCTTTGGCGGGCTCTGGTCGAAGACGGCGGCATATCGATCTTTTGTCTCGCGGCGTGTCCGAAGACCTAAGGGCAAGCGCGGCCCTTTCACAAGATCAAAATGAGGGAGGACTTCAATGAGCGCACCTGGCTCCGCCGTATCAGGCGTCCCGCATCTCGACGTCGATCCCTTCGACATGAATTTTTTCGCCGACCCCTATCCCACGCACGAGCTGCTGCGGGAGGCAGGTCCGGTCGTCTATCTCGACAAGTGGAACGTCTACGGCGTGGCACGCTATGCCGAGGTCCACGCCGTGCTGAACGATCCCGCGACGTTCTGCTCCAGCCGCGGCGTCGGCCTCTCCGATTTCAAGAAGGAGACGCCGTGGCGGCCGCCGAGCCTGATCCTCGAGGCCGATCCGCCCGCGCATACGCGGACCCGCGCCGTGCTCTCGAAGGTGCTGTCGCCGACCGTGATGAAGCAGGTGCGCGACCGCTTTGCCGCGACGGCCGAGGAGCGGGTGGACGCGCTGATCGAAAGGCGCAGCTTCGACGCGATCGCCGACCTCGCCGAGGCCTATCCGCTCTCGATCTTCCCGGATGCGCTCGGGCTGAAATCCGAGGGGCGCGAACATCTGATTCCCTACGCGAGCGTCGTGTTCAACGCATTCGGGCCGCCCAATGAGCTGCGCCGGGAGGCGATTGCGCGTTCAACGCCCCATCAAGCCTATGTTGCCGAGCAGTGCCAGCGCGAGAACCTTGCGCCGGGCGGCTTTGGCGCCTGCATTCATGCCCAGGTCGACGAGGGTGCGATCACGGCCACCGAAGCGCCGCTGCTGGTGCGCTCGCTGCTGTCGGCTGGCCTCGACACCACTGTCAACGGCATCGGCGCGGCCGTCTATTGCCTCGCGCGCTTCCCCGAGCAATGGCAGCGCCTGCGCGGCGATCTCACGCTCGCGCGTAGCGCCTTCGAGGAAGCGGTTCGTTTCGAAAGCCCGGTGCAGACCTTCTTCCGCACCACGACACGTGAGGTCGAGCTGTCAGGCGCGACGATCGGCGAAGGTGAGAAGGTGCTGATGTTCCTTGCCGCCGCCAATCGCGATCCGCGCCGCTGGGACAAGCCCGACAGCTACGACATCACGCGCCGCTCGTCCGGCCATGTCGGCTTCGGCTCCGGCATCCACATGTGCGTCGGCCAGCTCGTCGCGCGTCTCGAAGGCGAAGTGATGCTGACGGCGCTGGCGCGGCGTATCGCGAAGATCGAGATCACGGGCGAGCCGAAACGCCGCTTCAACAACACGCTGCGCGGGCTCGACAGCCTGCCGATCACCATCACCCCGGCCTGACGAGGAGCCTTGATGCCCGCCATCACTTTCATCCATGCCGACGGCCAGTCCGATCGTGTCGAAACTTCAGGCGACGAAAGCGCCATGCAGGCCGCGACCCGCCATGGTCTCGACGGCATCCTGGCCGAGTGCGGTGGCAATGCCATGTGTGCGACCTGCCACGTCTATATCGACGCAGCCTGGCTCGCGCGCCTGCCCGCGATGGCTGATGACGAAGACGCGCTGCTCGACGGCACCGCCGCCGAGCGGCTGCCGAACAGCCGGCTGGCTTGCCAGATCATGATCACGCCCGCGCTCGACGGGCTGGTGCTGAGATTGCCGGAACGGCAGGTCTGAATTCCAGAACGTGCCGGCGGCGACCGGCGCGACACACAAAGGGGAGGGAACGATGAAACACCTGAAATGGACGCTCGCGCTGGCGGCGAGCCTGATGAGCGGCGCGGCAAGCGCCGAGATCTCCGACAATGTCGTGCGCGTCGGCGTGCTCAACGACATCTCGGGCATCTTCCAGGACACCAACGGTATGGGCTCGGTCGAGGCTGCGCGGATGGCGGCCGAGGATTTCAACGGCGGCGGCAAGAACATCAAGGTCGAGATCGTCTATGCCGACCACCAGAACAAGGCCGATGTCGGCAACGCCATCGCGCGCAAATGGCTCGATGTCGAGGGTGTCGATGCCATCGTCGACGTGCCGAATTCGGCCGTCGGCCTCTCCATCAACACGCTGCTGCGCGACAGCCGCATGACCTTCCTGGCGTCGTCGACCGCAAGCTCGGATCTCACCGGCAAGGCCTGCTCGCCCAATACGATCCAATGGGTCAACGATGCCTGGGCGACCGGCAACACCACCGCTGCCGCGATGATGTCGCGCGGCGGCAAGGACTGGTATTTCCTCACGGTCGACTATGCGCTCGGCAAGGGCATCGAGGCGGAGGCGCAGAAATACATCGAGGCGCACGGCGGCAAGGTGCTCGGCTCCTCCAAGCACCCGCTCGGCACGTCGGACTTTGCCTCCTTCCTGTTGCAGGCGCAGGGCTCGAAAGCGCAGGTGATCGGCCTCGCCAATGCCGGCGGCGACACCATCAACGCGGTGAAGCAGGCTGCCGAGTTCGGCATCCAGCAAGGCGGGCAGAAGCTCGTCGCCTTCCTGCTCTTCATCAACGACGTCCATGGCATGGGCATCAAGGTCGCCCAGGGCCTCCAGCTCATGGAAGCGTTTTACTGGGACATGAACGACGACACCCGCGCCTTCGCCAGGCGATTTGCGGCGCGGCCCGGCATGAACGGCAAGATGCCGAGCGGCAACCAGGCCGGCGTCTATGCCTCGACGCTCGCTTATCTGAACGCAGTCGCCGCGACCGGCAGCGACAATGCGAATGACGCCGTGCCCGAGATGAAGAAGTTCAGGGGTAAGGACAAGCTGTTCGGCGACACCACGATCCGCCAGGACGGGCGCGTCGTGCATCCCATGTATCTGTTCGAGGTGAAGAAGCCGGAGGAGTCGAAATATCCGTACGACTATTACAAGCTGGTCTCGACGATACCAGCGGACCAGGCGTTTAGGCCGCTCGCGGAGGGCGGATGTGAGTTGGTGAAGTAAAAGATAGCTACGAGCGCTGCTGCACCCTCGCCCCTTGTGGGAGAGGGTGGCTTCGCGAAGCGAAGCCGGGTGAGGGGTCTCTCTCCTCACGAATGGTCGTGCGAGTGGAGAGAACCCCTCATCCGGCGCCATAACCGAAGCTTTGCTTCGGCGTTCTTGAGAACGGCGGCCGAAGGCCGCCTATGCCACCTTCTCCCACAAGGGGAGAAGGAAGAAAGATCTACGCCACCTTGCTACTTCCCTGCGTGATCAACCTCGCCGCGCGCTGGTCGCGGGCGTAGATCCAGAGCCAGCTCAGGGCGACGCTGAGGCGGTGGCGCAGGCCGATCAGGAAGTAGATGTGGGCGATGCCCCAGATCCACCATGCGATCGTGCCGCGCAGTTTGACCTTGCCGAAATCGATCACGGCGAGCCGCTTGCCGATCTGTGCGAGGCTACCGGAGTGCTTGTAGCGGAATGCACCTTTATTCTCGCCACGCAGGCGCGTCTTGATGGTTTCGGCGACGTGCCGGCCCTGCTGCTTGGCGGCCGGAGCGATGCCGGGCACCGGCTTCCCCTCCCAGGCATTGATCACAACGGTGTCGCCGATCGCAAAGATTTCGGGATGACCAGGTATCGTCAGATCGTCTTGGACCTCCACGCGCCCGGCGCGATCGCTTGGTGCGCCCAGCCATTCGGCGGCGGGCGAGGCGCGCACGCCGGCGGCCCAGATCCGCGTCTTTGCTTCGAGCAGCTTTCCGCCGAACACGACGCCCTCACGGTTGATCTCGGTGACGGCCTGGCCCAGCACGACCTCGACGCCGATCTTTTCCAGCGAGGCCTGCGCATAGGCCGAGAGATCATCGGGGAAGCCTGCGAGCACGCGCGGTCCGGCCTCGATCAGCACCACGCGTGCCTTGTGGGTGTCGATGTTGCGGAAGTCGGCGGGGAGCGTGTGGTGCGCCATTTCGGCGATGGTGCCGGCGAGTTCGACGCCGGTGGGGCCGGCGCCGACGATGACGAAGGTCAGCCGCGCCGCGCGTTTGGCCGGATCGGTCTCGCGCTCGGCGCGCTCGAATGCCACCAGGATGTGACGGCGCAGCGTGGTCGCGTCTTCGAGCGTCTTCAGGCCGGGGGCGAACTGCTCCCACTCGTCATGGCCGAAATAGGCATGGCGGGCGCCGGTGGCGAGCACCAGCGTGTCGTAGGGCACCTCGCTGCCGTCGTCGATCAGCACGCAGCGCCGGTCGGCATCGACGCCGCTCACCGTCGCAAACAGGGTCGTCACCTCGCGCCGGTCGCGCATCAGGTGCCGGACCGGCCAGGCGATTTCGCTGGTCGCGAGCGAGGCGGTCGCGACCTGGTAGAGCAGCGGCTGAAACAGATGGTGGTTGCGGCGGTCGATCAGGGTGATCTCGACCGGGCTGCCGGCGAGCCGGTGGGTTGTCTCCAGCCCGCCGAACCCGGCTCCGACGATGACGACGCGATGGGGATTTGCGGCCATGATACACCCTCGAATCTCGCTGCTGCTCTCCTTCATCTAAGTGCGCATTGGGCGCCGTAGTCCAATAGCCGTCATCAATCGCGGCATAGGCCGGGCGTATCGTCATCCCGCGAAAAAGCGCCGCAGCCTCGGTCGAAGTGAGTAGAATTATATTTCTTGCCATCCTCGATTGGGGCGAAATATGGTGCAGGGGCGGGCGCTGAGCCATTGGCGGCGCGACAGATTTTACGTTCAATAGAGACGACCCGGGGGCGGCGATCACCCCGTTTCCGGGATCAATAATAAGGAGGGGAGTGGTTATGAGGACGGCATTCTGGCTGGCGGGCGCAGCGGCGCTGGTGCTGGCAAATCAGGCTATCGCCGGCGACACCATCAAGATCGGCTTCGTTTCGACCTTCAGCGGCCCGACTGCCGTGATCGGCAACGACATGCGTAATTCCTTCGAGCTCGCGCTGGATCACATCGGCCGCAAGATGGACGGCAAGCCGGTCGAGGTGATCTACGAGGACGACGGGCAGAAGCCCGATGTCGGCAAGCAAAAGACCGAGAAGCTGGTGCAGTCCGACAAGGTCGACTTCATCGTCGGCTACATCTGGTCGAACGTGCTCCTGGCATCGCTCAAGACCGCGGTGGATTCGCAGACCTTCCTGATCTCGGCCAATGCCGGTCCGTCGCAGCTCGCCGGCGAACTGTGCTCGCCTTACGTGTTTTCGACCTCCTGGCAGAACGACCAGACGCCCGCCGCCATGGGCCTCTACATGAACCAGAAGGGCGTCAAGAGCGTGTTCCTGATCGGGCCGAACTACGCGGCCGGCAAGGACATGCTCGCGGGCCTGAAGAGCACGTTCAAGGGTGAGGTCAAGGGCGAGGAATATACGGTCTGGCCGAGTCAGCTCGACTTCTCCGCCGAGCTCTCCAAGGCGCGCGCCTCGGGCGCCGAGTCGATCTTCGTGTTCTATCCCGGTGCGGCCGGCGTGCAGTTCCTCAATCAATATGCGCAAGCCGGACTAAAGAGCACGATGCCGCTCTACACCGCCTTCACCGTGGACGAGCTGTCGCTGCCGCTCCAGAAGGAGAACGCGCTCGGCGTGCCCGGCGCGCAGGAATGGGTCAATGACCTTCCGAACGAGCAGAACAAGCGCTTCGTCGCCGACTACCGGAAGAAGTACCCCAATCTGCGCCCGACCTATTACGGCGCCCAGGCCTATGACGCGGCCCAGCTCATCAACAGCGCGGTGGTCGCGGTGAAGGGCGACACCAGCAAAAAGGACGCGATGAAGGCCGAGATGGAGAAGGCCAACTTCAAGTCGCTGCGCGGCCCGTTCAAATACGGCAAGAACCACATTCCGGTGCAGAGCTTCTATCTCCAGGACGTGGTCAAGGACGGCGAAGGCCAGCTCTCGCTGAAGACGGTCGCGACCATCGTGGAGAACGATCAGGATCGCTTCCACGACAAGTGCGCGATGAAGTGAGTTGATGCCTCTTCGCCTCTCCCCGCCTGCGGGGAGAGGGGCAGAGTGAGGGGGAGTCTCCGCGGGGACGGAGGTCATTGTATTCCTCGATAGTCCCCACATCGTCATTGCGAGCGCAGCGAAGCAATCCAGACTGTCTCCGCGGAGGGACCCTGGATTGCTTCGCTGCGCTCGCAATGACGTGTTGAGAGAGCGTTGCTCCTGGGGACATATGAGTCCCCCTCATCCGGAATTTGCTGCCGCAAATTCCGGCCTCTCCCCCCCTGCGGGAAGAGGCGAAGACCTACACCCGCGGCATGCTCGCGGGCCTTACCTCGCGGGCCTGCGCAGCGAGCCTGATCCCGGCATTGGCCGCGCCGAATCCCTGATAATCCCGTCGCTCCACGATTTCGAAGAAAAAGCGCTCATCGAAGATGTGGGTGTAGACCTGGAAGAACTCGCCGTCGCCTTCGCGGTCGTAGAGGATGTGGTTGGCGCGCAGCTGCGCCATCAGGTCGGGCGCGAGGTCATATTTGGCTTCGATGTCGTCGTAGTAGTTATCGGGGATATCCAGAAAATCCGCGCCACGCTTGCGCATCGCGGCGACCGTCGCAAAAATGTCCCGGCAGGAGAACGCGACGTGCTGCACGCCCGAGCCGAAGAACTCCGAGATGAAACGCGCCGGCAGGGTGCGGTTGGCGGATGAGCCGTTGAGCACGAAGCGCAGGCTCTGGTCGGCGTTGATGACCGCCTGGCTCTGCACGAGGCCACGCGGGTCGGCGATCTCCATCTGCGGCAGCCGCTTCAGGTCGAGAATGCCGGTGTAGAACAGCAGCCAGGACAGCATCTCGTCATAGGGCATCGACTGCGCGATGTGATCGACGGCGAGCAGGGCGTCGGCGTTCGCGTCACTTGCGACCGGCTCGAAATCGGTGTCCCAGTTCTTGCCGGCCTGATCGAGGAAATAGAGCAGGCTGCCGCCGACGCCATGGATTGCGGGAATCTCCAGCTCGCCCGGCCCGACCGGCTGGTAGAAGGTGCGCGTCTTCAGCGCTTCGGCGCGCTGCATGGCAAGACCGGCATTGTCGACGTCGAGCGCAATCGCGCAGACGCCGGGGCCGTGCGTGACGTAGTGCGAATGCGCAAAGCCGTCGGTCTCGCAATTGATCACGATCTCGACCTTGCCTTGCGACCAGCGCTCCACGGCCTTGCTGCGATGCTTGCCGGTCTTGCGGAAGCCGAGCTGCGCGAGCAGGCGGGCGAGGTCGACCGCCTTGGTCTCGTTGACGGCAAACTCGATGAAGCCGGTGCCGTGGCTCCTGGCCTTCGGCGCCAGCGGCTCGCTGACAAGCTTCGGCCAATCCGGCGCAAGCTGGTCCTCCAGCAGGATCAGCGAACGCAGGCCGTCGACCGCGGTCTGCGCGGACGAGCCGGCGCGGAACTGGTCGTTGAAGATTTCGAGCGACAGCGGCCCGGCATAGCCGGTCGCCGCGATGGCCTGCATGAATTCACCGACCGGGAGGTCGCCCTGGCCGGGGAAGGAGCGGAAGTGCCGGCTCCATGAGAGGATGTCGAGCTCGAGCTTCGGCGCGTCGGCGAGCTGCACCAGAAAGATCTTGTCGCCGGGGATCGAGGCCATTGCGCGAACCGGAAAGCCGGGTGCGAGTGCGTGAAAGCTGTCGAGGATGACGCCGATCGCGGAATGATCGGCGCGGCGCACGATCTCCCAGGCGTCGCGGTAGTCGTTGACATGGCGGCCCCAGGCCAGCGCTTCATAGCCGACGCGCAAGCCGCGCTTGGCCGCGCGCTCGCCGAGCTCGCGAAAATCGTCCGCGGCGCGATCGATGCCGCCGAGCGAGGCGGGCGAGACGTTGGAGCAGATCAGCAGGAGGTCGGTGCCGAGTTCCTGCATCAGGTCGAACTTGCGCTCGGCGCGGGCAAAGTTGCGTGTCCGCTGCGGCTCCGGCATGCCCTCGAAATCGCGGAACGGCTGGAATGCGCAAATCTCGAGATTGAGGTCCTTGCACAGCTGCGCCACCTCGCGCGGGCCCGAGCCGAACGACAGCAGATCGTTCTCGAAGATCTCGACCGAGTCGAACCCGGCTGATGCGATGGCGCGGAGCTTCTCGTCCAGGCTGCCCGAGAGCGAGACGGTCGCGATCGAACGCTTGTTCATGCTGCGTTGTCCTCCATGGCGCCGCCGAGAAAGAGCTGGCCGATGCGCGGATCGTTCAGAATTCGCTTCGCGCCGTCGACCATGCGGGTCTGGCCGAGCTCGAGCACGATGCCGATGTCGGAAATCTCCAGCGCCGAGCGCGCGTTCTGCTCGATCATCAGGATGGTGACGCCGCGGTCGCGCAAGCCTTTCAGGATGTCGAAAGTCTGCTGCACCATCAGCGGCGACAGGCCGATCGAGGGCTCGTCGATCAGCACGAGCTTTGGCTCGAGCAGCAGCGAGCGCGCGATCTCGAGCTGCTTCTGCTCGCCGCCCGAGAGTGTGGAGGCCTGCTGCGCCGACTTGCGGCGCAGCGCGGGAAACAGGTCGAGCGCGGCTTCGATCCGTGCGGACAGGTCGATGCCCTTGCCGGCGGAGACGCCGCCGAGCTCGATATTGTGGCGCACCGACAGTTCGGGAAAGATGTTGCGGCCCTGTGGCACGTAGCAGATGCCGGCATTGAGCAGCGCGCGCTGGCTCAAATTGGTGACGTCGCGGCCCGCAAAGCTGATCTTGCCTTCGCGCAGCTTCAACAGGCCGAAGATCGCCTTGAACACGGTCGACTTGCCGGCACCGTTGGGGCCGATGATGGTGGTGATGGTCGCCTGCGGCACGGCAAACGTCGTGCCGTTCAAAATCGTCATCTTGCCGTAGCCGCCGACGAGATTGTGAACCGAGAGGATCGGGTCGCTCATGATGGCTTCCTAATGTCCGAGATAGGCTTCGATCACGGCGGGATTTTTCCGCACTTCGTCCGGCCGCCCCATCGCCAGCACCTTGCCTTCCGCCATCACCATCACGCGCGAGCACAGCGACATCACGAATTCCATGTTGTGCTCGATCACGACGAAGGTGGCGTTCTTCTCGCGGTTGATCGCGACCAGGCGATCCTTCAGGTCCGACAGCATCGACGGGTTGACGCCGCCGGCGGGCTCGTCGAGCAGGACGAGGCGCGGCCCGCCCATGAAGGCCATCGCGGCATCGAGCAGTTTTTGCTGGCCATAGGAGAGCCCGCCGGCCGGCTCGTCGGCGAGATGGTCGAGCTTGAAGAAGCCGATCATCTGGTTGGCGATCTCGGTCAGCCCGGCATCGGAGCGGCCGACCAGGCGCGAGGCCATATTGCCCTGGTGCTCCTGCCCCGCGAGGATCAGGTTCTCGCGCACCGAGAGCTTTGGGAAGACCTGCAGGAGCTGGAAGGTGCGGCTGACCCCGAGCTTGTTGAGCTCGGCGGGACGCAGGCCCGTGACCACCTTGCCGTCGAGCTTGACCTCGCCGCCTGATGGTGTGAGCTGGCCGAGGATGCAGTTGAACAGGGTCGACTTGCCGCAGCCGTTCGGGCCGATCAGGCCGAGGATCTCGCCCTCGCGGACGTCGAATGAGACGCCGTCGACGGCGCTGATGCCGCCGAAATTCTTCTTGATGCCGGTGACTTCCAGGACCGCGCTCATTGCACCGTCTCCAGCCGGGACTTTGCAACGGCCCGCAGCGCGGAGGCCGCCTTGGTGCGGCGCTCGGCGAGATAGCGGTCGAGAATTCCCAGAATGCCGGTCGGCGACCAGATCAACAGCATCATCACCGCGACCGCGTAGAGCATCAGATAATACCCTTCCGTGAAGCGCAGCCATTCCGGCAACAGCACCGCGATCATCGCGCCGAGGAAGGGGCCGAAATAGAAGCCGGCACCGCCGACGATCACCATCATCAGGAGGTCGAGCGAGAGCGATAGGTTGAACGGCACGGGATCGATATATTGCGTCAGCGGCGCGTAGAGCGCGCCGGCGATGCCGCCGAGCGCCGAGCCGATCGCAAAGGCCATCAGCGTATAGCGCCTCGTATCGACGCCGAGCGACTGCGCGCGCAGCGGATTTTCGCGCAATGCCATGAAGGCGCGGCCCCAGGGCGAGCGGATCAGCCACCACACCGCCAGCGACACGATCGCAAGCGAGCCGAGGCAGACATAATAGAACGGCAGCGGCTTGTTGGTCGCGATGCCGAAGATGTGCGGCCGCGGAATGTTGGAGATGCCGTAGATGCCGCCGGTGAGCCAGCTTTCGTTGCGGAACACCAGGAAGGCGAGGGTGGAGAAGGCGAGGGTGACGAAAGCGAGGTAATGGTGCTGCACGCGCAGCGCCGGATAGCCGAGCACCCAGCCGACCGCGAAGCTCAAGGCAATCGCGACCACGATCGCCGCCGGCAGCGGCCAGCCATGGGTCGTCATGATCGCTGCCGCATAGGCGCCGATCCCGACGAAGGCGCCTTGCGCCAGCGAGACCTGGCCGGCATAGCCGAGTGTCAAATTGAGCCCCATCGCGGCGATGCTCATCACCGCCCACTGGCTCAGGATGAACAGGCCGTAGCGGTTGAAATTCATGGGGACGATGATCAGGCCGGCAATGACGATGAGGCCGAGCGCGATCTTCAACGGTTTGGCGAAGCCGCTCATACGGTGCGCTCCTCGGCGCGGCCGAGCAAGCCCTGCGGCCGGAACAGGATGACGGCGATCAGGAAGATCATCGGAACGGCGGCGCGGTACTGCGTCGAGACATAGGCGGCTGCGAGATTGTCGAGCACGCCGATCAGGAGGCCGCCGGCGATGGCGCCGCGCACCTGGTTGAAGCCACCGACGATCGCGGCGATGAAGGCGGCCTGGCCCAGCACTTCGCCGGAGGAGAATTTTGCGAGGTAGATCGGTGTAATCAAAAGCGACGCCAGCGCGACCAGGAAGGCGTTGATCAGGAACGTCAGCAGGATCATGCGCTCGACCGGGACGCCGATGATGCGCGCTACTGTCGGGTTCTGCGCCGCCGCCTGCATCTGGTGACCGAGCGAGGTGCGGTTGAGAAGGCTCGTCAGGCCGAAGACGGCAAGAATGGCGAGGACGAGGACGCCGATGCTTTGCAGCGATACGGCATGTCCGAGAATGGAGATATCACCGGTCGGCACGATCGAGGGGAAGGGCGAGGCCTCCGCGCTGAAGAACTGCTTCACGGCCTCCTTGATGCCGATCGCGAGCGCCATCGTCGCGATCGCCAGCGGCAGCACGCCATGGCGCATCATCGGATCGACCAGTAGCATCTTGAAAGCGAGGCCCAGCAGGAGCATCGAGAGCAGGATGCCGAGGATGATCGCAAGCCAGAACGGCGCGCCGGCATGCATCGCCGCCAGCATCAGGAACGCCGGCAGCATCACGAACTCGCCTTGCGCGAAGTTGATGGTCTGCGAGGTCTGCCACAGCAGCGTGAAGCCGACCGCGACCAGCGCATAGATCGCGCCGGTGGCAAGTCCCGCGACCAGAAGATCGAACAGATTGGACATTTTCCCCTCTCGTGTCCCTACCGCCGCGCTGTCGTCTTCCTCGCCCCGTTCTTACGGGGAGAGGGCGGGGTGAGGGGCTGTCTCCGCAAGCTCATCTCTCACCGTCTGCGCAGAAGCACCCCTCACCCCACCCCTCTCCCCGCGAAGAGCGGGGCGAGGGAGAAGAGAGGCCCCCGCATCCGCCTTCGCTGAAGCTTCGGCGGGACGGGCGCGGGGAGAGGTGAAAGATCACGTCCCTCACTTCACCTTGGGTAGCACCTGCTTCACCACCTGCTTGCCTTCGACCACCTCGACCAGAAAGCTCTGCCGGTCGATGTCGCCGGTCTCGCTGAAGGTGACGTCCATCAGAATGCCCGGCTCGTCCGCGGCCTTGATGGTCAGGCCGTGCAGCGTGTCGGCGAACGCCTTGCTGTCGACCTTGCCCATCTTCTCGGTGGTGGCCTTCACCATGTAGACGGCGAGGTAGCCCTTCAGGCCGTTATGGTCCGGCACGTAATTGTACTTCTTGGCGAACTTGTCGCGGAACGCCTTGATCAGGTCGACCGGTGCGTCCGTGGTGAGGCCGACATGGCCGCGCGCACCGTTGGCGGCATCGCCGGCGAGCTCGATCACCTTCTGGCCGATCAGCGTGGTCTCGCCCATCAGCGGCGCGGTGACGCCCTGGCGCTTCAGCTCTTTCAGGATGCGCGCGCTCTCTTCTTCATTCAGGTAGACAAACACCGCATCGGGATTGGCGGCCTTGATCTTGCCGACGTCGGCGGCGAAGTCGGCTTGTCCCGCTTCAGTCGAGAGATCGGCGACCACCTTGGAGCCAAGCCGGTCGAGTTCCTTCACGACGACGTCGCGACCGCCGCGGCCGAAATCGTTGTTGACCCAGACCACCGCGACCGTCTTCGCCTTCATGTCGTCATGGATGTATTTTGCGACCTTCGGCATCGACGATTGCTGGCCGAACGAGGTGCGGAACAGGAACTTGTTGCCGGCTTGCGTCAGCTCGGCGGCTTCGCCGCCCATGATCTGCGCGATGCCGGCTTCGGCCGCGAGTGGCGCCGTCACCTTGACCGAGCCGGAATAGCCGGGCCCGAGCAGCACATAGGGCTCGGCGTCGAGCGCCTTCTGCACCTGGGCGCGGGCAACGCCGGGGTTGGACTGCGAATCGGCGTGGCTGACCTCCAACTTGCGGCCGAGCACGCCGCCCTTGGCGTTGATCTCCTCGATCGCGAGGTCGATGCCGTTCTTCCAGTTGGTGCCGACGGTGGCGCCGCCGCCCGAGAGCTCGGCGACGTCGGCGAGCTTGATCGCCTGCGCGTGGACGCTGGTTACAGTCGCGAAGGCAAGCAAGGCGCCTGCCACTAGGGTCGATTTCATGGTCACTCCTCCCATTTTTCGTTGATGTTGTCCGCGGCCTTGTGTCCGGCCGCTTCGGTTACGCTGCGTGGTAGGCCGCACTTCGTGCCGCCATCACCTCGTCGAATGCCTCTCCCATGACCTCGGTCGATGGGGCAAGGCCGGTGAACAATTCGAAGGCGTCAGCGGCCTGGTAGATCGCGAGCTCCCGCCCGGTCATGATCCGCGCGCCCTTGGCCTGTGCCGCTGCCAGCAGTGGCGTGATCAGCGGCGAATAGACGGCGTCCGCGACCCACATTTTCTCGTGAAGCAAGGCTGCCGGGACCGGCATGCCCCGGTTCGGCAGCATGCCGACCGGCGTGCCGTTGACGAGGCCGGTTGCGCCATCGAGCGCGTCCTCGACGCTTTTCGCCACCGTGGCGCCACCGTGCCTGGCAAGCAATGAAGCGAGCTTTTCGGCGCGCACCGTCTCGCTGTCGAAAATGCGGAGGCCGGAGACCTTCAGGCTCGCAAGCGCAAAGGCGATCGCCTTGCCGACGCCGCCCGTTCCGATCACGGCGACTGCATTTCCGGACGGTGCCAGCAGCGGCGCGACCGCGCGCGCAAACCCGGTCGTGTCGGTGTTGTGGCCGATCAGCCGGCCGTCCTTGACGACGACGGTATTGACCGCGCCCATGGCGGCCGCGCCCGGCGCCAGCTCGTCGAGCAGCGGGACCACCGCTTCCTTGTAAGGGTAAGTCACGTTGACGCCGGCAAAGCCGAGCCGCCGTACGCCCTCGAGCATCATGCGGAGCCCGGCCGCATCGGCGCCGGCGACCTCGATGAGCTGGTAGTGACCGCGCAGGCCAAGCGCCTCGGCGGCCCGCTCGTGCATGGCAGGGGAGGCGGAATGCGCGATCGGCGCCCCGATCAGGCCGGTGAGAAGCTTCTTGCTGGCGGCGTATCCGCGCTTGGACATGGTTGGTTATCGTCTCGTTGGGAGCGTTGGGTCCTAGCCATTAGCGGGGAAATCCGCACAATTCCAAGGGGGCTTCCAGTTGCGACGATAGCCTTTCCCGTGCCTAACACAATTACCCATTTATTGGGCAAACCTAACATAATGTTATTTCTTCCGCGCGCGTGCCGGGGCGGCGTTGCCCTCGCTGCGGGACGGCTCCACCGCGCGCATCTCGGCGCGCAGGGACTCGATGAAATACTCGACATGGAGCGACAGCGGCGCGCCGCGCTTCACCGCGATATAGGTCTCGAACCGCGTCGGCTCGGTGATCTTCAACAGCTCGATTCCCGGATAGCCGCCATGGGCCACCGTGAACTGGTCGATGATGGCGATGCCGAGCCCTGCCTTCACCAGCGCACACACCGTGGTGCCGAAGCGCGCGCGGATCGTGATGTTGTAGTCGAGCCGGTGGCGCGCAAAGATCCCGGCCATGATCCGGCCGTAGGGATCGTTGGGATCGATGCCGATCAGCGGATAGCGGGTGATCTCGGCCGCCGAGACCTGCTTGCGGCCGGCAAGTTCGTGACCCGGCGGCACGATGCAATAGAGCTCACCCGAGGCGAGCGGCATGAAGTCGAGCCCGGAATGCTCGAGCCGATAGCTCATCGCCACGCATTCGCCGCGGCCGAGCAGGAGGTAGTCGATGGCCTCCTCGAGCTTGAGGATGTTGATGTCGATGCCGAGATCGGGGTAGCGGCGCCGGACGCGCTCGATCGCGCGCGGCACCATCACCTGGGAGATGCTCGGCACCGAGCCGATGCGCAATTCCGACAAACCGCCGCGGCCGATCTTGGAGATGAGCTCGGAGAGGTCGTCGACCTTCTTGTAGACGCCGTTGATCTGCTCAAAGATGTTCTCGGCTTCCGGCGTCGGGAAATAGCGCCCGTTCTGGCGCTGGAAGAAGCGAATGCCGAGCGTGCGCTCGGTGTATTTGACCAGCCGGCTGATCCCCGGCGCCGACACGTTGAGCAGCTTCGCCGCGCCGCCGATGGTACCCGTCACCATCACGGCACGGATCACTTCAACCTGGCGCAGCGTCATCATGTCGTGGGCATCCCAAAGAGGATCGTGGTGGCGATCATCTCACGAGAGCCGTGATGTCATCCAGCGGCAAGTGTGATGTGGACGGAGCGGGCGGCGCTTCACCCTCCCCCTCCGGGGGAGGGTAAGAGCGCAGCTCGCTCACCGGCAACAACTGCTGATTAACTTCGCAGTCAGAATGTTTCGGCCAAAATCGGCACGTTCGAATGGAAGGGCGCCGCTCGCGCAGAACGTACGCCTCACCTGTAACCGCGTTCTAGCTCGCCGGGCTCTCGGGCGACGCGCTGCCGGGCCGCTCCGCGCGTTCGCGCTGCAGCACTTCGCGCGCGTACTCGATGATCTTCTGCTTGTTTGCCGTTTCGCGGACGGCGAAAAACACGCGGTTGAGTTCCAGGCCGAGCACGCTGTTGAGGGCGATGTCCTCGTCTTCCATCGTGATTTTCCCGCTTCAGACGCCATAGGTGTAACTTGACGTCACTTCCTCCACAAGTAGATTAAATCTCGGGTGCAGACGAGGGCCGGTAAACTACGGAAGCAGCGAATTGAGGCAGCTCCCAAATACGTGCTATACCTACGGCGAGGCTCAGGAAACGTACCGATGTCCGCCGTAGACGCCGTAGATTATGGCCGGGAAGCGCTCGACTTCATCGAAGGCCTGGGGACCTATCGCAAGGTACCGGACGCCATGAATGCGCTTGAGGCGGCGTTCGGTCGCTTCGGCTTCGAGACTATCATCGTGACGGGGTTGCCGAATCCCGATCAGCGGTTCGCGCAGATGGTGCTCGCCAAGCGCTGGCCGGCAGGATGGTTCAATCTCTACATCCAGAACAATTACGACCGAGTCGACCCCGTGGTGCGGCTGTGCCGGCAATCGGTCAATCCGTTCGAGTGGTCGGAAGCGCCCTATGATGCCGAGCTCGAGCCGAGCGCGGCCGAGGTGATGAACCGCGCCGGCGATTTTCGCATGTCGCGCGGCTTCATCGTGCCGATCCACGGGCTCACCGGCTACGAGGCGGCGGTGTCGCTCGGCGGCGTCCATCTCGACCTCAATCCCCGCAGCAAGCCGGCACTGCACCTGATGGCAATGTATGGCTTCGACCATATTCGCCGCCTGCTGGATCCGGCGCCGCATCTGTCGACGCGTCTCACCCCGCGCGAGCGCGAGGTGATCGCCTGGGCCTCGCAGGGCAAGTCGGCCTGGGAGATCGGCGAGATCCTGCACATCACGCAGCGCACCGCAGAAGAGCATCTTGCAACCGCCGCGCGCAAGCTCGGTGCCGTCAACCGTACGCATGCGGTTGCACTGGCGATTCGCAACAAGCTCATCAATCCCTAAGCGACGTACTGGGAAATTTCCCAATATCGAACCTGCCTCTTTTCGCAGAGGCTGCCCCTCATTCCGGCTGAATGGGGGTTTTCATGATTCACGCAATTTCTTCGGTCAATCGCCACCTTTACGAAGACGTACTCGAGCAGCACTTCCGACTACGCCACGACATCTTCGTCGAGGAGCGGCACTGGGAGACGCTGCGCCGGCCTGATTGCCGCGAGGTCGATTCCTACGACGACGAGGACACCGTCTATCTGCTCGCGCTGGAAGGCCGGCGCGTTGTCGGCGGTCACCGGCTCTACCCCACCACCAAACCCTCGATGATGAGCGAGGTCTTCCCGCATCTGGCATCGGTTCGCGGCTGCCCTGCGAATCCGCTGGTCTGGGAATGGTCGCGCTACTTTGTCGTGCGCGATCGCCGCGACGGCACTCTCAACCTGCAACTGATGGCAGCGGTGCAGGAGTTCTGCCTCGATCAGGGAATCGCGCAGGTCAGCGCGATCATGGAGACCTGGTGGCTGCCGCGCTTCCATGAGGCCGGCTTCGTCGTGACGCCGCTTGGTCTGCCCGAGCTGGTGGAGAACGCCTGGACCATGGCGGCGACCATCGACATTCGCCGCGAGACCCTCGATGCCCTGCATGATCGCATCGGCATGGATTCGATCGTACAACAAGACGGCCCGCGTCTGGACGCCGTCGCCCGTGCCAACCTCTGCGGCCTTGCTGCCGCGCAACGAAAGAGCGCCTGAAATGTCGAACATGATGCGGGACAGCCAGATCATGGCGCAGACCAAGGACGAGAATCTCGGCTACATGTCCGACATGGCGCTCGAGCTGGCGCAGATGGCGGAAGACACCGGATTGGCAACGCTCGCCTATCTGTTCCGGATGGCGGCGCTGGAAGCCTCGACGGCCAACAGCGTGCTGGCCGATCCGGATGATCTTCCCCGGCAGATGACGTCGCACTAGACGCCTTCTGCTACTGTCCATCGACCTTCGCGCCCTCTCCCCGGTATGCCCGGGGGGAGGGCGATTGTTTGGTGGGTGCGGCAGGTTGACCCATCCTGCGCGGCAGCCTTCTTGCAAGGCCAATTTCGATCGCATGCACCGGCATGCAACAAAGTGCATGTCTGGTGTTGAATCGCTCTTGCCTCGGAACGATACTGCCATTACCCATTTTTCCGCCTTGAAGAGGCAGGGGGAGCTCTTTCACTGATGGCGACCGTGTTCGAACATCGGCGCGACACCGCGTGCGCCTGAAAGAGTTTTGATGCTGCTCGTCGTCGAACAGTTCTTGAACGGATTGCAGTTCGGCCTGCTCCTGTTCCTGCTCGCCGCCGGCCTGACGCTGGTGTTCGGGATCATGGATCTCGTCAACCTCGCGCACGGCTCGCTCTACATGATGGGCGCCTATTTCGCCGCAACCTTTGCGGCCTGGACCGGCAGCTTCCTGCTCGGTGCGCTGATGGCGTTAGGTGCGACTTTGGTGCTCGGCATCGTGCTGGAGATGACGGCGCTGCGGCATCTCTACGGGCGCGACCATCTCGACCACGTGCTCGCGACCTTCGGCCTGATCTTGTTTTTCAATGAAGCGGTGCGGCTGATCTGGGGTCCGGCCGGGCTTGCGCTGCCGCTGCCGGCCTGGCTCACGGTGCCGGTGCCGATCCTGCCCGGCATCCACTATCCCGCTTATCGTCTCGCCATCATCGTGGTGGCGCTGCTGGTCGCGCTGCTGCTCTATCTCGGCGTGATGCGCACCCGCATCGGCATGCTGATCCGCGCCGGCGCCTCCAACCGCGAGATGATCGGCGCGCTCGGCATCAACATCAAGCTGCTCTACACGCTGGTGTTCGGCCTGGGCGCCGCGCTCGCCGGCCTCGCCGGTCTGATGCAGGCGCCGATCCTCACCGTGCAGATCGGCATGGGCGAGAACATCCTGATCCTCGCCTTCGTCATCATCGTGATCGGCGGCATCGGCTCGATCCGCGGCGCGTTTCTGGCCGCGATCTTCGTCGGCATGATCGACACGCTCGGCCGCGCCTTCCTGCCCAACCTGTTGCGGCAGGTGCTGAGCGGAGCCGCCGCCTCCACCGCCGCGCCCGCGCTGTCGTCCATGCTGATCTATCTGCTGATGGCGATCGTGCTGGTGGTGCGCCCGGAGGGGCTGTTTCCGGCCAACCGTCGATGAAGGCTTTCACCGTGAGCAAGGCCGTCACGGCCCTGATGCTGGCGGGCCTCGTGCTGCTGCCGCTTTATTCGCAGCTGTCCGGCAACATCTTCATCCTGACGCTGTTCACCCGCATCGTCATCCTGGCGCTGGCGGCCGCGAGCCTCAACCTCATCATGGGTTTTGGCGGCATGATGAGCTTCGGCCACGCCGCCTATCTCGGCATCGGCGGCTACGCGGTCGGCATGCTCGCGCAGGAAGGCGTCGGAAGCGGCTTCATCCAGTTCCCGGTCGCGCTCGCAGCTTCCGCGATCTATGCGCTGGTGATCGGCGCGCTCTCGCTGCGTACGCGTGGCGTCTACTTCATCATGATCACGCTGGCGTTTGCGCAGATGGCCTATTACGTCGCCTCGGGCCTCGCGCGTTACGGCGGCGACGACGGTCTCACCGTCTACAAGCGCAGTGACTTCTCCGGGCTGATCAATCTCGGCAATCGCACGCAGTTCTATTATCTCTGCCTCGCCTGCCTGTTCGCCGTGATCGTCCTGATCTGGCGCATCGCCAATTCGCGCTTCGGCCTCGTCTTGCAGGGCCTGCGCTCCAACGAGCAGCGGATGCAGGCGATCGGCTTTCCGGCAAAACGCTACCAGCTGGTCTGCTTCGTCATCTCCGGTATGATGTGCGGCCTTGCCGGCGCACTGCTCGCCAACAACACCGATTTCATCAGCCCGGCCGTGATGTACTGGACCCGCTCCGGCGACCTCATGGTGATGGTGATCCTGGGGGGCATGGGCACGCTGTTCGGCCCGGTGATGGGCGCGGTGGTGTTTTTGCTGCTGGAAGAATTCCTGTCGCAGATCACCGAATACTGGGCGCTGATCATGGGCCCGCTTTTGCTGCTGATCGTGCTGTTCGGCCGCGGCGGCATCATGGGCCTGCTCGGGAGGCTCAATCGTGGCTGAACCGCTGCTCCGCGTCGAAAAACTGGTGCGCCGCTTCGGCGGCATCGTTGCGACGGACAACGTCTCGCTCGACGTAGCTAGCGGCGAGTTGCACGCCATCATCGGCCCGAACGGTGCCGGCAAGACCACGCTGATTAGTCAGCTCACAGGGCACCTCGAACCGCATTCCGGCAGCGTCTCGCTCGGCGGCCGCGATATCACCTATCTGCCGGCCTATCGCCGCTGCGCGCTGGGGCTCGCCCGTTCGTTCCAGATCACCTCGCTGCTGCTCGACTTCACCGCCGCCGACAATGTCGCACTTGCCGCGCAGGCGCATGCAGGCCACTCGTTCCGCTTCTTCGCCAATGCGCGCAAGGAGAAGGGCCTGCGCGATGCCGCCCATGCCGCGCTCGACCGCGTCGGGCTCGGCCATCGCGCCGATGTCCTGGTGTCCAGGCTCAGCCATGGCGAGCGCCGCCAGATCGAGCTCGCGGTCGCGCTCGCGAGCAAGCCGAAGCTGCTGCTGCTGGACGAGCCGATGGCGGGTCTTGGCGTCACCGAATCCCAGCGCATGGTGCAACTGCTTCAGGAGCTGCGGAAGGAAGTCTCGATCGTGCTGGTCGAGCACGATATGCCGGCGGTGTTCGCGCTGGCCGACCGCATCTCGGTGCTGGTCTATGGCCGCGTCATCGCCTCCGGTGATCCAGCCGCGATCCGCGCCAACGAGGACGTCAAGCGCGCCTATCTCGGCGACCAGCACGTGGTGACGCACCATGTCTGAAAAGGCGATGGCTGACACGCTGCTCGACGTCGACGGCATCGAGACCTGCTACGGCCTCTCCCAGGTGCTGTTCGGCCTGTCGCTGTCGATCAAGCCGGGCGAGATGGTCTCGCTGATGGGCCGCAACGGCATGGGCAAGACCACCACCATCCGCTCCATCATGGGCCTGACACCGGCGCGCGCCGGAACGATCCGCTTCGCCGGCGCAGAAGTGCGGCAGCTTCCATCCTACAGAATTGCAAAACTCGGCGTCGGCCTCGTCCCCGAGGGACGCCAGATCTTCCCGAACCTCACCGTGCGCGAAAATCTCGTCGCGGCCGCCGCCGATCGCTTCGCTAGCCCCAATCCCTGGACGCTGGCCGCGATCTACGTGATGTTCCCCCGCCTTGCCGAGCGTGCCTCCAACATGGGCAACCAGCTCTCCGGCGGCGAGCAGCAGATGCTCGCGATCGGCCGCGCGCTGATGACGAATCCGAAGCTGCTGATCCTGGACGAAGCGACCGAGGGTCTTGCGCCGCTGATCCGCGAAGAAATCTGGAACTGCCTGTCGCTGCTGAAGCGCCGGGGACAGTCGATCCTGGTCGTCGACAAGAACGTCGACCACCTCGCCCGCATCTGCGACCGGCACTACATCATCGAGCGCGGCAAGACGGTGTGGAGCGGCACGTCCGTCGAGCTGATGGCGGAGCCGGATCTGCAGCATAAATATCTGGGCATCTGACGCGCTCCTGGATCTGGTTGCCGTATCGTCCGTGCAGATCGCCTCGCGCGCAGAACCTCGTCGAGGACGTCAGTTTCGAAGCTCTCCAAACTGCGCGCAGAGGTCTTGAGTGCGCCGCCGCCAGCCGCCAATGTCGCGGCCTAGCGGATTCGATGCAGGACTTTTACAATCAAATTGCCGGACGGCCTGACGACGACATCATCGGCTCCGCACAGCGAGGCGCTTCGACAGCGCCTCAGTGGCTGGATTTCCCGGGCTGTGTGTTCATCAGAGGTGAGTTTCGCGCCGATCCCGATCGGCCGGCGATCGCAGGGCCGGGCTTGTTCATCTCCGTTGCGCTCGATGAAGGCGCAGGCCGCGGCATTCTGACGCGCACAACCGGTGCAGGGCAGATGACGGCGATTGCCGTGCGCGAATCCGTCGCCCTAGGAGGCTCGGTTCGCTGCGGCGAACGTCCTGCGATCGGCCTGGCGCTTCCCCAAGCCTCCATCGACGGGCTCGGACTCGGCGACGAGGTTCGGGCGCTGTTCAAGACCGACGCGTTGGGCACGGCCATCGTCTCTCTCCCGGCGTCTCCGCGCGTGCAGGCCCTCGCGGCAGAAATGTTCTCGCCACCGGTGGCCGGAAACGCGACGCAATTGCTGCTGTCGGCGCACGCCGCCGAGATCGTGGTCCACGCCTTGTTCGGCGAGCGCGGGATCGCGCTCGATCCTGCAGCCGACCTCCAGCGGGTGCGGTTGCAATCGGTCAAGGCGCGGATGGATGCCGATCTCGCTTATCCCTGGAGCATCGACGAACTGGCGCGGAATGCGGGGCTGAGCCGCCGGTCCTTCAACCAGAAATTCCAGATGGCGTATGGCGAGAGCGCGATCGACTATTTGCGGGCCCGCCGGCTCGATGCCGCACGTGACCTTCTGATTCATCAACGGTTGTCGGTCACCGAGGCGGCCTTTCGGGTCGGCTATGCCCATCCGGCCAATTTCGCGACGGCGTTCCGCAGGCACTTCGGCTATTCGCCGAGCCGCTGTCAGTGAACTTGAACGCCTCCACGTGCGATCAAAGGTGATTTGCGCGCGCGCAAAGGCGGTGTGCGCCTCGATCTGGTTACTCCCGGGTTGTTCGAACACGGAACTCGGGGAAGACAATGACGCGCAACGACGGGCGGACGCTCGGCTGGGAACGGATGGCGAGAACTGGTCTGGGAGCGGCCGGCCTGGGAATAGTCCTGCACGCAACGCCGTCGGTCGCACAGACCTCCGGGACCAATGCGACGTCGACGGCGGCGACATTGCCTCCCGTCACGGTGGAGGCACCGATCCAGGCGCGTCCGCGCACCCAGCCCGCTCAGCGAGCTTCGCAGTCGTCGCGCGGCCGCGTCGCGACGCAACGCAATGCCGGGCCCGCGCCAGCCGGAAATTCGGGCGCGCGCGAGGCCGGTGCCGGTCGCGCCAACGCGTCGAGCGAGAGCAGCTATGTTGCAGACAGCAGCTCGGCGGGTACCAAGACCAACACGCCGTTGCTCGAGACGCCGCAGTCGATCTCGGTCGTGACGCGCAAGGAACTCAACGACCGCGCCGTCCAGACGCTGACGGAGGCGGTTGGCTATGAACCCGGCGTCCGTATCGATGCCTCCGGCTACGATCCGCGTTTCGACGCCATCGCGATTCGCGGCTTCGACATCACCTATAACGGCGTTTATCTCGACGGCCTGCGCCTCGTCGGAGCAGGTCTCAGCGTGTTCAAGACCGAGCCTTATGGGGTCGACAGCATCACCGTGGTCCGTGGGCCGAGCTCGGCACTCTACGGGCTCGGCTCGCCCGGCGGACTGATCGACCTGTCGAGCAAGCTGCCGACCAGCCAGCCGTTTCACGAGGTACAGACGGTGTTCGGCGACCGCGATCGCATTCAGGGCAATTTCGACCTGTCGGGCCCGGTCGATGCCAACGGTCAGTTTTCGTATCGGCTGACCGGCGTGATGCGCGACGCGAACGTGTTCGTGCCCGGCGGCAAGGATAACAGGACCTACATCGCGCCCGCCGTCACCTGGAAGCCGGATCAATCGACGACCCTGACGATTCTCGGATCCTATCAGAAGTCGAAGACGCCCGGATCCATGTTCACCTACTCCACGGGCACCGGCACCGCCACGGACATCTTCACGGGCAGTCCGTCCTACAATTCGCTCGACCAGGAGCAGGGACGCGTGGGCTACCTGTTCGAGCATGCGTTCAACAACGCCGTGACCGTCCGCCAGAAATTCCGCTACGTCGATGTCGACGCGGTCACCCGCTATGTCGGCTTTCTCGGGGCGCCGGTGGGCAATGTCGTCTCGCGCTATACCGGCTACGTCCACGACACGCTGCAATCGGCCATCATGGATAACCAAGTCGAGGCCAGGCTATCGACCGGGCCCGTGCAGCACACACTCCTGGTCGGCACCGACTACACCTCGTCGAAGTTCAACGACAAGCAGGGGTTCGGCTTCGGCGTCTCCGATCTCAACCTGGCCGCGCCGGTCTACGCGCCGGAATCCATTCCCGATCCCGCGATCTCGTCCTCGACAGCCCAGCGGCAAACCCAGTCCGGCGTGTATGTTCAGGACCAGGCCAGGCTCGATCACTGGATCCTGACATTGAGCGGCCGCAGCGACTGGGTCAGCACCACAGGTGAGGATCTGTTCGCGCTGACCAGGCAGACGCAGTCCGATCAGGCCTATAGCGGGCGAGCCGGGCTGACCTATGTGTTCGATTCCGGCGTTGCGCCTTACGTCGCCTATTCGACCTCGTTCTTTCCCAATCTCGGCGTCGATCCGTCGGGCGCCTTCTTCAAGCCGACCACCGGCAAGCAGACCGAAGTCGGTGTGAAGTACCAGCCGCAGGGCACGAGGAGCTTCATTACCGCGGCGGTGTTCGATTTGACCCAGGACGGCGGCCTGGTCACGACGGGGACAGGCGTAACGGTCCAGCGTGGCGAGATTCAAAGCCGTGGCTTCGAATTGCAGGCGCTTGCAAGCCTGGGCGGTGGTTTCGACATCACCTCGTCGTACACCTATCTGGACATGGTGACCAAGCAGGCCGCGGACGACTCGCTGATCGGCAAGTTTCCTTCGGGCAATCCTCCGCACACGGCGACGCTGTGGGCGAACTATGCCCTGCCGCTGGCCGGACCGTTTGCAGGATTGAGCGTCGGTGGTGGTGCGCGTTACATGTCCTGGAGCTACGGCGATGATGCGAACACGTTCAAGAACAGCTCGGTAACCCTGATCGACGCGGCGCTGAAATATGATTTTGGCCAGGCGGCGAAGGAGCTGAAGGGCCTCCAGTTCCAGGTCAATGCCAAGAACCTGTTCAATCTGCACTACACCACGTGCCAGGTCGGTTATTGCTACCGCGGCGCGCCGCTGACCGTCATTGCAACGCTCGGCTATCGCTGGTGAACCAGCTTGCGCATGAGAACCCCGGTTATCCGGTCAATATGTCTTACCCAAATCGCTGGCGCCGGCGACTAACGCGCCAGGTGGTGGGTGCCGATTTCAACCAAGGTGGTCCGGCAGGACAGGCGGTAGATCAAGCTGAACAATTGAACCCACATGATCGAACTCCACTGTTGATCACATGCGGGATATTAGGCCCCCAGTCTTTCCGGCCGTTTTCGAGGGACAGGGAAAATGGCTTCGTCGGCGAGCGCCGTGATGTCGTCGGAACAGACCGGACGAAGTCGCCTCACGCGGGCGTGAGACGTATCTCCGTCAAAACACCTCGAAATACTCGCGGTGCTCCCAGTCGGTCACCTCTGACAGGAAGCGTTCGATCTCGGCATTCTTGATGTGGGTGTAGTAGTCGACGAACTCAGGCCCGAACTTCTCGCGGAAGAACGGATCGTCCTTCAGCGCGGCGACCGCATCGCGCAAGCTCTTCGGCAACGGCGGCGCCTTGGTCTCGTAGGGCGTGTCGGCGGACGGGCCGGGGTCGAGCTTGCGGTCGACGCCGTCGAGGCCCGACAAGATTTGCGAGGCCATGTAGAGATAGGGATTGGCGGCGGGCTCGCCGATGCGGTTCTCCAGGCGCGTTGCGGCATCATTGGCGCCGCCGAGCACGCGGATCATCACGCCGCGATTGTCGCGGCCCCAGATCGCGCGGTCCGGCGCCAGCGAATAGGAGCGGTAGCGCTTGTAGCCGTTGATGGTCGGGGTGGTGAACACGGTCGAGGCGCGGGCGTGGTCGAGCAGGCCGGCAAGGTACGCCCGGCCGAACGCGCTGAGCGGCTCGCTGCCGTCTTTCGCCATGAACTGATTTTCGCCAGACGCGCGCGAGACGATCGACTGGTGCAGGTGCCAGCCGCTCGCGAACGCATTCGGCAGTTTCGGCCGGCACATGAAGGTGGCGTGATAGCCGTGGCGGCGCGCGATCTGCTTCACCGCAGAGCGGAACAGCACCATGTTGTCGGCGGGCTCCAGCCCCTTCCTCGGCGCGAAGGTGAATTCGCACTGGCTCGGCCCGAACTCGACCTCGACCGAGCGCAAGGGCAGTCCGAGCGCGACGATATCGCGGCGCAGGATCTCCAGCACCGGCTCCATCTGATCGAAGCGCTGCTCGGTGAGGTATTGATAGCCGTGGCTGAGCAGGCTCACCGACGGCGGCGTGCCGGGCTGGCCGGCATCTTCGGGCCGCATATGCGCGTCGTCGAGCTTGAAGATGTGGAATTCAACCTCGAGGCCGGCGACGAAATCGTGGCCGCGGCCGCTGAGATCATCGAGCACCTTGCGATAGAGGCCGCGGGTCGCGAACGGCACGGGACGGCCGTCGCCAAAATAGAGATCGCAGAGCACCCAGCCCGTCGCGGGCGCCCATGGCAGCACGCGGAACGTGGCTGGGTCGGCGACCATCAACACGTCGGCCGCGCCCTCCATCTCCTTCATGCCGAATCCGCCGCCTGACGTGAACACCGGAAACACCGTGCGGTGCGAGGTGTCCTTGGCGAGCATGGTCGTGGTGATGGAGCAGCCGCTCTCCAGCGAGGCGATCGCCTCGGCGGCGATGATGGTCTTGCCGCGCAAAATGCCGTGCTGGTCCGGGAAGGCGAGGCGGATGACCTCGAGGTTCTTTTCCTCGACGATGCGGCGCAGGCGCGCTGCGGCGTCCCTCTGCTCATCCGACCACAGCGCATGACGCGCGACGAAAGTCACTCGGTTGCTCCTTCAGTCCGTGCTGTCATCGCCCGCGAAGGCGGGCGATCCAGTATTCCAGAGACGGCGACGTGTCCACGAGAGGCCGCGGCGTACTGGATGCCCCGCCTTCGCGGGGCATGACAGTGGAGTATGCGGCGCCCGCCGCTGATTGACGGCATTATCACTCCGCCGCCGTCAGCCGGTGCACGTTGTCGGCGATCTCCTTCGGCACCGGCGCGGCCCAAGGTGCGCCGCGGCGGCGCTTGACGTCGACCTCCATCCAGTAGAGCTCCCAACCCTGGGTCGGCCCGATGCCGTCCATGGTGGCCGGTCCCTGGATGCTGCGCGCCCTGCTCTCGTCCAGGAACAGCATCGGCTTTTCGCCGCCGCCGACCTTCTCGATCTCAGCCCGCAGCAGGCGGCGGTACTGCACGATCGCCTTGTCGCTCGAGCCGAGATGCTCCTTGGTACGGTCCTGGATCGCGCCCATCGATTCCACCGCCCACTGGTCGTGCACGTTGATGTCGGTGCCCATGCCGGTATAGGTCGCGGTCGCCTGCTCGTGCGGATCGAAGCCGTAATCGTTGCTGCGGTTCTTGCGCGACTTGTAGTCGGGCAGCTCATAGAGCTCGAGCCGCTGATCGCGCATCTTCTGCTTGTCGACCGGGTTGGTGTAGCTGGTGAAGATCGCGTACCAGTAGCAGTTCTCGTCGTCGACCGGCACGTGCCACTGCGTGATCGTCATTTCCGTGCTCATGGGGATGACGAAGCCGTGCGGGAAGAGCTGGTTGGTGACGCGCACATGGGTGCGCTCCTCGTCGATCTCGCGCAGCGCGATCAGCCGCAGGCCATATTCGGTGTGCTCGACATTGATGATCGGCCGGTCGTATTCGCGCAGGATCTTTGTCATCGGCAGATCGGAGCCGGCGGAGGCGCCGCGGAACTGCTTGCCGTAAGCCGTCGACGTATCCTCGTCCTCGAAGAAGCGGTGCAGATAGGAGGCGTGCGCGGGATCGATGCCGACCTCGAGGGCCTGAAGCCAGTTGCAGGCCATGTGGCCCTTGAACGCAAAAGTGTGCGTGCCGGGCGCGACAAAGCAGTCGAGCTCCGGAAATGCCGGCGGCTCACCCTCGCCGAGATAAGCCCAGACGATGCCGCTCTTCTCGACCACGGGATAGGAACGCTGGCGAATGTTCTGGCAGAGTTTTGAGTCCTTCGGCTCGGCCGGCGTCTCGATGCACTGGCCGGTGGCGTCGAACAGCCAGCCATGGAAGGCGCAGCGCAGGCCGCCATGTTCGAGACGTCCGAAGGCGAGGTCGGCGCCGCGGTGGGCGCAGTGACGATCGATCAGGCCATAGCGTCCGCTCTCGTCGCGGAACAGCACCAGGTTCTCGCCGAGCAGTTTGACGGGACGGATCGGGCGCGTGCCGTCCAGCTCATCGACCAGCGCCGCCGGCTGCCAGTAGCTCCGCATCAGCTTGCCGCAGGGGTCCTTCGGGCCGGTACGGGTGATCAGGTCGTTCTGCTCCTGGCTCATCATGGCGGGTGCGTCCTTTGTCGGAGAGGCGATTGTTCGCCTATTGAACGAATGGGCGAATTATGCCATGCCTTGGTCCGGCGGCAAGCAATATTTTGCAGGATGTTCCCGGACCTATGCCCAAGCTGAAGCGTGGCGAAAACGACGAGCGGGCGACGGATTTCGTCGAGAGCCTCGATCGCGGCCTGCGCCTGCTGCAATGTTTCGGCGCAACCACCGGTCCGATGACGCTGAGCGATCTCGCCCGGGCCGCAGAGCTGCCGCGCGCCACTGCGCGGCGCATGCTGTTCACGCTTCAGCGCGGCGGCTTCGTCGCCGGCGACGGAAAGCTGTTCTCGCTGACGCCGCACGTGCTGACGCTCGCTGCGTCCTATTTGCGCTCCAGCCAGCTCGTCGCCGTGCTTCAGCCGGTGCTCGATCGCGTCGCCACGGCAGCGCAGGAAATCTCCTCGCTCGCGGTGCTCGACGGCGACGACGTCGTGTTTGTCGCACGCAGCAGCCCGGCGCGGATGTTTTCGGGGGGGCTCGAGATCGGCTACCGGCTGCCGGCGTTCTGCACCTCGGTCGGCCGCGCCATGCTGGGGCAGTTCGATGATGCAGCGCTTGCCGCACGCCTGAAGACAATGAAGCGCGAGATGTTGACGCCGCAGACGGTGACCGATCCGAAGGCGCTGCTGGCCAGCATCACAGCCGATCGCGAGCAAGGCTATTCGCTGGTCGATCGCGAGGCAGAGCCGCATTTCCGCTCGATCTCGGTTCCGGTGCGCCGCTACGACGGCGTGATCGTCGCCGCCATCAACATGGGCGCCCATGTCGACCGCGTGCCGGCAGGGGAGCTGGTCGACCGGTTGCTCCCGCTGCTCCGCGAAGGCGCGGAGTCCGTGCGGTCGCAGCTGCTCTAGCAACGATCGTTGGCGCCGCGCGTCCGCGGGCCTATAATCTCGTCACGCAAGACAACAGGGAGGACGCCATGAAACACACCATGGTTCCCAGTGATCGCGTGGAGCACGTCGGCGTCTACGGGCGCGACGGCGCGAAGCTCGGCTCGATCGAGCGGCTGATGCTCGACAAGGTGACCGGCACGGTCGCCTACGCCGTGATCAAGACTGGCGGGCTGCTCGGCACGCACCACCATTATCCTGTGCAGTGGGGCGCGCTGAAATACGATCCCGCGCGGCAGGCTTTTCGTGTCGAGGTGACGCAGGACGAACTCGCCAGCGGACCGTGCGAGTTCGATGGCGACGAATTCGACTGGGGCGATCGTTCGCAGCCCTACGCGCACCCAAATTATTGGTCGATCTGACGGCGCGATTGCCGCAGGCGTCGCGCGCTGAGCCGCCTCACTTGGTCGCGGTGCGCCGGCGCGCGCGCTGTGTCAAAAGGCAAAAATGCCGCATGACACACCTCTCATCGCCACCATCGTCGTCGGACTTGGACTCGCCTTCGTACTCGGAACTATAGCGCAGCGGTTCCGCATTCCGCCGCTTGTCGGCTACCTGCTTGCCGGCGTTGCCGTCGGGCCGTTCACGCCAGGCTTCGTCGCCGACCAGGCACTTGCGACCGAGCTCGCCGAACTCGGCATTATCTTGCTGATGTTCGGCGTCGGCCTGCATTTTTCGCTCCAGGATCTGCTGAGCGTCCGGCACATCGCCGTTCCGGGCGCCGTCGTGCAGATTGCGGTCGCCACACTGATGGGGCTCGGCCTTTCATGGCTGATGGGCTGGAGCGTCGGTGCGGGGCTCGTGTTCGGGCTGGCGTTGTCGGTCGCGAGCACGGTGGTCCTGCTTCGCGCGCTGCAGGAGCGGCGCCTGATGGAGACCGATCGCGGCCGCATCGCGGTCGGCTGGCTCATCGTCGAGGACCTCGCGATGGTGCTCGTGCTGGTGCTGTTCCCGGCGATCGCAAGCCTTCAGGGCGGCGGCGACAAGCCGGCCTTCGAGCCGCTGGCCGCGCAGGCCGGCTTCGGGCTTGCCGGCATCGTGATGCTGACCCTGGCCAAGATCATCGTGTTCATCGGGCTGATGCTGGTGGTGGGGCGCCGGGTGATTCCCTGGATCCTGCACTACATCGCGCATACCGGCTCGCGCGAATTGTTCCGTCTTGGCGTGCTTGCGATCGCGCTGTGCATCGCATTCGGGGCGACGAAGCTGTTCGACGTCTCGCTGGCGCTGGGCGCGTTCTTCGCCGGCATGATGCTGCGGGAATCGCCGCTCAGCGCGCGCGCCGCGCAGGAATCGCTGCCGCTGCGCGATGCCTTCGCCGTGCTGTTCTTCGTCTCGGTCGGCATGATGTTCGATCCGATGAGCGTGGTCCGCGAGCCCTGGCCGCTGCTGGCGACGCTGGCGATCATCATGCTCGGCAAATCACTCGCGGCGTTCCTGATCGTGGTGCTGTTCCGGCATCCGGTTGCGACCGCGCTGACGATCTCGGCGAGCCTGTCGCAGATCGGCGAGTTCTCCTTCATCCTGGCCGAGCTCGGCGTCGCCTCGCAGATCCTGCCCAGCGACGGTCGCGACCTGATCATGGCCGGCGCGATCCTCTCCATCATGCTCAATCCGCTGATGTTCGCGGCCGCCACCTGGCTCGCGCCGCGTCTCGACCCGCGCCGGGATTCACCGCAGGCCGCGGCAGCCGTGCCCGAACCGATCCGCACCACGGACCTGACCGACCATACGATCGTGATCGGCTATGGCCGCGTCGGCGCGCTCGTCGGCGATGCCCTGAAGCAGCGGCAATTGCCGTTCCTTGTCGCCGAGGTCGGCGAGAGTGCACTGGCGAAGCTGAAGCAGGGCGGCATCGAGACCGTCATGGGCAATGCCGCGCAGCCCGAAATTCTCGGCGCCACCAATCCGTCACGGGCGCGGCATCTCGTCATCGCGATCCCCGAGGCGTTCGAGGCAGGGCAGATCGTGCAGCAGGCGCGTGCGGCCAATCCGGACATCCGCATCATCGCGCGAGCGCATGCGGATGCCGAGGTCGATCATTTGAAGGGGCTGGGGGCGGATGTCGTCATCATGGGCGAGCGGGAGATCGCGCGCGGCATGATCGAGGAGCTGGAGAGGAGAAATCCGGATGCTGCCCAGCAAGATCCACGTGCGCTCGCGGTCGGTTCGGTCGTTTGACCTGATCACGCCGAAGGGCCGGACCTACCGCTTTCCGCCGCCGACATTGTTGCAGCGGTTGTTGCGGTGGGGGCTCGCGCATGCGGAGACAATGGCGATCTCCGCGGCGATCCTGGCATTGATTTATGTGGCGGGCTTTGTGGCCGAGGCGCTGGATCGCTCGGTGTTTGACGCGTGCAATGACAGGGCTGGGGTGCGCAGGGTGGGTTAACCTGCAGCTGCGCGAAGCGCAGTCCGCTGGAGTAGCCCACCGCGTCCCCGCCTCGCGTTCTGTGTCACTGCCGATTGCGCATCCAGTCGGCAAGGCCCGATATCGCCTTGTCGAGGTCCTGCCGCGCGGCGGCGTCCGTGACCGTCTCGTCCAGCGCGCCGCGCATGCAGAGCAGCCACGCATCGCGCTCGGCGTCGCCAATGGCAAAGCCGATATGCCGCTGCCGCAGCCGCGGATGGCCCTTCTCGACGGAATAGAGTTTTGGGCCGCCGGTCCATTCGGTGAGATAGCGCTTCAGCACGTCCCTGATCAGTCCGAGGTCATCCGCGTGCATCGCGCGGATTATTTTCGCCTCCGGCAGCGTGTACATGCGCTCGTAGAAACGGTCGACCAGAGAGTCGATCGTCGCGCTGCCGCCGATCCGCTCGAACATGGAGGTGGTGACGTCGCTGGAGGTCATCGTGAGTCCTGTCTGGTGCAAGGCTCTTCATATCGTCTCCCTTTGCGAAACGAAAAGGGGACGCATGGCGTAGCTGCGCGCTCAGCTCTGCTCCCTCCTCCCTTGCGGGGGAGGGCAGGGGAGGGGTCGCCCAGGAAATGGTGTTGGTTGTCGCGAAGAAGAAGCGCGTTGCGCGAGTGATGGAGTCCCCGTGTGGCACCCCTCTCCCTAACCCTCCCCCGCAAGGGGGGGAGGGAACGCAGCGAGCGTGCCGTGAGAGATCGCCTTACAGCGCCACGCTGCGCAGGCCGAAACTCCGCGCTTCGTTTTGCAGCACCGGCCGCACCGCATCGATCAGCCGTGCAGCCGCCGCATCGACCGACAGCCCTGCCGTATCGACCACCGCCGTCGCGCGCGAATACAACGGTTCGCGGCTCAGCAAGATGTTGCGCAGCTCGGCCATTGCGGAGCGGTCGTCCGCCATCGGGCGCAGGTCGCCCTGGCGGCGAACGCGGGCCATGTGCTCCTCGGGCTCGGCCTTCAGCCAGATCGTGTAGAACGACGACAGGATCTGGTCGAAGGTCAACGGCTCCGACACGATGCCGCCGCCGGTCGCCAGCACCATCAGCTCGTTGCGCGCGAGCAGCTGTTGCAGCGCTGCCTGCTCCATGCGGCGAAAGCCTTCCTGGCCGTAGAGCGCGATGATCTCGGCGACCGAGAGCCCGTTCTGCTGCTCGACCTCCTTGTTGAGCTCGACGAAACTCCAGCCGACCTTCTTCGCCAGCATCCGCCCAAGCGTCGATTTGCCGGCGCCGCGCAGGCCGATCAGCGCGATGCCGCAGAACGGCGCGCGCCGCGGCGCCGACGCGCTGCCGCCGGCGAGAACGTCCTTGGCCTGAGCGATCTGCGCCGGCGTCGCCTTGCGCAGCAGGTCGCGAAACATCTGCCAGTCCGGCGTCGGATCGGCCGAGGGAAGCAGGTCTTCCAGATGCGCACCCATCGCGTCGGAGACGCGGCGCAGCAGCACGATGGAGACGTTGCCCTTGCCGCTCTCGAGCTGCGCGATGTAGCGCTCCGAAATCCCTGATACCTTGGCGAGCACCTTGCGCGACATGCCGCGCAGCGCGCGCATGGTGCGCACGCGCTGGCCGAGCTGTTCGAGAAATCGGGATTCGGCGTCGGGACTGTCGGTCATGGACTGCAGATCATGGGCCTTCTTTAGTTGATGCCCTGCGGCGCGTTTTAATGAAACATAATGCCTGCCAGCATTGACAGCAAGCCGCCGCGGTGTCTTTCTATGAATTATAATTCTGAATTCGGGGGAGAAGTCCGTGAGCGAGGGATCCTATAACGCGGTGACCTGGCTGCTCGACCGCAACGTCGAGGACGGCAGGGGCGGCAAGCTCGTCTTCGACGACACCGTCTCGCGGCTCACCTATGGCGAGCTCCAGCGCGAGACCCGGCGCGCCGCCAGCATGCTACGCCGGCTCGCGGTCCGCCGCGAGGAGCGCGTGGCGATGATCATGCTGGACACGGTCGATTTCCCGATCGTGTTCCTGGGCGCGATCCGCGCCGGCATCGTGCCGGTGCCGCTCAACACGCTGCTGACCGCGGACCAATACGCCTACATCCTCGCCGATTGCCGCGCGCGCGTGCTGTTCGTCTCCGAGGCGCTCTATCCTGTCATCAAGGACGTCGTCGGCCGCATGCCGGATCTCGAGCACGTCGTGGTCTCCGGCGCCAAGATGAACGGCCACAGGCAGCTCGCGGAAGAGATCGCCGGCGAGAGCGACCAGTTCACGACCGCCGCGACGCATCCGGACGAGCCTGCGTTCTGGCTGTATTCGTCGGGCTCAACCGGCATGCCCAAGGGCGTGCGCCACATCCATTCGAATTTGCAGGCGACCGCGGACACCTATGCAAGCCAGGTGCTCGGCATCCGCGAGAACGACGTCTGCCTCTCCGCGGCAAAATTGTTCTTCGCTTATGGCCTCGGCAATGCGCTGACGTTTCCGATGTCGGTCGGCGCCACCGTGGTGTTGAACAGCGAGCGCCCGACGCCGGCGCGCATGTTCGACCTGATGAACAGGTACAATCCCTCGATCTTCTACGGCGTGCCGACATTGTTCGCGGCGATGCTCAACGACGAGGCGATGAAAGCCGAGCGCGGCGGCAAGTCGCTCCGCATCTGCACCTCGGCCGGCGAGGCGCTGCCGGAATCCGTCGGCAACAGCTGGAAGGCACGCTTCGGCGTCGACATCCTCGACGGCGTCGGCTCGACCGAGCTCTTGCACATCTTCCTATCGAACGCGCCCGGCGACATCAAATACGGCTCGTCCGGCAAGCCGGTGCCGGGCTATGCGGTGCGGCTCGTCAACGAGGCCGGCCGGGATGTCGCCGACGGCGAGGTCGGCGAGCTCCTGGTCGATGCGCCCTCCGCCGGCGAGGGCTACTGGAACCAGCGCCACAAGAGCCGCCGCACCTTTGAAGGTCCATGGACCCGCACCGGCGACAAATATGTCCGGGATGGCGAGGGCCGCTACACCTTCTGCGGCCGCGCCGACGACATGTTCAAGGTCTCCGGCATCTGGGTCTCGCCGTTCGAGGTCGAGAGCGCGCTGATCACGCATCCCGCCGTGCTCGAAGCCGCCGTCGTGCCGGAAGCCGATCCGGAAGGCCTGCTGAAGCCGAAGGCCTTCGTCGTGCTGCGTCCGGGCGCGGCGACGGCGGACTTGCAGGAGATGTTGAAAGAGCACGTCAAGCAGAAGATCGGCCCGTGGAAATATCCGCGCTGGATCGACGTGGTGGAGTCACTGCCGAAGACGGCGACGGGGAAGATCCAGCGGTTCAAATTGCGCGAGGGCGCGAATTGAGCGTGCAGGCGGCGGACTCGCTTGCTTACCCTCCCCTGGAGGGGTCCGAGACGAGCGAAGCTCGCTCGTGGGTCGCTTCGCATGGAGCGAAGCGCAATGCGGAGCGGGGTGGGGTGATCTCTCCACTCGGGCACCGCATCCGCCGAGAGACTGTCACCCCACCCCGTCTCACATCTCGCTGCGCTCCATGTGAGCCGACCCTCCCCCTCCAGGGGAGGATGCAGACGGAGCGAACAGGAATGCGACCATGACCAACCTCATCCCCACCGGCTTCCTGACCATCGGCAGCGCCAGCCTCGAATACAAATGGCTCGCGCCGCAATCCGCCGACGCGCCGACCATCGTCATGCTGCACGAAGGCCTCGGCTCCGTCGGCCTGTGGGGCGACTTGCCCGAGAAGCTCCAGCAAGCCACCGGCGCGGGCATCTTGGTCTATTCGCGCGCGGGCTACGGCCAGTCGAGCCCGGTCACGCTGCCGCGGCCGCTCGATTACATGCAGCGTGAGGCGCTGGATGTGCTGCCGAAGATCCTCGATGCGGTTTCCTTCAAGCGCGGCCTCCTGCTCGGCCATTCCGATGGCGCTTCGATCGCGACGATCTATGCCGGCGCGCATCAGGATCACCGTCTGCAAGGCCTCGTGCTGATGGCGCCGCATTTCATCGTCGAGGACATCTCGGTGAAATCCATCGCAGCGATCAAGACGACCTTCGAGACCACCGACCTCAAGGCGAAGCTGGCGCGCTGGCACAAGGATGTCGACAACGCCTTCTATGGTTGGAACGGCGCCTGGCTCGATCCGAAATTCCGCGACTGGGACATCTCGGAATACCTCGCCTACATCCGCGTTCCCATCCTGGTCGTGCAGGGCAAGGACGACCAATATGGGACATTGCGACAGGTCGATATTGCGCAGGAAGAGTGCTACTGTCCGGTAGATTTGAAAATTATTTCAGACGCGGGACATTCCCCGCATCGTGAAGCGCCGGGGGCGACGCTTGACGCGATTGAGCAATTTGCAAAAGCGGCCCTGCGCGACGATCAGGGACTTCAGGGACGCGCCGCATGATCCTGCGGAGGCACATCCATGAATGTGCCTTCGGATGCAAGCGGTCCGTTGCCGTGGCCGCGATGGGCCTATGTGCCGGGCGAGACCGACGGGGTCGACGCGGATTACGAGACGCTTGACCTGGCCAAGGCGCTGGTGCCCTCGGCCTTCCGCGGCTACGTGCCGGCGCGCCATCCGGCGCTGCGCTATGGGCTCGCGCTCAACGACCGCGGCTATTTCTGGGAATCGCAGGAGGTGCTGGAAGCGGTCTGGGCCGCAGCCCCGCAAGGCGGCCGCGAGCGCATTCTTCTGCGCGCCTGCATTCACATCGCCAATGCCAATTTGCGACTGCGCATGCAGCGGCTGCATTCGGCCGCGCGCCTGTTCGGCGACGCGCAGGCAGAGTTGCGGGCGCTGAGCTCGCGCAAGGCGGCCGCGGGTGGCGACGGCTTTGTCGAGAGCTTCCCCATTCCGGCGCTGACGGCTCTGCTCCAGGCCAAGCTGGGCCGTTCCGAACTCTCCAAGGCGGACTGGATCACCCTCGGCGCCATCGTGCGGTCTCAATAGGTCTCATGAAACAAAGTGCATGCGATGGCCGTTAAGGGCTAGACGCTTTCAAAAAGATGCACTATTGTGCATCTAACGCTACAGCCAAAACGCATAACCAAGCTCAAGGGTGGCCCATGGCCGGGGAAGATCGGCGCCTCGCAGGCGGCGCGACATTCATCGATTTCCAGACCGAACCGTCCCGCTACAAGCACTGGAAGCTTGCGGTCGATGGCGACGTCGCCACCCTGACCATGGACGTCGACGAGAATGGCGGCCTGTTCGAGGGCTATCTGCTCAAGCTCAATTCCTACGATCTCGGCGTCGACATCGAGCTGGCGGACGTCGTCCAGCGCCTGCGCTTCGAACACCCCGAGGTGAAGGTCGTGGTGATGCGCTCGGCCAAGAACCGCGTGTTCTGCGCCGGCGCCAACATCCGCATGCTCGCGGGCTCGACGCATGCCCACAAGGTGAACTTCTGCAAATTCACCAACGAGACCCGCAACGGCATGGAAGATTCGTCGGAGAATTCCGGCCAACGCTTCATCACGGTGGTGAACGGCTCGGCCGCCGGCGGCGGCTATGAGCTGGCGCTCGCGACCGACCACATCATCCTCGCCGATGACGGCTCGTCGGCCGTTGCGCTGCCGGAAGTGCCGTTGCTCGCGGTGCTGCCGGGCACCGGCGGCCTCACCCGCGTCGTCGACAAGCGCAAGGTGCGGCGCGACCACGCCGATTTCTTCTGCACCATCGAGGAAGGCGTGAAGGGCAAGCGCGCCGTCCAGTGGCGTCTCGTCGACGAGATCGCGCCGAACTCGAAGCTCGAGGCCAAGATCGCCGAGCGCGCCAAGGAGTTCGCGGGCCAGTCGAAGCGCAAGGGCAGCGGCAAGGGTATTGCGCTAACACCGCTCAGGCGCGTCATCGACGAGACCAGCATCCGCTACGGTTTTGTCAGCGTCGACATCGATCGCACGGCGCGCATCGCCACCATCTCGATCAAGGCGCCGGAGACCGCGCCGCCGGCCGACATCGACGGCATGATGGCGCAGGGATCTTCGTTCTGGCCGCTCCAGGTCGCGCGCGAGCTCGACGACGCGATCCTGCATCTGCGCATCAACGAGCTCGAGATTGCGATGCTCGTCTTCAAGAGCCATGGCGACCGCGCCCATGTGCTGGCATCCGATGCCTTCCTCGAAGCCAACAAGGCGCACTGGCTGGTCAACGAAATCAGGCACTATTGGAAGCGCGTGCTGAAGCGCATCGACGTCACCTCGCGCACGCTGGTGACGCTGGTCGAGCCCGGCTCCTGCTTTGCCGGCACGCTCGCCGAGCTCGTCTTCGCCGCCGACCGCTCCTACATGCTGATCGGCGCGCGCCAGGGCGACAACCGTCCGCCGCCGTCGATCGAATTGTCGGCCATGAACTTCGGTCCGTATCCGATGAGCCACGGCCTGACCCGGCTGGAATCGCGCTTCCAGGCCGATCCGTCCGACGTCGAGCGTGCGGAAGCCACCATGGGCACCGCGCTCGACGCCGAGCAGGCGGAAGAGCTCGGCCTCGTCACCTTCGCGCTCGACGACATCGACTGGGACGACGAGGTGCGCGTGTTCCTCGAGGAGCGCGCCAGCTTCTCGCCCGACAGCCTCACCGGCATGGAAGCGAGCCTGCGCTTCGTCGGCCCCGAGACGATGGAATCGAAGATCTTTTCGCGTCTGACCGCGTGGCAGAACTGGATCTTCCAGCGCCCGAACGCGGTCGGCGAGGAAGGCGCGCTGCGCCGCTACGGCAGCGGCCAGAAGCCGAAATTCGATATGACGAGAGTTTAGCGAGTAGGGAGTGGTGAATGGCGAATAGGGATTTCCATTCGCTACTCACCATTCGCCATTCGCAAGCTCACGGTTCGATGCAAATCGTTGAATGAATCAGTCCCCCACGGGAGGTCCACCATGAACATCATGAACGTCGACTACTCGACCAAGATTCCCAACAACGTGAATCTCGCCGAAGACCGCCAGGTGCTGAAGGCGCTGGAGGGCTGGCATCCCGGCTATATGGACTGGTGGAGCGACATGGGGCCGGAAGGCTTTCAGGAGTCGCTGGTGTATCTGCGCACCGCCTATTCCGTCGATCCGCGCGGCTGGGCCAAGTTCGATTATGTCCGCATGCCCGACTATCGCTGGGGCATCCTGCTTGCGCCGCAGGAGGAAAATCGCGTCGTTCCGTTCGGCGAGCATTTCGGCGAGCCTGCGTGGCAGGAAGTCCCGGGCGAGTATCGCGCCATGCTGCGCCGCCTGATCGTGATCCAGGGCGACACCGAGCCGGCTTCCGTCGAGCAGCAGCGCCACCTCGGCAAGACCGCGCCCTCGCTCTACGACATGCGCAATTTGTTCCAGGTCAATGTCGAGGAAGGCCGCCACCTCTGGGCGATGGTCTACCTGCTCCAGAAGTACTTTGGCCGCGACGGCCGCGAGGAAGCGGATGACTTGCTGCGCCGTCGCTCGGGCGATGCCGATGCGCCGCGCATGCTCGGTGCCTTCAACGAGGCGACGCCGGACTGGCTGTCCTTCTTCATGTTCACCTACTTCACCGACCGCGACGGCAAGATGCAGCTGCACTCGCTCGCGCAGTCGGGCTTCGATCCCTTGTCGCGCACCTGCCGTTTCATGCTGACGGAAGAAGCGCACCATATGTTCGTCGGCGAGACCGGCATCACCCGCGTCGTGCAGCGCACTTGTGACGCGATGCGCGAAGCCGGCATCACCGATCCCACCGACATCGCAAAGGTTCGCGCGCTCGGCGTGATCGACCTGCCGACGATCCAGAAGAAGCTGAACCTGCACTACACGCTGTCGCTCGACCTGTTCGGCTCGGAGGTCTCGACCAACGCGGCCAACGCCTTCAACACCGGCATCAAGGGCCGTTATCACGAGACCCAGATCGACGACGATCACCAGCTCAAGAACGCCACCTATCCGGTGCTCAAGTTCATCGACGGTGAGATCAAGCTGGTCGACGAGCCGGCGCTGACGGCGCTCAACATGCGCCTGCGCGACGATTACAGCCAGGACTGCGTCAAGGGCATGCTGCGCTGGAACAAGGTGATCTCGACCGCCGGCTATAACTTCCAGCTCAAACTGCCCAACGTCGCTTTCCATCGCCATATCGGCGAGTTCAAGGGCATCCATGCGACGCCGGATGGTCTTTTGATCGACGATGCCATTTGGGCGAAGCGCAAGGACGAGTGGCTGCCCTCGACCGCCGACGGCGACTTCATCACCTCGCTGATGCAGCCCGTCACCGAGACCGGCCAGTTCGCCTCCTGGATCTCGCCGCCGAAGGTCGGCATCGACAACAAGCCCGGCGATTTCGAGTACGTGAAGATCGAGTCGTAAGAGTCAGGGTTCGACCCTCGCACAATGCAAATGGTGTCATCACCCGCGAAAGCGGGTGATCCAGTATTCCAGAGGCGGCAGAGATAGATCGAGACGCTGCAGCGTACTGGATGCCCCGGTCAAGCCGGGGCATGACTGCGGAGTGTGACGCGCGCTCTGTGCTGAAACGCCCCGCCTACCCGGCGATCTCCAGCCCCGCATTGGCGTACACCACGCCGCCATCCACCGCGATGGTGTTGCCGACCACGTAATCACCCGCGCGCGAGGCGAGGTAGATCGCGACGCCGGCCATGTCCTCATCGGTTCCGATACGCCGCGCCGGAATGCGCTTTGCGACCTCGTCCGCATGGTCGCGCGCAGCGCGGTTCATGTCGGACTTGAACGCGCCCGGCGCGATCGCGGTGACGTTGATGTTGTCCTTGATCAGCTTCGTCGCCATGCGCCGTGTCAGATGGATCACGGCGGCCTTGCTGGCGGCGTAGGAATAGGTCTCGCTGGGATTGACGAAGATGCCGTCGACCGAGGCGATGTTGATCACCTTGGCTGGCCGCTCGTGCGAGGCCGCCGCGCGCAACGGCTTTGCCAGCGCCTTGGTCAGGAAGAACAGCGACTTGACGTTGAGGTCCATCACCTTGTCCCAGCCGCTCTCCGGGAATTCGTCGAAATCCGCGCCCCAGGCCGCACCCGCATTGTTGACGAGGATGTCGAGCTTCGGCTCCAGCTTGATGATTTCGGAGGCCAGCCTGTCGCAGCCCTCGATGGTCGAGATATCGATCGGCAGCGCGACGCATTCGCCGTCATATTGGGCGGAGAGCTCTTTCGCCGTCGCCTCGCACGGCCCGGCCTTGCGCGCGGTGATGTAGACCTTCGCCGCGCCTTGCGCGAGGAAGCCCGCCGCGATCATCTTGCCGATGCCGCGCGACCCGCCGGTCACGAGCGCGACACGGCCTTTGAGCGAGAACAGATCGTTGAACATGGTGCCTCCCTTGGTTGACGCCGTTTTGAGCGCGGCCGAGAGGGGAGTCAAGGAAGGCGCTGGCCAGCTCCGCCCTCATCCTGAGGAGCGCGTGAGCGCGTCTCGAAGGATGCGGGCGGCCATCCTTCGAGACGCGCTCCTTTGGAGCGCTCCTCAGGATGAGGTCTGAGTGTGTTGATGGATCAGGCCGCCGCGATCCGGCGAAAGCCGTTCCACATTGCGGTCGCGGCGCCTGAGGTCAGCACCGGCAAAATTCGCGCGTCTTGGTAATTGCCGTTGAGCGAGACGCGCGGCAGCGCGGTCATGTGGCCGGCATTTTCTGCGAACAGCATGCCGGGCCGGGTCGTCACCGCGGTCTTGAAGCCGGCCGATGCAGCGAGAGCGAATTCGCGCTCGCCCGCCGCTTCGCGGTCACCATAGGGGTAGGCGAAGTGCAGCACGGTACGGCCGAGCGCCTGCTCGATCCGCGCGCGGCTTACCGCCATCTCCTGTGCGGCGATCCCCTCGCTCTGCCTGGCGAGATTGCAATGGCTGATGGTGTGCGCGCCGATCGTGACCAGCGGATCTGCGGCAAATGCCTTCACCTCGTCCCAGGACAGACACAGGCTGCGGCACAGCGCGGCCATGTCGACGTCGTATCTGGCGCAGAGCGCCTCGATCTCGCGCTTGAGATCATGTTCGCCCGGCAACGCGCGCAGCCAATCGTGCAGGCGGTCGAACGCCATTTGTTTTGCGGCAGGGGTCGTTGCATCCAGCCGCAGTGCGGAATTGCCGATCTGGATGTCGATCTGTTCGGTCTTGGCGATGACGGCTTCCAGCGCGGTCCACCACAGACGTCCGGTGCCCTCGGCGAACTCGCTCGCGACATAGACGGCCAAGGGCGCGTCAAATTCGCGCAGAACCGGCAGCGCGAATTCGAGATTGTCGCGGTAACCGTCGTCGAGGGTGAAGGCGGCGAAGGGGCGGGTGAACCGGCCCTGCACCAGCCGCTCATGCAGCTCGTCCATACTGACGATGTCGATCCCGCGCGAGCGCAAATGGCTCAGCGTGGCGCGCAGGAAATCGGGGGTGACTTCGAGGTGCCGGTTCGGCTGGAACGCGGCCTCGCGGGCCGGCCGCACATGGTGCAGCATGAAAATGGCGCCGACGCCCGACAAGAGCGGGCGCAACAGGTGGTGCGCCCCGCTGAAATAGAGTGCCCCCAGCCCGGCGCGGATGACGTTGTTTCGGAGTTGTTTCATGACCGGCTGGCGAACTCTGGCATTCCACTTTCAACTTACGGAAGAACCCTTGAAGAAAAAGTTATTCCAATTGTCGACGCATGGCCTTCGGAAGGGCATCATTTCCGGTTTGACAGCCCGCCAAGGGTTTGTTTTGTCTCCGGTTCCAGAGTTCGGGTCGTTGAATGCAGAAGCTTTTCAGGTGGGCCAGCAAATGGTGGCCAGGGCTGATCCCCCTGGCCGTCATGTGGGGATTTGCGGCCTGGAATAATACCTTGCCGGTGGAGGCGGACCTGTCCGCCCGCAGCTCGGCGGCGCTCAAGGAGACCGTTCTGGACAAGACCCGGATCGCGGTGGACGGCCGGGACGTCGGCTTGGCTGCGGACGCCTTTTCCGAGGAGGGGCGCCGCGATGCCGTGATGGCGGTCGAGCTCGTCCCGGGCGTGCGCCTGGTCGACGACCGGACCCGCCTTGTTCCCGAAGCAACGCCCTTCGTCTGGAATGCCGAGCGTGACGTGGTGCGGGTGACGCTGTCCGGCTCCGCGCCCCTGCCGTCGATGAAGGCGCGCCTGACCGAGGCCGCGCGCAAGGAGGTCAACGGGACCGAGGTCGCCGATCAGATGGGCCTGGCGCGCGGCGCGCCGCCGCGGTTCGAGGCGGCCGCGATGCTGCTGCTCGACCAGATAGGCAAGCTCAAGGACGGCAAGATCACGATCACCGACACCAAGGTCAATCTGTCGGGCATGGCGCGCGACCTCGGCGGTCGTGAGGCGATCGCGGCCGCGCTCAAGAACCTGCCCGAGAGCTTTTCGGTCACCGCCAACGATGTCAAGGCGCCGCCCTACATCTTCCAGGCCTACAAGGATCCGGTTGCCGCGACCGTGACGCTGACCGGCTACGTGCCCGACAACAGCGTGCATGCGGCCATTGCAACGAGTGCCTCGCGAAAGTTCTTCACCGAAAAGGTCGTCGACAATCTCAAGGCCAGCGTCGGCGCACCCGGCTCCTTCAATACTGCCGTGGTCGCCGCGCTCGGCGCGTTGTCGCGGTTGTCGACCGGTACGCTCGTGGTGTCCGATCGCGAGGTGAAGCTGTCGGGCGATGCGCTCTATGAAGGGGCCGCCAACGACATCCGCGCGGGCCTCGGCAAGGACTTTCCGAAGAACTGGCAGTACAAGCCGGAGATTACGGTGAAGCCTGCCGCGGGCCCGGTCGACGGCACGGTCTGCCAGCAATTGTTCTCGGAGCTCCTGAACAAGGGCAAGATCCGCTTCGCAACGAAACGCGCCGACATCGACCCGGATTCCGCCGGCATTCTCGACCACCTGATCGAGACGGCGCTGCGCTGCCCCACCACCAATATCGAGGTGGCCGGGCACACCGATGCCGATGGCGAGGACTCCTTCAACCAGGCTCTCTCGGAGAAGCGCGCGCAGGCTGTGATCGACTATCTGGTCAAGGCCGGGCTGCCGGCCACCCGCTTCACTCCGGTCGGCTATGGCGCCACGCAACCCCTCGCCGGCAATGACACCGACGAAGGCAAGGCGCAGAACCGCCGCATCGAATTTCTGGTGAGGTGATGATGCCCTATCTCGTCTCGTTCCATCTGGGTTGGCTGATCGGCTCGCTGCTGCTGGGCTTTTGCATGGGCTGGATCTCGGTGGTCCAGCGCGGCAACGGCACCTCGAAGGTGACCGCGCGCTGGCTCGCCGTGCTTGCCGCCGCCCTGGTCGCAGCCTCGTTCGCGCATGTGGTGCCCGGCCGCTTCGGCTATTGGCTCGATCTCGGGCTGGTCATGTTCGCCTGCTACCTCGTCGGCTGCACCATCGGTGCCTGGCTGCGCGACAGGGTGGTCTCGCGGAGCCAGCCGGCGGCTTAGATCTTCAGGCTCGCTCGGAGGGCGGGCCTCTATCCAACATTGCAATAGCGGCTTGATCGGCAAGCAAATTGCCGAACGATCACAATGCGCTTGACATTAATACGTACGTACGTATTATTTTCTTATGCCCAAGCCCTCACTCAAAGACGCCATCCTCGATGCCGGCCTGAAGGTCATGTTCCGGACCGGCTATCACGGCACCAGCGTGCGCGACGTCACCGCTGCGGCAGGCGCGCCGCAGGGGTCCTTCACCAACCATTTTCGCTCCAAGGAGGTGTTCGCCTCCGAGGTGCTCGACCGCTACTTCGACACCACGAGGGGGCTGGTCGCGGAGGCGCTCGACGACACCTCGCTGACGCCGCGCGCGCGGCTGCGGCGCTATCTCGACATCATCACCGGCCGGCTGGAGGCTGACGGCTATGGCCGCGGCTGCCTGATCGGTGATCTCAGCCTGGAGGCATCAGCCAGCAGCGAAATGCTGCGCGCGCGTCTCGCCGAAATCTTCGCCCAATGGCGCGCGCCGTTCGCCGCCTGCATCAGGGACGCCCAGACGTGCCGCCAGATCGCATCCGATTTCGAGCCCGAAGAGCTTGCCGATTTCCTGCTCGCGTCCTGGCAGGGCGCGATCCTGCGCATGAAGGTCGACCGCAATCCCAACGCCCTCGAACGTTTCAAGACCATCGCCTTTCAAACCGTCTTCAGGGAGCTGACATGAGCAAGCCAACTGAAATCGAGATTCTCAAAGCGTCCGTGCTGGGAAGCACGATGGCCTATCGCGAGGCGGGAGATCGCGATGCGCCCGCTGCCCTGTTCCTGCACGGCAACCCGACGTCGTCGCATATCTGGCGCAACATCCTGCCGCTTGTATCGCCGGTCGCACATTGCATCGCGCCCGATCTCGTCGGCTTCGGCCAGTCCGGCAAGCCCGACATCGGTTATCGCTTCGTCGACCACGTCCGCTATCTCGATGCATTCATCGAACAGCGCGGCATCAAATCGGCCTATCTTGTCGCGCAGGACTGGGGCACCGCGCTCGCGTTCCATCTCGCTGCGCGCCGGCCGGATTTCGTGCGCGGCCTTGCCTTCATGGAGTTCATCCGCCCGATGCCGACCTGGCAGGACTTTCACCACACCGAGGTCGCGGAGGAGCAGGACCACGCCGAGGCGGCGAGGGCGGCGTTCCGCAAATTCAGGACGCCGGGCGAGAGCGAAGCGATGATCCTCAAGGCGAACGCGTTCGTCGAACGCGTGCTGCCCGGTGGCATCGTTCGCAAGCTCGGCGAGGACGAGATGGCGCCTTACCGTGCGCCATTCCCGACGCCGGAGAGCCGCCGGCCCGTTCTCGCCTTCCCCCGCGAACTGCCGATCGCAGGCGAGCCCGCCGACGTCTACGAGACGCTCCAATCCGCGCATGCGGCGCTGGCTGCATCGTCCTATCCGAAGCTGTTGTTCTCGGGCACGCCCGGCGCGCTCGTCGCGCCCGAATTCGCCGAGCGGTTCGCAGCCTCGCTGAATCACTGCGCATTGGTGCGCCTCGGACCCGGGCTGCACTTTCTCCAGGAGGATCACCCCGAGGCGATCGGCCGCTCCGTCGCCGGCTGGATCGCCGGCATTGAAGCCGTGCGCCAGCAGCGCGCTGCCTGAAGGCGGGCGAGATGGCTGATGTGACCATCATCTATTGCCGTCCCTGCGGCTACGAGAAGCGCGCCAAGGACGCCGCTGCTGCGCTGCGGCAGCATCTGGCGCTGGAGGCGGCTCTCGTGCCCGCCAAGGGTGGGATCTTCCAGGTCAAGGTCGGCGACAGCATCGTCGCCAGCCGCAGCAAGGGCCACTTTCCCGGTACCGACGAAATCGTGGCCGCCGTCACTTCCGCGTGGCACTGATCCGGGGCGGATTCCGATCGCTTCCTGAGGCCGCGGCCGTCGCCGCGGCCTTTCGGCCCACCTGAAATCCCTGAACAACAGCGCCGGCCACCCCCTCTTTCGCCAGGCGGGGGCGGCCCATAGATTGACGTCGGCTTAAGTCGTGACGGAACATTGTGCGGTCGAAATCATCAAAACTTCATGGCGCCTGCGCAGGATTGCCATGGAGATTCGCGTCAGTCTTGCCGCCGAAAGCGCCAATCCGTGCATCAGGAGCCCGCAACCCTGCCTAAAATATTGAAGGCACGAGTTTTTGTTCGAATTGCTGAATTCCACTCCGCCCCAAAACGCGCTAGTGGAAGGGCATGGGGCATGCGCGATGCCGGAGCCGGCGGCAAGGGTTCGTTGAATGCCTGTGCGTCGTCCGCCTGTCCGCCGGCCACCCCGGCCGCTGAAGCGTTGTTCGAGGTCTAGATGCTGGAAGCCATACGCAGGGCGATGACGTTTCTGCGCCAGAAGCAAGTCCTGCATAAGCTTGGAGTTGTGATCAGCGTCGCGGTCATCGGCATCGCTTGCTATGTGCTCTACCACATGCTGCGGGGCATCGACGTCAACGAGGTCCTCGAAGCGATCAAGAGCACCGAGCCGAGCCAGATTGCGATGGCGGCGCTGTTCGTGGCCGCGGGCTATTTCACCCTGACCTTCTACGATCTGTTCGCCGTGCGCGCGATCGGCCACGCCCATGTGCCCTACCGCATCAATGCGCTCGCCGCCTTCACCAGCTATTCGATCGGCCACAATGTCGGCGCGAGCGTCTTCACCGGCGGCGCGGTGCGCTACCGCATCTATTCTGCCTATGGCCTGAACGCGATCGACGTCGCAAAGATCTGCTTCCTCGCCGGCCTGACCTTCTGGCTCGGCAATGCCGCGGTGCTCGGCCTCGGCATTTCCTACCATCCGGAAGCCGCTGCCGCGATCGACCAGCTTCCGCCCTGGCTGAACCGGATGCTGGCGATGATGATCATCGCGGGGCTGGTCGCCTATGTGGTCTGGGTCTGGACCCAGCCGCGGGTGGTCGGCCGCGGGCCCTGGACCGTGGTGCTGCCGGGCGGCCCGCTGACGCTGCTCCAGATCGCCATTGGCATCATCGATCTCGGCTTCTGTGCGCTCGCGATGTACGTGCTGGTCCCGGACGAGCCCAATCTCGGCTTCGTCGTGGTCGCGGTGATCTTCGTCTCGGCGACGTTGCTCGGTTTCGCCAGCCACTCGCCGGGAGGGCTCGGCGTGTTCGATGCCGCCATGCTGGTCGGGCTCTGGCAGATGGACCGCGAGGAGCTGCTGGGTGGCATGCTCCTGTTCCGCGTCCTCTATTATCTCTCCCCCTTTGTCATATCTGTAATCTTGCTGACGTTTCGCGAGGTTATAATCGGCGCTCGATCGAAGCGCTTGCAGCAGGCGGCGCTCAAGCTCGACCCCGGCCCGGCGCGTGAAGCCGCCTATGTGAGAGAGCGCAGCGACACCGGCGCCTGACCGGCGCATCCCCTAGGAGAAGCCCGCCCCGATGGCGATCGACGCCCCATCTTCTCCCTCCGCGCAGCCCTGGTCCGACCGGCTGCGGCATTCGACCGTCATCCTGATCGCCGCGGCGCTGGCGCTGTCGGTGGTGGTCTCGCTCGGCGAATTGTCGGTGATGCGGGCGGCGACGGTGTTCCTCTGCATCGCGGCCGCGGCGCTGATCCCCTGGCGGCTGCACGACAATGCCGCCTCGCGCGACGACACCCGCCGCGTCAACCCGGTCGAGAGCGCGGCGGTGGCCGCGGTCGTCGCCGGCATGCCGGATCCGGCGGTGCTGCTCGACCGCGCCGGGCGTGTCATCCATCTCAATGCCGCCGCCGCCCAGCTGGCGCCGGCACTGCGCAAGAACGAGCTCGCCCAGTTCGCGCTGCGCTCGCCGGAGATCATCACGGCGCTGCGGGAGTCGATCGCGACCACCGAGCCGCGGCGCACGACCTATCTCGACCATGTGCCGGTCGACCGCTGGATGGAGCTGACCATCACACCGGTGCCGGTGCCGACCTCCTTCGGCGGCGCCGACAAATGCATGCTGATGACATTCCACGACCAGACGCCGCTGCGCCGGGTCGAGGAGATGCGCGCAGACTTCGTCGCCAATGCCAGCCACGAGCTGCGCACGCCGCTCGCCGCGCTGTCGGGTTTCATCGACACGCTCCAGGGCCAGGCCAAGGACGATCCCAAGGCACGCGAGCGGTTCCTCGGCATCATGCACAACCAGGCGACCCGGATGGCGCGCCTGATCGACGATCTGCTCTCGCTGTCGCGGGTCGAGCTGTCGGCCCATGTGCGGCCCGACACCCTGGTCGACCTGCTGCCGATCATCTTCCAGGTCGCCGACGGGCTCGAGCCGCTGGCGCGGGAGCGCCAGGTCGAGGTCGAAACCCATCTGCCTGAGACCCCGGTGATGATCGCGGGCGATCGCGAGGAATTGCTCCGCCTGTTCGAGAACCTGATCGAGAACGCGCTCAAATACGGGGCGTCGGGCGGACGTGTCATCGTGTCGCTGGCCGCCGCGGCAGCCACTGATGGAACTCAGGAAATCCGGGTCCTGGTCCGCGATTTCGGACCCGGCATCGCGCCCGAGCATCTGCCGCGACTGACCGAGCGGTTCTACCGGGTCGACGTCGGCGACAGCCGCTCGCAGGGCGGGACGGGGCTCGGATTATCGCTGGTGAAACATATTCTTAACCGCCATCGCGGCCGGCTTTTGATCGAGAGCGTGCCCAAGCAGGGCGCCGTTTTCACGGCCTGTTTTCCCCAGGCGAAGACCGCGGCTTCAACCTGATATTCAAGCGATTTCAATCGCTTGGCCGTGTCATCCAGCTGTCACGAAACCTTCGTAAAAGCACAGCCGACCGCTCCTAAAGGGGCGGCACGGGGAGCGCGATCGGGCGCGGATGGCGCTTCGCTCCCCTGTATGGAGACCACCATGAATTTCATCAAAACTATCGTCGCTGCCGGCTTGGTCGCCGCATCGGCGACGGCGGCGTTTGCTGCCGACATCACGGGTGCCGGTGCGACGTTCCCGTTCCCGATCTATTCCAAGTGGGCTGACGCCTACAAGAAGGAGACCGGCAACGGTCTGAACTACCAGTCGATCGGCTCCGGCGGCGGCATCAAGCAGATCCAGGCCAAGACCGTGACCTTCGGCGCCAGCGACGCGCCGCTCAAGGCCGAGCAGCTCGAGAAGGACGGCCTCGTCCAGTGGCCGATGGTGATGGGCGCCATCGTTCCGGTCGTCAACATCGAGGGCGTGAAGCCCGGCGAGCTGGTGTTCGACGGCGAGACCCTGGCCAGCATCTATCTCGGCAAGATCACCAAGTGGGACGACGCCGCGATCAAGAAGCTCAATCCGAACGTGAAGCTGCCGTCGGACGCGATCACCGTGGTCCGCCGCTCGGATGGTTCGGGCACCACCTTCAACTTCACCAACTACCTCGCCAAGGCCAGCGCGGACTGGAAGAGCAAGGTCGGTGAGGGCACGGCGGTCGAGTGGCCGGTCGGCGTCGGCGCCAAGGGCAACGAAGGCGTGTCGGGCAACATCAGCCAGACCAAGAACTCGATCGGCTACGTCGAGTACGCCTATGCCAAGCAGAACAAGCTGACCTACACCGGTCTCGTCAACAAGGCCGGCAAGCCGGTGCAGCCGACCGTCGAGGCCTTCCAGGCCGCGGCTTCCAATGCCGACTGGGCCAAGGCGCCCGGCTACTACGTCATCCTGACCGACCAGCCCGGCGACAAGTCCTGGCCGATCACGGCGGCGACCTTCATCCTCATGCACAAGGATGCCACCGACAAGGCAGCCTCGCAGGAAGCCATCAAGTTCTTCCGCTGGGCCTTCAAGAGCGGCGGCAAGGCGGCTGAAGAACTCGACTACATCCCGATGCCGGACCCGGTCGTCCAGCTGATCGAGAAGACCTGGGCTGCCGAGATCAAGAGCTAAGCGCTCTTGTCCCGGACTGGGCGCCGGGATCTCACAAGACCTCCGCTCCGGATCGGCCTCGCGCCGCATCCGGAGCGCAAGACCAACAACAAGACCGACAACAAGCGTATATCAAACGGGCACAGGGGATCGGCGTGGCAGAGATGGCCGTTCAGAGCGATGTAATCGACGACGCCGGACCGTATGACCGCGCCAAGGCCTTGGGCGCCTTCAAGCTCGGCGACCTCACCTTCTACTGGATCACGCGGCTGTCCGCGATCTCGGTGCTCCTCATCCTCGGTGGCATCATCATCTCGCTGATCGTCGGCGCGTTCCCGGCGATGAAGGAATACGGCTTCGCCTTCCTGTGGACGCAGCGCTGGGCGCCGTCGGCAGATCCGCCCGTGCTCGGCGCGCTCGGCCCGATCTACGGCACGCTCATCACCTCCTTCATCGCGATGGCGATCGCCATTCCGGTCGGTCTCGGCATTGCGATCTTTCTGACCGAGCTCTGCCCGCAATGGGCGCGCCGCCCGATCGGCATGGCGATCGAGCTGCTCGCCGGCATTCCCTCGATCATCTACGGCATGTGGGGCTTCTTCGTGCTCGGCCCGTTCCTGGCCAACACGTTCCAGCCCTTCATGATCAAGATCTTCGACGGCGTCCCCGTGCTGGGCGCGATCTTCGCAGGCCCGCCGTCCTATCTCAGCCTGTTCAACGCGGCGCTGATCCTCGCCATCATGGTGCTGCCCTTCATCACCTCGATCTCGGTCGACGTGTTCAAGACGGTCCCGCCGGTGCTCAAGGAAGCCGCCTACGGCGTCGGCTGCACCACCTGGGAAGTCGTGCGCAGCGTGGTGATCCCCTACACCCGCGTCGGCGTCATCGGCGGTGTCATGCTGGCGCTCGGCCGCGCGCTCGGCGAGACCATGGCGGTGACCTTCATCATCGGCAACTCGTTCCGCATCTCGTCGTCGATCTTTGCCCCGGGCACCACGATCTCGGCGGCGATCGCATCGGAGTTCGCCGAGAGCGACGGCCTGCACCAGTCCGGCCTGATCCTGCTCGGCCTGCTGCTGTTCGTGCTGACATTCTTCGTGCTCGCGGCTGCACGGTTGATGCTGATGCGTCTTGAAAAGAAGGCGGGGAAGTAACATGAACCCGATCTACGCACGCCGCCGCCGCATGGACATCGTCATCCGTGTGCTCTGCCTGGCTGCCGCTGCCTTCGGCGTCACATGGCTCGCGCTGATCCTGATGACGCTGCTCTACAACGGCATTGCCGGCCTGAACCTGGAGCTCTTCGTTGCGGACACGCCGCCTCCGGGCTCGACCGAGGGCGGCCTGCGCAACGCCATCGTGGGTTCGATCATCATGACCGTGCTCGGCGTCGGCATCGGCGCGCCGCTCGGTCTGTTCGCCGGCACCTATCTCGCCGAGTACGGCCGCAACGACCGCCTGACCTCGGTGATCCGCTTCATCAACGACATCCTGCTCTCGGCGCCCTCGATCATCATCGGCCTGTTCATCTATGGTGCGGTGGTGGTGCCGATGCGCGGCTTCTCGGCGATTGCCGGCTGCCTCGCGCTTGCGGTGATCGTCATCCCGGTGGTGCTGCGCACGACCGAGGACATGCTGCTGCTGGTGCCGAACGCACTGCGTGAGGCGGCCTCGGCGCTCGGCCTGCCGCGCTCGCTGGTGATCAAGCGCATCGCCTATCGCGCGGCGCGCTCGGGCCTCATCACCGGCGTGATGCTGGCCACCGCCCGCGTCGCCGGCGAGACCGCGCCGCTGCTCTTCACCGCGCTGTCGAACCAGTTCTTCAGCCTGGGTCTGAACAAGACGATGGCGAACCTGCCGGTCACCATCAATAATTTCGTGCAGAGCCCCTACGCCTACTGGAAGCAGCTCGCCTGGAGCGGCGCGCTGCTCATCACCCTGACCGTTCTTGCCCTGAATATTGGCGCGCGCATTCTGAGCGCCGAGAGGACCGCAAAATGAGTGATCTTTCCGTATCGATGAGCGCGGCCGGTGGTTTGCCCCAGGCGCCGGTGCTGCCCGAAGCTCCGGCCAAGGTGACGGTGCGCAACCTCAATTTCTATTACGGCGAGCACCACGCGCTGAAGAACATCAATCTGGCGCTCGGCACCAACCGCGTCACGGCGTTCATCGGCCCGTCGGGCTGCGGCAAGTCGACCCTGCTGCGCATCTTCAATCGGATGTACGACCTCTATCCGGGCCAGCGCGTCACCGGTCAGCTCATGCTCGACCAGACCAACGTCCTCGACCCCAAGCTGGACCTCAATTTGCTGCGCGCCCGCGTCGGCATGGTGTTCCAGAAGCCGACGCCGTTCCCGATGACGATCTACGAGAACATCGCCTTCGGCATCCGCCTTTACGAGAAGATCTCGAAGTCCGAGATGGACGACCGCGTCGAGAAGGCGCTGCGCGGTGGCGCGCTGTGGAACGAGGTCAAGGACAAGCTCAACGCCTCCGGCCTGTCGCTCTCCGGCGGCCAGCAGCAGCGCCTCTGCATCGCCCGCACGGTCGCGGTGCGGCCCGAGGTGATCTTGTTCGACGAGCCCTGCTCGGCGCTCGACCCGATCTCGACCGCCAAGGTCGAGGAGCTGATCCAGGAGCTGTCCGAGAACTACACGATCGCGATCGTCACCCACAACATGCAGCAGGCGGCGCGCGTCTCCGACAAGACCGCCTTCATGTATCTCGGCGAGCTGATCGAGTTCGACGACACCAGCAAGATCTTCACGTCGCCGACCGACCGGCGCACGCAGGATTACATCACCGGCCGGTTCGGCTGAGGAGACGGAACATGGGTTCTGAACATACCGCAAAGGCCTTCGACACCGACCTCCAGGAGCTCACGCGCCTGGTCGCCGAGATGGGCGGCATCGCCGAGCGCATGATCGTCGATTCCGTCGACGCGCTTATCCGCCGCGACGTCGCGCTCGGCCAGCGCGTCGTGACCATCGACGCCGAGCTCGACGCGCTCCAGAAGAAGATCGAGGAGCGCGCCGTTCTCACCATCGCGCGCCGCCAGCCGATGGCGGTGGATCTGCGCGAGATCGTCGGCGCCATGCGCGTCGCGACCGATCTCGAGCGGATCGGCGACCTCGCCAAGAACATGGGCAAGCGCGTCGCGGCGCTGGAGACGGATTTCCATCCGCTCAAGCTGTTCCGCGGTCTGGAGCACATGACCGACCTCGTGCAGCAACAAGTCAAGTCGGTGCTGGATGCCTATGCCGCGCACGATCTGCCGGCGGCGATGGCGGTGTGGAAGGGCGACGAGGAAGTCGACGCCATCTGCACCTCGCTGTTCCGCGAGCTCCTCACCTACATGATGGAGGATCCGCGCAACATCTCGTTCTGCATCCATCTGATGTTCTGCGCCAAGAACATCGAGCGCATCGGTGACCACGCCACCAACATCGCCGAGACCGTGTTCTACATGATCGAGGGCCAGGCGATCACCGACAAGCGGCCGAAGGGCGACATGACGACCTTCGCCACGACGGTCCCGAACACTTAAGGAGCGACGAACACCATGGGCGCACGCATTATGGTGGTTGAGGACGAGGAAGCTCTCACCGAGCTTCTCCGCTACAACCTCGAAGGCGACGGCTATGACGTCGAGACGGTGATGCGCGGCGACGACGCCGACACCCGCCTCAAGGAGCACATCCCCGATTTGATCGTGCTCGACTGGATGCTGCCGGGCCTCTCCGGCATCGAGCTGTGCCGGCGGCTGCGCACCCGGCCCGAGACCAAGCAGCTCCCGATCATCATGCTCACCGCGCGCGGCGAGGAGAGCGAGCGGGTGCGGGGCCTTGCGACCGGCGCCGACGACTACATCGTCAAGCCGTTCTCGGTCCCGGAGCTGCTGGCACGCGTGAAGGGCCTGCTCAGGCGCGCCAGCCCGGAGCGGCTTGCCACGGTGCTCGCCTATGGCGACATCGAGCTTGACCGCGACAAGCGTCGCGTGGCGCGTTCGGGCCGGCCGATCGATCTCGGTCCGACCGAATATCGTCTGCTGGAGTTCTTCCTGGAGCATCCCGGCCGCGTGTTCTCGCGCGAGCAGCTGCTCGACAGCGTCTGGGGCCGCGACATCTACATCGACGAGCGCACCGTCGACGTCCATATCGGCCGCCTGCGCAAGCTGCTCAATCTCGGCCGCGAGCAGGACCCGATCCGCACCGTCCGCGGCGCGGGCTACGCACTGGACGATCGTTTTGCGAAGGCGGAGCAGGCGTAAGGGGTTGCTGTGGCAGACGTGATTTAGCGGGCTGCCACCGCATCCTCGATGTCGTCCCTGTGAACTCAGGGGACCCATAACCACAGGGAGTGGTTTGGCGACGACTCGGAGTGATCATCCCGCGCAATAACTACGCGCCGGGATTATGGGTCCCTGCGTTCGCAGGGACGACACCGAGTGAGTTGAGCCGTCATCGCGTGACGGCGCCGTCTTCGTAGTCAGCTAATCCGATACCTCAGCGCGGACCCGGCTTCACCGGCGCGCGCCGGCGATCGGCCGCGGGCTGATACGCCACGCGCGAGTGCTGGGCGCAGTAGGGCAGGCCGGAGAGCGCCTTGCCGCCGCAGAAGAAGAAATCCGGGCTCGAGGGATCGCCGACCGGCCAGTGGCAGGTCGCCTCGTTCAGCTCCAGCAGCGACAGCCGCTGGCTCATCGGCACGACGTTGTCGTAGGTGACCGGTTCGGCCTCGACCTCGACTTCGAAGGCCTGCGCCAGCGCGGTGTTGCCGCGCGCGATCGGGCGTGTCACCCGCATCATGTGCTGGGCGGGGCGCGCCTTGCGCGGCCGCGGCGCTGCCGATGAAGGGCTCTTGGCGCGGCCCGACAGGCCGAGCCGGTGCACTTTGCCGATTACGGCATTGCGGGTCACATTGCCGAGTTCAGCGGCGATCTGGCTGGCCGAAAGCCCGGCCTCCCAGAGCTTTTTCAGCTGCTCGACGCGATCATCCGACCAGGTCAAAACGGTCATTGCACCCTTTCCTTCGCCGGCGCCTGCCATCCTGGCGGCCGCACGGCGAATGCCTAAGCTTCGAAAAACCCGTGCCGCCAGAATCCCTTAAGGCTCGCCGGGCGCACCAGATGCGCCCGAACGCTTACGCCGGTACATGAGGACTTAGAGGATCAGAACTGCTGCACGAGATGTCGTATCTGACAAGCCAAACGCTACAATATGGCGTGACTCACGCGCAAGAGTCCGCCGACTCGCTTCCACATGTTCCGTGGCGGAAATACGCAAAATCGCCACCGCAAGACTACGGATTCTGCGTTTCGCGAGGCTTTCCGGGCGGCATTGACACCGGTTTCACCAGGCATAAGATAGTCACACGTGCCGCCCTTAAAAGGCGGCACGTTTCGTTTTCCGGGCCGGTCAATGGTGCGTTGCGCAATGCACGCTCACACCGTCCGCAACATTCAAGTGATCGTCATGACTAACAGCGCAGCGCCGCATTTGCTCCCCGTTTTTGCCAGGTCCGACCTCGGTTTCGAGCGCGGTGAAGGCTGCTGGCTGATTGCGACCAATGGCGATCGCTATCTCGATTTCACCTCGGGCGTGGCGGTGAATGCGCTCGGCCATGCTCATCCTGCGTTGGTCAAGGCGTTGCAGGAGCAGGCCACCAAACTCTGGCACATGTCGAACCTGTTCCAGAGCCCGGACGGCGAGAAGCTCGCCGCGCGTCTGTGCAACGAAAGCTTCGCGGACTTCGTGTTCTTCTGCAATTCCGGCGCCGAAGCGCTGGAAGGTGTGATCAAGCTCGTCCGCCATCATCACTTCTCCAAGGGTCATCCGGAACGTTACCGCATCATCACCTTCGAAGGCGCCTTCCACGGCCGCACGCTGGCAACGCTCGCCGCGACCGGTTCGGCAAAATATCTCGAAGGGTTTGGCCCGCCGATGGACGGCTTCGACCAGGTCCCGCATGGCGATATCGAAGCCGTCAAGAAGGCGATCGGTCCGCAGACCGCCGGCATCCTGATCGAGCCGATCCAGGGCGAGGGTGGCGTGCGTTCGGCAACGCCCGCCTTCCTGAGGGCGTTGCGCCAGCTCTGCGACGAGAAGGGCCTGCTGCTCGCGTTCGACGAGGTGCAGACCGGCATGGGCCGCACCGGCGATCTGTTCGCGCATCGCCGCACCGGCGTCACGCCTGACGTGATGTCGCTGGCCAAGGCGCTCGGTGGCGGCTTCCCGATCGGCGCGGTGCTGGCGACCGCGGATGCGGCTGCCGGCATGGGGCCCGGCTCGCACGGCTCGACCTTCGGCGGCAATCCGCTCGCGATCTCAGCTGCCAACGCCGTGCTCGACGTCATGCTCAAGCCCGGCTTCTTCGACCACGTGCAGAAGATGTCGCTGCTGCTCAAGCAGAAGCTCGCCTCCGTGATCGATCGTTATCCCGACATCGTCAGCGAAGTGCGCGGCGAAGGCCTTCTGATCGGCATCAAGGCCGTGGTGCCGTCAGGCGATCTCGGCGCGGCGTTGCGCAACGAAAAATTGCTCACGGTCGGCGCCGGCGACAATGTCGTGCGCTTCCTGCCGCCCTTGATCGTCACCGAAGCCGAGATCGAGGACAGCGTCGGGCGGCTCGAGCGCGCCTGCGCCGCGATCTCGTCCAGTCAGACCAAGCGGGCGGCAAGCTGATGAGCAAGTCCCCGAAGCACTTTCTGGATATCAACGAGCTCCCGTTGTCGGAGCTCAAGAGCATGCTCGCGGCCTCCTCCGCCATGAAGGCGAAGCAGAAAGCGCACCAGCCGGTGAAGCCGCTGGAAGGCAAGACGCTGGCGATGATCTTCGAGCGTCCGTCCACGCGCACCCGCGTCTCGTTCGACGTCGCCATGCGCCAGCTCGGTGGCGAGCCCATCATGCTGACCGGCGCCGAGATGCAGCTCGGCCGCGGCGAGACCATCGCCGACACGGCGCGCGTGCTGTCGCGCTATGTCGACGCCATCATGATCCGCATCCTCAATCACGAGGCCCTGCTGGAGCTGGCGGAATATGCGACGGTGCCCGTCATCAACGGCCTGACACGGCGCTCGCACCCTTGCCAGGTGATGGCCGACCTCATGACCTACGAAGAGCATCGCGGCTCGATCGAGGGCAGGACGGTGGCCTGGACCGGCGACGACAACAATGTGCTGGCGTCCTGGGCGCATGCCGCCGAGCGTTTCAAGTTCAAGCTCAATGTCGCGACGCCGCCGGAGCTTGCGCCGAAAAAGGTGATGCGGGACTTCATCAAGGCCACCGGCGCGCCGATCGTGCTCGGCACCGATCCCGAGGCCGCCGTGAAGGGCGCCGACTGCGTCGTCACCGACACCTGGGTGTCGATGGGCGACAAGGAAGGCGAGCACCGTCACAACGTGCTCAAGCCCTATCAGGTCAATTCGAAGCTGATGTCGCTGGCCAAAACCGATGCGCTGTTCATGCATTGCCTGCCCGCCCATCGCGGCGAGGAGGTCACCGACGAGGTGATCGACGGCCCGCAATCGGTCGTGTTCGACGAGGCCGAAAACCGCCTGCATGCGCAGAAGGGCATTCTGGCCTGGTGCTTTGACGCGGTGAAGTAATCTCACTTGTAGCCCGGATGGAGCGCAGCGAAATCCGGGTTTGTGTCCGCAGTTGGAGTGGTCCCGGATTGCGCTACGCTCCATCCGGGCTACGCGGGCTATCGCGTAATCCTGTGGCTATGGGTCCCGTATCAGCGCTTTGCGCGCCCCGGGACGACATCGAATTTGCAGGATCCTGTGCGATCATAAGTGCATCCGGAACACACCGCCCTTGAGCCCTCTTCCATTTTCCTCCATCGACCCCAGATAAAGCGCCATGGTTTCCCAATCCCCTGACATGAATACCGGGCCTGAAGGCCCGGTTCGCGCACCATCAGCGGTTCCCATCGATGACGCCGTGCTGCCGTACGAGGTCGACGCACTCGACGTGCGCGGCCGCCTCGTGCGGCTCGGTCCCGCGCTCGACGAGATCCTGACCAAGCACGATTATCCCGCTGCCGTGGGCAAGCTGCTCGGCGAGGCCATCGTGCTGACGACGCTGCTCGGCTCGGCGCTGAAGTTCGAGGGCCGCTTCATCCTCCAGGCCCAGACCGACGGTCCGGTGTCGTTCCTGGTCGTCGACTACATGGCGCCGGATCGCCTGCGCGCCTATGCGCGCTACGATGCCGAGCGCCTCGGCGAGACAAAGGATTCCGGCACGCTCCTCGGTAACGGTCATCTCGCCATGACCATCGACCAGGGTCCCGACATGAGCCGCTACCAGGGTCTGGTCGCGCTCGACGGCGGCAGCCTGGAAGATGCCGCCCACGAATATTTCATGCGCTCCGAGCAGATCCCGACGCGCGTGCGTCTCGCGGTCGGTGAGGAGTGGCGCTCGAACGACGGCGGCAAGCATCGCTGGCGCGCCGGCGGCATGCTGATGCAGTTCCTGCCGAAGGCGCCCGAGCGCGCGCGTCAGGCCGATTTGCATCCCGGCGATGCGCCCGAAGGCGCCGAGGTGCATGCTGTCGCCGAAGACGACGCCTGGGTCGAGGCGCGTTCGCTGGTCGAGACCGTCGAGGACGTCGAGCTGATCGACCCCGAACTCTCCGGCGAGCGGCTGCTGTTCCGCCTGTTCCACGAGCGTGGCGTGCGCGTGTTCAATCCGCTGGTGCTGAAGGCGCAATGCTCCTGCTCGCGCGACGCGGTCGGTGCGATGCTGAAGAGCTTCTCGCCCGACGACCGCGCCGCGATGGTCAAGGACGACAAGGTCGTCGTGACCTGCGAGTTCTGCTCGTCGGTGTACCAGTTCACGCCGCACGAGGCGGGCGTGGAAGACGCGTAGGCATCGCATCCTCCGTCATTGCGCGCGCAGCGAAGCAATCCAGCCGTAGGGTGGGCAAAGCGCAGCGTGCCCACCATCTTATGCGCCACGTTTGGAATGGTGGGCACGGCGCTTTGCGCCTTTGCCCACCCTACGGCACCGCGCTAATTCAACACCCGCTTGTTGTCCGGGCTGTCCAGCGAGAATGTCGGCACGTCGATCTCGAAGCGTTCGCCGCTTTCGCTGACCATCTGGTAGCGGCCGGTCATGAAGCCCGAGGCGGTCGCGAGCGGCACGCCGGAGGTGTATTCGAAGCGCTCGCCGGGAGCCAGGGTCGGCTGCTCGCCGACGACGCCCTCGCCCCTGACCTCCTGCTGGCGGCCGGTGGCGTCGGTGATGATCCAGTGCCGCGTCTTCAGCTGCACGGTTTCGTCGCCGGAATTGGTGATGACGATGGTGTAGGACCAGAAATAGCGGGAGCGGTCAGCCGACGACTGCTCCGGAACAAAGTTCGGCTCGACGGTCACTTCGATCTGGCGGGTCACGGCGCGATACATGGCTGCCATCATAACGAAAACCCGGCCGGGAACCAACGCCCGCAGGCGGTTTTGGTGACATCGTGCCGCCAGAATTGCCGAGGAAGTAGACCCAATGTGATCCGGCCGCTTTGCGAGACGACGGCCAGACCTGTACACTCCATGACACGTCGCGATTTGCGGAAGGGTTTCGAACCCCCGATGACCATTGCCGACCAAGTGACGGGATCGACGATCGCGGGAACCGGCAAGCCTGCGGAGGCCAGACCTGCGGAGGCGAAGCTGCGCTCCGCCGCGCCGGCCATCACGCTGCCCGCCATCGGCGAGCGCGAGCTCCGGCTCGACCTGTTCCGCGGGCTCGCACTGTGGCTGATCTTCGTCGACCATCTGCCGCCGAGCCTTTTGACCTGGTTCACGATCCGCAATTACGGCTTCAGCGACGCCACCGAGATCTTCATCTTCATCTCCGGCTACACCGCGGCGTTCGTCTACGGTCGTGCCATGCTCGAAAGCGGCTTCGTCGTCGCTACCGCGCGCATCCTACGGCGCGTCTGGCAGATCTATGTCGCCCACGTCTTTCTGTTCACGATCTTCCTCGCCGAAATCTCCTACGTTGCGACCAGGTTCGAGAACCCGCTCTACACCGAAGAGATGGGCATCATGGATTTCCTCAAGCAGCCCGACGTCACGATCGTGCAGGCGCTGCTGCTGCGCTTTCGTCCGGTCAACATGGACGTGCTGCCGCTCTATATCGTGCTGATGCTGGCGCTGCCCTTGATCTTGTGGCTGATGAAATGGCGGCCCGACGTGACGCTCGGCCTCTCGGTTCTGCTCTACGCGGTGACCTGGGAATACGACCTCTATCTGTCGGCCTATCCGAACGGCTTCTGGGCGTTCAATCCCTTCGCCTGGCAATTGCTTTTCGTATTCGGCGCATGGTGTGCGCTCGGAGGTGCGCGACGCATGTCGCGCATCCTGGCGTCCCGCGTCACGATGTGGATATCGATCGCCTATCTGGTCGCGGCGTTCTACGTGACGCTGACCTGGTATGTGCCGCAGCTCTCCCACTTCATGCCGAGGCGGCTCGAGCAGTGGATGTATCCGATCGACAAGGCCGATCTCGACGTGCTGCGCTTCACGCATTTCCTGGCGTTCGCCGCACTCACCGTTCGCTTCCTGCCCCGGGAATGGCCGGGCCTGAAATCGCCCTGGCTGCGGCCGCTGATCCTCTGCGGCCAGCATTCCCTGGAGATCTTTTGTCTCGGCGTCTTCCTCGCCTTCGCCGGCCATTTCATCCTGGCCGAAGTCTCCGGCGGCGCAGCCATGCATGCGCTGATTAGTCTCTCCGGAATCCTGATCATGTGGGGCGTTGCGTGGGTGATTTCGTGGTACAAGCGCGTGGCTGACAAGAGCGGTGCGAAAACCAAAAACGCCGTCGGCAACGCCGATCTGGCGGGAGGGGGCTGATGAAGGCGAAGGTTCTCCTGAGCCTGGTCCTGCTGTGCGGTAACCTCGCCGCGCCCCTGGCGCGCGCGGGCGATGCCGTGCCGGCTGCTCCGGCCGCGCCCCCAGCCTGCGAATTGCCATCCTATCTGCTCACCACTGAAAGCCAGCTTCCCCGGGTCGCCGATGCCATCAAGGCCGGCAAACCGCTGGAAATCCTGGTCATTGGCAGCCGTTCGACCACGATTCCGGCCTCGGAGGACAGCTCCTATCCGGCGCGCATGCAGGCCATCCTGCAGGACAGGCTGCTGCCGTCGGAGACTGTGCACGTCTCCGTAGAAATACAGAGCAAGAAGACGGCCGAGGAGGCGGCCGCCACCTTCGTTAAGCTGATGGAAGCAAAAAGGCCTACTTTGGTCATCTGGCAGACCGGGACTGTGGATGCTATCCGAGCGATTGATCCCGATGATTTTCGCGGGGCGGTGACCGAAGGGGTTTCCGCGCTGCAAAAAGCAGGGGCTGACGTCGTGTTGATGAACTTGCAGTACAGCCCGCGTACCGAAACCATGATCTCGGTGCCGCCCTATCTCGACAATATGCGGGTGGTGGCGCAGGAGCATGACATCCCGCTGTTCGACCGTTTCGCGATCATGCGGCAGTGGAATGATCAGGGTCAGTTCGACCTGTTCAGCCCGTCCCGCGGGCCAGAGCTGGCGAAACAGGTCCATGACTGCCTTGGCCGGGCGTTGGCACAGTTTGTGATCGACGCAGCCCATCTGGGGCCGGCCCAGCAGCAAAATTGAGGTCTAGCGTTAATGAGTTCTCTCCGCCCTTTTTGGTTGACGGCATGGCTGGCTGCGCCCGCGGCGGCTCTGCTGATGCTGACGCCGGTGTCGCTGGCACCAGTGCAGGCGCAGGCCACGCAGGCAACGCCCGCGCCGCAGCAGGCCGCTAGTCCGGCTTCCGCTTCGCCCTCCCAGACCACCGTCGCCGCGACGTCCCACGAGCAGCGCGGCGTGACCGCCCGCGCCATCGACAAGGTGAAGCAGGTCGCGAAATCCGCCGGGGACATTTTCAGCCGCGTGCCCTGCCTCACGCCGAAGGGTGGCTCGAAGGCGATGGGCTCGCTGCCGCATGTCGCGGGCAAGCTCGTCGCCGGCAAACCCGTCGTGATCGTTGCGTTCGGCTCGTCGTCGACGGCAGGCTATGGCGCGAGCTCGCCCGATTTCAACTATCCGAACCGTCTCGCCGCGCAGCTCCGCCGGCAATATCCGACCGCCGACATCACCGTCATCAACGCCGGCGTCGGCGGCGAGGACGCACCCGAGATGATGAAGCGCCTCCAGAAGGAGGTGATCGACGTGCATCCGGATCTCGTGATCTGGCAGGTCGGCACCAATGCGGTGCTGCGCAATCTCGATCCCGGTGACACCGCCAAGATGGTCGAGGACGGTATCTCCCGCATCCAGGCCGCTGGCGGCGCCGACATCGTGCTGGTCGATCCGCAATATTCGCCAGCCGTCAACCAGCGCAAGGAGAGCGCCGGCAAGATGGTGCACCTGCTCGGGAAGGTCGCCGAGCTCCGTCACGTCGGCATCTTCCCCCGCTTCGAGGTGATGCGCGACTGGCACGAGAATCAATCGATCCCGGTCGAGAGTTTCGTGATCGCCGACGGCCTGCATATGAACGATTGGGGCTATGCCTGCTTCGCGCAGATCCTCGGCGACGACATCATCCGCTCCGTCGGCCAGATCAAGCTCGGCGTCAACGTGCCCGCGGACGTGCGAACGTATCGGCCGATGTAGGCTCGGTGCCGTAGGGTGGGCAAAGGCGCGCTCTTCGCGCGCCGTGCCCACCATCTATCGGCGATATGATCGTGAATGGTGGGCACGCTTCCGCCTTCGCTCTTCGAGCTACGGCGGACAAGTCGCTTTGCCCACCCTACAAGAGCCCAATCGCCTCACGCCTTCTCCAGCGCCGCGGTCAGATCCTCGATCAGATCGTCCACATGCTCGAGCCCCGCCGAGAAGCGGATGAAGCCCTCGCTGATGCCGAGCGCGGCGCGGTCTTCCGGCTTGAGGCGCTGATGCGTCGTGGTCGCCGGATGCGTGACGAGGCTCTTGGCATCGCCGAGATTGTTCGAGATTTTTGCAAGCTTGAGCTCGTTGAGCACGCGGAACGCACCCTGCTTGCCGCCCTCGACCTCGAAGCCGACCAGCGTCGAGCCGCCGCGCATCTGCTTCTTCACGAGAGCTGCCTGCGGATGATCGGCGCGGCCGGGATAGACCAGCCGCGAAATCTTCGGATGGCTCGCCAGCACGTCGGCGATGCGTCCCGCCGTCTCGGTCTGCGCGCGCACGCGTACGCCCAGCGTTTCCAGGCCCTTGAGCAGGACCCATGCGTTGAACGGCGAGATCGACGGGCCGGTCTGGCGCATGAAATTGTGGATGTGCTCGGCGATGAACGCTTCCGACGACAGGATGATGCCGCCGAGACAACGGCCCTGGCCGTCGATGTGCTTGGTCGCGGAATAGACGACGACGTCTGCCCCTAGCGCGAGCGGGCTCTGCCAGATCGGCGTCGCGAACACGTTGTCGACGACGAGCCGCGCGCCGCCGCTGTGCGCGATCTCGGCGATCCCTGGAATGTCGAGCACGTCGAGCGTCGGGTTGGTCGGGCTCTCCAGGAAAAACGTCTTGGTGTTCGGCCTCAAGGCGCGCTGCCACTGGTCGAGATCGGCTCCGTCGACCAGCGTGGTCTCGATGCCGTAGCGTGGCAAGAGATCCTGAATGACGTAGAGACACGAGCCGAACAGGGCACGGGAGGCCACCACATGATCGCCGGCCTTCAGCGGCGCCAGGATCGCGGTCGTCACCGCGGCCATGCCGGTCGCCGCCGAGCGGGCGGCTTCGGCGCCTTCGAGCTCGATCATGCGGCGCTCGAACATCGAGATGGTCGGGTTGGAATAGCGCGAATAGATGAAGCCGGGGTCCTCGCCCTTGAACCGCGCCTCGCACTCCTCGGCGCTGTTGTAGACGTAGCCCTGGGTCAGGAACAGCGCCTCCGACGTCTCGCCATATTGCGAGCGCAGGGTGCCGGAATGGACCAGTCGGGTTTCGGGACGGTATTGCGTGGTGGACGCCGGGGACTTCGACATAGGACCTCCTCTGCGTGACCATCGAAAATGGTCACAAAAAAACCGGCCTGGATAACTTCCACGGGCCGGGATCACAGAGGTCCCCGGCCTGTTTAGCGACTTATTTAACGTGGCTGCAAGCCGGCCGGCTCAAATCACCACGGGATAAGTGATGCTCATATTCCGCAATGGCCTTTCCGTCAAGGCGTCCATCGGATAGCCGTAAAAGGCTGCTATTTCCCGCATGTCCGGATGCATTTGACCCCTGACGAGGACCCCCGGTTGAGCTTCACGGTTGCCGCCGACGCCAATGGTATCCTGCCCGACCGCATGATCGCGGCGATGGCGAAGGCGGGCCTCATCCTGCCCGCTTATGACTTCGTCGAAAGCCAGATCCAGCCGGCGAGCCTCGACCTTCGCCTCGGCGACATCGCGTATCGCGTTCGCGCCAGCTTCCTGCCGGGTCCCGGCGCGACCGTCGCCGAGCGCATCGACGAGTTGAAGCTGCACGAGTTCAGCCTCGCCGATGGCGCGGTGCTGGAGACCAACTGCGTCTACATCGTGCCGCTCCTGGAAAGCCTGGCGCTGCCGCCGGAGATCGTCGCCGCCGCCAACCCGAAAAGCTCGACCGGCCGGCTCGATGTCTTCACCCGCGTCATCGCCGACGGCACCCGCCGCTTCGACATGATCGGCGCCGGCTATCACGGCCCGCTCTACGCCGAGATCAGCCCGAAGACGTTTCCGGTGCTGGTCAGTGAGGGCTCGCGCTTGAGTCAGGTGCGCTTCCGCACCGGAGATGCGATCCTCAACATCGACGAGCTCGAGGCGCTGCATGCGACTGAGCGTCTCGTCGATCTCGATGATGCCGATCTCACCGGCGGCGTCGCCGTCTCCGTCGATCTCTCCGGCGAGAAGGCCAACGGCTTCGTCGGCTATCGCGCCAAGCGCCACACCGGTGTCGTCGACGTCGACCGCCGCTCCGGCTATGCGGTGGAGGATTTCTGGGAACCGATCTCGGCGCGTCCCGACGGCAGCCTGATCCTCGATCCCGGCGAGTTCTACATCCTCGCCTCCAAGGAAGCCGTGCAGGTGCCGCCCGATTACGCCGCGGAGATGGTGCCGTTCGATCCCCTGGTCGGCGAGTTCCGCGTGCACTATGCCGGCTTCTTCGATCCCGGCTTCGGCTATGCCGGCGCTGGCGGGCAGGGATCGCGCGCCGTGCTCGAAGTGCGCTCGCGCGAGGTGCCGTTCATCCTCGAGCACGGCCAGATCGTCGGCCGTCTCGTCTACGAGAAAATGCTGTCGCGCCCCGACGCGATGTACGGCCAGCGCATCGGCTCGAACTACCAGGCGCAGGGGCTCAAACTATCGAAGCATTTTCGGGTGTAGCTACACACCCTACTGTCATGCCCCGGCTTGACCGGGGCATCCAGTACGCCGCAGCCTCTCGATTGACTACTGCCGGGATGCAAGCTGAAATCCGGCTGCATGCGAGGTGGCGAGATGAGTGTTCAATCCGAACTCGACGCAAGGATCGTCGACGACGTCGCGGACGCGCTGATCTATTCGGATCGCTCCGGCACCATCACGCGCTGGAATCGCGCATCGACCACACTGTTCGGCTTCTCGGCGGACGAGGCGCTCGGCCAGAACCTCGATCTGATCATTCCCGAACATCTGCGTGCCGCGCACTGGAAGGGCTTCGAAGCTGCGCTTGCCACCGGGGCGATGAAGCTCGCGGGCAGGCCGACGCTGACCCGCGCGTTGCACAAGAGCGGACGCAAGCTCTACATCGAGATGACCTTCGCGCTGGTGCGCGATGCCGGTGGTGCCGTGGTCGGATCGGTCGCGATGGCGCGCGACGTCACCGAACGCGTCGAGCGCGAGCGCGCGGCCAGGCTTGCGCAAAATTCGTGATGCGGAATTGACGGGCTGGCGTGCAGGGCGCTCTGCTTGAGCGTCAGGTTGCCTCGTACAGGGCGCAGTGACACACTCGATCAAAACAACGATCGGGAGCGAACATGACCGCCGCAACAGACGCAGCAGAGGAAGCGCAATGGAAGCGCTGGCGTGCGGTCGCCGACCTCTATCACGCCTATTTCACCGGACTCATCCTCACCGTCGTCACACGGCGCGGCACGGCGGATGCTGCCGAATTCGTCTTCCGCGTGTTTCGCCGCCAGCAGCAGGAGCGCTTCCTGCCGGGGCTCGAAAAGCTCGGTCTCAGTCATCTGCCGCCTGCGGTGGCCGCCGCGCAATATCACTATCTCTCCAACTGGATCGGCGGCGTGCATGTCGAGTACATGTATGAGAGCGATCGCAAAGCCTGGATCCGCTATCCGCCGCCGCGCTGGATCTGGAAGGGCACCGCGATCTGCGGCGTGCCGGGTGAGGTCAGCCGCGCGATGCTGCGCGGCTGGCACGCCAACAATGGCGTCGCGCTCGGCGATACCAGGCTCGGCTTCGTCTGCACCAAGCAGAGCGTCGACGGTCAGGATGGGCTCGAAGGCTATTATTATCAGTACGACCACCCGCTCGAGCTGGATCAGCGCCTGGTCTTCGCGCGTCATCTGGAAGCGCCGCTGTTCGATGCGAAGAGTGCGCCTGCGCTACCTGTTTCGAGCTGGCCAAAACCGCGGCTGGAAAAAGCCTATCGCAACTACGCGATGGAATATGTGCGCACCGCCGCGCCCGTGATGGTGCAATTGTTCGGCCCGGAAGACGCCGGCTATCTCCTGCACCTCACCGGCAAGCTGATCGGGATGCAGTATTTTGACGAGGTCGCGGCGGCACTGTCCATGAGCCGCGGTGGCGCCAGCGAGTTCGCAGCGTTCCTGAATGCGCTGATTGCCGCGCAGGATGACTCTGCCGAGACGACCGCGTCAGAAGGCACGTTTGAATTTCGTCAGCAGAGCTGGAAGCTGATGGATGACGTCGCCGACTATCATCGCGCCTGCACCAAGGTGCTGGAAGGGTTGTTCGAGGGGCTCGCTGCCGGATGCGGGCGGCACATCGGCGTGCACCTGCGCCCGACAGCGGGCGGTCGGCCGCCGCTGGTGTGGACCATTGAGTAATTCCACCACTTGAAATGCGCTGCCGCAGGGCACGCCTGCATCCGGCGCAGGAGGAATCGGCAATTGCCGTGCTAAGCCTGTCGCCGCGCCTTCCGCGCGAAGAAATTTATTGGCACACCTACGCATTGCCGCGCCGCGAATGGCCTGCGCCCGGGAGAGGACATGTCCGACATCGCCGAAATCCCGGTCGATGAACAAGAGCGTCCGTTGCCGCCGCCTCCGCGGCCGGTACGAAGCGCGCTGATGGACGGGCCGATTCTGCGCACGCTGCTCGGCCTCGCCTGGCCGAACGTGGTCGCGCTGTCGGCCGGCACCTGTGTGGTGATCGCGGAGACCTCCTATATCGGCCGGCTCGGCGTCGAGGCGCTGGCGGCAATGGCGCTGGTGTTTCCGACAGTGATCCTGACCATGACCATGTCCGGCGGGGCCATGGGCGGCGCCGTGGCGTCGGCCATCGCGCGGGCGCTCGGCGCAGGCGACCGCGAGCGCGCCGGCACGCTCGCCGCACATGCGCTGCTGATCGGCATCACCTTCGGCCTCGTCTTCATGCTGGGCATGCTGATCTTCGGGCCGCGCGTTCTGGAAATGCTCGGCGGACGGGGGGATGTGCTGACGCATGCGGTCGCCTACACACAGGTGTTTTTTGGCGGGGCCGTGCTGCCGTGGCTGCTCAACACCATGGCGGGCGTGTTGCGCGGCACCGGCAACATGAAGCTGCCCTCGCTGTTGATGCTGAATTCCGCGGTCATGCAGGTTGTGCTTGGCGGCACGCTGGGCCTCGGGCTCGGGCCCGTGCCGCAGTTCGGCATGCGCGGCGTCGCGGCCGGCTCGCTGATCGCCTATTCCGTGAATATCTGCGTGATGGGCTGGTACCTGTTATCCGGCCGCGCCCGAATCGTGCCGAAACTGCGCGGGCTTCGCGTTCAATGGGCGATGTTCTTCGATATCCTGAAGGTCGGCGCCATCGCCTGCTTCTCGCCGCTGCAATCGGTGCTGACGATCTCGATCTTCACCCACATGCTGGCAAAGTTCGGCACTGCGATCCTCGCCGGCTACGGCATCGGCGCGCGGCTGGAATTTTTGCTGACCTCGATCGCGTTCTCGTTCGGCATCGCTTCGGTGCCGATGATCGGCATGGCGATCGGCGCGGTGCGCATCGCGCGCGCCCGGCGCATCGCCTGGATCGCCGGTGCGAGCGCGTTCGTCGCCGTCGGCGCGCCGGCGTGCCTCGTCGCGCTGTTCCCGGATCTCTGGGTCAACATCTTCACCGACAGCGCAACGGTGCGTGCGACCAGCCATCAATATCTGTCGACGGTGGCGCCGTTCTACGCCTTCATCGGGCTCGCCTCGACAATGTATTTCTCGTCGCAGGGCGCGGCCAAGGTGATCGGGCCGGTGCTGGCGCAGACCGCGCGCCTGATCTACATCGCGGCGATCGGCTGGTGGCTGTCGACGCACGACGCCACCGCGCAGAGCTTCTTCTGGCTGGCCGCGAGCTCGATGGTCGTGCTCGGCCTGCTCTCGAGCTCCAGCGTGGTGCTGACACGCTGGGGGCCGCGCGAGAGCAAGCCTGCGATCAGGCCGGCTCTGTCGGCTGCCGATTAGCGGTGCCTGTGGCGGCGATGGCCGCCACCGCCGCCGACATTGGCGAGCCGCATCAGCTGCGGAATCATCGCCATCATGTCGCCGCCGCCGGAACCACCCAGCATACCCATGATGTCGCCGCCACCCATGCCGCCCATTCCGGTCGGCATGTAGCCGCCTGCGCCCATCGGCGTGTAGCCGCCGTAGTTCGGCGCGCCGAAGCCACCGCCGAAATTGCCGCCACTCAGGCTGCCGCCGCCCCCCATCATGCCGCCGAGCCCGCCGCCGCCGTTCTCCATCATGCGGCTCATCATCGGACCCATGGTCTGCATCAGCATGGCGAAGCGGCGCTTGCCCATCTTCGCCTTCATCATCTCCAGCATCGGCGCCATCTGGGTCATCATGTCCTCGCCGCCGGCGCCTCCGCCGCCGAGGAACTGCGCCTTTGCCGGCGCGCTCGAGATCGAAAACAGCAGCAGCACGGCGGCCGCCTGGCAGATCACCTTATCCGCACCTCTCATGGCCTGCTCCTCGCGTGCGTGGCTCCGCCGGGAGAGCGGAGCCAACCGGACGCACGCGGCCATGGTTAGGGCCGGCGAGGGCAGGGCTCTGTGCGAAAGATCACGCAGCCACGGCCGGGAACGCCCGGTGTATTGCGGCGACGGCGTCCCTGGTCTGCCCCTGGACATAAGCCGCAAGCTCGTTCGGCAGCATGTCGATGATCCAGACAAGGCGGCAGCTCGCCTCGCCCTCGGCGATCACCTGCACCGAGGCGCTGTAATGCCTGAGCCGCTCGTTGTTGATGGCGTAGACCAGCCGCTGCCGCGCATCGTCGCAATCGACCAGCACCTCGCGCGCCACTGATCCATTGGCGAAGGTTACGATGCGTGCATCACCGTCGAGCGTGCAGGCGGTGACGAAGCCCGGCGCCAGCCGCTGAGGCAGCGCGCCGAAATCGCGTACGGCGTCCCAGACGTCGCGGGCGGGAACGGGGAGGGGGATGTCGTTGTGGATGGAGGCCATGAAGGTGTCCTTGATTGAGAGGTTCGTAGGGTGGGCAAAGGCGCGCTCTTCGCGCGTCGTGCCCACCATTCATCGGCACAGTCGCACGCGATGGTGGGCACGCTTCCGCCTTCGCTCTTCGAGCTACGGCGGACAAGTCGCTTTGCCCACCCTGCGAGTGCTCGTGCGCGGCGGGCTCACACGCAAACCGCCTCGATGTTGTTGCCATCGGGATCAATCAGGAACGCCGCGTAGTAGGTCGGGCTATAGTCCTTGCGCGGGCCGGCGCCGCCATTGTCACGGCCGTCGCTCTTCAAGCCTTCGCTGTGGAATGCCTTGACCGCATCATGGTCCTTGGCGCGAAACGCGATATGCGCGCCGTCGGCCTTGCGTCCCTTGTTCAGGTGCAGCCAGAGCGCCGGCTCGCCCTTCGGCCCGAAGCCCGCATAGCCGTCGCCGCTCGAGCACAGGGCGTAGCCGAGCGGCGCCAGCACCGCGGTGTAGAAGCGCGTGGCGGCGTCGAGGTCGGCAACACGCAGTCCGATGTGGTCGTACATGATCGTCTCCATTGCAAAGCGCGCCGCAACTGGCGCGCGCCGGAGACGACCCTATTCAGTTGAGGGTCGCGCGCTCTTGGAGAATCTTGCGCTCGCCCTTCGACGCCTGCCGGAACTTCGTCGGCGACACGCCGGCGGCGCGATGGAAGGTGCGGACGAAATTGGAGAGATCGCCGAAGCCGACGTCATAGGCGATGTCGGTGACCGCGATGTCATCATCTGTCAGCAGCCGCGCCGCATGGCGTAGCCGCGAGCGCACCAGATATTGATGCGGGGTGACGCCGAGCACGGCCGAGAACAGCCGCAGGAAATGGAACGGGCTGAGGCCCGCCTGCCGCGCCGCCTGTTCGAGGTCGACCTCGGCATGCGAGTTGGCGTCGATCCACAGCGCGGCTTCGACTGCGCGGCGGCGGTCGCGTGCGGTGGGCGTGGCCGGCTTGCGCGCCTTGCCCGAGACGACATCGATGAAGCGGCCGGCCAGAATTTGACCGACCTCGTCGAGACCGAGGTCGCTGTTGCCATCTGCCGCCGTCTGGGCGAGCTCGCCCAGCACCATCAGCTCGGGCAGCGGCGGTGTCGCGCCGACCTGCCAGATCTCGCGCCGTCCCCCGAGGGCATCGACCAGGTCCTCGCTGAAGAAGAAGCCCAGGCAGACGTCGCCGCTGACGTGCTCATGCGTGCAGGTGTATTCCTCGCGTGGAGCGCCGACCAGCATCGAGCCCGCCACCAGCTCGAAGAAGCCGGCGCGGCACTGGCAGCCGAAGCTGCCGGAGCGGACATAGGCAATGGAATGCCCGGTGCGGCACTCCGCGAACGGCTTGTCGTCCGGTCCCGCATCGCAGCGAAACTCCGAGACCGTCATCGATTGCGTGGTCAGCAGCGTGGTCGCATCCATGCCACCTATCTAGGCATGGTCCGGACAAGTGTGTAGCGGTTGTCCGACAAGATCATGCCCAAAAAAACAAAGCTAAGGTGCGATTCCGATCGCGCCTTAGCTGGGCCTCGGTGGCGCAACGGGCAGCAGCACCTCGAACAGCGTCTTGCTCGCGACCGGATGGGCGCCCTCGAGCGCCAGCAGCCGCCGCTTGGAGATCACCCCGCCGTAAGGCGAGAGTCGGTCGGCGTAATTGCCGGCCTCCAGCACCCGGTGACAGGGCACGATCAGCATGTAGGGATTTTTGGCGATCGCCTGCGCCACCGAATGCGCGGCGCCGGAGGCGCCCAGCGCCTTGGCGATCTCGTGATAGGTGCGGGTCTCCCCGCGCGGAATGGCGCAGGCGGCTTCATAAACGCGCCGATGGAAGCCGGGGACGCCGCCGGCGTCCAGGCTGACCTCGGAAAAATCAGGGTCGCCGCCCTGCAGCAAGCCTGCGATGCCCTCGATCGCAAGCTCGGCATTCAGCGGAGGCTGCTGCTCGCGCGCCTCGGGATGGACCGCGAAAATCCGGCGGCGGGTATCGATCTCCCGCGCCTCCGGCAATTGCACGGCGACCACGCCGGTGCTGCTCCAGACGATGCCGCAGCGCCCTATGGCCGTGTTGAATATCGTGTAGCCACGCCCCAGCATGCACACGCCCCACTCAGTGCACGTCTCTCCCCAGACGCGCGATCATAACACCGCCACAATCCGGCGCACCTGGAATCTTACTGAAACGTTAAGAAGCGTCCGGCCGGGTGCGCCAAACCGCTTGGCGGGAGGCGCCGTCTCGGCTAATCAGAGCGGGCGCTGCATGCGCATAAGCGGGCGTAGTTCAATGGTAGAACGGCAGCTTCCCAATCTTTTGTGAAGCCTCTCCACCGTTACACATTGTGCCCGCAAACCCCTTGTTTTACAGTGGTTTTCGCGACTCGACCCTCGTATAGTTCGGCATGGTTATCCGCCTCAATCCATATGAAAGGCGTGCCAAATCGTGCCAATTCTTGGACTCACAGATCTCTCCGTTCAGTCGCTGAAGCCCGGCCTCTACATGGATCGGAAGACGCCAGCTTTTGGCTTGCGTGTCGGCAAGCGTCGAAAGACCTGGATCGTCCTCAAGGAGCCAAATCGCACCAAAATTCGGCTGGGTCACTATCCTGATCTCAAGCTCGCGGAAGCGCGCCGTCGCGCCTTCGTCGCCCTCGGCACTCCGGTCGGGCAGAAGGAAATCAGCATTGAGTTCGACCAAGCGAAGCTCGTCTTCGTTGAGGAAAATTACAAAGGCAAAAGCGGGCGCACAAAGTCTGAAACCCTTCGCCTCCTTAACCGCTTAGATTTTCGATGCACGCTCGATGAACTTGACGATGCAACGATTGAGCGTGAACTCGGGAAGCTTTCCGACGTGCCCAGTGAACAGCTTCACGCATTCCGCGCACTCCGGACGATGCTCCGATGGTGCACGAAACCTCCCCACCGCTACATCAAGCGCAGTCCGCTCGAAGGCTACCCGGCTCCGGGCAATGATAGGAAACGTAGCCGCATCCTGAGCGACGCTGAGCTCAAGAAGGTGTGGCATGTGTGCGAGGGCTTTTTCGGCGATATGATCCGGCTCATTATTTTGTGGGGATGTCGGAACGGCGAAATAGGACGGCTGCAGCGAGCCTGGCGTGAAGGGCGCGTGGTCACCATCCCCGGAGAATTCACAAAGAATGGGCGCGCGCACGCAATCCCGATCCTGCCGACGGCGCGTGCGATCCTCGATCGACAAGAAAAGATGGGCGACAATTGGCGAGACAAGAATACCGACTACTACTTCCCCGGTCACATCAAAGGTGCGCACTTCAACGATGGCTCGTGGGGGAAACTCAAAAAGGAGATCGACAAGCGATCAGGTGTGACTGGATGGCAGGTGCGCGATCTTCGGCGGACCTTCCGATCCATGCTCGCGCGCCTCGGAATATCGCGTGAGATCGCAGAGATCATGCTCAACCACGTGACAGGCGGGGGCAAAACCGACCTCGACGAGATTTACGACAGGTACGATTACTTACCCGAGAAGCGAGCTGCGCTGCAAAAGCTCGAAGCTCACGTAAAAAAATTAGTAGTTGCCTAGGAGGTCCTACGGCTCAGAGGGTATCAGGTGTTTTAAGCTCGTGCTTGATCTGCTCCGCTTTGAGCTGCCGCTCGGCCTCGTACCAGAACTCATCCATGCGCCCTTCCGGCTTCCCGGCCGCTTCCCAGAGCTTATACGCACGTGCTCGTATGTCGTCCTCGTAGACATGCGTCATGTGAACCTCCCAATGAGGCGCGACCTCGAAAGCGGGCCTGCTGGTTTGCTCGCATAGCGTGACGGCTTGGAGCTGATCGAGCCTGCCCTTGATCTCATCTGCGAACCTTGCCAGACGCTCCGCCGTCCCCTCATCGCTGATCAGGGGAATCGCGCGGTTGGCCAGTTCGAACTGATGTTGCAGCCTTTGAAGTTCTTCTCGATAGCCCATGAGCTGCTCCGGCTGCTTATATGACGCAGCAGAGCGAAGAATGTTCGTAGGATTACCCCAATGATCCGGGGCCTAAGGATTTCTTCGGTAGTGATTGTCGCACGGCCGCGTTGCTTCAGAATCGAGGCCCGTCGTGCTGTGAAGCGCCGATCGGAACCGATGGGTAACAGGAGACTTAGTTTTGGGGAGCATTCCTGAGCGGGATCCGCCAATGGCAATCGACGATTTCAAAGGGACAAGGCCGATATTTCTTCCCGAGCAATTTTTTGTGGGACGGATCGAAGGTTGGGCGGTGGTAGAAAGTCTGGTGGGCGGGTTGCTGAAGCGCGCGACAATCGCGGCGCACGGTGAATTCGAGTCAGACACGCAAATCGCTCTATTCACCGAGACTTACACATTCGATGACGGACATTCTGACACGTTGCATTGGACGATACGAAAAGGCGACGAGGGTAGGTACACCGGCCTCGAAAACCGACTCGAAGGCGAGGCCATAGGTGAGCAAGCAGGTTGCGCCTTCCATTGGAAGTATACCCGCGACACCCCGCAAATCGGTGGCAAATCTTTCAAGCTGAATTTCGACGATTGGTTCTATGCAATCGACGATCGCGCCTGCATCGTGCGTGGGAGTGCTGGACGTGCGGGCATTCCGTTTGCGACGGCGCACGTAACATATCGGAAGTTATGAAAAACCGTCGGATGAGCGGAGCTCGCCACGGACCAGTATGTCGCCGTCTATCAATCGCGGAATAACCAATCGCTTCTTTCGCAATATCAAAATCCGATCGTAGGCGTGTTCTCCTGTACTTGCAGGCCATGCGCGCCTGGGCCAAGCGAGCCAGGAACACCGAGCGGGCCGAGCTGCTCACGCGCCATGTCGTCCTGAGATTTTTCGAGCTCCACGTCGTTGATGGGGCGCGGCCCCATGCTCCGTCTTCCCAGACCCATCCACAGTTAGTCTTGCGATTCGCCGCGGGCCGCTCCAGAGCTCGACCACCGGATGCGCTTCGAGGAATTTCAATGATCGACGTCTCGCGTCGCCGTCGTCGCCGCACTCTAGCTCGTAGATCGCATGCGCGACTCCCCATAGATCGACAGCGTATGCCACGTAACGCATGGTCGTGCACTCATACGGCGATGGCGGACCGCCTCCGGCAGAAAGACAAGGCTCCTGAATTCACTTCGGATCAGCTTGTTTGTTCCTGCCAATTGCAGAAATCTTGGGCCGATCGAGCGCGCGATATGCAATCGCCCAAATGAATGCGCCCTATTAGTTGGCCGGCCCGGCTCGTGACGCTTTTCGCGCTGCGAGATTTACGAAGGCTGCCCGTTTTACGCCGGTCCCCGCTCGATGCGACAGGTATAATTACCTACCTGAAAAATGCCCCGCGCTGCGAAAGCTCGAAGCTTATTTGAAAAAACGGCTCGGCTAACCAGCAACTTCGGTTAAGCTCTCCTCGTCGGCTGACTTAACAGCCGTCGCGACGGCTCCAACCCCAATGGAGCTAAGCGATGACTGGCAAGGAAGTGGTCAACTGGCGTGGACTTAAGGCACTTGGAATCCCTTACAGCCGCACGCACTGGTTCAGGATGTGTTCGAGTGGAGAGGCGCCGCAGTTTTTCAAACTCGGCCGCCACAGAAACAGCCCGCCCGTGTGGTGGCTGCACGAGATCATCGAGTGGCTCGAAGCTCGCGCAACAGCCAAACCTGCCGACGCTCCAACAAAGTAGGAGCGGGGCTGGCCCTCCAAAGCCAGCCCTTCCTTCTTAGAGGCTTCCTGTCGACCTCGACCTTATGCCCCGCGGTACGCCCCGCCTTTAAGGTAAGGCGGGGTCAACGGTTAGCGGGCGCCAGCATGGGGCAGCATGCATAATCGACCAACCCGACGTTGACGTGCGACTTCATGCTTAGCGGCCTCTTTTGATGACGTCAGCCCCGCCATCGTCATAGCTGACGTTATGTCCTCAAGAGGTCTGCAGACAGAAGTAGGAATAGCCAGAGCATGTGGAATTATATTGAAGTGTTGAAAGGGAAACCACAAAGGAGAACCACGAACTGATGCTAGTAGGAGCTATGGCGAGAACTCTTGGACCTTGAACGTTCCTCGTGACGAGTCCTCGAATGAGTCGGCCTTTGATTTCCAATTTTATGTTTGTCCACTTTTTCGTTTTTCGTGAGTTTTGAATTTCAAGTTTTGCGATTGCGAAACGAGCAAGTCGCGCCTCGATCGGGTCGACTTGTCTATCAGCCATTGACGCGCGCCAATTCAGGACAAGAATCCAAAAGCTGTTCGCTCGTTTGATGCGATGCACGCACTATGACTTCAGTTCTCAAGTTCCTCGTTGTCCCGCCCGGCATGTCCCACAGACAGCGTCCGTCACGGGAATATCTGGTCATTCGTATGTTAAAAGTGCATACTTTGATCTTTGCAGAGGAGGGGTACTCCATGCAACTAAAGCTCAAGCGCTCCCAGCGCGCGGGCGGCATGCTCGGCAGCAAGGTCATATTTGGTCTCGATGCACGCACCGATCTCACGCCCGATGAAAAGGGATTGGTAAGCAAATACAGCCTTGGAAAGCTCGTCGTATACGACAGCGAGGCCCGCAAGAAACATGGCGAGGCCGCCTACGGCCATTTCGATGAAGGCGCAAGCAGCACAATTGGACGCTCGCTTTGGAAAAACGCCCGTGGAATTGCAAGCGCCGCCATGATGACGCTTTCGCTACGGGTCACCGTCGACAGCCTGACGGCCGGTCAACACATTGAATGCAAAGATCTCGACGAGCTGCTTGGTGCCGAGGCGGCCATTCTCAACGCCTGCAAGAGCCTCAAGGCATATCTTGAAACCGCGCAAACCTTCGACGGGCGGGAGGAGGTCGTTGAGTTCTAAGTTCCCAAAATACGAACGCCCTTCCCCCTTTACCCCGTTCCTGCGTCGCTTCACAGACGAGCGGGCACGCGATCTGGCTGAGACGATCGCGCTCTATAATGAGGTGCGCACCACGCATTTAGGTTCTGTCTGGGCCCATCCCGATGCCATCGAGCACCTCAACAGTTTAGTGGCCGAGCGGGTCGGTGAGATTGTCGCTCTGCCGACATCTTCTGGCCTGCTAAAGGCGCTCGACCACTGCCAGCAAGAAGTGCTCGCCCTCGAGACCACGATCTTTTCTTTCCCCGAACTGGACCTGAATGCTGCCGTGCTTTCGCTCAAGGAGCATGTTGATCTTCGCCACTATCTGCGGGCCAAACAACACTTCCTTGCCAATGACCCTCGCGTCAGTGAACTGCTCATTACGGCTCTGCGCGATGCCTGTTGGGGCCTTATTTCCAGCCTGCCTAACTTGTCCGAAAGCGTGGATGCTGCGCCGCTCACGGTTCCGCTCGTCTGTGTGCTGCGCGATCCTCACCAAGTTGTGGATCGGATTATCGGCACCATCTGCAGGAAGGAGAACATAGAGGCCGGCCTGTTTACGACGCTGTACCAGCGATTGTACGCCAATTTGTGCGAGGCCTCTGGGATCTCTCCTGAGGACGAGAAACCTCGCAGGCCAATGATTTACGCCGCCGAATCCGAGCTCCCGCCTATCGAATTGATCGAGACGTATCTGAAGGGCACTCCCTTCGTTGACCTCTGTATGTGCCCGGTGCCCTTTAGCATTCCTGCAAAGACCCGCTTCGAGCACCAATGGATCGTTGCGCCGCCAGGGGCCGGGAAGTCGACCCTCCTTCAATACCTGATTTTGCGCGACATCGAGCTTGTGGCCGCGGATCAAGCGTCGATCGTCGTCATGGAAAGCAACCGCGACCTCATCAAAGCGATCGAAGGTTTGCAGGTTTTCGCGCCCGGAGAACGCCTGGAGGGCAAGCTCGTCGTCATTGATGCCGAAGACATCGAATGGCCGGTCGCCCTTAATCTTTTCGACGTGGGAATCGAGGAGACGCAGTCCTACTCCCCCGCCGAGCATGAAGGCTTCCGCAACGCCGTGCTCGCGCTATACGACTACATCTTCAGCTCGTTGTTGTCGGCGGAAATGACCAGCCGTCAGAACACATTGTTCCATTTCACGATCGAGCTGTTGCTTACCATTCCGTCAGCCACGATCGATACCCTCATAGACCTGATGCAGCCCCGCGGCCTCACCCAATTCGAGCAGCATCTGTCAAAGCTCGATCCGGATGCTCGGCGCTTTTTTGAGCTGAAGTTCAACAGCAAGGAGTTTGACCGCACCAAGGAGCAGGTCGTTGATCGCCTGTTTGCCGTCAAACGCATCCGCACCTTGTCTCGGATGTTTGCAGCGCCAAGGTCCAAGTTCGACTTTTTCACGGAAATGGGCGCTGGGAAGGTTATTCTCATCAACGTGCCGCAAAGCCTCCTTCAAGAGGAGGGCGTGGAGATCGTGGGCCGCTTTTTCATTTCAATGATCTTGCTCGCCGCGCACAAGCGTCAGCTCCTTCCAAAGGAGCGGCGCCTCCCCTGTTTCGTCTACATCGACGAGTGCCAGGATTTCATCAAGCGCGATCCCAAGATACCGGTCATCCTTGACCAGGCACGTAAGCTCAATGTCGGTTTGGTCCTAGCGCATCAGCGCTTGCAGCAAATGCAGCCGCATGTCCTTGACGCGTTGTATGGTGCAACCGCAATAAAATTCGCTTCCAAAATCAGCGACGCGGCTGCTCATGCGCTCGCGCGCGACATGCGGACGACCCCAGAGTTCATTCTCAATCAGCCGCCATATCATTTTGCGGCATACATCCGCGGCATGACAAATGCCGCGCTGTCGGTCGGCGTGCCGGGGACTGACATGAATGCGATGCCGCGCATGACGCCGACTGAACATGCTGCCGTACGCAAGAGCATCCGAGAACGCTATTCGGTCAGGCCAGAGGCGCCGGCAGCTTTTCAGACGGATACGGGGGCGCGGGGTGCAACGTTAATAGAGCCGCCTGATGCTGGACCGGCGGCAGCGCCAGACCTTGGCGGCGATGATTGGCGCTCATAGGGGATAGAAGAAAGCCCGCGCGAAGCGGGCGTGAGGTTGTTACGCGGCGTCGGCTGTTTTTGAAGTACATGTACTCGCCCGGTGTCCCGGCTCGTTACAGATCGAGCACTTCGGAACGCGTCGCTCGCGAGCCGCGCCACCAAGAAGCCCATTGAGTTCGGCGTCCAATTCTTCGCGCTTGGCGATCAGCTCTTTGACCCGCGCGATCTTCCCGTCCAGATCCATTTGCACCACCTCCTTTCAGAAAACAAATAGGGGTTCGAGTGCCGCTCGTCTGCTCCATTCAGCGATACCCACCGGACGCGTGCTCCGCTATGTGCTGCCACGTGAAAGGACGAGCCACAGTGGTGACTGTTCACTTTTTGTTGGGCACAGGGACCGAGCGTCTGCACGCGAGGTCGGAATCTGCTACATTGCTGTCGATGGATGGTATCTCAGTCTTAGCTACCAAGCGTCGGCCTCGCTTCCGCCGCTCGCCAGAACCAGTTGCGTTTCGGGTCACCGAAGGTGACGTGCTGATCCTGCGGGAACTGTTGCGCCATCGATTCTTGCGATCCACGCACATTGCCGCGCTCGTCGGCCGCTCACTCGATCGCACCAATGACCGACTATGTCGCCTGTTTCATGCCGGATATGTCGATAGGCCGCGGGCGCAGCTCGACCACTACCCCACCGCGGGGTCGGCACCGATGGTGTACGCGCTTGGGGAGTTCGGTGCTCACCTTCTTTCCGAGCGCGGGGTGGACTGCCCAAACCACGTAAACCTGGACCTGACGCGAAATAATCGAGAAGCGGGCCGGCCGTTCATTGAACATCAGCTGGAGATCGTGGATTTTCACGTCGCCTTGGAGCGATCCACACGTGGCCGGAGCGACCTGCGACTCATTCATCCCGAGGAGATCATCGCGAACTCGCCTGAACACATTCGAAACATACGAAACCCGTTCGCACTTCGGGCTACAATCTCGCAGAGCGAGCGGGCGCACGACGTCGTTGTAGTTCCCGACCTCGTGTTCGGTCTCATGTTTTCTGACGGCTCGCGCCGTTGCTTCATGGTAGAGATCGATCGCGGTACGATGCCGATCTCGCGCTCAGATTTTCGGCAAACTAGCTTCGAGCGAAAGATGCAGGCGTATCTCACCGCGCACAGCCAAGGACAACATGCTCAACAGTTCGGTTGGAAGACATTTCGCGTGCTCGTTGTGACCACTGATCGCCAACGTACCCTATCCATGGTCGAGACGCTGCGACGACTGGATATGCCGCAGAGCCCAGGACCTTCCCTCTTCCTGTTTAGCTTAGCTAACGAATTGCAGAGGAATGATCTGTTGGCCCACTTTTGGCGGGATGGCAGCGGCCGTGCGACCCGCTTGAGCTAGGTAGTCGATGAGACCAGTGTGCCCCCGCCCCAATCGGGGCCCAACGCTACCCCGGTTACAGGCGCACGGCGCTATGAGGCCATCCTTCGCTGTGGCTGGTCCGGCGAGTGCTTTGCTCTTTCAGCCGGACCCCTTTTGGAGGCCTTCGATGACGTCGACCGATAGGACGCCGAGAGCAGCAGCAGAAAAAGCGCTCGGGCTGCTGTGTATCTGGCAGCGGCGCGGCTGTCCTCCCGTCCTGACATCAGGGTCGTCTCTTCGCCAGTGCACACGCACCAGGTCCACCCTCGGCCTCGCCTCTTCAAGGCGACATCATAGATTGGGAATTGATGAGACATTGCACTGCGAAAGGATTAGGGACGGTCTGAGAATAGTTCAAAGGCCTGACCCGATCCACAGGTGCCGAGGCGCCTTTTTTTAGGCGCCCGGGGGAATTTTCGCTCGAATGAGGTGTTCGAATTAATCTTTGCGGCTGCAAAACTGTTTGAAGGTTAAAGGACCTCGGTATAGCATCGAGGTTCGGCTTTGATGAAAGTTTTTAGAAGTGCCGCCTCATTGGCGGGTTCACATATGCGCCCCCGCAGCACGGCACTTCCTCTTCCAGAGATCACGCATCATGTCATCTCCTAGCAAGATTGCGCTCTTCATTGATGGGGCCAATCTTTACGCCACGGCGAAAACGCTCGGTTTCGAGATCGACTACAAGCGCTTGCTGGGCGAATTTCAGAGTCGCGGTACGCTCTTACGCGCCTTCTATTACACCGCCATTATCGAGGATCAGGAATTCTCCTCAATCCGCCCGCTGATCGATTGGCTCGACTACAACGGCTACACCGTCGTCACCAAGCCGACGAAGGAATTCATCGACGCCGGCGGCCGCCGCAAGGTCAAGGGCAACATGGATATCGAGCTTGCCGTCGATGCCATGGAGCTCGCCGAGCATATGGACCAGATGGTTCTGTTCTCCGGTGACGGCGACTTCCGCTCGCTGGTCGAGGCCGTCCAGCGCCGCGGCGTGCGGGTCACCGTGATCTCCACGATCGCCTGCCAGCCGCCGATGATCGCCGACGAATTGCGCCGCCAAGCGGACGTCTTCACCGACCTTGTCGAGCTCCAAGCTAGGATCTGTCGCAGCCCCTCTGAACGGCCGCCGCCGCGCCCGCGCGAGGCGCGCTATCGCGCGGAGCAGGTCCGAGAGCGTGAGACCACCGCGGGGCTCAAGGGAAATGATAGCGTGCTCGAGGAGTGAGCCCCCGTGGCGCGATCCAGTCATTCGTACAAGATCGGTGCCGGCGCACGGGCCCGGAGACAAGCGCGGCGAATAAGCCCGGCATTTGCGCCGGGCTGATCGCAATATGGTTCGGTTCTCAGCAACGGACGAATTAAAGAATAGTCCTCGCGGCCGGTCGGTTCGGATTCTGACATTGTCTGCTTGCTCGCGAGCTTCGCATGATCGTTCCGCGCGCTCTTCGATGCGCGCGCGATGATGCCGGGTGCGCTTTAACGCGCAACAAAGATCCAAGGCGACGAGCGTCCGAAATTGAGGTGAAACCCAAACCGAAACTAGTTCCTGTCAGCTTCGTTGCGGAACCTAATTGTCTGCCGCTAAACGACAAATTTGATTATTTTCGATAATCATGATGCTCCATCGCAAAATTGAAAAATATGCTTGGGAAAAACATGGGAGGTTGGAATGGAAGCTGCCCGCCGCTTTCGCGCAATGGCGTTGCTTTGCCGACAGACTGCTGCGCGTCAACCTGAGAGAAGCTGGAAACTGCTCGCGGAGGCAGAGTACTGGGAGCATCTGGCGGCTGCGGCTTTGGTTCACTGAGGTTTGGTGCCGCTTGCCGGCCATCCTCGCGTCTGCCGTAATTTGGAGGAAGGCTGGCGCCTTCACCCCGCGCACTAGCGAGCCGCGGCGACTGTGGCCCTGCGACATGTCCGCAACCTGCCAGGCCGGCGTCCCTCCCAGTGTTCGAACTAACTCGGCCGCGAGACCGGCCGTCTATTCAGAATCGCGCGGTCACCCCGATTTTCGTTCGACGTTGCATCTCGGAACACAGCAATAAATCGATCGCCGTCCCAAAGCTCAACGTCGTGCTCGCCACACATTTGCTCGGCTCGACGTCTCGCAGCCTGCTCGTCAACGCAGTCGAGCTTTGCGGCGCAGATCAGTCGCCTGCTGTCCACCACGAAAACTTTGTACCGCATGATGGCGGTCCCATCCAAAAGAGGGACCATCATCGTAATCGAATGTCCGTCTAAGGGAGTGCCAATCTAAGTGCGGCGCGCGGATCTTTTGTACGTGTGGCAATTCGGCTATACCAACTTCTGGACTTCATCAATCGCGCGGCGTCGCGCGCGTATTGAACGAGACCCGGCATGAGCTACATGCCAGACCTCGTGCCCCGAACAACTTGGGCGGCAAGCCGTCGTTAGGCACTAAATGGTCTACGTTGCTCCGCGACGTTGTCTTGCGCTTTTTAAGTTTTTCCGTTCGATAGAATAGCATCGATTGTGCGGTTGAGCGTCTCCAGCGTACATGGCTTGAGTGTGACCGGCGTTCTTTCAAACCCCCTAGGCACGCCCATGCTGCCGTACCCACTCAAGAAAAAGAATGGCAGCCCTCGGCTCCTTACTGCTTCGGCAACGGGCGCCGCGCTCGTGCCATGCAAATTGATGTCGAGGATCGCGAGATCGTATTCCTCAATCTGTGCAATACATTGCCCATCGACCACATTCCCCGCTTCAGCGACGACCCTGTGTCCGAGCTCCTCGAGCATTTGGACAAGCATCATTCGAATAAGCGCCTCATCTTCCACGAGGAGAATCGATGCCAGCGTCATGTCTCACCTTAAGCCTTGCCTAAATCGGCCGCCGAGCGCTCGTTAAGGAGCTGAGAGATCGCCGTTGTAAGCTGCACGGGGGCAAACGGTTTCTGAAGAATTATGCTGTTGGGAACGCCTTGCACCGGCCATTCGTGAGCTGCTGCGCCCGATATATAGACGACGGGAAAATTGGGATCGGCCTCGCGCGCCGCCCGCGCGACATCCCAGCCGTTGAACCGTCCTAACAGATTGATGTCAGTCACAAGAGCGCAGTACGCAACGAGCCGACTCTTGAGCAGCGTCACGGCCTCCTCGCCGGTCTTGGCGCTGGCAGCCTCGAAGCCTCCCTCGCTCAATGCATCCTCGACAATGCCTTGGATCGCATCGTCGTCTTCTACGAGCAGGACTATCGGCAGCAACTCCGTCAAAGTTTTCCCCCCGGGGAACACGTGAACTGGATGTTACAAAGTGCACACAAGCCAAAAGTTCCCCAGCTGCCGGGAAAATTCGGCAGCCAATTCGGCAGCCTAAGAAACCTCCGGGTCTAGCTCCTGTCGGAGGATTTCCTGGCTTTGGCCTTTCGGCGAATGAAGCTGACCTGCAACTCATCGCCGTTTACTCGTTCGAGCGACAGCGACGATAAGCAAGTCCTATGGGCGAAAGCTGAAGAAAGAACTCGTTCAGGGTCAACCCCTCAATCGAAGCCTCAACTTGAAGTTTCGCCCCGATATCATAGACATCCTTAAGCGTGCACGCGCGATGCCACGTGCCATCGATAGCCATCATTTGCGCGGGCAACGGATGCTCGACGGTGACCCGTCGGTCTTCTTGCTCTTTTTCTGCGGGCATTGGGTAAACAGAAGTGATCCCGCCGTAATAATCCCCATCAACCAAAAAGAAGTAACCGAGTCGCGAAAAATTGGCAATTTAGCCCGGACCATTCTGATGAGAACGGAGGCACGTACTCTGGGGGCTGCTCTTTAACGTTCAAAAATAGACGTCGGGGTCTTGCCTCGTGGCGCAGCACACAGTGGTCTCGGAGCTTATGATGTCGCCCTTGGGTCAAAGCACCTCCACGCTGGCCCACTCAAGACGAGAACCACAGTCCGGCATGAAACAGGCGGCCCTTTTTGGGGCCACCTGATTTAGCCTCAGAGCGGATGACCTATTGGCAGAGATGCCGGAGACCGTCTGCACCATTGCAATAGGTGCCGGGCCTGCAGACGATGCCGTTGCGGGCAGCATACTTGCGCTGACGCCCCGCGAGGCTCACGATAATCGGCTTGCTGGAAAACTCCTGTCTCGCATAAAGCCTGGATCGCGGACCGTGGCTATGACGTCGATTGGATTAGAGCCCTTGCGATGAAGAAACGCGCATGGGCCAACATCCCGCCCAAAAGCGACCCAGCCAGCCGATCTGTTTTAGTCCTTGGCTTATCGCGCGCCCGCAATCGAGTTGAGAGTTCTTCAGCAGGATCAAGCAATGTCGTCGGGTGGCGACCCGTTACGACTAGCTTGCCGCCAACTACCTCGCCTCCGTTCAACTCGCCTCGATCAGGCTGTTCTCCGTGCAATGAGTCCACATCCTAAGTAGTGGTTTCGGTGGGCGTGTAAATTTTCCGATTGGCCGCCCCTGTTCTTGTAGAGACGCGACGCCTCGGGACTGCCGGCCGATCCACGTGATGCGCTGCAATGAGACGGCTGCTTTGCTGCGGCGCGCCTAAGCGCATCTCGCTTCCAAGGCCGGCAACATCGGTATGCAATCACCTTTTGCCGACACATGAATGCTGTCTTCAGGAACACCCCTCATGAGTTTGCATTGTCCTGTTGTTTTCGATTTGTAGTGAGGCCGACCATGCGTCTTCTTTATAGAATAGTCGCGATTGCGACAGTCCCGGCTTGGATGTGGACACATGCAGAGTCGGCTGCAGCCCAGGACTTCAATGAGAGATGGTCGATCATTCCAAAAGCACACGCCGAGCCGGCTCCTGAGCCACCGGAGCAGACCAATCAGAGCCCGCCGCCGCAACCTCGGATTGGAGAAGAGCCGACGCGTAGTTCGGAAGATCATTCAGCCCCTCGATCATTCAACCGAGTGTTCTCCGGGAAGGCCTCCTACTACTCGTATCCGAAAAGAAAGACCGCGAGCGGCGCCAAGTTTGATCGGAATTCGCTAACTGCAGCTCATCGCAACCTGCCGTTCGGCACGTACGTTCGCGTCACTGATTTGAAGAGCAGCAAATCGGTGGTCGTTCGTATCACCGATCGCGGACCGTGGGTTCGCGGCCGCGTCATCGACCTTTCGCTTGGCGCCGCGCGCAGCTTGGAGATTACCGATCGTGGCGTCGCCCAGGTTCGCGCAGAGGTGCTTTAGCTAGTATCCCTTGGCCGTCACGACGGCCGAACTCATTCCGGTTAGCCTTATAAAAACGCTCGGGTCGCGAGGCGCTCCTTGCGAGCTAATGTACCACGCTCAGGTAGTGTCGCGACTTGAGCCAACGGGTCCCCCCCAGCCCAGAACTTCAGGTCTGATTGCATTCCGGCCGGTCTAAGAAATGGCCAACCGATGCTCGGGAGAGCTTCCTGAATTTGATACTTATGGTTCCGCGATTCACGACCTTACTATCCCAGCGGGAACTTGCGTGAAGAATGAGCAGCCTGACGCCAGGTATTCTGGGAACGAATTGTCGCACGCAGACATTCTCCAACGCAACAAATTGAAGGAGAAAAGCATGCGCAAGTACTTGTTTGCTGTGGCGATCGTGAGTGCGATCGCGACACCCGCAATTGCGGATGAAGTTGGTGTCGGAGTTCACGCCGGTCCGGTAGGCGGAGGCGTCACAGTCGGAGAGTCTCATGAAAGCCGGCCCGTTGATCGAGACCGCACAACGGTCATCAAGGAGCCCGAGCATCGGGAAAGTGATAGAACGACCGTCATTAAGAAAGAGAATGAGGACGGCAGTCGAGAGAAAACCGTGATTCATCACGATAACGACTAACAAAAAGCCCGGACCACGGTCCGGGCTTTTCTCATGCCTTGCGAGCACAGAGACGGTCTGCTTGTTTCGCTACTTCTTACTCGGATCGTCGACTGGATTGACGTAAGCAATCCCGAATCGACCTTGACCGTGAATTTGTACAACGGAAGGACTGCTTGTCCAACCGTAGTGATTCACTTAGGCGGGGCGCTTCGGCGTATCCGCCCGCTGTTAGCTCAATTGTTAACAGTGAGAGCTCCGCTGACCTTGGCTTGCCAACGCTCGGACGAAAAGATCGAAGATTTCGGCCGGTTGCATTTTTCTCGCTTGAGCCTTACGCAGCAACGGCTTCAACCCGTGAGCCCATCTTTCCGCGCACCGCTGTGTGGGTTAACCACACCAAGCGAGCGGCCTCATTTTGGACCAACTTGATCATGACCGTTGGCCCGCTCTGCACAGGGAGCCGCCGCGTGATTAGAATCGTCGTGCTTGGAGTGGCTTGCCTAGTTGGACTGGGCGCTATTGCTGCAGCCGCGAAGAAATCCGCGCCGTCGCCCGCGCCAGAAGTTGTCATGCCAGTAGTAGCCGGTAACAAGGCTGATCGCCTGCCATTCACAATCAAACTGGACATGCCAGCTGCCGCTGAGCGCGCGGATGTTGCGTACGTCCAGCCTGGCGAAGAAGAGCAAGCTGATTTACCGCCATCCGCACCAAAGCAAGTCGCTCTTCCACCGCGTCGCGACTTTACTCCTCGTCATTGGCACGACCCGCATGACCTGAACGCCAGGGCCGCAAACAAAAGAGCCGACACCGCAAAAGGACCAAGAAAGGGCGCGGCTGATCAGCCTCTAAAGCAGGTTGAAACTAGGCGGTGCCGTTCAGATGGGCTTGATCCACTCTTAAGAAAGCTGAACTTATCGCCCCCGTGCGATTCATGACTCACTTCAGCAGTAGTCGCCCTCCGCGCAATGCTCCTAATCATTATTCGTCTGACGGCTCATTCGCCGTTAATGATTGATTTAGTTCGCAGCATGATCATTGGGGAGCCACAAGGGATCCGGTCATGCGATTGCGCCAGGCGAATACCTTGGAAGAGATCGAGGCGAGGGTCGCTGAAGCCAGCGAAGACCCAATGGCGCGTGTGACGCTGAACGCGCGGGATTTCTCGAGTCCCAGCCGAGAAGAGGTTCTGGCGATATTGAAGCCAGACGGCGATCGAAGGCGCACCATTTCGCTGGTCGCAGGCGCACTGATGGCTGGATTGGTATTGGGATGGGCTGGCGGCTTTGCTTGGTACGGTCCTATGACTCTCGCCGCGCTCAATTCAACCACTCAGGCAGAAGCGCCTTCGCGTCGAAACGCCGAAACAAAGTCAGGCAAAGCCGAAGGTTCACGAAAGGTGGCATCGATTTTTGCTTTGCGAAGACCGCCAAGCGCAAGTCAGGTCTCAGCAGTCGGAGCGGGCATCTCCTCCAAGCCCACGCTCACGGGAACGGACGGCGCTTACCTTTCTCCCGCGTCTGCGACTATTCAACCGGAAATGACGGTGACCGGCTCGATAGCACCCAGCGGACCGCTCATGCCTATGCCGGAGACAAGACCGACAACTGTTGAGGGTTGGACGGTGCTTGATGTTCGAGGTGCAACGGCGGTACTCGAAGGCCCCGATGGGGTTCGGATGGCAACGCGGGGCGACACAGTCCCCGGCATTGGTCGGATCGACTCTATTGTGCGTTGGGGCAACCGCTGGATCGTCGCAACAGCCAGCGGATTGATCTCGACGCCATAGGCGTGCACGCTTGCGACGAAAAGGCGAGCGATGTCGTGCTGTCCCAATAAGAAAAGATTGGGCTCGAATTGGCGACCCTTCGAGAACAAGCCACACAGGAGTTGGAAGCGTTCTCAACCCCGAAACGAAAGCGTTCGTACGAAGGCTGGAATCGACGCACAAGTATAGAAGATCGTAACTGCAATAAGGAAAGGCCCGCGCGAATACGGGCTACAGGTTTTCCTCAGGTGGCATCCATGTCAGTCGCTCTCTTGCTCATGCTATGCTTCACTCATGCATCGTATTATGCGCCCTCTCACAATAATTGCATTCGTTAGCTTCATTGTCGCTGCTTTCTCAATGTTCCTGCATCGGCAGGGCGCCCGCTCGCAGCATCCGCTCGCACCTATCACGAATCAGACGGGCACACCTACCGACCTAGGCAAGGAGACTATCCCTGCCGATGAATCAACGGCCTCTCCTCGAGGAAACTCATACAATCTCCCTACTTCTCTCACAGATACGTATGGTTGCTACTTTCAACTCGGTGATGCCGTCGCGTTGGGTACACAAGCAACCGCGACGCCCGAGACTATAACGCTAGCGGGCGCAGACCTGCCAACATTTCGGGATCTGAGCGTGTTCGGACTTTGCTTCGGCAGGGACGAGAATCACGCTTATTTCTATGATCAGGAACTCCAATGGGCAAATCCAAGGGCCTTCGAAGTGCTCGCGTACTTCCGCGGCGGCGGATTATTTTTAAGGAATGGGGATGAAATCATCGCGTGGAGACCTGGCACCACCAACTCTCAAAATGTCAGCACGGACTGCACAGCCGGGATCTCAGCAGGCTTCTGCCTTGTACCCGAAGGCGACGCCCCCAGCTTCGAGAAGATCAACGGCGCATACGACATCGCGCCCTGGGCGAAAGATAAGAACAATGTTTATTGTAATGGACAAGTTATCCAAGGCGCCGACCCCTCAACCGTCCAGCTGGTGAACAATAATTTGGATCTACGTGTCAAAGTCGGGGACGCGCCAGCCACCTACCACATTTGCCAGCGCGTGGACGGGAAACATTAACTCATATGCGTCCCTTCCATCCTGGTTTGGCGCTCAAATCAGATGAAAGTCGTTTTGATGAGCCTGCAATTGAGTGATCGTAAGGCCCGTCAAAGTAACTGAATTTCCGTGCCCATCTGCAATGACAACGTCCGCTCCATGCTGCGACGCGTGAGAAGGAGAAAGGACTGCCGCTGCATTCGCGAAATGCGAACCATCGAACTCGATGACGTCCTTCTGCAAATTAAAGTTCGTAATTGTGCTCTGGCCGAAGTCGCCGACAAACACAAACGTGTCAGAGCCGGCGCCTGCCTGAATTACCGAGCTGATTGCTTTGACCGTGTCAGTCCCATTTCCAAGAGTTATCATGCTACCCGCGCCCGCGGCTATTGAGTCGTTACCGTTTCCTACTTTCACAGTGCTGTTCAGGCCGACACTGATCGTATCGTTGCCATTGCCTATTACAATTGTGCTGTTCGATCCGGCGACAATCGTGTCAATACCATTGCCGAGAGAAATGGTATTACCGAAGCCGACAAGAACCGTATCATTTCCATTGCCCGCGGCAATCGTGTCAATATTTCCGCCCTGCACCACATCACGACCCTGGCCCAGCGTGATCACGTCATTCGATCCAGCTGTAACGAAGTCGTTTCCATTGCCCGCAGTGATCGATTGGTTCTGGAGCTTACTTCCATCGAGGAAGGCTGCCGCGTTTCCGTAGGTTAGCGCTTGCCCCGGCGTTCCGGTGACAGTGGTCCCGGTGAATGAGCTACTTGGCCCAGTTTCCAGTCTGCTAACGTAAGCAACATCTGCGTTAAGAACTTCCCTACCAAACTGCCCGCCGGGGTTGAATGCGTGCTCACTGACCATAACTGGTCCTGCTCCGGAACCGGCAAGGTGATTTGGATCGGTGTTGTCGATGACCAGCCAATTTCCTTGACCGTCTTTCGAAATCACAATGAAGGAATGACCCTCCTGCAGCGCATCGCGAGCGACGTTCGTCGCAGGAATGCGAACAAGATCACCCGGTTGCACAATCGACCGCCAGTCCGAGGTTTGGACTGTGAGCCAAGGGCCGTATTGGGTTGGCACGTTTGGAGGAATAACAAATCCCTGATCAGGAATGTGTGTCGGGTCGCTCGTAAACCCAGGAACGTCAGACTCCTTCTCACCGAACGGCTGACCAACCGCCTCAGTCACCGCCCACACCAACCCAGTACAATTATCGGAATTCCACAGGCTGTTTTGATATTGGACGGCTGCACGAACGACATCGGCGGGAGTCGCATGGCCGGGGTTTGCATCCACGTATGAAATGTATGGATCAAAGACAACATCCACAATCACCGTCTGCAGCACTGTGCCTCCGTGGAGATCGTCGATTTGAACTACCGCGGTCAGTCTGATTGACGTGTCAAGCGCGCTCAAAAAGCTTAGAGACTGATTTGGAAGACCAAATTTCCAGTCTATCGCTCCATTGTTCGTGTTTCCCGCTTCTGGTGCAATCATAAAAGCCTGCTTGAGGAGGGTGGTTTGAGCATCAGTTAACGTATCAATCGTTCCATACGCGTCCTTAGCGATCACAGTTTTGCTGACGATGGAAGGTTCCGGTCGATCTGACAGATCTTGGTCGTCGAATGCGACAATGCCCCTCGCGCTGTCAATTCCGCTCGTGCTCGCCTTGGAAATAGTGGCAGTTAACACGGATTGCGCCGCGTCGATTAGGGGTGAATGATTGGCCGTGAGAGAAGGAGCATAGGTCACCTGTGCATATCCAGAGGCGTCCGCCGAAAGGTTAAACCCGCCTGCAACGTAAGAACCTGAGAGATGAATTGTCGTAGAAGAGCTACCATTGGACACGTTCAACGCATCGGTTGTCGGGTCAAATTTGAGCGTGCTGCCACTGTATTGTAAACCCGAGAAGTCAATCCGGTCACCGGTCGTGAATCCTGACAAGGTGCCCGTAAAAGCGGCGCCAAATCCAAGTTGGAGAATCCCATTTGCTCCAGGATCAAAGGTCGTGTTTTCCGCAAACGACGCTCCGATGAAAAGGGTGCCGCCATTCCTGATCTCTGCGGTACCTGAACCGCTGACGGAATTCGGGTTGTTAATTTGAATAGTGCCTCCATCAGCTACGAGATGACCCGAATTGGTGATGGCGCCGATTGCGGAGAAAAGATCGACGACAGAACCTTGGCCGAGCGCTTCAATCGTCCCTACGTTTGTGAATGATGACGTCGCGACAAAAGTGCCGCCGATTGTGATGATGCTTCCGCCAATTGCTTCGATGATCCCGTTATTAGTGAATGACACAGGACCAGCGACAGGGTTGATGTTGAAAGAGATCTCGGCGTCATTGATTGCCTCAATTTTCCCGGAACTTGTGCTGGTGCCCGTCGGCTGCAAATAACCCACTACATGCGGAGAAACCGTAGGCGTTGGCCCCCCGAAAAAATCAATGACACCTGTATTGTTTAATGCACCGAATACAGCCAGATCGGAATAGACGTGAATGGTCCCATTGTTGGTGTCGGCTCCAAAAAAATCCAGATCAAACTCACCATTGACAATCTCCAACGTGGCTCCAGCTACCATCGTCAAACTGTGTACTGTCCGAGCGCGTGAGCTTTCTACAGTGTATGTTCCACTGGCATCGATGAGTGCGTCATCAAATGAACTCGGCACCGTTGCCGTGATCCATTTCGACGCATCATCGAAATTGCCGCTAATACCAGACTTCCAATGAATCGCTGTCATTCGTCACTCCATTGGATAGGTGGCAGTCGAGATGAGGTTACGCTTTCGCAGTGCGCATCGGCGGCAGGTGCCGTTTCCGGGGGTGTTGTGACAATGAACCGTGTACCGCGCGTTCAGGACTGCCGCGGACGCGCAAGCTTTGCCACCTAATTCGAACAAAGGATTCGCGCGAAGCAGTTCGCAGCGCCTGCACTGCCCCAGATTGTGCTGCAAGGCGCTTTGCAATTGGTATCGCACCAAGCACCTCGTTGAGCATGGCTAGCCCTGGCGCTAGTCGAGAATACCGCAATGGCGAGAACGAAAACTGATCCAATCATGCCAATCCCCATCAATGAAATTGATGCGCAATGGGATTATCAGGGCTAGGTGGCTCGCAGCGCGTCGCTGCACTGCTGACTTGATTCCGGCGAAAAAAGACGAAACAGGTCGATCCTGTCTTTGCCTGCCGATGGCATTGATGCTGCCAGTTGAGGGAGCGGAGACTTCGGTGTGTCGCCGTTTTGTGGGCAGCAGTCAGGGCCAAATAAATGGTGCCCATTAAACGATAGTTATTCGCCCAATTCAGCTCAAAAGCAAGAGAGATCCCCTAAGCAGTAGAGTTTGGTGATTTTCGAAGCATTTAAAGAGAGTTGCTATATAGTTAGCTACTTCGCAGTTGCGGTATTTAATGTATTTGGAGTGCTTAGGTCATGGCTCACTCTCCTTCGATCGTACCTCATGCGCCCAAGGATCAAGATGTGTATCTTGTGCTTGAGGATTTTGGCGGCCGGCTTGGGCGCGCTTGGTGCGAAACCGACGAAGAGGATAGCAATCGCGCGACGCTGGTGCGGCGCCTGATGGGAGGACAATACGAATGTCCTGCTCGCATTGTGGCCTTCAACACCACTGAAGGATGGTCGCGCGACGTTACAGTCGAGATTGCCGATGAGCTGCGTCGCCGGTTTGTAGAGTTCGATGAGGTTGCACCATCCATGCTTGGGTTTTTAGAGAGAGCGGTGAGGCGCTGATTTTGGCGCGCTTCCGAATTCTTTAAGTTTCGCCACCATGATGAACCGACGGCGCCAGTGCGTCAGGTGGCAGTCACCTACAAATCATCGGGTGCGATTCCCACCAGCCAGTTGACGGCCTAGATCGACAGCAGGAAAGAGGATAAGCTTACGAATCGATTTGATTCACGGTCCGAATTAGCTGGGAGGCATTACATGGCAAAGCCAGCTGTGTCCCGCCATGATTTTCGAGGCCTTTTCGCATTTTATGCCGCCAAAGCGAGGCACGATCACAGACAGCAGGGAGAGTATCTTCTAGCGCGGTTGTTCGCGACGAGCGACAATATCTCTGACGGCTTGCTCGATTTGTGGTCAGAGCGCGTTGCTAAGCTTGATCCCGAAATGGTAGGCGACGTACTTTGCCCGCGCGCTCGCGAAGTTGCCGAAGGCCGCACCGCCTACGATCACGCCAGTGACTTCCTGCATGCGTTGCTCAGAGACTTGGAGCAAAAGCAACACTGAGTGCCTCGTTTGACAAGGACGAAGCGATCCCCGAAGCAAAGCTCGCTTCACCGAGGGTAGTGCGGAACTGAGATATAAGTCGCGGCTGGGATGGGGCGCTCAATCAAATCGATGAAAGCGAATAAGGATGCTGAGGCGATTGCGCTGAACCGTCTTTCTTTTTAAAGAACACCAGTCCCAACGCCGCTGCATCAAAGAGCCCCATTCGGCGGTCCTCGCTCATCCAAGGTTTGCGAGGCGGCGGGACAAATCGCTCGAAGGCGGGAATGTACTTCGCAATCAGCTCAGCCAGGCTATGCTTGTTCGGGCACTCGTGGCGCTCAAACGCGGCTCGGACCTGATCGCGCGAATATGCAAAAACGGAAATGTCGCGGTCGTTCGCTAACACAGCGATCGACGCATTTAGAGCCGTGATCCACCGCGCTCGTTTCGTGCCGTGCTCGGAGGTGTCCTGAATAACGAGAACATCGGGAGCATATCGATCGACAACTTGCGTGATACGCGTGAGACATCCTTTGCGTTTTCGAGGTCCGCGTATCTCGCGTATTCCCCAATCGAGTGGCGATACGTGGCCTTCGAACACGACGAATGCGAAGCCGCGCGTGTTTAGGTAGATTGAGAGAGTGAGCCCATGTCGACTGGCTTGCCTCATACGGCACGAAGCATGCGCGTCGCAGCTCGTTCCAGTAACCTCTCAAGAAAGTCCAACTTGAATTGCGTCGTGTTAGAAGGGTTTCCTTGAAGCTCTTCGTAGAGATCATTTGCGCGCCGAACGGTGACCTCATGAAGTTCCAACATCAGCCCGGGAAATAGCTCCGACGGAGTGGTATCAAACAGCAGCGCGAATATAAACGCAGCCTCAAGGCTGGGTTTGCGCTTCGCGCCTTCAAGGCGCGAGATCGCAGTTCGGCACTTGGCTCCGATAAGGAAAGCAATCTCCTTTTGCGTGAAGCCAAAGCGGCGGCGAAGAGGTCGAATGTATGATTTGAGATCGTGATGCATAGCGTGGTGGCCTTATGACAGGCACACACGCAATTATTCACCTGAGAACACCTCGGTTCGAGACGCGAAAAAGTGCCGCCTCGTCACCGAAATAAATCGCCGTACCCCATTGTGGCTTAGTCAATAGTGCTGGCGCTTCGATGAAAGGAGTGTGGAGCGGGACAAGGGGACGTGGGGAGTTCGCATGGCGTGACCGTGAGCTCGATAACGGCGAGCATCCCGCAAGCGGCGCAGCTCTATCGCGCGCCTGCTACGTCCCCGAAGTCCCCACGTCCCCTTCTGTATCCATTACTAGATTATCGGCGAAAATATTGACGCCGTACCGGTTGCATAGAAGCTCCACTTTCTCCTTCTCGCTCAGCGGGATGACATATATCCCGTGGGATTTGTATGTCTGGAGATTGAGCTTGTTGCGCAGGACGCTCCCTATCCACCGGTTCGTGATTGGCCGCTCATATTCGGCGCCGTACCGATTGATGAAACTCATCGTAATCTCTCCGACGGCAAGAACGGGCCGCCTGGAAATCCACATCAGCTCAGTAACGATTTCTAGCACTTGAGCTTCCATCAGAAGACCGCGCTCAGCAATCAACGAGAGCTGGGTACGCTGTGCGGCCTGCTTAAGCTTGTCGCGAAGGGCCGCATCACCGACGACGCTGAGCAGCGGCAGCATGATCTGATTAATGCGCGGTTCGAGCTTTGGATCTACAAGACTAGGATCGAGCTTAACCTCGTGTCTTCTATGGAAACGATACAGCAGCAGCTTGTTACGCAGCTCGCGTGCTTCCTCCTTGAATGTCTCAGGCAGATTGATGGGGATGTCAGGGCGTAACGGCCGTCCGCCGGTCTCCTCCGTGATAAAGCGGCTTTCCAGCGCCCTGTCCTCGTACCGTCCTCGTGTGGCGACGATCTTTGGGCCGAACACATGGAACGCCCGCGGATTGAACGTCTCCCTCCGGCGAGGGCCGCCTTGTTGGATTAGTCCAATTGGTGCGTAACAGTCCTTATGGACAGCCATAAGCGCAGTACTCAGCTTGAACGG
>NZ_JBEPQK010000020.1:0-187877 GCF_040547805.1 Bradyrhizobium sp. LA6.1 | reverse complement strand
AACCTCGATCCCCGCATGGCCAAGCTCGCCGGCGGCGTCCACCGCCTCGACGGCCAGCTCATGGTCGTCCTCGACGTCGATCGCGTCCTCGAGCTTAAAACCGAAGTGCAAATGGCTGCCTGAGCTAACCGAAACATCGAAGCCGGAGAACCAAAATGAAGACATGTTTGGTGGTCGATGATTCCAGCGTCGTGCGAAAGATCGCGCGCCGGATCCTGGAAGGCCTGGAATTCGAAGTTACCGAGGCCGAGGACGGCTCGAAGGCGCTGGAGATCTGCCAGCGGCAGCTGCCCGATGCGGTGCTGCTCGACTGGAACATGCCCGTGATGGACGGCTTCGAGTTCATGGGCCACATGCGCCGCCTGCCCGGCGGCGACCAGCCGAAAGTGGTGTTCTGCACCACCGAGAACAACGTGGCTCATATCGCCCAGGCGCTCAGCGGCGGCGCCAACGAGTACATTATGAAGCCCTTCGATAAAGACATCATCGCCGACAAGTTCGCTGAAGTCGGCTTGATCCCGGTCGGACAAGCCATGGCCTGAGTATCTGGCCCGAGCGTTTCAGCCAGAGTGTCCCCAGTACAGCTTCCGAGAGGCTATCCGTGACCCCGACCGAGTATGAGTATCTGCGTAAGTTCCTGAGGGATCATTCCGGGCTCGATCTGTCCGCAGACAAGCAATATCTGATCGAAAGCCGGTTGTTGCCGCTCGCCCGCAAGGCCGGGCTCTCCGGGATCAGCGAGCTCGTGCAGAAGCTGCAGGGCGGCTCGAGCGCGCTCGTCACCAGCGTGGTCGAAGCCATGACCACCAACGAGACCTTCTTCTTCCGCGACAAGGTCCCGTTCGATCATTTCCGCGACACCATCATGCCTGAGGTCATCAAGGCGCGCGCCGGCCGACGGAGCGTGCGCATCTGGTGCGCCGCCGGCTCGACCGGGCAGGAGCCCTATTCGCTGGCGATGTGCCTGAAGGAGATGGGCGCGGCCCTGACCGGCTGGCGCATCGAGATCATCGCGACCGACCTGTCGCAGGAGGTGCTCGAGAAGGCCAAGGCCGGCATCTATAGCCAGTTCGAGGTGCAGCGCGGCCTGCCGATCCAGATGCTGATGAAATATTTCAAGCAGACCGGCGAGACGTGGCAGATCAATCCCGAGCTGCGCGCGATGATCCAGCACCGGCAGCTCAACCTGCTGCATGATTTTGCCCAGCTCGGTACCTTCGACGTCATCTTCTGCCGCAACGTGCTGATCTATTTCGACCAGGACACCAAGATCAACATCTTCAACCGCCTCGCCCGCCAGATCGAGGGAGACGGCTTCCTGGTGCTGGGTGCAGCCGAAACCGTGGTCGGACTGACCGACACGTTCAGGCCGATCCCGGATCGTCGCGGCCTCTACAAGCCGAACGACCCGCGTGCAGCGGCAGCCAAACCGGCTCTCGCCGGCGCCGCGCCGCCGCGCATGGCGGTGTTGGCAGGACGATAGGCATGGCAGAGGATGGCAAGGGCGCGGAGCGCGTCACGTTCAGTCGTGGCTATGATGTCTGCATCATGGCGATCGACGGCACGTGGCGGCGCGACTGCAAGCTCAATGCGATTTCCGACACCGATGCCATCCTCACCGTGGATGGCTCGATCCAGGGATTGAACCTGAAGGAATTCTTCCTGCTGCTGTCGTCGACCGGACTCGCCTATCGCCGTTGCGAGCTGGTGCGCGTCAACGGTGCCGAAATGGACATCCAGTTCCTGCGCGGCAAGAACCGGAAGAAGCGCGGCGCCGCCGGCGGCCGTGACGAGGCAGCGTGATCACCAGATAGGCCTCGTCCCGCGCGCCCCGTCGCCGCTTTCCGCGACGTTGGTTCATATTTGCTAAAACATCCGGACGAATTCGCCGCACCGGCTTTACGTGGCCTAAGCGCGAGCCGTGTAGCAATTGCCCGTCTCAATCTCAGGATACGGCAATGCCCCGAAGTTCCCTCTCCCCCATCCCGTCAAATCTGCCCGACGTCGCCGAGCGGCGTGCGCTTCAGCTCCTGGTGGTCGACGACGACGCCACGCAGCGCAGCCTGATCACGGTCGCCGCCAGGCAGGCCGGCCATGAAGTCACGGTGGCGCCGTCCGTCGCCGAGGCGATCGAGAAGCTCCGCGCCGCCCGCTTCGACTGCGTGACGCTCGATCTCGTGCTGGAGGATGGCGACGGCATCGACGTGCTGCGCGAGATGGCGGCGGCGAAATTCGCAGGCCATGTGATCGTCATCAGCGGTATGGACGGCAAGCGTCGCAGCGCCGCCCGCAGCTTCGCCCGTTCCGTCGGGATCCAGCTCCAGGGCCTGCCGAAGCCGCTCGATCTCGCCGCGCTGCGGATCAGCCTCGCCAATCTCGGCAAGACCGCAATGGGGCTGCCGGCGATCCACACCTGGGGTGGCGTCGCTACCGACGCGATCGTGGAACGGCACCGCGCCTGAGGCGCGGAGCTGCCATGCGATCGGACGCGGGCACTGCGCCGCGCCGGTCGCAATTCAAGCCGGATTGCCGGATTCAGACAGGTATTGCAGGGCGTGGCCGAGGCCTGCCCGGCAGGCGTTGAGAGCGGCGTTCGCGGTGGCATAACGCGGCGTGACGTCGTCGAGTATGAAGACGTCGGCGGAACCTTCCGGATCGTTGCTGTGTTCTTGATCCATGGCTGCGGCGATCCGGCGCATACTGGTCTCGATCTGTGCGATCAGCAAGCGAAGGTCTGCGGCGATCAATCGTTGGCTGTCGGCCTCGGATGTCGCGACCAGCGGCGGCGTATCGGCCAAATTTAGCATGGATATTCTCCGTCTCCTGCAATTAGGCGCAATGCCGCTACTTGTGCGTTAAGTCTATGTCCCGTACAAATACGGGTGGGCCGAATCCGCGCCGAACGCCATAACGGTTGGCGCGGACGCGAGTCCGTAATGCCAACTGGATGTGGCACATGGCCGAGCAAACCTCTCGTGGTGAAATCTTCGTGGTCGACGACGACCCTGCGGTTCGCGACACCTTGTCGATGGTGTTGAAGGCGGCGGGTTATGAGGTGATCTGTTTTGCGGACGGCGCAGCGCTGCTCTCCGTCGCGCGGAACCGTACGCCGGCTGCGATCCTGCTCGACGTGCACATTCCCGGAAAGTCGGGCCTCGACATTCTGAAGGAACTGCAGGGCGAAGATTATCCGGCGCCGATCTTCATGATCTCCGGGCAGGGCGACATCTCGATGGCGGTGGGCGCCATCAAGAGCGGCGCGCTCGATTTCATCGAAAAGCCGTTCCGCGGCAGCGAGATCGTCGGCCGGCTGGACGAGGCGATCGGAGCCTATGCACGCAGGCAGGCAGAGAGCGTATCGCCGAAATTCTCTTCGCTGCACTTCCCCGGACGCGAGCCGTTGACGCGGCGTGAACGCGAGGTGCTCGAGCAGTTCGCTTCCGGTGCGTCCAACAAGGAAGCCGGCCGCACGCTCGGCATCAGCCCACGCACCATCGAGGACCATCGCGCCAACATCATGAAGAAGCTCGGGGCGCGCAACGCCGCCGATCTGATCCGCATCGTGATGACCGCGGCCCAGCGCGCGTCGTAACGCGACTGGCCATCTCTCTCGTGCCCCGGACGCAGCGCGTCATGCAATGATGCGCTGCTGAGCCGGGGCCCATCTCTCCAATGTCACGGCTGACAGTTCTGGGTCCCGGCTCTGCGCCGCAGCGTTGCACGCTGCGCCTTGTCTGGGACACGGTTCCTCAACTGCTCAGCGCCTTGCGGATGATCCGCGCCAGATCGGATTTGCGATACGGCTTCGCCAGCAGCAGCACGCCTAAATCCAGCCGGCCATGATGGATGATCGCGTTCTCCGTATAGCCTGAGGTGTAGACCACCCTGAGGTCCGGACGCGTCTTCGACACCTCGTCGGCGAGCTGCCGTCCGTTCAACTTGCCGGGCATGATGACGTCGGTGAACAGCAGGTCGAACGGCTTGCCGGTGGCGACGATCGCGAGCGCCTCCGCGGCGTTCGCGGCCTGCAAGGTGACGTAGCCGAGCGAATGCAGCTGCGCCAGCACGTAGTCGCGCACCAGCCGGTCGTCCTCGACCACGAGGATCGTCTCGTGTCCGCCCTCGATCGTCGACGGCGTCACGCCTTCGCCCACGGCCGCGGCCGTCTTGCCGGGCGGCAGATACATCTTGATCGTGGTCCCGTGGCCTTCCTCGCTGTAGATCTTGATGTGGCCCGTAGACTGCTTGATGAAGCCGTAGACCATCGACAGCCCGAGCCCGGTGCCCTTGCCCGGTCCCTTCGAGGTGAAGAACGGATCGAACACCCGGGCCAGCATGTGCGCAGGAATGCCCGTGCCGGTATCGCTCACGGCGATCAGCACATAGTGTCCGGGCCTGACGTCGTTGACGCTGGCATAGACCTCGTCGAGATAGGCGGCGCCGGTCTCCACGATCAGCTTGCCGCCGCCGGGCATGGCGTCGCGGGCATTGAGCGCGAGGTTGAGGATCGCGGTGGTGAGCTGGTTGGGGTCGACGATCGCGACGCAGCTCTCGTCCTCGAACACCGATTCGATCTGGATCTGCTCGCCCAGCGTCGGGCGCAACAGCTTTGCGGTGTCGATGATCAGCGCGTTGATGTCGACCTCGCGCGGCTGGAGCGGCTGCTTGCGCGCGAAGGCGAGCAGGTGCTGGGTCAGCTCGGCGCCGCGCCCGGCGGCCTCGTCGATCATCTTCGTGATCGCCGCAAGCTCCGGCTCCTTCGCCACCGCGTCGGCCAGGATCTCGATCGTCCCGGTGATGACGGTGAGGATGTTGTTGAAGTCATGCGCCACGCCGCCGGTGAGCTGGCCGACAGCCTCCATCTTGTCGGCGTGGCGGATGCGCTCCTCGGACGCGATCTTGTCGGTGAGGTCGCGGTAGAACACGTTGAACAGAATGCCTTCGCGGCGTTTCAGCGCCGTGACGCTCAGCTCGGCCCTGAATTCCTTGCCGTCGCGACGGCGAACCGTGAGCTCGCGGCGGCGGTTGAGCGTCTGGCCGTCCTGGGAATCGAGGAAGCGCGCGAGGCCGGCCTTGACCCGCTCCCGCTCGCTCTCGGCGACGATGAGGTCGACCCCATTCCTGCCCAGCGCTTCGTCGCGCCGCCAGCCGAACAGCTCCTCGGCCCGCGAGCTCCAGTTCAGGATGGTGCTGCGCTCGTCGGTCTGGACGAAGGCGTCGAGCGCGGTCTCGACGATATTGCGCGCGAGCAGCTCGCTTTCGCGCAAGGACTCTTCCGCGCGCCGCGCCTCGGTCATGTCGCGTCCAACGAAGAAGAAGCGCTTGGCCTGATCTGACCAGTTGCCGAGCCAGGACAGCCAGACCTCGCGTCCGTCCTTATGGATGCAGCGGGTGTCGGCGAGCCTCGGGTGCCCGCCGCGCCGGAGCGCGCGCATCTCCTCGCGGGATTGCTCGAGATGCGCGGGATGGATGAAATCGACGCCGCTGCGGCCGATCATCTCGTCCGGCGGGTAGCCGAGCACGGCCTGGCTGCTCGGGCTGACCTGCACGATATGGCCCCGCGAATCCATGATCATGATCAGATCTTCCGAGGCGTCGAACAGCTGCCGCCGTTCCTCGATCTGCTGTTGCAGCGCGCGCTCGGTCCGTCGCGCATCGGTCAGGCGGCGCGCCGTGCCGGACGCGCCGATGATCTCGCCCGAATCGTCCCTGATCGGTGACAGGCTCACCGAGATTTCGACCGGACTGCCGTCCTTGCGCAGGCGCACCGTTTCGAAATGCTCGATCCGCTCGCCCGTCGCAATCCGCCGCAGATAGTCCTTGCCCTCTTCGCTGCGATCGGGTGGCAGGAGGATCAAGGTCGGCTGTCCGACCGCTTCCTCGGCCGTATAGCCGTAGAGGCGCTCGGCCGCCGCATTCCACCCGATGATGATGCCGTCGAGCGTCTGCATGACGATCGAATCGTCGGAGGATTCGACCGCCGCGCTGAACAGGCGTTCGCGGACGGCAAGCTGGTCGCGCGCGGCCTCGGTGCGCCGCCGCTCCTCGACCTCATGCTCCAGCGCTGCCGTCTTCGCCCGCATTTCATCGATCAGACGGGCAAATGCCCGCGCCAGCACACCGGTCTCGCCGGGGGCGTCGGTTGGAATTCTGATGGAATTGTCCCGACCGAGCCACTCGACCGCCGCAGTGAGCTGCCCGATCGGCCGGGTCAACGACCGCGCCAGCAGCACGGCCAGTATGGCGGCGACCAGCACCGCGATGATTCCGATCGTGATGGTCGATTTCTCGATGGTGACGGCCGGCGCCATGAAGACGGCGTTGGGCACGACGCGGATGACACCGACCCACTGGTCCTCGGCCAGGATTGCGGGCGCGATCGCGGTGCCGCTCGGCTTGCCGTCACTGCCCGGTACGACCTGGGTCGCGCCCAGCGTCGATCCGGTGATGGCTGCGAAATAGGGGAAGTCGTCCTGCCAGCGTGTTGGTGTCCCCAGTTGCGAACCGAACTCGCGGGTGCGATCCGGATGCACGAGATAATCGCCGTTACGGCCGACCACATAGACCGCTTCACCGTTCCGGATCGATATCCTGATACGGTCGAACACCTGGCGCATGTCGACATTGACGACGACGATGCCGAACAGCCGGTGATCGGACCCAAACAGGGGCGCCGCGACGCGCAAGGTCGAAACATAGGGCATCTGAACCACGCCGTCGTCGACGTCCAGTTCGACCGGGGAGACGCTGACCTGGTCTTCTGCCAGCTTGATCGCCGCCTGGAAGAATGAGCGCTCGCCCTTGTTCTGCAAGGCATCGTCGGGAACCGCACGCACCGCTCCGTTCGGGCCGGAGCGGTCGACGCGCAGATACTCGACGCCGTCGGCACCGATGATGCGGAATTTTGCGTAGGCCGGGTTGGCGCCGACGTCGGCCACGAGGCGCGTCAGCAAGCGGTCGCGCCAGGTCTTCTCCGAGAGGTGATCGACCGGATCGACCCCGTCGTTGAAATGGGCATCGATCATGCCGCGCGCGGCGGCACGGGAGCGGAACGTCGCAACGTCGGCGCGAGCGCCGTTCACATGCGCTTCGAGTTGCGAGGCCAGGAGCCGCGAGTGGCCCTCGATACGGTCGAGCACGCGCGGCAGGAACGCTTGTTCCAGGCTGTAATGGCTCAGCCATCCGACAGCGGCGACCGCAGCCGCGACCAGCAGGATCATTGCGATGGCCAGCCGGGTCGCGAGGGTCATATCGGCCTTCGCGCCGCGTCGCGAGCGGTCCCGAATGTCCTGCTACGCTGCAACATGGATCGCCCCGTCATCGGCTGCCGGAGGCGGCATTGGCTTGTGGCGCGGATGTGAGGCAGCCGTCGACAGCGGCGAGCAAGGCGTCCGGCCGGAACGGCTTCTGCAGACTTGCGACCGCGCCGAGCTTGGTCGCCATCTTCAGAAAGTCCGGCTCGGCATACGCGTCCGGCGCGACGGCGCGGCCGGAAATGACGATGATCGGAAGGGCCGGCTGCAGCACCCGGATGTGGCGCATCGTCTCCAGTCCGTCCATGCCGGGCATGAATATGTCGAGGAACAGGAGGTCGAACCGGCTCGCCTCGAACAGCGCAAGCCCCGTGTGGCCGTCGCCGGCGGCGGTGACGTGATGGCCGGCCCTCTCCAGGATCAGCCGGATCGTGATCTGCACGGCCGGGTCGTCATCCACAATCAGGATGTTGGCCACGTCTGAAACCCTCCGGGCCGGATGGGACGTTCCAGCGACCCCAAATCAAAGCATCAAATGCGAAATTGTTGCGCGGTTTCCGTCCGGCCTGCAAGCACTTCGCGGCGGACACCTTGTCCGCCTCGCGCGATTCCGGCGAGGTCGGCCATATGCATGCTTACGTGCACATGCGGTCCCTGACGCACGCCCGGATCGTGTCGCGGGCCTAATCGGTCAGGTATTCGGGATGGTGGCTCCGGATCTTGTCGAGCTCGCTGAGCGTGCCCGACAGGTGCTTGCGCAGATGCTGTTGCGCGGCGTCGGCGTCTCCGGCCTCGATCGCGCGCGTGATCAGCTTGTGGTGGCGGACGATGTTCTGGGCCTTGCCGGGCGAGGGCAGATGCAGCCGGCGCAGCCGGTCGATATGCCCGCTGCGGCTGCGCACCAGCGTCCACAGGTCTTGCTTTCCGGCGGCGGCGTAGAGCTGCGCGTGAAAATCATTGTCGCCGGCGATGAAGCTCTCGAAGTCCCCGGCCTTGGCGAATTGCTGCTGGAGCGCGATCGCGTGGTCAAGGCGGATGACCAGGGCCTGGTCATGCTGTTCCGCAAGCATCCGGACGATTTCGAGCTCCAGCGCCTGGCGCAGGAAATGGGCCTGCTCGGCGCGGCCGACGTCGACCCGGCTGACCACGGTCGCGTGCTGCGGAAACACGTCGACGAGCCCTTCCTCCTCCAGCCGCATCAGCGCATCGCGCACCGGTGTCGAGCTGACGCCGAACTGGCCGGCGAGCTCGGCGCGTGACAGGGGGGCGCCCGGCGGCAGCTCCAGGGCGATGATCGCATTGCGCAGCCGCTCGAACACCTGCGGCGCGGCCTGGCGGGCGCGGTCGAGCCGGGCGGGTCGTGCCGCGCGCGGCGCGGTATCGGTTGCTTCCATGGCGGGTCCCGCGGGCTTGCCTTTGATGCACTAATATATTAGTGCATCAGCAGGGTCAACGCAGCTCGACGCTGGCCGGAGGAAACACACAACAATGATCAAGCATCTTCGTAGCAAGCTTGCGGCTACCGCCCTGATCGCCGCAACCGTCCTGCCGGCATCCGCGGCGCATGCGCAGCAGAAATCCGAGATCTCGCTGTCGCGCCAACCCGGCATTTTCTACATGCCGAGCCACATCATGGAAAGGCAGAAGCTGATCGAGAAGCACGCAGCTTCGCTCGGCGTACCCGGCGTCACCACCAAATGGGTGACCTTTTCCGGCGGCGGCGCGCAGACCGATGCGCTGCTCGCGGGCGGCGTCGACATCCTCAACACCGGCACCGGTAATCTGCTGCTGCTGTGGGACCGCACCCGCGGCGGCGTGAAGGGCATCGTCGCGACCTCGGCGCAGCCGATGACGCTGATCAGCCGCGACGCCAACATCAAGTCGATCAAGGATTTTGGTCCGAGCGACAAGATCGCGGTGCCGACCGTAAAAGTCTCGACCCAGGCGATCGTGCTTCAGATCGCGGCCGCCGAGGCCTTTGGTGCCGACCAATGGTCGAAGCTGGACGCCAACACCGTGCAGCTTGGCCATCCCGACGCCTATGCGGCGCTGTCCAATTCGAAGCACGAGGTCCACACCCACTTCTCGATCCCGCCTTTCACCTTCCTCGAGCTGAAGAACGTGCCGGGCGCGCATGTCGTGCTGAACTCGCCTGATGTGATGGGCGGTCCGCTGAGCCAGGCGCAGTTCTTCACCACGACCAAATTCGCCGATGCCAATCCGAAGATCATCCAGGCGGTGCGCGATGCCACCAAGGAAGCGCAGGATCTGATCCGCAGCGACACCAAACAGGCGGTCGAGATCTACAAGGAGATCACCGGTGACAAGACCTCGGTGGAAGAGCTGCTCGATCTCCTGAAGGAGCCCGGCATGATGGAATGGAATCTCGAGCCGCAGGGCACGATGAAATTCGCAGCCCATCTGTTCAAGACCGGCACGCTGAAGAATCAGCCCAAGGCCTGGACCGACTATTATCTCCCCGTCGCGCACGACCTGAAAGGCAACTGATGGCGCTGCTCGACGTCAACGGGGTGACGCTGCGCTACAAGACCTCCAGCGCGGTCGTCACCGCCACCGAAAGGGTCAGCTTCACCGTCGACAGGTCCGACCGCTTCGTGCTGCTCGGGCCGTCCGGCTGCGGCAAGTCGACCCTGCTCAAGGCCGTCGGCGGCTATATGACGCCGAGCGAGGGCCGCATGACCATCAACGATCGCGAGATCCACGGTCCCGGCGCCGACCGCATGATGATCTTCCAGGAGTTCGACCAGCTCCTGCCCTGGAAGAGCGTGCTTGCCAACGTGATGTTCCCGCTGCTGACCGCGCGAAAGCTGTCGCGCAAGGACGCCGAGGCCCGCGCACGGGCCTATATCGAGAAGGTCGGCCTCACCCGCGTCGTCGACGCCTATCCGCACACGCTGTCCGGCGGCATGAAGCAGCGCGTTGCGATTGCGCGCGGCATGGCGATGGAGCCCGATATCCTGCTGATGGACGAGCCGTTCGCCGCGCTCGACGCGCTGACGCGGCGCACCTGCCAGGACGAGCTGCTTCAGCTCTGGAGCGAGACCAAATTTACGGTGCTGTTCGTGACGCATTCCATCGCGGAAGCGATCCGCATCGGCAACCGCATCCTGCTGCTGTCGCCGCATCCCGGCCGGGTCAAGGCCGAGGTCGTGGATGTCGACAAGGTCTCGAATGGAGACGGCAGCGCCGGCCGGCTGGAGAAGGAGATCCACGATCTCCTGTTCGCGGCCGAAGCCACGGCGCATTGAGGGAGCCTGTCATGGGCGAAGCGAGAATATTGCTGCGTGATGCGTCGGTTGCCGCGACCGGCTCTGCGGGCGAGGTCGAGCGCAAGCTGAGCGTGCCGGAGCTGTTGTGGAACGACGGTTTTGTCCGCAAGACCGTCATCATCCTGTTTCTGGCAGCGGTCTGGGAAGCCTATGGCGTCGCCCTCGACAATCCGCTGCTGTTTCCAACGCTGCACGACACCATCGTGACGCTTTGGGACCGCGTGAAAGACGGCACCATTCCGATGCGCGCCTGGGCTTCGCTGAAAGTCCTTTTCATGGGCTATTCGGCCGGCATCGTGCTCGCCGCGATCTTCACCGTGCTCGCCATCTCGACGCGGATCGGCACCGATTTCCTCGAAACGGTCACGGCGATGTTCAACCCGTTGCCGGCGATCGCGCTGTTGCCGCTCGCTTTGATCTGGTTCGGGCTCGGCAATGGCAGCCTCGTCTTCGTGCTAATCCATTCGGTGCTGTGGCCGGTCGCGCTCAACACCCATTCCGGCTTCAAGAGCGTGTCCAACACGCTGCGCATGGTCGGCCGCAATTACGGCCTGCGCGGGCTGCCCTACGTCGCAAAAATCCTCATCCCCGCCGCGTTCGGCTCGATTCTCACCGGCCTCAAGATCGGCTGGGCCTTTGCATGGCGTACCCTGATCGCGGCCGAGCTGGTGTTCGGCGTGTCTTCGGGCCAGGGCGGGCTTGGCTGGTTCATCTTCGAGAACCGCAATCTCCTCGACATACCCGCAGTGTTCGCGGGCCTCTTGATGGTGATTATCATCGGGCTTTTTGTCGAGAACCTGATTTTCCGCGCCATCGAGCGGAACACCGTCCAGAAATGGGGCACCCAATCATGACCAAGAAGAAAATCACGCCCGACCAGCTCCGCAGCGCGCGCTGGTTCGCGCCCGACGACCTCCGCTCGTTCGGCCACCGCTCCCGCACCATGCAGATGGGCTACGCCCCGGAGGAGTGGAAGGACCGCCCGATCATCGCGATCCTCAACACCTGGTCGGACGCGCAGCCCTGCCACATGCACTTCAAGTCGCGCGTCGACGACGTCAAGCGCGGCATCCTGATGGCCGGCGGCCTGCCGATCGAGCTGCCGGCGCTGTCGCTGTCGGAATCGCTGCTGAAGCCGACCACGATGCTCTATCGCAATCTGCTGGCGATGGACGCCGAGGAGCTGTTGCGCAGCCATCCCGTCGACGGCGTGGTGCTGATGGGCGGCTGCGACAAGACCACGCCGGCGCTGCTGCTCGGCGCGACCTCGATGAACATTCCCGCGATCTATCTGCCCGCGGGTCCGATGCTGCGCGGCAATTGGAAGGGCAAGACGCTCGGCTCGGGCTCCGACGGTTGGAAATACTGGGACGAGCGGCGCGCCGGCAAGATCTCCGACAAGGACTGGCTCGATATCGAAGCCGGCATCGCGCGGAGCTACGGCACCTGCATGACCATGGGCACCGCCTCGACCATGACCGCGATTGCCGAGGCGATCGGCATGACGCTGCCCGGCGCCTCCTCGATTCCGGCCGCCGACGCCAACCACATCCGCATGGCGTCGGAATGCGGCCGGCGCATCGTCGAGATGGTGTGGGAGGATTTGACGCCGAAGACGATCCAGACCCGCAAGGCGTTCGAGAACGCGATTGCGGTCGCCATGGCGATGGGCTGCTCGACCAACGCGATCATCCATCTGATCGCGCAGGCCCGCCGCGCCGGCCTCGACATCGGCCTCGACGATTTCGAGAAGGCGAGCCGCAAGGTGCCCGTGATCGCCAACGTCCGACCGAGCGGCGATGCCTATCTGATGGAAGACTTCTTCTATGCCGGCGGCCTGCCGGCGCTGATGAGCCAGATCAAGCCGCATCTGCATCTCGACTGCATCACCGTCACCGGCCAGACGGTCGGCGAAAACATCGAAGGCGCCGAAGTGCACAATGCCGATGTCATCCGCGGCGTCGATAACCCCATCTACAAGGAAGGCGCGCTCGCCGTGCTCAAGGGCAATCTCGCGCCCGATGGCTGCGTCATCAAGCCGAGTGCCTGTGCGCCGCGCTTCCTCAAGCACACCGGGCCTGCGCTGGTGTTCGACGACTATCCGTCGATGAAGAAGGCGGTCGACGATCCCAACCTCGATGTCACCGAGGATCACATCCTCATCCTGCGCAATGCAGGGCCGCAGGGCGGGCCGGGCATGCCGGAGTGGGGCATGCTGCCGATCCCGACCAAGCTCGTGAAGCAGGGCGTGCGCGACATGGTGCGGATCTCGGACGCGCGCATGAGCGGCACCAGCTATGGCGCCTGCATTTTGCACGTTGCGCCCGAATCCTATGTCGGCGGCCCGCTGGCGCTGGTGCGGAATGGCGACCGCATCACGCTCGACGTCGCCGCGCGCACTATCAACCTCGATGTGTCCGAAGCCGAGCTCGAAAAGCGTCGCGCCGCCTGGAAGCAGCCCGAGCGCCGCTTCGAGCGCGGCTATGGCTGGATGTTCACCAAACACATCAAGCAGGCCAATGACGGCTGCGACTTCGACTTCCTGGAGACCGATTTCGGCGCGCCGATCGGCGAGCCGTCGATTTACTGACCGTCGTTCCGGGGCACGCGTAGCGCGAACCCGGAACCCATTTCACCGCGTTGCGTGCGGCCCGATGGATTCCGGGCTCGCCGCTGCGCGGCGCCCCGGAATGACAAGAGGATACACATGACAAAACTCACCGAAGCCACCCGCACAAAACTCAAATCCGTCTCCACCGCCACCGTCGCCACCGCGCTGTTCAAGCGCGGGCTGCGCATCCAGATGATCCAGGACGTGCACCCGCTCGGCGCCGACCAGCCGACCATGGTCGGCGAGGCCTTCACGCTGCGCTACATGCCGGCGCGCGAGGATCTCAACACCATCGACGTCTTCAAGGACCGCTCCCACCCGCAGCGCAAGGCGATCGAGGATTGTCCGCCCGGCAGCGTGCTGGTGATGGACAGCCGCAAGGACGCGCGCGCGGCCTCGGCCGGTGCGATCCTGGTGACGCGATTGATGAAGCGCGGCGTCGCCGGCGTCGTCACCGACGGCGGCTTTCGCGATTCCGCCGAGATCGCCAAGCTCGGCATCCCCGCCTATCACCATCGCCCCTCGGCGCCGACGAATCTCACGCTGCACCAGGCGATCGAGATCAACGTACCGATCGGTTGTGGCGATGCGCCGGTATTTCCGGGCGACGTCATTCTCGGCGACAGCGACGGCGTCATCGTGATCCCCGCGCATCTCGCCGACGAGATCGCGAACGAAACCTTTGAGATGACGGCGTTCGAGGATTTCGTCACCGAGGAAGTCGGCAACGGCCGCGGCATTTTTGGGCTCTATCCCGCCACCGATCCGCAGACGCTCACCGACTTCGCGGAATGGCGGAAGAAGAACGGCCGCTAGGCCGAAGCTAAGTCACGTCAAGAAACGAGCCGGCGCATCAAGCGCCGGCCTTTTATCGAGCAGGGAGGATACTTATGAATCTCACGCGACGTAGTCTCATGGCCGGCGCCGGTGCGGCGGCGGCGTCCGCACTTCTCGCCCGCACCGCCGGTGCCCAGTCGTTTCCGTTCACGCCCAACCAGCGCTACCCCGATCCCGCCGTCCAGATCCTCGATCCGAGCTTTGGAAAATACCGGCTCTATTCCTCAACGGTCGAGCAGGTCGCGACTGGCATGCGCTGGGCCGAAGGCCCCGCTTATTTCCCCGAGGGCGGTTATCTCCTGTTCTCGGACATTCCCAACAACCGGATCATGAAGTTCGACGAGAAGACCGGGCAGACCAGCGTGTTCCGCGCCAACGCCAATTACGCTAACGGCAATGCGCGCGACCGCCAGGGCCGCCTCGTCACTTGCGAGCACTCCGTCACCCGCCGCATCACCCGCACCGAGAAGGACGGCAAAATCACGGTTCTCGCCGACAAGTTCGAGGGCAAGCGGCTGAACGCGCCGAACGACATCGTGGTGAAGTCCGACGACAGCATCTGGTTCACCGATCCCTTGTTCGGCATCAACGGCGAGTGGGAAGGCAACAAGGAGAAGTCCGAGCAGGCCACCACCAACGTCTATCGCATCGCCAAGGACGGCAAGATCAGCGCCGTCCTCACCGACCTCGTCAATCCCAACGGCCTCGCCTTCTCGCCGGACGAGAAGAAGCTCTACATCGTCGAATGGAAGGGCACGCCCAACCGCAGCATCTGGAGCTACAATGTCGGCGACGACGGCAGCTTGAGCGGCAAGACCAAGCTGATCGATGCCGCCGACCAGGCCTCGCTCGATGGTTTTCGCGTCGATCGCGACGGCAATCTCTGGTGCGGCTGGGGCTCCAACGGCGCGCTGCAATCCGAACCCACCGACATCGGCGGCCGCAAGGTCTTTCAGCTCAGGGGCAAGTCGGAAGATCTCGACGGCGTGATGGTGTTCAACGCGGACGGCAAGCCGCTCGCCTTCATCAAGCTGCCCGAACGTTGCGCCAACCTCTGCTTCGGCGGCCCGAAGAACAACCGGCTTTATATGGCGAGCAGCCACTCGGTGTATGCGCTGTACGTCGAGGCGCATGGGGCGGTGTGAGGCAGAGCTGACCAGCTAAGCTGCCGTAGGGTGGGCAAAGCGAAGCGTGCCCACCGCTCTCGTCGCAATTGCTGAAAAATGGTGGGCACGGCGCGATGCGCCTTTGCCCACCCTACAGAGCTGCCGAATTCCTTCGCCTCTCCCCGCGTGCGGGGAGAGGCCCGTAGCCCGGATGGAGCACAGCGCAATCCGGGGCGGTCTTGCCGTCTGCACGAATCCCGGATTTCGCTGCGCTCCATCCGGGCTACAAGGTCACGCCTCCGGCATCCCCGCTGCCCAAAGCGCGAACGCATAGACGATTGCGACTTCATCGAGCCGGTCAAAACGCCCCGATGCGCCGCCGTGGCCGGCGCCCATGTTGGTGCGGAGCAATACCGGGCCGCCGCCGCTCATGGTCGCGCGCAGGCGCGCGATCCATTTGGCCGGCTCCCAATAGGTCACGCGCGGATCGGTCAGGCCGCCCATCGCGAGGATCGCCGGATAGTCCTTGGCCGCGACGTTGTCATACGGCGAGTAGGACAGGATCGTGCGAAAATCCTTCTCACTCTCGATCGGGTTGCCCCACTCCGGCCATTCCGGCGGCGTCAGCGGCAGCGTGTCGTCGAGCATGGTGTTGAGCACGTCGACGAACGGCACTTCGGCGACGATGCCCGCGAACAGCTCGCCGGCACGGTTGGCCACCGCCCCCATCAGCATGCCGCCGGCCGAGCCGCCATGGCCGACGATGCGTTTTGCGCTGGTGTATTTCGCATCGATCAGCGCCCGGGCGCTGGTGGAAAAATCGTCGAACGAGTTGGTCTTCTTCTCGCGCTTGCCGTCGAGATACCAGCCCCAGCCCTTGTCGGCGCCGCCGCGGATATGGGCGATGGCGTAAACAAAGCCGCGGTCGACCAGTGACAGGCGATTGGCGTTGAACGATGCCGGCATCGCCATGCCGTAGGAGCCGTAGCCGTAAAGCAGCAGCGGCGCCGAGCCATCGAGCTTCAGCCCGCGGCGATAGAGGATCGACACCGGCACCTCGGCGCCGTCATGCGCCTTGGCCATGATGCGCGTCGTGACATAGTCGGCCGCATCGTGGCCCGACGGGATCTCCTGGCGCTTGCGTAAGGTCCGCGTGCGCTTGACCATGTCGTAGTCATAGACTTCCGACGGCGTCGTCATCGACGAATAGGCGAAGCGCAAATTCGTCGTCTCGAATTCGTAGGAGCCCATCGTGTCGAGCGAATAGGCGGCCTCGTCGAAGGCGATGGCGTGCTCCTCACTCGCCGTGAGATCGCGGATCACGATCGACGGCAGAGCATTGGCGCGCTCCAGCCGCACCAGATGGCCGGCATAGAGATCGAGGTCGATGATGTAGATGCCGGGACGATACGGGATCAGGTCGCGCCAGTTCTTGCGCTCGGGCGAAGCCAGCGGTGCGGTGACGATCTTGAAGTCGATGGCGTCGTCGGCATTGGTCAGGATGAACAGCTCGTCGCCGCGATCGGCCAGCGAATATTGCACGCCGTCCTCGCGCGTCGCGACCAGGCGCGGCGGCGCCTCGGGGTGGGCGAGGTCGATCAGCCGCTGCTCGGAAGTCTCGTGATCGCCGCCCGCGATCACGCAGAAGCGGCCGCTGGTGCTCTCATGCAGATGGGTGAACCAGCCGGAATCTTGCTCCTCATAGACGAGCGTGTCGTCGGCCTGCCTGGTGCCGAGCTTGTGCCGCCACACCTGCATCGGGCGATGGTTGTCGTCGAGCTTCACGTAGAAGAAGCTTCTGCAATCCTTGCTCCAGACGATGCCGCCGTCGGTTTCCTCGACCAAATCGTCAAGATCCTTGCCCGTGGCCCAGTCGCGGACGCGGATGGAAAAATACTCCGAGCCCTTGGTGTCGGCGCTCCAGGCTTGCAGCTTGTGATCGTTCGAGTGGCGGCTGCCGCCGAACTTGAAATATTTGTGGTCCTTCGCGAGCGCATCGCCGTCGAGCACGATATGGCCCTCGCCACCGTCGCGCGGCATGCGGCCGAACAATTCGTGCTGCCCACCCTCGCGAAACCTGCGGAAATAGGCGAACGGGCCGTCGGGCGAGGGCACACTGGAATCGTCCTCCTTGATCCGCCCGCGCATCTCGCGCACCAGCGTCTTCTGAAGTGACGAGGTGTGGCCGAGCAGGCTCTCGGTGTAGCCGTTCTCTTCATCGAGATATTTGCGAATGTCGGGATCGAGCACGGCGGGATCGCGCAGCACCTCCTGCCATTTCTCATCCTTCAGCCAGGCATAGTCGTCGGTCACGGTGATCCCGTGCCGCGTGAAGGAATGCGGCCGGCGCGGGGCGACGGGGGGCTGGGAAGGTGTCTTGGCTTGTGTCACTCGGTCCTCATCATCTCGTACTCGCGCTGCGCCCCCTCTTTACCTCTCCCCGTAAGAACGGGGAGAGGGAGAAGAAAGGCGCGCCGCATCGCTCGCCGTGTTCCACCTTATATCGTCCCGATTCCACGAATTGCCAGCGCCACTGCGCCAAGTCGCCGGGTTGTTGATCGCCCCCTTGTATGCTTTAGGGGCAATACCCCCGCCGCCGGTCCAGCCTGATGCTGTTCAATTCCTACCCGTTCATCCTGCTGTTCCTGCCGGTCGCGCTGGCCGGCTATTTCTGGCTGGGGCGGCGCAGCAATCTGGCGCCGGTGATCTGGCTGGCGCTGGCCTCGCTCGCCTTCTACGCCATCGGCAGCTGGCAGTTCGTGGCCCTGCTGCTGATCTCGATCGCCTTCAATTACGGCGTCGGCCATCTCCTGATCGCGGCGGAGCTCATCCCAATGCAACGAAAGGCGGCGCTCGCACTTGGCGTCGTCGGCGACCTCCTCGTGCTCGGCATCTTCAAATATGCCGGCTTCGTCACCGAGAATTTCAATGCGCTGGCCGGTACGCATGTCGCGGTCGACATCCTGCTGCCGGTCGGCATCTCCTTCTACACCTTTACCCAGATCGCGTTCCTGGTGGATGCGTATCGTGGCCAAGTCGCGCGTTACGCCTTGCCGCACTATGCGCTGTTCGTGACCTATTTCCCGCATCTGATCGCGGGGCCGATCCTCCACCACAAGGATATGATCCCGCAATTCGAGCAGAAGGAGTCGAAACACCCGCATGCGCATCTGATGCTGTGTGGCATCATCATCTTCGCCATCGGCCTGTTCAAGAAGACCTGCCTTGCCGACGGCATCCAGCCGCTGGTGGCGCTCGCCTTCGAGGCGCGCTCGCCGAGCTTTGATCAGGCCTGGCTCGGCGCGCTGGCCTACACGTTCCAGCTCTATTTCGACTTCTCCGGCTACTCCGACATGGCGATCGGGATATCGCTGATGTTCGGCATCTTCCTGCCGGTGAATTTCAACTCACCCTACAAGGCCACCAGCATCGTCGAGTTCTGGCGCCGCTGGCACATGACCTTGTCGCAGTTCCTGCGCGACTATCTCTACATCTCGCTCGGCGGCAACCGCCGCGGCCGTGTGCTGCGCTATGTCAATCTGATGATCACGATGCTGCTCGGTGGGCTCTGGCACGGCGCGGCCTGGACTTTTGTCGCCTGGGGCGCGCTGCATGGCGCATATCTCTGCGTCAATCATGCCTTCAACGCGCTGGTGCCCAACGTCCCGACGTTGCTCGTGCGCCCGGTCCGCATCGTCGGAGCCGTGCTGACGTTCCTCGCCGTCGTCGTGGCCTGGGTTTTCTTCCGCGCCGAGAGCGTTACTTGGGCGCTGCGTGTCCTCCACGCGATGGCCGATCCGTCGAATATCGTCCTCGGCCGCGAGGAGATCGCCGCATTGGTTCTGGTGTCGATCTACGCCGCGCTGGTGTGGCTGGCGCCGAACACGCAAGCGATCATGGGATACGATCACGACAATCGCAGGGTCGGCGAGGCCCTGCCGGCAGGGCGGATGCGGCCGCTGTTTCTCTACGGCGCGTCGCTGGTGCTCGCTCTCGGGATTCTCGGCATCCAGAGCCACAGCGAATTCATCTATTTCCGGTTCTGATGCGAGGCAATTTCACACATCTGAGACGTCTTCTGCTCGCCAGCATCGCCTGCGTGCTGGGCGCGGCGGTGCTCACCTATCTCGTCGATCCCCTGCAACTGTTCCGCCCCTCGCGTCTCACCGCCTTCTATTCCGACGACACGCGCGTGCAGAATGCCGGGCTGATCCGCAGCCAGTCGTTCGACACCGCCTTCATGGGCACCTCGCTCGCGATCCATTTCCGCCAGAGCGACATCGATCGCGCGCTCGGCGTCCACTCGCTCAAGCTGGCGATGACCGGGTCCAATTCGCGCCAGCAGGGCTTTGTGCTGGAGCGGGCGATCGAGTGTGGCGCCCGGCGCGTGATCTGGGCGATGGACGATTTCATCTTTGTCGATGCGGCGGATATCGAGGCCGATCCGTTTCTGTCCGTCGATCTCTATCGCCAGACAACGAAGGGCATCGCGTCCTATCTGTTCAGCGCCGCGATGGCGAAGGAATCCCTGTTCGCGCTGCTGCGGTCGATCCCGCCGCTGCAACAGAAGCTGACGCGGGCGGCGCCGTTTCTCCCCGTCAAGTTCGCGCTCTCCGACGTCGACGACATCTACGCGCTGCCGCGCGATTTCGACATTGCGCGTGACTACAATGCGAACAAGACGCTTGCCTCGTTCGCCTACATCACGAGCCCCGTGCGCAGCCGCTTCCTCGGCGAAGGCTACGGCTACGACGCCATGCTCCGGCATTTCGAGCGCGACGCCGTCGGGTTGATCGCGCGTCATCCGGACGTGACCTTCGACATCTACTTGCCGCCCTATTCGATCCTGCAATTCGTCGCGATGCGCGATGCCTCGCCTGCGACGCTGAAGATCGTCACCGACCTCACCGCGCGCATCGCCGAGCGGCTGACGCAGCTTCCAAATGTGCGTCTGTACGATTTCCGCGCGATCAGGGACGTGACGCACGATCTCGATAACTACAGCGACGTCATCCACCATTCGCCGGCGGTGGATGCGAAGGTGCTGAACTGGCTGGCGCGTGGAGAGTACCGCGTCGATCCCGAGGCGCCGCTCGCGTCGCTGGATGCGCTGAAGGTTCAAGTCGAAGCGTATCGAGTCGCGCGCTGAACTTCCCCTCTCCCCCTGTGGGAGAGGGTGGCTCGCCGCGTAGCGGCGAGACGGGTGAGGGGTATCTATCCGCGCGTACAACTCTCGCAGTGAAGTTTGCGGAGAGAAACCCCTCATCCGGCGCCATAGCCGAAGCTTCGCTTCGGCGTTCCTAAGAACGGCGGCCGAAGGCCGCCTACGCCACCTTCTCCCACAAGGGGAGAAGGAAGAAAGCGCGTCTACACCGCCACCTGCTCGCCGAGATACGCGACCGCGGCTTCCAGCCCGCCCTTGCCGTGCGGGATCTTCAGCGCATTCAGCCCGATCTCGACCACCCCCAACGTGCCGAGCAGCATCGGCGCATTGACGTGGCCCATATGGGCGATACGGAAGGCTTGTCCCGAGAGATCGCCGATGCCGGTGCCCAGCACGACGCCGCACTTGTCCTTGCAATAGCGCTGCAGCAGCGCGGGGTCATGGCCATTGCTCATGGTCACCGTAGTCACGGTGTTGGAGCGCTCGCTCGCCTCCGCGACGTTGAAGCCGAGCACCTGGCCTTCCGACCAGGCGGAGACGGCGCGGCGCGCGGCTTCGCCGAGCAGGCTGTGGCGGCGGAACGCGTTTTCCAGCCCTTCCTCGTGCAGCAGGTCGATCGCCTTGCGCAGCGCGAACAACAGATGCACCGGCGCGGTGCCGGCATATTTGCGATAATTCTCGCTGCCCTCGCGCTCGCTCCAGCTCCAATAGGGCGTCGACATGTTGGCCTTCTTCTGCACCTCGAGTGCGCGCGCGTTCGCTGCGACGAAGCCGAGGCCGGGCGGCGTCATCAGGCCCTTCTGCGAGCCGGACATCGCGACGTCGATGCCCCATTTGTCCATCTCGAACGGCATGCAGCCGAGCGAGGCGACAGTGTCCACCATATACAGCGCGGGATGGCCGCTCGCCTTGATCGCCTTGCCGATCGCCTCGATGTCGTTCTGCACGCCCGAGGCCGTGTCGACCTGGACGACGACGACGGCCTTGATGGTGTGCTCCTTGTCGCGGCGCAGGCGCTCTTCGACCTCGTGCGGCCGCACCGCGCGGCGCCAGTCGCCCTTGAGCACCTCGACCTCGGCGCCCATCAGGGCGGCGGCGTTGCCCCAGCCGATCGCGAAGCGCCCGCTCTCCAGCACCAGCACCTTGTCGCCGCGCGACAGCACGTTGCTCAGCGCGGCTTCCCAGGCGCCATGGCCGTTGGCGATGTAGATGTAGGACTTGCCCTTGGTCGCGAACAGCTTCGAGATGTCCGCGAGAAGCGTATCGGTCAGCTCGTGCATCTCTTTGGAGTAGATGTCGATCGCCGGACGATGCATCGCCTGCAGCACCTCGTCGGGCATCGTGGTGGGCCCGGGGATGGCCAGAAATTCCCGGCCCGCGCGAACGGTCATTGCTGTTGGTCCTTGTTGCTTGAGAACAGGCTGGTGGGTCGCTGACTCACGTTCTACGCGCCGTGGAAGCCCAAGAAAAGCACGCAAAACGCAGGTCTGGGGTGGTTTTTGTTTCGAGCATGGTCTTGTCGGAAAACCGCCTCACACTTTTCCGGACCATGCACTCATCTCTTGGTCTCGCGGCAGCCGGCGGCTTCGGCCTCTTCCACCGAGCAGAACCAGCGGGTGCCCTTGCTGATCTTCATCTTGATCTGGGTGTACCAGCGGCTGGTCGGCTGGTGATAGATGCACTCGCCGGCGGTGTTGACGTTGCCCTTGATGGTGCAGTCCGGCGAGGGCGCGACCGGCCCGGAGGCCGAGGCGAGCAGCACCGCATGCGCGCCCTCGGGCGGCTTGGTCGCGCCCAGGATGGTGGTCTTCTTGTTGCGGACGCGCCAGTCCCACGGCGCGATGAAGGCGCCCTGCCACATGCCGGCCTTTGCCTCGCGCGCGGCGGCCTCGTCGGGTTCGTAGTCGTGAGAGACGCGGGTGTAGGCGAGTGCCCAGCCGCTGCGCACCAGCCATTTCTGGATGTCCTCGCCGCCGACCTCGCAGCGCGCCACGGTGCGGCCGCGCCGGTCGATCGCGCGGGCGTGGCAGACCCAGTTCTTGCCCTCGGTGTATTTGGCGAGCTCGTCGCGCGCCGCGATGCCGCAGGTCCAGCGCTCGGTTTTTGTATTGAGGCAGAGCTGGTCGACCGCGGGCGCGTCGATGCCGCCGAGCCGGACCCGCGTGTTCCCGATCAGGACGGAATCGCCGGAGCGGACCTTTGCGGTGCCGGTGATGTCGGCGGCCTGGGCCAGCGAGGGGATGGCGAGCAAAGACAGCGCAATCAGGAATTTTCGCAACATGCCGGTCCGCGTGTGAGGAAAATCTCGATAGACGTCGCAATTGTGGTCGGCTTTTGGCCGCCCGGCCAGCGCCTGCCCAACGATTGAGCTTTCAACTTCCCGTCATTGTGGCGGGGGCGCGATCGAGCGAAGTGAGATTGCGTGACGGGGGGGTGATCTCTCCACTCGGGCACTGTTCGTCGCGGAGAGACCGTCACCCCACCCCGCTCGCGCTGCGCGCGATCGACCCTCCCCCTCCAGGGGAGGGTAAGAGCGAACCCTCACCCCCGCGCCATCGCCCGCTTCGCCACGGCCAGCCCCATCAGCACGAAGGCCGACGTCACCTCGGGACCACCGACCAGAATCCGCGTCGGCGTCTTCATCTTGTTCCATTCATAGGCGCGGAACGGGCCGCGGCGACCGCCTTCGCCGAGGCTCGCAACGATCACGTTCAGCGCCGGCGCGAAGGCGCGCGGGTCGGCGCCGAGATGGCCGAGTGCGATCAGTGCCAGCGCCGCGTCGAACACGTTCATCTCCGCGGCCATCAGCTCGCCCTTGACGTAGGAGAGCACGCGATGGCGGATGAAATCGAAATCGCCGTCGGGGTCGATCACGGCCTGCGCCGCCAGCGGCAGCGCCAGGAAGGCCGCATAGCAGCGGCCGAAATAGGCGCTGTAGAGCTCGGGCAGATAATAGATGTGCGAGCGCGGATTGGCGAAGGCACCGCTGGCGGCGAGCCGCTTCTGGAAGCCGATGATGCGATGCACGGTCGCCAGCCGCGCCGGCGTCTCCAAAATCTTCCAGCGCGCGAGGTTGCGGAAGCTGACCTCGAGAATGTCGAGATTGAGCGTCGGATCGAGATCGTTGCCATAGGGCCGCTCGCCTTTGAGGTTGTCGATCCAGGTCGCGACGCCGCCCTCGTAGTCGATGTTGTCGTTGAGCGGCACGGTCACGCGCGGTTCGTTGACGCCGGCGAGCACCTGATAGCCCGAATAGAAGTCAAGCAGCGGCTGGTCGATGATCGGATCGGTGCAGCCGGCTTGCGTCGCTGCCGAGATCGAGCACGCCGTGGTGTCGCAATCCGGCACGTAGACGCCGAAGCCGAGGTCCTGCTTGATCTGGGCGAAGAAGCGGGAGAAGCGCGGATGCGGCGCCGGCGCGAGCGCGGTGATGACGTTGAAGCGTGTGCCGTCGATACCCTCGACCTCTTCGCGGCTGATGTTGACGCAGAAATCGACCATGTCGGCGATCGCACGCTCGGATGCAATCTTGTCGGCCGACGAGGCGAGCCCGGTCTCGACATAGCTCAGCAGCGCCTCGATGAAGAACGCGTCGTAATAGGCCGAGCGGTGTCGGATCTGCACCGGCTCCCACATCGGCTCGGCAATGCCGCTCCAGGGCGGATTGACGACGGCCGCTGCCTGTGAGCGCGCGATGAAGACGCGGGCGAGGTTGAACAGCAGCGAGGAGTTCTTGTAGCCGCGCGCGTTCAGCCCCGTCAGCGCCATGGTCAGCTCGCGCCCACGGACATCGGGGTCGCCGATCAGGTTGAAGGCGGCATAGGTCGGCAGGAAGCCGTTCTTGCGGTACGAGCCGAGCAGATGCTGCGCGCAGTCGCGGATCACGCCGTCGATCTGCGCTTGTTGCGGCGCTAGGCCTGTGAATATCGCCGGCGGCGGCTTTGGATGGTCGAGCGCGATGCTGTCGACGAGATCGGCGACGGGCTGGCCGACCGCCGCCCAGTCGGGCTCGGCATCGTCGCGCGCCCGCACCAGCGCCGTGCGAAGCCGGGTCAGCTTCGCCTCGTCGCGCAACTCGGGCAGCCCGGCGCGGCGGAGCAGGATCCGCAATGCGGGATTGCCGAGCGCGGTCTTGTAGAACTTGGCCAGATGCGGATCGCCGCTGGCTGGGCCCGACAATACGGGATCGCAGACGTCGTAAAGCGAGGGGCCGTCTTTTCGCGCCGTCAGCGCCCGGCAGGCGGCGCCGGCAAAATAATGAAAGCTCATGAAATACCTGGTCGCGGGGCTTTGGCCGGGGGCCGGCCGGCGCGCTCCCATCTGCGCGCCACCCCCTCCAAGTCTTTGAAAAAGCTACCCGGATTCGCGGGAAATTCAAATGTGATGGCGGTCACGGAAAAATCCGGCACGGGAGCTGCTTGACTAAGGCCGTTACAAGGGGCTCGCGACGAAAAAACGTGCAAATTCTGCTCGGAGGATTAACCAATATCTTCAGTCACTTAGCTCAAATTTTGGGCGATCTATTGCCGGGGAGGAGATATCCGGTTAAGGCTTTGTTTGGTGCGGCGCCGCAAATTGCGCGCAGTTCGGGGGCACATCCCCGGCCAATCCCTCAAACCTGAAGCCACCATCGCGCTACTCAAACATTGTGCGCGCGCTTGGCTGGTCTTTGGCACAGGAACGAACCGAGATGAATGTAAGGCAGCTCGAGCTTTCCAGACGCACGATTGCGGTGGCCGCAGCCCTCATCGGCACGGTGTCGCTCGTGATCGGCGCCCATGCTGCCCTCAACATGCGCGCGATCGATGCCGCCAAGGCCGTGTCGACCGACGAGGTCACTGGCTCGATCGGCCAGTCGTCCCGCCTCGCCCTCGTCATCGGCAATGGACATTATCCCGACGCCAGCGCGCCGCTGACGCAGTCGATCAACGACGCCCGCGCGCTGTCCTCGTCGCTCCGCAAGAACGGCTTTGACGTCGATATGGTGGAAGACGCGACCAAGGACGACATGGTCCGCGCCGTCAACCGCCTGAAGTCCCGGATCAAGCGCGACACCGTCGTCATGCTGTTCTTCGGCGGCTACGGCGTGCAGGCCGGCCGCGAGAGCTACATGCTGCCGGTCGATGCCGTGATCTGGAAGGAAAGCGACGTCCGCCGCCAGGGTGTCTCCATCGACGGCGTGCTCGACATGATGAAGGAGCAGGGCGCGAAGGCCAAGCTCGTCGTCGTCGACGCCTCCCGCCGTAACCCCTACGAGCGCCGCTTCCGCTCCTACAGCCATGGTCTTGCACCGATCAGCGCGACGGACAACGCGTTGATCCTTTCCTCGGCTTCGCCCGGCAAGGTCGTCGACGACGGCAAGGGCGAGTACAGCGTGCTGGTCGGCGAGTTCCTCACCAACCTCAATGCGCAGGGCAGCGCCGAAAGCGTCTTCAACAAGACCCGCGTCGCCATCTCCCGCGCCTCCGAAGGCGACCAGGTCCCGACCATCTCCTCCTCGCTGCTCGAGGACGTCCATTTCGGCGAAGCCGCCGGCGGCTAGCCGTAAATTGTAGGATGGGCAAAGGCGCAAAGCGCCGTGCCCACCATCTTTCCGAGATTTCGACAGAAGACGTGGGCACGCTTCCGCCTTCGCTCGCCGAGCTACGGCGGACAAGTCGCTTTGCCCGCCCTACGGTATGCGTGTGTAACGGACCTCTGCCCCCACATCGTCATTGCGAGCGCAGCGAAGCAATCCAGGGTCTCTCCGCAGAAAGATTCTGGATTGCTCGCTTCGCTCGCAATGACGGTTGAGGCGAGACTTACTTCGCGGCTTCCGTGGCCATCACCGGACGCACCGGATCGCCTTCGCGCAGGATCGCGCCGGCGCGGGCGACGACGATATCGCCTTCGTTGAGGCCATCGCGAACCTCGATATTTCCGCCCGACATCAGCCCGATCTCGACCCGCTTGGTCTCGACGCGGTTGCGGCGGATCACCTGCACCACGGTGCCGGCGGTGGAATACTGCACCGAGGTCAGCGGCACCGCGACGTTGCAGCTCTGCCCGGTCTTGATCAGCGCGCGCCCGCTCGCGTTCAGCAGCAGCCGCTTCTGCGAGGAGATGCCGATATAGACCATTCCCTGCTGGATGTTCGGCTCGACGGTCGGTCCGATGCGGCGCACCTTGCCGTCGAGATCGCCCGCGCCGGCAATGCGCACCGTCGCCTGCTGGCCGACCGCGAGCTTCCGAATATCGGTGGTCGCGACCAGGCCGACCAGATCATATTCGCTGCGCGCCACGATCGTGAACAGCGCCTCGCCCTTGGCCGAGGCGAGGTTGCCGATCTGCGCGGTCGACGTCGCGATCACGCCCGCCACGGGGGCGGTGACCTGAAGCGTGCCGCCTTCGGGCAGCGCCAGCCGTGCCAGCACCTGGCCGGCCGTGGTGGTGTCGCCGGCTTCCGCCAGCACGTCCGTGACCTTCAGGCCGGGACGTTCCGGCCGCACGGAGGTCTCCTCGCGCGCGATGATCGTGCCGGTGGCCTCGACGATGTCGGAGAAGCAGGATTTTGCGACCTTCAGCACCGTGACCGCGGGCCCCTTGGGCGCGTCGTCATCGGCGGCGCGCGCGGGCTGGGCGGACAGCAGAACCAGTCCGGCGAGAGCAACGAGTTTTTTAGGAAAGGAACGCGCAGGCAATGGACGCATCGGTCATTCCGGTTGGCCGCAAGAAGGCTTCAATCGATAGCAGAAGCGGCAGCAGCGGGCCATGGGCTGACCGGATGAGAAATGCCGCAGCGCAGGCGGCGCGATGCCGCCCGTTGATTTAGTCGCTGCATAAGCGAAGAGGTTCGCCGGTGGTTGCCGCCCGACAAACTCGTCATGCCCGGGCTTGTCCCGGGCATCCACGTTCTTCGCACCGCGGGCAAGGCGTGGATGGCCGGGTCAAGCCCGGCCATGACGCTGTGGAGGCACTGGATCCCTCACGGCAAACTCAAAAACTCCACCCAGTTCGGCTTCTTGCCGGTGGGATAGGATTTCAGCTTGGCGAGCGCGCCGCTGCTCTGGTCGATCGCATAGACCGTCATGCTGTCGGAGAGCTCACCGACCGCGGCGAGGTAACGCCCCGACGGATCGATATGGAAGCCGCGCGGCTGCTTCTCCGTCGGCACGCTGCCGATCGTGGTCAGCTTGCCGCTTGTTGCGTCGACCTTGTAGCCGGCGAGCGTGTTGGTGGTGCGCTCGGAGGCGTAGAGGAAGCGGCCGTCCGGGGTGATGTGGATGTCGGCGGCCCAGGGCTTGCCAGTAAAGCCTTCCGGCAGCGCGGTGGTGCGCTGGATCTCGTCCCATGCGCCGCTCTTGGCCTCATAGCTGAACGCCGCGACGTCGCCGTTCAGTTCATGGATGAGATAGACGAACTTGCCGTTGGGATGGAAGACGAAGTGCCGCGGTCCCGATTTCTCCGGCACCTTGGTCACCGGCGGATCGCTCGGCGTCAGTGTGCCCGCGACTGCATCGAACGCGAAGGTCAGCACCTGATCCGAACCGAGATTGGTCGCGAACACGAAGCGGTTGTCGGGCGAGGGCAGGAAGGCGTGCGCATTCAGCCCGGTCGGAATCACCTGCTTCGGCTCGCCGGCGACGCCGTTCGGGCTGAGCGGATTCAGCGCGACCTTGTTGCCGCCATAGGAGGCGCTGAACAGGAATTTGCCAGTGCTGTCGACGGCGATGTTCGCCATGCTGTCGGCAAGCGGACCATTGCCGAGAGGGCTGAGCTGGCCCGTCTTGGGATCGATCGCAAAGCTCACCGCGAGGAATGGTTGCGAGCGCACGCCGGCAATCAGCACGCGGTGGTCGGGTGTGATCGCGAGCGGTGTCGACGAGCCGGGCTTGTCGACGCCGGTGAAGGCGGCGGTCTGCACCGGTGTCATCTCGCCGCTCTCGGCCAGCTTGAACACGCTGATGTCGTTGCTGTCGGCGTTGCCGACATAGGCGAAGGTCTCGGCCATGCCGGGGCGGACTCCAGAAACGAGGGTGAGGAAGGCGAGGGTGGTGGCGATCGCAGCGCGTGGCGCGATGCGGCGTGTCGGTCTCGGCATGGGGCTCCTCCTTACAGCGTTGCGGCCTTGTCGTTTTGTCCGGAGGATAGCGGGAGCCGTGCCGCCGTACCAAGTTCCGGTTGAAGATCGATCGATGCCGAAATTGTATCGGTCGCGCGGTGGCTACCGCACTGCGGCCGTCTGGCTGCGGGAGGGCAGATGCGGGCCGGACGCAGTGTTGGGTGCCCCGAGCAGGCCCCACACGGCCACCGCCAGCAGCGCGCAGGTCAAAATGGTCCAGGCGACCAATCGTTTCCGCATCAAGCCAAGTCCATCCGTTGTTTGAAACCCCGGGGCCCGCACATGATCGTGCACTGCAAACGGCGACGATCCTATGAACTCGTTCACAGGCACAACATCGTATCGGCATTGCGAACCAATGCCGCGGGAGTGCATTGACCCATATGCCGCGTGAAAATGACCTCGAAGGCAAGCCCGACATGGGTGGCAAGCATGGCGGCCAGAAAGGCCAGCCCAAGCCGCCGCCGCGCCCGCGCGAGGGTCCGCGCGATGAGGACGTCGTGGCAAAGCGCCACACCGGCCAAACCGATCGCACGCTGCCGCCGACCAAACAAAAATAGCGCTGTATTTCGCGCCGGGAACATCAGCCTCGCCTTGCCGTTATGCTGATCCCGCAAGCGGACGAGGTCGAACCGGAGGCTGGCACGTGTTTTGGATCTATTGGAACACCGCTTGGTCGCTCATCATCAGCGGCATCATGTTCACCACCATCATCACCCATCCCGACGCCGAGTTCGCCGAGATCCGGGCGGCAAAGCAGGCGAAGTGAGCCCGCGCGCCTGAGGCCCGATCTCCGGGGCTATGAACCGTTCGCGGGTAGCGATGGCTGCTCCGTCGCCGGCGTCGAAGACGGCTTTCGCGCCGCTCTGCTCGCGCGCTTCCTGACCGTGGGCGCCGGCAAGGTCGCCTGAAGGGCTGCGTCGGCCGCTTGCTTGGCCTCGCGTGCCTCTCGAAGCCGCGCCATGTTCTTGCGAATCTCGATCGACTGCCTTTCGACGTCTGCCATTGCAAGTGCTCCCTCTTCGGCGGCGAGGCGCCTGCGATTGGAGCGCGCGATGCTTTCGGGTGACAGCTCGGCGGATTTCCTGGCGCTCATGCTTCACTCCGTTGTGCAACCGGCAAAACCCGCTCAATCCGGGGATCGAACGGGCTGGCGCGCGACAATCGCGCGAACGCCTTCAACTCGGTCGATGTCTTTGGAAAAGGTGCCCGCGGGCGCATTCAACAAGGCACAGCGGTTGATCGAACGCCCTCGATATATGTCTCGTTCGATTTTCTGCAAGGATGGCAAGGCCGATTTGGCTCAGCCAGGCAGCTCCGGCGCCTCGATCGAGAGGCTTCACACGATCCGGTCGAGGTGCAGCCAAGGCTTTATCGATTGACAGGGCTGCACTGGAGTGGTCACGTGCCAGCGCGAAGTTGCATCGCTGTGACAAGCGCATCGACTTGTCCGAAGCTGGCGACGAATGTCGCAGCGCTATCCTCAAAATTCGCAATGAAGCTCCTGCGCAATTGGCTGCCATGCAGGGCGTGTCGCATTTGCAGCCCCAAGCGAGGAGGAGGATCGATTGCAGGTACTCGTCAGAGACAACAATATCGAGCAGGCACTCCGTGTTCTCAAGAAGAAGATGCAACGCGAGGGCGTCTTCCGCGAAATGAAACAGCGGCGTTCCTACGAAAAGCCCTCGGAGAGAAAGACTCGCGAGAAATCCGAGGCCGTTCGACGCGCCCGCAAGCTCGCGCGAAAGCAGGCAATCCGCGAAGGATTGCTGCCCGCGCCGCCGAAGAAGAAGCCTTTTGAGCGCAAGCCGCCCCTGCCGGATGTCAAGGCCCGGGTCCCTATAGCCTGAAGTCGATGCCTCGCAGCACGATGCCGGGCGGCGTGCCTTCGAACTCCGTCGCCCGATATTTGCTCGCCGCGCGTGCTTCGATGCGATCCCGCAGGCGAGTGAACTGGGCCTCACGTTGCTCGGGCCTGACCTGTGGGCTGGGCTCGAGGTAGTCCATCGCCGAGGTCGAGATTGCGCAAGGAATCTCCCTGGCGCCGTCATGCATCGAGAACCGGACGATCATCCGATCGTATTCGTGGCCGATAAAGCGGCCGCTGGTCAATGTCATGGCTTACTCCGTCACCTGATTGCTTCTTGGCATGATTGTCCCTCAAATCATCGCCGCCCGATTCCCGGTTGGCCGGAGCATGGCGCGCGTCGAGACTGCAGGCGGTCGTCGTTTGCCTCAGTCATCACCCGACAGCCGGACGAAATCGTCCAGCAGCGCCGCCACCAGCGCGCGGTGGCGTGTGTCCTCGGCGGGCAGGCTCGCAGCATAGAGGTTGAGCAGATGGCGCGCCTTCACCGCCGCTTCCGGCCAGGACGTGGCGGGCACCGTCATCATGCGGTTCTCCAGATCGGCCTCGCGCTCGCGCAGCTCCCTGACATTGGCCTCGACCTCCGCCAGCGCGCGGCGCAGGTCGGTCGCCTTCTGCGCAGCCATGCCGCGGTGCTTGTCGAGATCGACGGTGCGGTCAGTCATTCGCCACGCTCGCGTCTGCGGCCTGCGCGTTCGCAAGATCAACCGAGCCGATCGACAGCATCTCCATGGCGCCGCGGGGGCCTTCGGCGGGCACGGTGATCATCGTGGCAACGCGGCGATAGGCCGCGAAGGTCAGGCCCTCGATCGCCTCCTCGTCAGTGACGACCTCATAGGCGCCGGCTGGCAACATGCGCTCGACGCCGCGGATGCGGAACGGATGCCTGAAGGTGACGGTTTCACGCCGCGAGCGGATGGTCATGCACGCCTGCCTTTCGCAAGTGAAGCCCCAACCGGTGCCGGCCGTCACGACCATGCGCGCTCGCCGCGGCAATAGCCAGTACTATCGTCGCCGGGCCGGCAAGCGACGATGTCACAGCAGCCATTGTTTCCGCAGCATTTTAACCCTCGCTATTGGCTCGGTGCGGGCGTAGGGTCGTTGCCATCACCGCACGTCTCAACGGCTTCGACCGGTGACTGAGGGGCACGTGTGCTCCCGCCGAAGGCTTCGCAGGAGCGTTCGATGGCGTGCGTTCGCATCGCGGATCGGATCGTGCCGCCGGTGATGGTTCCGCGGTTTCTTCTACTTCTCGTCGGCGCGGCCGCCATCTTCAATGGCTAGGGCAACAATTGTGCCGTATCTGGTCAGCGGGACCAACGAATACGGCAGCTCCAATCTCGGTCGCGGCAAGGCGACGTTCGCGCTGCGCCTCGCTCGAAAACTGCTGCGCGAAGGCTACATGGACGTCAGGGTCTGCACCCCTCGTGGACGGCTGCTGCAATCGGATGAGCTCGACGAGCTCGAACCAACGGAGAGCGACATGGCAAAGGGCCAGCAACGCGGTAATCGCGAAACCAAGAAGCCGAAGAAGGAAAAATCCAAGGTGATCGCGGCGGCGCCGAGCCGCAAGGAAGCCGCCTGGCAACCGGATTTCGGACCGGCGAAGAAGAAGTAGCGAGGCGTCGGCGAGGGATGGGGTGACTGGCCGCGCTAAGCCGCCACCGCCTGCGCCGACAACAGCTGCCTCAGCTTCGCCGCCGGCACGGCGGGGCTGAACAGCCAGCCCTGCATCTGGCTGCATCCGAGCTGCCGCAGCACCTCGCGCTGGGCTTCGGTCTCGACGCCTTCGGCCGTTGTCGCCATGTGGCGGGCGGCCGCCATGTGCACCACCGCCTGCACGATCGGAGAGGAATCCTCGGACTGGCCGATGTCGCTGATGAAGCTGCGGTCGATCTTGATCTTGTCGAACGGGAAGCGGTGCAGATAGCTCAGCGACGAATAGCCGGTGCCGAAATCGTCGAGCGCGATGCGCACGCCGAGCTCGCGCAGCTGCTGGAGAATCGTCAGCGCCTCCTCGTCGTCGCGAATGAGCACGGTCTCAGTGACCTCGAGCTCGAGCCGTCCGGGCGCAAGTCCTGACTCCGCGAGCGCGGCGGCAACCTTGAGCGCCAGCGTCCTGGCGCGGAACTGCACCGGCGAGACGTTGACCGCGATGTGGATGTCGCCGGGCCAGCTCGCGGCCTCGGTGCAGGCCTGCTTCAGCACCCATTCGCCGATCTCGCCGATCAGTCCGGTCTCTTCCGCGACCGGAATGAAGTCGGCGGGCGAGATCATGCCGCGCTCGGGATGGCGCCAGCGCAGCAGCGCTTCGCAGCCGTTGACCACATTGGCCGCGAGATCGACCAGCGGCTGGTAATGCACCTCGAACTCGCCGCGGGCGAGGGCCTGGCGCAGGTCGAGCTCGAGCTGGCGGCGCAGCCGCGCCTTGGCGTCGTATTCGGGCACGAAGAGGCGGAAGGTGCGGCGGCCCTCGGACTTCGCGGCATACATCGCGAGATCGGCGCGCTTGAGCAGATCGTCGAGATTGTCGCCGTGATCGGGCGCGATCGCGATGCCGATGCTGGCATCGGTCGGGATCTCCTGGCCCTTGCAGTCCACGGGCGTACGCAGCGCTTTCAGGATATTTTCCGCCAGCGCCGTCAGCTCGGCCCGGTCGCTGGTGCCGGCCTTGACGATGGCGAATTCGTCACCGCCCAGGCGCGCAACGAGGTCGTTGCCGCTGACGCAGGCGCGCAGGCGGTTGGCGACCTGGCGGAGCAGCTCGTCGCCGACCTCGTGGCCGAGCGAATCGTTGACGCCCTTGAATTCGTCGACGTCGATGTAGAGGATCGCGAACGGCTGGCCCTGGGCAAGCTCCGCGATGCGGCGCTCCAGATGGCCGCGCATCAGCACGCGGTTGGGCAAGTCGGTCAGCGCGTCGTAATGCGCCATATGCGCGATGCGCTCGTCGGCGCGGATGCGTTCGGTGACGTCGTCGTGGGTCGCGAGCCAGCCGCCGGCGGCACCGGGCTGGTTCTTGATCTCGATCAGGCGGCCGTCCGCGGTCTCGACGACGGCGCTCTGGGTTCGCCCGGTATTGCTCAGAATGTCGTCGCAATAGGACGCGACGTCACCGTGGAACGAGCCGGTGTCATGGCGATGCTGGATCACGTCGCGGAAATAGGCGCCGGGCTTCACCACGTCGGCCGACAGTCCGTACATCTCGATGTAGCGCCGGTTGCAGACGATCAGCCGCTCGTCCTGGTCGAACATCAACAGGCCTTGCGTCATGGTGTTCATCGCGGTGTCGAGTTGCTGCTTCTCCGCGGCGAGCCTGCGAGTCATCTGGCGGAAGATCAGGAACAGCGTGAGCACGAGCAGGCCGATCGACAGCACGGCGACGGCGACGAAGAATTTTGTCTGCGTCCGCCAGGTCGCCAGCGTCGCGTCCAGCGATTTGGTCGCGACTACGACCAGCGGCTCGCCGGTCAGGAGGCGCGCGGCGACGATGCGGTCCTTGCCGTCGATCGGGCTGGCGAGCTGCGTCGTGACGAAGGTGCGCTCGAACACCGCCATCTGCTCGTGCGTGCCGTTGCGAAAATTCTGTCCGATCATCGCGTCGACATGCGGAACGCGCGCGAGCAGCTGGCCATTCTGGTGGTGCATCGCGATCGAGGATTCCTCGCCGAGCCCGGCCGAGGCGAAGAAGGATTCGAGCTGCTCCGGCGAAATAGCCCGCGACACCATGCCGAGGAATTCGCCGTGGGGACCGGAGACACGTCGCGCGAATACGATCGCAGCTCCGTTGCCGAGCCGGCCGGGCACGACTTCGATCTCTTCCTGCGAGGCCGGATCGTTCCTGAGGCGATTGAAGTAGCCGCGGTCGGCGACCGAAATTTCGGCGACCGGCCAGCGCCGCGACGAGTTGATCAGCACGCCGTTGGAATCGAACACGTTGGCGCCGGCAACGTCGGACCAGCCGCTGGCTTTGGCGCGCAGCACCTCGTGCATGGCCAGCGTGGCCATCTCGCTGCGGAAGAGATCGGCGGATGCGATGCCGTGACTTTCAAGCTCGGCGATGACGCTCTTCTGGAGCACCGCAAAGTCGGTGAATTCGCGGTCGAAATGCCGGGCGAGCATGCGCACGGAGTTTTCCAGGCTGTCGCGGCCGCTCTCGATTGCATTTTGCCGGAAACGATCGACGGTGAGCGCGGTGCCGATGGCCATCGCGACCATCAGCACGAAGCCGCCGGCGATCAGCCACGTCAGCGGCGCGCCCTGCCAACGGCGGAGCAACGCGCGCATGCGCGTGGTCCATCGGATTGATGTGCCCATCCAGCCCTCCCGTGGGATGCAAGATGCAGCAAAACCGACAAGAGCCCGTTACCAGTAAGGGTTAGGGAAACGTGAATCGGAACGGCATCAGAGGGTTGGTTTCCCTCGATCGGCCAGAGTTCCGTAGGCTGGATTTACGCTGACGCGATTCCGGGGGATCACCGGCGGATTTCCCACCTCAAGGCTTCCGCATTCTTCTTGGCGAACGTCTCGGGCACGTCGAACTTTCCGGTCTCGAGATCATAGCGGCAATGCCAACCGCCCAGTCCCTTCATGGCGACGTTCCTGGGATGATTGTCATATTCGCCCGACAGCGAGATCACGAGGTAGCGGTTGTTGGGCCAGTCCATGCCGAGCGAGCGATAGGCCTCTTCCGTACCCTCCATGAGATTGGCCGAGATGTGGAAGTCGAGCTTGGCGAACCTCTTCGTCTCCGGCCGGCCGTAGAAATAGGCCCAGGCGAGATCGCTGAGCGGCTTCTTTGTCGCGCTCGCGAAGGCGCCCTTCTCGACATGGTAGAGATAGAGGTCCTGCTCGCCCGAGCCGGTCTTCTGCATCCGCACCAGCCATTGCGAGTCGCCGGTGAAGCGGAAGCCGGCCCCGTAGCCCTGCTCGGGCTTCAGCTCCGTCATCTGCTCGCCGCGGCGAGCCCAGACCTGCCATTTAACGTCCCAATCCCCGCCGTCCTTCATGTACTGCTCGATCCTGGTGGCGCCATCGGGCGAGGTGAAGGCGAGGCCGGCATTGTTGGTGAGGATGTAGTCCGGCGGCGGGCCGGATGCGGCGAGCGCCGGAGAGGCGGCCAGTGTCAGGACAAGCGCCAGCCATGGTGCAGGACGGCAAAATGCGGTCACGGAAAAAAATCCTCAAGAAATGACCGCGATGCGGCCTCGGTGATTTGACGCCGTCGGTGCCTCGCCGGTTCACGCCGGGCGTGCCGGAACGAAAGGCGCATCATCCCAATGATCGTCTTGCTGCCGCAGCCAAATCGGCGCAATTTGCCGGTCTCGGTTGATTTGCGATCCAAGGGTTCATTGTCTGATGATCACCGCTTCCAAGGCCTTCATTGCGTTCTGCCTGCTCGCGGTGGGCGGCACCGTGCTGGTGATCGGTCCCACCGAGTTGCGCCGCCTGCTGCCGGGCGGCGCGCAGACCGAGACAGCCGTCGCCGCCAAGCCGGAGGCAAAGCCCGAAGCCAAAGCGGAGACCAAGCCAGAGCCGAAGCTGGACGAGCCAAAGCTCGCCGCCGCGCCGCCTGCGCCATCGGCGCCCCAGGCCTCCGCGCCGAAGGTCGATGCGCTGGCCGAGACGCAGAAGCAGGCCACGGCGCTGGCCGATCTCGTGCCGGCCAAGCCGCCGGCGGCCACGGCCGATGCCGGGCCGCGGTTCGACGTCGCGCGCGTCGACGATCACGGCGAGGCGGCGGTGATCGCGGGTCGCGCCGCGCCGGGTGCACAGGTCGAGCTGCTGCGCGACGGCAAGCCGCTCGATACGGTTGTCGCCGATGCCTCGGGCCAGTTCGTGATGACCCCGCCGCAGCTTCCCGCCGGCTCCTATGAGCTGACCCTGCGGGCGAAAGCGCCTGACGGTACCGTGACGCAGTCGGGCCGCAGCATGCCGGTGACCATCGCCGAAGCCGCGCCGCCGCCCGCGCGCCCGGCACCGGCCGCGAAGCAGGAGCTGAAGCAGGCCGAGAAGTCCGACGACAAGTCTGATGTCGTGGCATCCCTGCCGTCGGCATCGGCGCGCCAGGCATCGGCGCATGACAGGCCCACGGTTCAGCCGAGATTTATCGGTGCACCGAAACCCAGGGTGATGGCGCGAGCGCCCGCGGCCACGACCGTTGCATCGGCGTCGCCGGCGGACGCCATCAGCGGCGCACCGGCCGAAGCGGGCGGCAACCGGGTGATCTCCCGCGGCGACAGCCTGTGGGCGCTCAGCAGGCTCGCTTACGGTGACGGCGCCCGCTACGCGGTGATCTACAACGCCAACCGGGGCAAGATCCACAACCCCAACCTGATCTATCCCGGCCAGACTTTTGTGGTGCCGCGGAAGGCGGATTGAGGTCGCATCGGCAACGCCGGTGCGCGTTGCGACGCTTTGGCCTCCGTCTCTCCGGAACATTCGGTTCCCCAGCGCGTCATTGTGATGCGACCCACTGCGCGCTTGGCGCTGGGAGGAGGCCGAGGTGGTCAGGTCCGCTTTCATGTCCGGACGCATGGGACTGGCGCTGGCGGGCGCTGCTCTCATGATTGCGGCAGTGCTGCTGCCGAATAAAGCCGAGGCACAGTTCGGATTGCGCGGCGGCCCGCTCGGTGTCGCGCGCTTTGCCGTCGGCCACGTGATCGGCATGACACGCCTGCGCCATGCGCGCATGGCGGTACGGGGCGGCCGATACCGCTCCGCCGCGCTGAGGTCGCAGGATCCTCGCGGCGCCGAACGCGGTCAGCCGGCCAACCCCTACATCCTGCGTGCGGCGCTCACGGCGCAAGCTGCGCTGTCGGGCTGGCACGGTGGCCGCCGCCCGCAGGGCTGGTGGCGCCACCCCGATGGCAGCTATGGCTGGGCCGGCCCCGTGTTCTGGCCGTTCGCGCATGACGACCTCACCACCGCAATCATCCTGGGCGATACGACCAGTCTCTCGCTCTATGGCTATGGCGACATCTACGCCGCGATCTTCGCGCCCTATGCGGCCACGGAGTTCGCCGCCTACACAGCGCCGCAAGGCAGGCGCGCGCGAAAGGTCCCTTCGGTCGAGGCCGTTTGCGATGCCAGCGACACCGGCGGCCTGCCGGTCGACCGCATCGCCGCGCTGGTGCGGCCGAACGAATTGCAGCGCACGGCGCTCGATGAGCTCGCAACCGCCTGGCTGGCTGCGCGCGACACCATCCGCGCCGCCTGCCCGACGCAGGCCCCTGCGAACGCACCGGATCGCATCGGCCTGATGCAGACGCGCCTCGCGGCCATGATCAAGGCGACGGACGCAATCGCGCCGCCGCTGGCGAAATTCGTCGATCTCCTCGACGCCGGCCAGAAGGCAAAGCTCGACGCGCTGGCCAATGAGCGCCGTGCCGCGCTTGCGGCCGGCCAGCGCAAGGACGCGCAGCCTGCCGCCTGCGAGGCCGGCTACGATCCCCGCTATGATGTGCAGGCGCAGCGGCAATACGAGCAGCTCGTGCAGCAGCAATGGCCCGCCGGCGAGATCGCGTCCACGCTGAGGCTCGACGACACCGCTCGCGCCCGGCTTGAGGTGCTCCAGGACACTACGCTGCGCACCATGGAGACGCTCAGCGCCTGCCCGACCCATGCGGCCGCAACGCCGCAGGCCCGCCTCACGGCCGTGAAGGCGCGGCTGGAGACGATGCTGCAGGCAGTGAAGGGCGTCGGCGACGCGCTCGACGATTTCGAGGCAGACTTGAGCGACGAGCAGAAGGTCGGCTTCGAGGCGATCGGGCCGAAGCGCGGGGCGTGATCAGCCGCACGCCCAGTCGAACTTCATGTCCTTGAAGTCGAGCTGCGCGTTGCCGCCGCCGAAATTGTAGCCGCCGAAATATTCCTCGAACTCGATGTAGAACGGGCTCATCTCCGGCACCGCCTGGCACGGCCGCATGGTGCCGCCGAGATGGTTGTGCGCGTGATCCTTGCCCCAGTCATGCAGGCGGAAATTGTCGCGGCTCGGCACGCCGCCGACATAGTAATAGTAGGGCTGATAACCAGTCGGCGGGTTTTGTCGGGTGTGCTCGTCCTGCGGGCCCTTGCCGGCATTGGGATCGGTCGCGCGTGGCACAAGCGCGATCGCGCGGGTCTCGCTGAGATCGGCGCGCAGCTGCGCGGCAAACATCTTTTTTGCGTAAGGCGCGGCGGCCTCGAAGAAGGCACTGGCGCCGCCGACGTCGAGCCAGCGCGGCCGATCGGCTGTCGCAAGCGGAAGCGGTGCCGGCGGCGCCGCGAATGCGCCCTCATATTCGGCCTTGGTCAGCAGCAACGCTGCATATTCGTAGTCGAGAATATCGGTCATGCGCGAAAGCCGCGGATGCGCTGGTCGCGCCGCCACGGCCTCGCGAATCTCGGGATCATCGGGCGCACCGCCGTCATTGTGGTCGGGCGCGGTGGCGAAGAACGAGACCGCAACGATGTCCTCGCCATGCACGCGATAGTCTTCCGGCAGCTTCAAGGTGAAGCCGTGCATCAGCGGAAAGCCGGTGACGAGATCGAGCGGCCATTGCTCGCTGCTGATGCCCGGCGGCAGGCCATAGACCCAACCGTGATCGCGCGCACGATCAGCGGGACGGTCCAGCATCTGCAAATCATACGCGCGCGAAGGCAAGGCAAACGCCACGATCGTCTCCATCCGAAATCGAGCCTCGACCCCGAGGCGATCGTTAGTCGCAGGGAGGAGGGATGTGGTTCGTGGGAGGGTGTGGGAGATGATACCATTCCGCCGGTGTTTTGCCCGACGTGTCAAACCACTCCCGCACCCGCGTAAGTCATTGATCTTGCGGACCCCGTCTACTGTGCATGGGGTTGTTTTCGACTTTTTTGTTGTTGGCTACCCTCTCCGCCGCGCTGCGGACGCATCCACCACGTTCTCCACCTGCTCGCGCCAGGACAAAATCTCCATCGCCAGCACCGGGTGATTGAACCCCTTGAGCACGAGGTCGTCGAGCGCGCGGGCTTCGACCCAGGGCTCGACGATGCCGTAGACGCGGCGGCTGACCACGATCTGGTTGGCCTTGGCTTCGTCGCAGAGACGCGAGGCGAGGTTGGTGACGCTGCCGATCGCGGCGTATTCCAGCCGCTGCTCGAAGCCGACCTGGCCGAGCGTGGCATAGCCGAGCGCGATGCCGATGCCGAAGCCGAGCGTGTGCCCGCGGTTGCGCCACTTCTCGGTCAGCGGGCCGATCGTGTCGCGCATCTCCACTGCCATCTGGACCGCGCGCCGCGTGTGGTCCTCGAACTGGATCGGCGCGTTGAACAGGATCATCACGCCGTCGCCGGCATATTTGTCGAGCGTGCCCTCGTATTTGAAGATCAGCTTGCCGAGCGCCGCGTGATATTCGCGCAGCACGTTCATCGCCTCTTCCGGCTCGGTCGCCTCGGTGAAGGCGGTGAAGCCGCGCAAATCGCAGAACAGCACGGTGACCTCGCGGCGATGGCTGTCGAGCAGCGAGTCATGACCATCCGACGACGCGATGAGCTGGGCGACCTGCGGCGCGAGGAAACGTTCGAGCCGCTTGATGCGGCTGATCTCGCCGAGCTGCTTCTCGACGCGCTCTTCCAGGGAGCGGTTCCAGTTGCGAAGCTGCTCGGTCTGCTCCTGGAGCTTTGCCGCCTGCTGCTGCACCGTGTTATGCGCCGCGGCGAGCTCGCGGCCCTTGTGATCGACCTCGGTAAACAGCCGCGCGTTGCGCATCGCCAGCACGGCCTGGTTGGCAAAGGTGCGCATCAGGCCGGTGAGGCTTCCGCCGAACTCGCCGCCGGCCCGGCGCAGCACCACGAGCGAGCCGAGCGTGCCCTGCTGGTCCACCAGCGGCACCACCAGCACCGAGTGGAAGCCGGCGTCGATCGCGACGTCGCGCAGCGGCTGCTCGGAGGCCCGGTCGAGATCGGCAATCGCGATCGGCTCGCCGCTGTCGGCGGCATCGCTCAGGATGTTCGCGCCTTGCTGGATCGTGACATGCGCGCCGTCGGCCGATTTGTCGATGCCGTTGGATTCGATCAGGTTGAAGCTGCGCGTCTCGGCATCGAAGCCGTAGATCAGCACCGCATCGGCATGGGTGATCTCGATCGCGCGCGCCGCGATGGTCGGCAGCACGGCGTTGAGGTCGAGCGAGGAGGCGACCGCACGGCCGACCTCTTCCAGCGCCTTGAGCTCGTTGATCGACTGCGCGAGATCGCGGGTGCGCTCCTCGACCTTGGTCTCCAGGTCCGAATAGGTTTCCTGGAGCTGACCGGCCATGCGGTTGAACTGGCCGGCGAGGTCTTCCAGCTCGTCGGAGGTGTGGACGTCGATGCGGTGGCTGAAATCGCCTTCGCCGAGCTTGTGGGCGCCGTCGCGCAGCGCCGTGATCGGGATGATCATGCGGCGGGCGAGCAGCGTGCCGGCGAGGATCGCGACCATCAGGCCCATGCCGATCAACAGCGCGATGCGCACGAGCTGGTCGCGGATCGGCATCAACGCCTGCGTCGTCGGCTGCTCGAACATCACGTTCCAGCCGAGCTTCGGCACGGTGCTGGCGGCGCTCATCACCGCATGGCCGTTGAAGTCGGTGCCCGAGGTGTCGGGCTCGCGGCCGGGCGCAATCGCCGCCGCCACCTGCGGCAGCTTCGACAGGTCCTTGCCGACATCGGGCCCTTTCGACGACGTCGCCAGCACGCGGCCGCGCGGATCGACCACATAGGCGAACGCGGCCTTGCCGACCTGGGCGTCGGACAGGAAGTCGGAGAGGAAGCTGAGGTCGATTTCGGCCACGGTGACGCCGGCATTGAAGCCGGAATGCGCCACCGAGATCGACATCATCGGCGTCCGGTCGGAGAACCAGGCCGGCGCGTAGCTGACGCCGCGGGCAACCGTGTCGGTGAAGCGCATGTCGCGGGAGAGGTCGGCATTGCCGCCGGTCGTGGTCGACTGGCGCGAGACGCGCAGCACCTCGCGTCCCTCGCCGTTGAGCTGGAACAGCTGATTGACGACCGAGACCTGGTGCAGGAGCGATGCGTAGTCGGCGCGGCGCTTCTCGAGCGTGTCCTGGCTTGCCCGCGTCACCCAGCTGATCTGGCGCTCGAGCTCGGAGATCGACTGCTCGATCCGCCGGGCGGCTCCTTGCGCCTTGTCGTCGAGCCCGTCGGTCAGCTGGGTCTTGGTGGCGCGATAGGAGATCCAGGTCTCCATCGCGCCGTTGACGGCGAGGACAAACACGACGAGGCCGACGAGGGAGACGACGTATTTGGCGAACAGGCCCTCGCGCAGAAACCGTGTCTTGTCTTTCGCTCCCGCCATCCAGATCCTCTCGCGCCGTCATCGACGCCGACGCTACGGGCCGTACCGGTCCAGGCGCCCTTCTACCACAATTCGGGCCAGGAGACGGTCCTGCGACCGGTCGACCGGCCAGCGTGGTTACCCGCTGTCGACGCCGGGCTAGGCCGAAAGGGTCGTGAATTGTCGCGGCCTCATCCCTTCGGATGAAGCGGCGGACGGGGAGGCCGATGTAGGGATTGGCGTGGAGTCCAGTGCGTTGGTCGGCCAATCATCGATTAAAGAGCTGTCGCAGCACGTCGTTCATCTGCTGGCTGTCCTGCTGCACCACCGCCGGGTCGTCCTGGGTCGGGGGCGCAGGAGAGGCCTGCGGAGCGGGGGTGGACGGTGTTGCCGGCAGGCCGCGGCTGCGGCCGGTGCCGGTGCTGGTCCCCGCGCCGCTGGAGAGCCCCTGCTGGATCAAATTGCCGATCGCCTCGCCCAGCGGGCCGCCGAGCGGGTTGTTCTGTCCCGGCTGCTGGGTTTGCGGATTGGCATTGCCGGCCGCGTTGCCGCCGCCCGGCGCTGCGGCGCCGCCCAATCCGAGGCTGCCCAGGAGATTGCCGAGCCCGGCGCCATCAGGGCCGAACAGGCCCTTGCCCATCTCGCGCAGCTTGGCATAGGCGGCATCCGGATTGTCCAGCATGCCGGCCATGTCAGGGTAGATCCGCGGCTGCGACCAGCTGCCCTGGATCATCACGGGGATGCCGAAGCCGACCGGCTCCGATGTGCGGCCCTGGCCTTCGGTGGTCATCACGAGCTTCGGCTCGACACGAAAACCCATCATCTTGGTGTCGAGGGCGATGGTGCCGGCGCCTGTTACGCGCACCAGCGGTCCGATCAGATTGAGATCGGTCGTCACCGCCTGACCCTTGTCGATGCGGAAGGACGCCGAGAGCTGCGACAGATCCGTGCTCTGGGCCTCACTGTCCTGCCAGCCGGACAGCGTGCCCGATGTCAGCGAGCGGATCATCTGCGCGATATTGATGCCGCGGATGGCGCCGTCCTGGAAATTGACGAAGGCCGTGCCCTGCATGTTTGCCATCAGCGCGCGCTGGCTGGCGCCGGCGCTGCGCAGCGCGAGCTTGGCCTGCAGCTTGCCGTCGATCCGGTCGAACTCGGCAAGGCCCTGGAGCAGCGGCAATGCGCGCACGCCGACGAGATCGGAATGCATGGCAAAGCTCGGCGCACCGCTTGTGGCATCCAGGATCACCTCGCCCGAGACCTGGCCGTCATAGGCGCCGAGATTGGCGGTGCCGGCCTTCAGCACGCCGCCGGCGAGCTTCGCATCGAGCGCCAGCGGCGCGAGGCGCGCATCGCCGATCACGGCCTCGTTCGCGGAGATCCTGATTTGTGCGTCGACATAATTGAGCCCGGACACGTCGATCGGTGCATTGCTCCAGGGCTGTCCCGACGTGCCCTCCGGCGATTTCGCCACCGGAATCGCGAGCCGCTGGAAGTCGAGATCGACCTTGACCAGGGGCTTGCTCGCAATATCGACCGAGGCCCAGCCGTTGAAGGCGCCGTCGCCGAGCCTGCCGTTCACGCCGTTGATCATCACGACATCGCCGCTCAGCCGCATCTCGGCATGACCGGTGAGCTGGGATTTCAGCACATCGGGCATGTCGATGGCGAAATCCACCGGAATGGTCGGCCGGTCGGCCGGCGGCGCCGGCGTCGACGCCTTGATGTCGAACTTGGTTGGGTGATCGCCGACCCGCGCGGTGCCGGCGATGTCGACCTTGCGGTCGCGGCCAACGACGGCGTCGGCGTTGATGGCGCTGATGCGGCCCTCGACACGATCGCGCACGCGCGCGAATGCGACTTCACCGTCGATGACCTTGACGCGGTCGATGGTCGCGCCAACGGTGTCAAGCGCCAGTGGTTTCGACGCGGTGCCGGCATTCGGCAGTCGCTCGCGCAGAAGTGGCTGGTGGAGCACGGGATGGGTGACGATGAGTTCGCTGATCTTCGGGTGGCCCGACCATACGCTCGAGAGCGACATGTCGGCCTGCACGCTGTCGACCGTCAGGCGCGTGATGCCGCTGCGGTCCTTCGGGTCCTGAAGCGTGAGATCGTTGAGCGTGACATTCAGCGTCGGCCACAGGCTGATCTTCGTGGTGCCGTCGATGGACAGGCGATAGCCGGTCGCGCTCTCGACCCGCGAGGCAATCGTCGTGGTCAGGAATCCCGAGGGAATCCCGACCACGAGGAGAAGCCCGATCACGATGATGACGGCGGCTATCGCCGCGCCGGCGAATTTCACTGCTCTCATGTCGACTTTCCAACGGCGGACAATCGGCGTCGAATCCCGCAGATGACCGTCCTATGCATCCGTCCTTTGCGCCTGAGTTTATCCCCGGACGGGAAGCGGCTCCAAGCACGTAAAAATAGTCAGGGGGTGCTGCAAAGTTATGTGACTTATGACACACTTCCCCGGCGCGGTATTACGCGATCCTGATTTGATGGTTCCAAGCGATTTGCCAGGGAAACTGGCTAAGGAAATTCACAAGGACATTGAAATGAGCAAGCAGGCCGAATTTGCGGTCATCCTGAAGATGAACGCGATGTTCGCCGATCTCGGCGCAGACGAGCTCCAGCGGCTGTCGAATCTCTGCCACACCCAGCATCTGGGGAACGGCGAGGTGCTGTTCCAGAAGGGCGATGCGGGGGACGCGCTGTTCGGCGTGCGCCGGGGCCAGGTCCGTATCGAGACCGGCGTCTCCGACGGCAGCCGTCTGACCCTGAACTTCATGGGGCCGGGCGACCTGTTCGGGGAAGTCGCGGTGCTGGACGGCCAGAGCCGCACTGCGGATGCGACCGCAGGCGAAGCCAGTGAACTGTTCGTGCTGCGGCGCGAAGATTTTCTCAGCTTCCTCGAACGCGAGCCGAAGGTCGCGATCAAGATCATCGCGCTGCTGTGCCAGCGCATCCGCTGGCAGAGCGAGCGCATGGAAGAATCCATGCTGCAACCGCTGCCGGTTCGCCTGGCGCGGCGGCTCTGCGCGCTCGCCGCCGATTTCGGCTCGGAGGTCCACATCTCGCAGGAGCAGCTCGGCATCTTCGTCGGCGCGGCCCGCGAGAGCGTCAACCGCCAGCTTCAGGCCTGGCGCAAGGAGGCGATCCTGGATCTCCAGCGCGGCCGCATCCTGCTGCGGAACATGACCAAGCTGACGGCGATCGCGCGGAACGAGTAGGGGATCGGCTAAACCGCTTCGTCGTTCGGACGGCGCGACCGGTGCGCTTGAACGCTTCGTAGCGGAGACGATCTCCTGCGACGTCGGGTTCGCTGACGCCGCTCGCTGAACCAGCTTGAGCTGTCGACGTCCGTATCACGGCTACTCCGCCGCGGGGTGTACCATGCCCTTTTTATCCGGCGCCGTGCCGTGATGATCGGCGGTGTCGGCATCCTCGCTGTGCACGATCAGGCGCTTTGCGAATCGCCAGATCAGGGCGCCGAGATCGTCCATCACCATGAACATCGCGGGCACGAACACCAGCGACAGGATGGTCGAGAAGATCAGGCCGCCGATCACCGCGAGCGCCATCGGCGAGCGGAACTCGCCGCCGGCGCCGACCGCGAGCGCGCTCGGCGTCATGCCCGCGGCCATCGCGATCGTGGTCATCACGATCGGGCGCGCGCGCTTCATGCCGGCGTCGATCATCGCTTCCTCGCGCGGCTTGCCGGCGCGGATCGCCTCGATGGCGAATTCCACCAGCATGATCGCGTTCTTGGTGACGATACCCATCAGCATCAGGATGCCGATCCAGACCGGCGTGGTGAGCTGCTTACCGGTGATGAGCAGTGCGGCGATGGCGCCGCCGATCGAGAGCGGCAGCGAGAACAGGATGGTGATCGGCTGCAGGAAGGTGCCGAACAGCAGCACCAGCACGGCGTAGACCATCATCAGGCCCGCGGTGATTGCAGTGGCGAAGCCGTCGGACAGCTCGTTCAGGCTTTCGGCGTCGCCGGAGGGCGAGACCTTCACGCCCTTCGGCCGGCTCTTCATCACCGGCAGGTCGTAGATCTTCTTGGTCGCGTCGCCGAGCGCGGCGGAGCCGACGAGGTCGGCGGCGACGGTTGCCTGCCGCTCACGATCGTAGCGGTTGATGCTGGTCGGACCCTGGTCGAGCTTGACGTCGGCGATGACCGAGAGCGGCACGCCGCCCTTCTCGCCGCGCTCGCCGAGCGGCACGCGCAGCTGTTCGAGCGTCCTCAGATTACCGCGCGCGGCGTCCTCGAGCTGAACGCGGATCGGCACCAGGCGGTCGCCGACGTCGAACTTGGCGAGCGCGGGCCCGACATCGCCGATGGTGGCGACGCGGATGGTCTGCGACAGGCTTTCCGTGGAGACGCCGAGGCGCGCGGCGAGATCTGCGCGCGGCTCGATGCGCAGCTCGGGCCGCTCGAGCGTGGTTTCCGAGATCACGTTGGAGATCGTCGGAATCCGCTTCATCTGCGTCGCGAGCTCGCTGGCGACGTTGTTGACGATGTTGGCGTCGACGCCGGTCACGACCAGCGAGATGGCGCGCAGGCCGTTCTCGTCGAGGAACCAGAAGCGGATGTCGGGAACGTTCTCCAGCTCCTGGCTGATCGAGAATTCGAGCTCGCGCTGGGTGATGTCGCGGCTGTCCTTGGGCGTGTAGTTGATGATCAGAGAGGCGCGCCGGACTTCCTGGGTGCCCGGCGGGACGCGCCCGCCATCGACGAAGATGCTCTTCACCTCCGGCCGCTTGCGCAGGCGTGCGACGATGTCCTCGGTGACCTTCTCGGTGTAGGCAAGCTGGGTGCCCGGCGGCAGCTCGAGCGCCAGCAGCGAGCGCGCGCTGTCCTGCGCCGGCAGGAAGCCCTGCGGCAGCAGCGTGATGCTCCAGATTGAGGCGGCGAACACCCCGAAGCCGATCAGCACGGTGATGAAATGGTGCTTCACCGACCAGGCCACGATCCTGTGATAGGCCCGCAGCACGCGGCCGGGCGGCGGCTCTTCGTGCGCATGGTGCTTGAGGAAGTAGGCGGCCAGCACCGGCGTGACGAAGCGCGCCGCGAGCAGCGAGAAGAACACTTGCACCGAGACGGTGATGCCGAACTGCTTGAAGAACTGTCCGGCGATGCCCGACATGAAGCTCGCTGGCGCGAAGATCGCAATGATCGTCAGCGAGATCGCGATCACCGCGAGGCCGATTTCGTCGGCGGCCTCGAGCGCGGCACGGTAGGGCGATTTGCCCATGTTCATGTGCCGGACGATGTTCTCGATCTCGACGATGGCGTCGTCGACGAGAATACCTGTCGACAGCGTGATGGCGAGGAAGCTGACGAGGTTCAGCGAGAAGCCGAGAAGGTCCATCGCCCAGAACGCCGGGAAGATCGACAGCGGGAGCGAGATCGCGGCAATGATGGTGGCGCGCAAGTCCCGCAGGAACAGGAGCACGATGATGACGGCAAGGATGGCGCCTTCGAACAGGGTCGAGATCGCCGCGTGGTAATTGCCGTTGGTATATTCGACCGAGGTGTCGATCACCTTCAGGTCGACGTCGGGATAGGCGGCCTTCAGCGCGTCGATGCGCTTCTGCACGGCCTCGGCCACTTTCACATCGCTGGCGCCCTTGGATCGCTTGATGCCGAGCGCGACCACCGGCTCGCCGTTGAAGCGGGCGAAGGTGCGGCGGTCGGCGATGGTGTCGGTGACGGTGCCGAGATCGTCGAGCCGGACCTCACCGCCGCCGAACAGCGGGATCATGGTGCCGGCGAGATCGCCCAGTGTCTTCGCGCCCGCAAGCGTGCGGATCGCCTGGTCGTTCTTGCCGATCTCGGCGCGGCCGCCGGCGACGTCGACATTGGTGCCGCGCAGGCTTTGGCTGACATTGACCGCGGTCAGCCCCATCGCCTGCATCCGGTCCGGATCGAGCGAGACCAGGATCTCGCGCTCGACACCGCCGATGCGCTCGACCTGGGCGACGCCGCGCACGCCCTGCAGCGCGCGCTTGACCACGTCGTCAACGAAATAGGAGAGCTGCTCCGGCGTCTTGCCGGGCGAGATCGCGGCATAGGTGACGATCGGCAGGCCGATGACGTCGACGCGCTGGATCAGCGGCTCGGTGACGTTCTGCGGCAGGTTCGATCGTACCCGCGTCACCGCGTCCTTGACGTCGTTGAGCGCGCGGTCGGTGTTGGTTTCCAGCGCGAACTGGATGGTGGTCACTGACACGCCGTCGGTGATCGAGGAGGTGATGTGCCTGACACCCTCGACGCCGGAGACGGCGTCTTCAACCGTCTTGGTGACCTGGGATTCGAGTTCTGCGGGTGCGGCGCCGAACTGCGACACCACGACCGAGATCACGGGAATGTCGGCCGAAGGCAGCCGCGTCACGGCGAGCTTGGTGAAGGACACCCAGCCGAGGACCAGGAGGATGATCGAGAAGACGACCGACGGCAGCGGATTGCGGATCGACCAAGCCGAGATATTGAGAGCCATCAGCGTACCCGCGTGCGATCGAGTTCATCGGCGAACATGGTCTTGATCTGGTCGCCGTCATGGAGCGAAGACCCGGCGTCGGCCACGACGATTTCGCCGACCTCGAGGCCTTCCAGGATTTCCGTCGCGCTGTCGGACGACAGCCCGACCCGTACCTTGCGCGTCTCGACAATATTGTTTTTGACGACCTGAATGGTGAGATGGTCGATCGCGGTCTTGGGGATCGAGACGCCGCAGCTTCGCTTGGCGTCGATCGAGGCGCGGGCAAACACGCCGACCTTGAGCGATGGATTGTTGGTGACGCTGATGCGGACGCGGCCGAGCTGCGTGGTGCGGTCGATTTCGGGCGCGACCAGCCGGACCCGGCCGATCAAGTCGGGCGCGTCATCGCGGCTGATGCGCACGGTCGCGCCGGGATTGAGCTTGGGCATGTGCACCGCCGGGACCTGGGCGTCGAGCTCGATCTCGTTGTTGACGGCGATGCGGAACATCGGGCCGGCCTGCGGCGAGGCGGGCGCGCCGACGATGGTGCGCACTTCGGTGACGAGGCCTGGCGCGGGCGCCTTCAGCGAGATCGGGCCTTGCGGGCCGGGTCTTTGCGGCTGGCCGGGGATCTGCGGCGGCGCCGTCAGGCGCGCCAGCTCCTGATTGTCGGTGACCATGGCGCCTTCGGTGACAAAGAGGTCGGTGACCCTGGAGCCTTCCTGGTCGGCGACGACCACGGCCTCGCGGCGCGGCACGAAGAAGCCGGTCACCCGCACGAGGTCGGAGAAGCAGGCGTTGGTCGACTTCGTCACGATGACGAGCGCCTCGCTCGGCGTTTCCTTCGCCTCGGGGCGATGCCGATGCTCGAACAGATAATAGCCGACGCCGAGCGCAACGACGAACACCACGGTTCCGGCAGGCTTGAGATATTCGGAGGCGTTCATCGCCGGATTGTCCTGGCCTGGCTCACGGCCATCCGCACGAGGCCTGCTGAGAGCGTTTCCCTGAAATAAAGCGGCGTCCCACAAGGCTGCGGGACGCGCTTTTGAAGCAAGACTTTACACCACATCACGACTTGGCACTTCAAAGGATTTGGCACTTCAAAGGATTACGTCGTGCTCTCACTTCGATGCGGTGGTCTTGTTTTCCATGTTGACGACCTGGACGCGACGATTGACCTCCGCCATCGGCTGGGCCGGGTCCTTCAGCTTGCTCTTGCCGTAGCCGACGGTGACGAGATCGGTCGCGGAGATGCTGTACTTGTCGACGAGGTAGCGCTTGATCGAATCCGCGCGGCGCTCCGACAGGTCCTGATTATAGCCCTCGCCGCCGGCGGCGTCGGTGTGGCCGGCCACCACGAAGGTCGAGCCCTTCAGGTCGGGGCTGGTCAGCGCGCGACCGAGCGCCTGTACCGAGGCGAGCGACTTGGCGCTGATATTGGCCGAGTTGTAGTCGAACGTGATTTCAAGATCGATGTTCGGCTTGTCCTTGGCCACTGAGGCGATTTCTTCGCGCTCGGTCGACGAAAGTGAGCGCGTCGAGCGGCCGCGCACGGACTGGATCAGCTTGGTTTCCGTCGCACTGGGTGCGGGATCGGCCTGCGGGGCGATCGAGAGGCCGCGGGTCAACGGCTTCTTCGGCGGCGGCGCCAGTGCGCGGACGATCTCGTCCTCGGTGACGTTCTTGCTGTTGCCGTCGTCGCCCGCGAATGCGAGCGGGGTCGTCAGCGACAGAGCGACGCCGACCGTGATGATGGACAGCATCGCGCTAAATCCCTTTGCAGCCAATCTCATTGCCAGTCCCTCCTGCGCAGCTGACCGCGCGGTTCCAAAATTCCTGCAATGGCCCCCCCGGGAAAGGCCGCCTGCGGCATCCGTCCGTTAGTCTTCCCTGAGCCGCCGAGGGTTCGAGGCGTCTGCCGCCTCAACTCAAAAAAATACTAGCGTACTCCGTAGCTTGCGAACTCCTGAACAATGTTCGGGTCCATCGCCTTGGCATTGGCGATGTCGAGCGCGCCTTCCTGCGCCGAGCCGTTGCGCTGCTTGGCAATCCCGCGGCCAAAGAGCGAGGAGGTCAGGCGCGGGTTGATCTTCAGGGCTGCGTCGAAATCGGCGATGGCGTTCTTGACCGCTCCCGATTTCAGATTGACGAGCCCCCGGCTGTCCAGCGCATCGACGAAATTCGGCCGCAGCCGCAGCGCCTCGTTGCAATCCTTCAGCGCGCCCTGGAGGTCGCCGACCACGGTGCGGGTCCAGCAGCGGTTGTTCAGCGCCTCGACGTCCTTCGCGTTGATCCGAAGCGTCTCGTCGAAATCCTTGATGGCCAAATTGTAGGCGCCCTTGCTGGCATAGACCTGACCGCGCCGGTACAGCGCATTCACGTCATCAGGATTGGCGGCGATCTTGGCCGTCAGGCCCTTGATGGTCGGATCCTCCGCCAGCGCGGCCGCGCTCGGCCCGCTATCCATGCTCGGTGCGGGGGTGGTCTCGGCTGGTTTCACCGGCGGTGGCGCCGGCGGCAAGGCGGCCTCGACCTGCGGTTTCGGTGAGGGCGCCGGCGCCGGTGCAGGAGCAGGTGCTGGAGCAGGTGCCGCTGCCGTGTCCGCCGGCTTCGGCGGCGGAGGCGGTGCGGGCGGAGCCGGCGGCGGATTGTTGGCGACGACCGGCGGCGGCGATGGCGGCGGTGCCGTCATCGACGGGCGCGATCCGCCGGCGCCTGGAATGAACGAAAAATCCTCGGCGAGGGAAGAGGAGATCCACGGCACCTGTTCGCCGCGCGAGGCGCGGGTGACGCCCATCTTGGTGCGGTTCAGCGTCTCCTCGGCCATCAGGTCGGGGACGCGGATCTCCTTCAGGAGCTCCTGGACGAACAGGCTGTGATCGCCGCCCGCGTCCGAGACCACCGAGGCCAGTGCCGCCGAGTACATCACCAGCGTGCCGTTCGGCGCGATGACCGGCGTCAGGCCGGCCGAGAAGCTGCGGAACCGGCGCTCGAAGGGATTGCGCCTGGAGGCGTCGACCAGCGCGATCTTGACGCCCGCGCCACGGGTATTGAGCTCGCCGAGCACGGTCTCCAGGCTGAAACCGTCGCGGCGGACGTCGGATTCGGTCCAGATCTGCGCGTCGATCGGCAGCATGTAGCTCTGGCGCGCCGACTGGATGCCGAAACCGCTGAAGAAGATCAGCGCCACCGAGCCCGGCTTGATCTTGCCATAGAGCTTGTCGAACGCGCGGCGCATGCCGTCGCCGGTCAGGTTCTCGCCGATTTCAACGGAAAAGCCGTCGCGCTTGAGCTCGTCGGCGACGTCGCGCGCGTCGTTGAGCGGTTCCTTCAGCGGGGCGTCCGCGTCTGGATATTTGGCGTTGCCAATGACCAACGCATAACGGTCGCCGGCGGCCAGGGATGGCGCAACCGGGACGAGCGAAACGAGCAAGGGCAGAAGAAAAAGGAAGCGAATTTTCATAATCAGCGCGGTCCAGCCAAAAAGGCGCCGTTACCAGCTTGCGCCGCGGCGACCTTAACTTACGCAATGTGCATTATCAAACCGCGGAAGGGGGGCGTCAACCGCTTGGAGATTCGGCATTATCGCGACAATTGACCGCGATGCATGGGCGCGCCGGGAGGGGAATAAACGGACTGTCACGGTTGTGCTCGGCGCCATCTGGTTCGACTCTGCGGCAGGATGCTGGAGCGGCCGCGACAAAGAAGATGTGAGGGGTCTCACATAGCAGGCTGGACGCTGTCGCAGCCCTCCGGTGTTTGACCTTTGCTGCGGACAATGGCTTGGTGCGCTCGATCGTCCCCGAAGGTCCAACTCAGAAAAGAAAACCATGGGAAACGCCTACGAAATCTACGCCCTGCGTTATGCGACGATGTCGCCACGCACCCCCAACATGAACTTCCTTCAGCCCGACCCGCATGACAGCGCGGCGCAGGATCTCGACTATTTCGTCTGGCTGATCCGAGGGCAGGGCCGCGAGATCCTGGTGGACACCGGTTTCAACGCCGAGGAGGCGAGCGCGCGGGCGCGCAAGCTGACGCTCAATCCGGTCGATGCGCTGGAGCGCTTTGGCGTCGCGGCGTCGAGCGTTCGCGACATTATCGTGACGCATCTGCATTACGACCACGCCGGCAATCTCGATCGCTTCTCGAACGCGCGCTTCCATCTCCAGGAGCGCGAGATGGCTTACGCGACGGGACGCTGCATGTGCAACGGACTGCTGCGACATCCGTTCTCGGTCGAGCACGTCACGCAGATGGTGCGCCATGTCTATGGCGAGCGCGTCAATTTCTATTCCGGCGACGGCGAGATCGCGCCCGGCGTCACCGTGCACCGTGTCGGCGGCCATTCCGACGGCTTGCAGGTGGTCAAGGTCGAGACCGCGCGCGGGCCGGTGGTGCTGGCGTCCGATGCCGCGCATTACTACGCCAATCTGCAGCGCAAGAGCCCGTTCCCCATCGTCTACAATATCGGTGACATGGCGCAGGGCTGGGAGACGATCGAACGCCTCGCCGGACATCCTGACAGGTTCATTCCCGGCCATGATCCGATCGTGACGGAGATCTATCCGCGTGCCAGCGACAAGGTCGATGCCTGGGCGCTGCATTTGCCGCCGTCGCGGTCGTTTGCGAAATGACGGAATCCGGGGCGTGGCGTCAGCGAGTGCCGGCAGGATCCGCACAAGCAACGATATCGCGGGGAGATTTTCGAGCCGCTGCCTCCGGCGGAGAGAATACCGCCAGGTATCCTCCGTCCCCTGCGAGCTTATATGTGGCGACCTCGCGATAGCCGACGGCGGTCAATTCGCAGCGCAAGAGCTCAATTGGCGTGCCATGCTTCGACGTCGGAAGCTCAAGATCGACAATTCCGACCCGCGCATCCTGCTTTAGAGCGGCCGCGAGATTGTAGAGGAAGGCATAGGGTTGGGCTATCTCGTGATACATGTGCACGAGGATTGCAGCATCCAGCGAGGAAGCGGGAAGACGCGGGTCGTGTGGTTCGCCGAGGGCGAATTGCACATTCGTCAACTTCAGACGTTCTGTTCGCCTGGCGAGCTCGATGAGGTAATCCCGCGTGACGTCCTGGGCAACGACAGAGCCGGCGGGGCCGACGAGGTGCGAGAGCCTGACCGTGTGGTAGCCGCTGCCTGCTCCAATGTCGCCCACTGTCATATCTGGTTTCAGTTCAAGAGCACGCGCGATTTGACCGGCCTCATTGAGGGCGTCTCGGCGCTCTTCGGCGGCGCGGCGCGGGCTGACGATCCGTGCAACAGGGCGCTGTGGTGAGGGGAACTCGTTTGCAGCGACTCCGGGGGAAGCCAGATAACCTATGTCAGCGGCGTATGCGCGAGTTGCGGCAAACGCCGCAAGTAGCGCCGTTATATAAGCCAGTGCCGTCACGGACCTGCCAAGCTTTCTCAATCGACCTCCCAAAAGCCGACGTCTGCACCTCTATGAGTACGCGCCCTAATACGCCTCTTTCGCGTCCGCCTCTTCGCTGGTCTGGATCAGGTCGAGGCTCTGTTCGATCTTGGCGAGCAGGGCCGAGAGCTGCTTGCGCTCCTGCGCGGAGAGGCAGGCGAGGATCTCGTCTTCCCGCCGCAGCAATTGCGGGAACAGCTCTTCGTACAGCGCGCGACCCTTCTTCGTCAGTTGCAGGCGGAATTCGCGGCGGTCGGCTTCGTTCTCGACCCGCTCGATCAGCCCCTGGTGCAGCAGCGCGGTCACGGCGCGGCTGATGGTGGATTTGTGCGTGCGGGTGCATTGCGAGATGTACTGCGCGCTACAGGCATCGTTACGGAAGCCGAGCGTGGCGATCACGCGCCAGGCCGGAATGTCGAGGCCGTGACGCTCCTGATATTCGACCGCAAGCGCGGAACTCACTTCCGCTGCAAGCCGGTTGAGGCGGAACGGCACGAATTTGAACAAATCGAGCCGCGCATTCGGCCGCAATGAAGCCTCGTCGGCCTCACGTGCCTTCAGCGCCGCATCGCTGGATGTCCTCGCCAAGGCTTGCGCTCCGAATTCCAGTTGACGGCCGGCCGGCTCCGGTCCAAAATAGTTGCACGTGAGACTATCTAGCAGATCAGTCCTCTCTTGACCAGAGCCGAGGTTAGCGAATGGCGCAGGCCAATACGCAGCAGGCCAAAGCCCAGTTCGGCTATCGCCGCCACCCCGACCAGGACCGTCCCGGCCAGAGTGCGGCCGAGCATCCCGTGGTGGTCGTCGGCGCGGGGCCGGTGGGGCTGTCGCTCGCGATCGACCTTGCCCAGCGCGGCCAGCGCGTCGTCCTTCTGGATGATGCCGACCGGATCGGCGAAGGCTCGCGCGCGATCTGCTTCTCGAAACGCTCGCTGGAATATTGGGACCGGCTCGGCGTCGGCGACCGCATGGTCGAGAAGGGCGTGGTGTGGAGCGTCGGCCGCATCTTCCATGGCGAGTCGCAGCTTTACCAGTTCAACCTGTTGCCCGAGGACGGTCACAAGCGGCCGGCCTTCATCAATCTCCAGCAATATTACGCCGAGGCCTATCTGGTCGATCGCATCAGCGATCTCTCTGAGATCGATCTGCGCTGGCGCAACAAGGTGACGGCGCTTGAACAGCGCAACGATTCCGTCGCGCTGACGATCGAGACCCCGGAGGGCGCCTATCGCCTGCACGCGCAATATGTCGTCGCCTGCGACGGCGCGCGCTCGTCGCTGCGGCAGATGGTCGGCGCCGAGTTCGCGGGACAGGTGTTCGAGGATCAGTTTTTGATCGCCGACGTCAAGATGACCGCGGAGTTCCCGACCGAGCGCTGGTTCTGGTTCGATCCGCCGTTTCATGCCGGGCGCTCTGCGCTGCTGCACCGGCAGCCCGACGATGTCTGGCGCATCGACCTCCAGCTCAATCGCTATGCCGATCCCGTCGTCGAGAAGAAGCCGGAGAACGTGCGGCCGCGGATCGCGCGCATGCTCGGTCACGACAAGTTCGAGTTCGAGTGGATCTCGCTCTACAAATTCCAGTGCCGGAGGATGGATCGCTTCCTCCACGGCCGGGTGATTTTTGCGGGCGATTCCGCGCATCAGGTCTCGCCCTTCGGTGCGCGCGGTGCCAATTCCGGGCTAGAGGACGCGGAGAATCTGTCCTGGAAGCTCGACCGCGTGCTGCGTGGCACCTCGCCCGCGGGCCTGCTCGAGAGCTACCATGTCGAGCGGAGTCTCGCGGCCGACGAGAACATCCGCGAATCGACCCGCTCGACCGATTTCATGGCGCCGAACTCGCATCAGGAAGCGCGGCTGCGCAAGGCGGTGCTGTCGCTGGCCAAGGAGACCGAGTTCGGCAAGCGCATGGTCAATGGCGGGCGGCTCTCGGTGCCGTGCAGCTACGACTCGCCGCTGTCATCGCCCGATGCGGAGGCGTGGCGCGGCGGACCGTTGCCCGGCGCTTCCATGCTCGACGCGCCCGTTGGCGAGCAGGCCTATCTGACGGACGCATTTCGCCGGGGTGGAACTGACTTCACCTTGCTGTCGTTCAGCAATGGCGCGGCGCCCGATGGCGTCAAGGATATCCGCATCGGTGGCGAGGGCGGGCTTGCCGATCCCTCGGGCCTTGTCGCAAAGCGCTATGACGCCGCGCCTGATACAGCCTATCTGCTCAGGCCCGACGGCTACGTTGCGGCCCGCTTCCGCCATCCGACGCGTGCGGCGATCGCGGCCGCGTTGTCGCGGGCCCAAGGCTTGAATTGAGGATTCGCATGCCGCTTTCAACCAGCTCCAACTTCGCGCGGCCCGACGATGCCTTTCGCGCCATCGTCGAGGCGCACCGCGGCTTCACCGACGAGCAGAGCGCCGATTTCGACGCGGCACTGGTCCTGATCCTCGCCAACCATATCGGCGACATCGACGTGTTGCGGGAAGCGATCGTGCTCGCGAAGCGGCGCATGACCGACGGCCAGCAGCAACAACAGCAACAACAATAACCCAAAGGCCTGAGGACGAATTGATGGCGAAGAACTTCGCATCCACCGGCGATCTCTCCGAAAAGAAGATCACCTTCTCCGAGATCGGCACCGATCTCTATGCCTTCACCGCGGAGGGCGATCCGAACACCGCGATCATCGTCGGTGACGACGGCTGCCTGGTGTTCGACGCGCAGTCGACGCCGGCGATGGCCAACAAGGTGATCGAGCGCGTCCGCACCGTCACCGACAAGCCGATCAAATATGTCGTGCTGTCGCACTACCACGCCGTGCGCGTGCTGGGCGCCTCCGCCTACAAGGCGCAGGGCATCGTGGCCTCGCAGGAAACCTATCGTCTGATCGAGGAGCGCGGCCAGCAGGATTGGGATTCCGAATATGGCCGCTTCCCGCGGCTGTTCCAGGATGCCGCGAGCATTCCCGGCCTGACCTGGCCGACGCTGACCTTCGAAGGCGAGATGTCGATCTATCTGGGCAAGCGCGAGGTGCGGCTGATGCAGTTAGGGGCCGGCCACACCTCCGGCGACATCGTCGCGTGGGTGCCGGATGCCGAAGTGATGTTCTCCGGCGACCTCATCGAATATCACTCGGCCTGCTATTGCGGTGACGCGCATTTGCGCGAATGGCCGCTGACGCTGAACGAGATCCGCAACTTCAATCCCAAGGCGATCGCGCCGGGCCGCGGCGATGCGCTGAAGGGCACGGCCACGGTGCGCGAAGCGATCGCGATGACGCGCGACTTCGTCACCTCGCTCTATGGCGCGGCCGAGGTCTCCGTCGCCAAAGGGCGCACGCTGAAGGAATCGATGGCGGCGACGCGCGAAGTGATGGACCCGAAGTTCCACAGCTTCGCCATCTACGAGCACTGCCTGCCGTTCAACGTGTCGCGCGCCTATGACGAGGCGTCGGGGATCGACGACCCCGTGATCTGGACCGACAAGCGCGACCAGGAAATGTGGGCCGCCCTGCAAGGAGGAGGATAGTCATGAACGTCAACACCTCGCCTGATCAGATCATCCGCAGTTCGGCGCAGGTCACGCCGGGCTACATGTCCGGCTTCGGCAACAGCTTCGAGACCGAGGCGCTGCCGGGCGCGCTGCCGATCGGGCGCAACTCGCCGCAACGCTGTGCCTACGGGCTCTACGCCGAGCAGCTTTCCGGCTCGCCATTCACCGCGCCGCGCGGCACCAATGAGCGCTCCTGGCTCTATCGCATCCGCCCCTCGGTGAAGCATTCCGGCCGGTTCGAGAAGGCCGATGCCGGCCTGTGGCGCTCGGCGCCCTGCCACGAAAACGATCTGCCGATCGCGCAGCTGCGCTGGGACCCGGCACCGATCCCGAAGGAGGACATGACCTTCCTTCAGGGCGTGCAGACCATGACGACCGCCGGCGACGTCAACACGCAGGCCGGCATGGCGGCGCATGTCTACCTCATCACCAAATCGATGGTGGACCAGCACTTCTACGATGCCGACGGCGAGCTCATGTTCGTGCTCCAGCAGGGCAATCTGCGCGTCGTCACCGAGTTTGGCCGTATCGACGCCGAGCCCGGCGAGATCGTGGTGATCCCGCGCGGCGTCAAATTCCGCGTCGAGATTCCGAACGGTCCCGCGCGCGGTTATCTCTGCGAAAATTACGGCGGCGCCTTTACGCTGCCGGAGCGCGGGCCGATCGGCGCCAATTGCCTCGCCAACGCGCGCGACTTCCTCACCCCGGTCGCGCATTACGAGGACAAGGACACGCCGACCGAGCTTTACGTGAAATGGGGCGGATCGCTGTTCAAGACCACGTTGCCGCATTCGCCGATCGACGTCGTGGCCTGGCACGGCAATTACGCGCCCTACAAATATGATCTGCGCACCTTCTCTCCGGTAGGCGCGATCGGCTTCGATCATCCCGATCCCTCGATCTTCACGGTGCTGACCTCGCCGTCGGAGACCGCGGGCACCGCGAACATCGACTTCGTGATCTTCCCCGAGCGCTGGATGGTGGCCGACAACACCTTCCGCCCGCCCTGGTATCACATGAACATCATGAGCGAGTTCATGGGCCTGATCTACGGCGTCTACGACGCCAAGCCGCAGGGTTTTGTCCCGGGCGGCATCTCGCTCCACAATTGCATGCTGCCGCACGGTCCCGACCGCGATGCCTTCGAGCACGCCAGCAACGGCGAGCTGAAACCGGTCAAGCTGACCGGCACCATGGCCTTCATGTTCGAGACCCGCTACCCGCAGCGCGTGACAGCGCATGCCGCGAAGTCGTCGACGCTGCAGGACAACTACGCGGATTGCTGGACGGGCCTGGAGAAGCGGTTCGATCCGAACAAACCGTGACGGTCTTCCCCTCTCCCCTTGTGGGAGAGGGTGGCATAGGCGGCCTCTGGCCGCCGTCTCTTAAGAACGCGGCTTTGGCGTAGCGGCGAGACGGGTGAGGGGGCTGTCTCCGCGAGCGAACCTCTCTCATTTGGACTCGCGGATAGAACCCCTCATCCGGCGCTTCGCGCCACCTTCTCCCACAAGGGGAGAAGGAAAAAAGGACCGAGCGAAAAGTGACAAAGCACCCCAACGACCCCAGCCTCCGCTCCTTCATCGACGTCGATCCTGCCTCCGACTTCCCGATCCAGAACCTGCCCTATGGCGTGTTCTCGACCGCGGCGAATCCCACGCCGCGCGTTGGTGTCGCGATCGGCACTTATGTGCTCGATCTCTGGGAGCTGGAGCAGGACTCGCGGCTCGACGTCGGCCCGCTCGGCGTGTTCTCCGGCCCCTCGCTCAATCCGTTCATGGCGCTCGGACCAAAAGTCTGGACGAAGACACGCGCGCGGATCAGCGAGCTGCTGCGTCACGATCATCCGGAGCTGCGCGACAACGAGGAGCTGCGCAAGCAGGCCCTGGTGCCGATGCGCGATGCGAAATTGCATCTGCCGTTCGCGGTTTCCGGCTACACCGATTTCTATTCGTCGAAGGAGCACGCCACCAATGTCGGCGTGATGTTTCGCGGCAAGGACAACGCGCTGCAGCCGAACTGGCTGCACATGCCGATCGCCTATAACGGCCGCGCCTCGACCGTCGTGGTCTCGGGAACGAAGGTGAAGCGGCCGCGCGGGCAGCTGAAGCCGCCGAATGTCGAGGTGCCGAGCTTCGGGCCGTGCAAACGGCTCGATTTCGAGCTGGAGATGGGCGTCGTGGTCGGCCAGCCGTCCGCCATGGGCGGCATGCTTGGGGAGCAACAGGCCGAGGAGATGATCTTCGGTTTCGTGCTGCTCAACGACTGGAGCGCGCGCGACATTCAGCAATGGGAATATGTGCCGCTCGGGCCGTTCCTGGCAAAGGCGTTCGCGACCTCGATCAGCCCGTGGGTGGTGACGCGCGAGGCGCTGGAGCCGTTCCGCCTCAAGGGGCCGGAGCAGGAGCCGGTGCCGCTGGATTATCTCAAGCAGGCGAAGCCGCAGAACTATGATCTCCAGCTCGACGTCTCCTTGCGCGCGGCCGGCGCCAATGCGCCCGCCGGCATCAGCCGCACCAATTTCAAGTACATGTACTGGTCCTCGGTGCAGCAGCTCATGCACCACGCCTCCAGCGGCTGCGCGATGAATGTTGGCGATCTCCTCGGCAGCGGCACCATCTCCGGCCCGGAGAAGAACCAGCGCGGCAGCCTATTGGAGATCAGCTGGAACGGCACCGAGCCGGTGGAATTGCCCGGCGGCATCAAGCGGTCGTTTTTGGAAGACGGCGACAGCCTCGTCATGCGCGGCTGGTGCCAGGGCAGTGGCTACCGGGTCGGGTTCGGGGAGGTCGAGGGGACGATTTTGGCGGCGGAGTAGCCGCGCGTTCCGGTGTCGTAGGGTGGGCAAAGCGAAGCGTGCCCACCATGCCGATCACAGTTGCGGCGACATGGTGGGCACGGCGCTAAGGCGCCTTTGCCCACCCTACGAGACCTACCGCCTCTCCGGCGGCACATCCCGCACCCGCGCGCAATGCGCCGCGACATCCTCCGGGCTGTACTTCAAATGCACCCGCTTGTCGGACGGCACGTGTTTGGTGACGCACACGCCCGGCCGCCATTCCTGCGTCGGCCTGATCGGGCGCGGCGCAAAGCCGCCGCCGCAATTCGGGCAGACGTTGGAGAGTTTCGTCTCCACGCAATCCGCACAGAACGTGCATTCATAGGAGCAGATCCGCGCGTCCGTTGCATCAGGCGGCAGGTCGCGGTCGCAATATTCGCAGTTCGGTCGAAGCTGGAGGGCCATGGCAGAATCTCCGCAGATTGGCTTGATCATCGCAGACGGCGCGTGAAGCGCGAATGCCGTAGTTCCCTCGATTTCAGCCAGCCTTCAAATCCTTCAGCGGCAGCCGCGAGCTTTCCTTGAGCCTGTCGAGCACGATCGAGGAGCGCACATGCGCCACGCTCTGGTGCGGCATCAGCACGTCGTTGACGAGATTGGAGAGACCCTTGAGATCGCGCAGCACGGCTTTGAGCACGTAATCGGCGTCGCCCGTCAGCGAATAAGCTTCCTGGATCTCGTCGATGCGGTTGACCAAGGCGCGGAAGCGTTTCGAATTGTCCGGCGAGTGGGTCGCGAGCCCCACCTGGATAAAGGCGATCACACCGAAGCCCAGCGCTTCGCTGGAGAGATCGGCGTGATAGCCCGAGATCACCTTCTCCTCCTCCAGCCGCATCCGCCGCCGCGAGCATTGCGAGGCCGAGAGACCCGCGAGATCGGCGAGCTCCTGGTTGGTGAGGCGGCCGTCGTCCTGGAGCGCGCCCAGGATCTTGAGGTCGAAGGCGTCTACGGAGATCATGCGTCATTTATCCATTTCATGCACGGATCGTGCATATGATAGCCAAAACGCGTCTCGTTTGCACGCTCATTGCACGCCCGGTGAAGGATAGTTCATGGCAGCAGCAATTGGAGAGCACAATGGGTCCGTTTCCGCACGATGCACCGCCGGCCACCGTCACCGCCGACAATCCGATGGGCACCGACGGGTTCGAGTTCGTCGAATATGCGCATCCCAATCCGGAAGAGCTGCACGCGTTGTTCAAGCTGATGGGTTATGCGCCCGTCGCCCGCCACAAGAGCAAGAAGATCACGGTCTACCGCCAGGGCGACATCAACTATCTCGTCAACGAGGAGCCCGGCACCCACGGCTTCGACTTCGTCGCCGCGCACGGCCCCTGCGCGCCGTCGATGGCGTTTCGCGTGGTCGATGCGAAGGCGGCCTATGACCGTGCGATCGCGCTCGGCGCCGAACCTGCCGATGTGTCGTCGGTGCAGAAGACGCTTGATGTGCCCGCGATCAAGGGCATCGGCGGCAGCCTGCTCTATTTCGTCGATTGCTACGGCGCCAAGGGCTCGGCTTACGATGCCGAGTTCGAGTGGTTGGGGGCACGCGATCCCAAGCCGGTCGGTGCCGGCCTGTTCTATCTCGATCACCTCACCCACAACGTCCATCGCGGCCGCATGGATGTGTGGACGGGCTTCTACCAAAAGCTGTTCAACTTCCGCCAGATCCGCTTCTTCGACATCGAGGGTCGCGCCTCCGGCCTGTTCTCGCGCGCGCTGACGAGCCCGGACGGCAAGATCCGGATTCCGATCAACGAGGACGCCGGCGAGTCCGGCCAGATCGAGGAATATCTGAATATCTATCGCGGCGAAGGCATCCAGCACATCGCCTGCGGCTGCCGCGATATCCACGCCGCCATCGAAGGCCTGCGCGAAGCCGGCCTGCCCTTCATGCCGTCGCCGCCCGACACCTATTTCGAGAAGATCGACGCGCGCCTGCCGAAGCACGGCGAGGATGTCGCGCGGCTCCAGACCAACGGCATCCTGATCGACGGTGAGGGCGTGGTCGATGGCGGTCAGACCAAGGTGCTGCTGCAGATCTTCTCCGCCAACGCGATCGGCCCGATCTTCTTCGAGTTCATCCAGCGCAAGGGTGACGATGGTTTCGGCGAGGGCAATTTCAAGGCCCTGTTCGAATCGATCGAGGAGGACCAGATCCGGCGCGGCGTGTTGAAGGTGGATAACGCGGCGTAGGTCAGGCTGCCGTGGGGTGGGCAAAGCGTAAGCGTGCCTACCACTTCTATCAGAATTGCGGAGCGGTGGTGGGCGCGGCGCTTCGCGCCTTTGCCCACCCTACGCGATCTTTGCCGAGGCTAGATCTACCTCTTCCACGCAGCCATCACCGCACCAATCTCCGCGCCCTCCGGCTCCCGCACCGCCGACGGCGTGCGTGAGAACCGCGGCGCGGGCGCGGGCTGCTTCACGCCGTGGCGCTCGAGGAAGACGTTGCGGGCGACCATGTGCGGATGCTCGGTCGCTTCCGACATGGTGAGCACCGGCGCGAAGCAGATGTCGGTGCCTTCCATCATCTTGCACCAGTCCTCGCGCGTCTTGCTCTTGAACACGGCCTTCAGCTTTTCTTTCAGCGCGGGCCAGGCCTTGGGGTTCATCTGCGCGTCGAAGTCGGCATCGGTCAGGCCCGCGTGCTCGCGCAGCAGCGCGTAGAACTGCGGTTCGATCGAGCCGATCGAGACGAAGTGCCCGCAGGCACATTCATAGACGCCGTAGAAATGTGCGCCGCCGTCGAGGAAGTTCTGGTTGCGCCCCTCGCTCCAGCGGCCGATCGTCTTCATGTCGAAGAAGAACGACATCAGCGATGCCGCGCCGTCGCACATCGCGGCGTCCACGACTTGGCCCTTGCCGGACCTTTGCGCTTCGAGGAGGGCGGCGAGCACGCCGACGACGAGATAGAGTGCACCGCCGCCGAAATCGCCGACCAGGTTGAGCGGCGGCACCGGGGCTTCCTTGGTGCCGATCGCGGCCAGCGCGCCGGTGATCGAGATGTAATTGATGTCATGGCCGGCGGCGTTGGCCAGCGGGCCTTCCTGGCCCCAGCCGGTCATGCGGCCGTAGACGAGTTTTGGATTGCGCGCGAGCACGACGTCGGGGCCGAGCCCAAGCCGCTCCATCACGCCGGGACGAAAGCCCTCGACCAGCGCGTCGGCGCTGGCAAGCAGGTCGAGCACCTCCGCGATCGCCGCCTTGTCCTTGAGGTCGAGCTCGATCACCTTGCGGCCGCGGCCCGCGACCGACTTCATACTCTTCTTCGCACCGACGCGATCGAGCGTGACGACATCGGCGCCCATGTCGGCGAGCATCATGCAGGCGAATGGGCCGGGTCCGATGCCGGCGAATTCGACGACACGGAAGCCCGAGAGCGGGCCGGAGGTGCGGACGGAGGAGGTGGGCGCTGGTTTATCGAGCACGCTGTTGTTTCCTCGGGTCACCGGCGAATGCCGGTGGTCCGGCAATCGCCTTAGACGTTCCTCTTTGGGGACGAGTTAATTGGCTGATTAACTTTTCTCGCCTTCATGTCCGCGTGGCAAGCGGTTTTCATGCATGGGCGCATAATAAAAGCGGCGCGCATTGCTGCGCGCCGCGGAAGATTTGTGTTGAGGCGCTAAGGCGCGACGCGCTGTCGCGCTTTATCGACTCGATCAGCCCGCGGCGGCCACCGCGCGCTGCGCCATCACCTTGACGAGGTTGGCGCGGTATTCCGCCGTGCCGTGGATATCGGCCAGCAATCCGCTCGCCGGAATGCTGACGTTGTCGAGCGCCGACGGCGACCAGTTCGCCTTCAGCGCGGCTTCGATCGCGGGCACCCGCATCACGCCGCTCTGCGAGGCGCCGGTGGCGGCAACACGGATCTCGCCCGACTTCGTCTGCGCGACGAACACGGCGGTCAGCGCGAAGCGTGAGGCCGGATGCCGCATCTTTTCGTAGCCCGCCTTCGCCGGCACCGGGAACGACACCGCAGTGATGACCTCGCCGTCTTCCAGCGCCGTCGTGAACAGGCCCTGGAAGAAGTCCTCGGCCGAGATCGACCGCTTGTTGGTCTTTACGGTGGCACCGAGCGCCAGCAGTGCGGCCGGATAGTCCGCAGCGGGATCGTTGTTGGCGATCGAGCCGCCGATCGTGCCGCGATAACGCACGGCGGGATCGCCGAGCACCGAGGTGAGATAGGCGATCGCGGGGATCGCCTTCTTCACATCGGCATTCTGCATGATGTCGAAATAGGTCGTGCCGGCCTTGATGGTCAGCACGTCGCCCGAGAGCTCGACACCGATTAGCTCCTTGATCTTGCCGAGGTCGATCACGTCGGACGGGCTGGCGAGCCGCTGCTTCATGACCGGCAGCAACGTCTGGCCGCCGGCGAGGAATTTCGCCTCACTGCTCTTGCCGAACAGGGCGACGGCCTCGTCGACCGAGGAGGGGCGATGATAAGTGGTCTGGTACATCTTGTTGCTCCTCTCAGGCCGCGTGGATCGTGCGCCACACCCGGTCCGGGGTTGCGGGCATTTCCAGATTGTTCTTGCCGATCGCATCCGTGATCGCGTTGATCACGGCCGCAGAGGCGCCGATCGCGCCGGCCTCACCGCAGCCCTTGATGCCCAGGGGATTGCCCGGGCACAGCGTCGTGGTGTGGGAGAGGTTGAACGAGGGCAGGTCGTCGGCGCGCGGCATGGAGTAATCCATGAACGATGCCGTGACCGGCTGGCCGTTGGCATCGTAGATGGCGTGCTCGAGCAGCGCCTGCCCGATGCCCTGGGCGAGGCCGCCATGGACCTGTCCCTCGACGATCATCGGGTTGATCAGCCGGCCGAAATCGTCGGCCGCGACGAAGTTGACGAAAGAGGTCTTTCCGGTGCCGGGATCGACCTCAAGCTCGCAGATATAGGCGCCGGCCGGGAAGGTGAAGTTGGTCGGATCGTAGAAGGCGCTTTCCTTCAGGCCCGGCTCCATCCCGTCAGGCAGATTGTGCGCGGTGTAGGCCGCGAGCGCGACCATCGGGAAGGCGATCGCCTTGTCGGTACCGGCCACCTTGAACTCGCCGTTCTCGATGACGATGTCGCCCTCGGACGCTTCGAGCGCATGCGCTGCGATCTTCTTGGCCTTGGACTCCATCTTCTCCATGGCCTTCAGGATCGCGGTGAGACCGACGGCCGCGGAGCGCGAGCCGTAGGTGCCCATGCCGAACTGCACCTTGTCGGTGTCGCCATGGACGATCGAGACCTGGCTGATGGGAACGCCCAGGCGCTCCGCGACGAGCTGGCAGAACGTGGTCTCGTGACCCTGGCCGTGGCTGTGCGAGCCCGTCAGGATCTCGATGGTGCCGACCGGGTTGACCCGCACTTCGGCGGATTCCCATAAGCCGACGCCGGCGCCGAGGCTGCCGACCGCCTTCGAGGGCGCGATGCCGCAGGCCTCGATGTAGCAGGACACGCCGATGCCGCGCAGCTTGCCGTCCGCCTTCGCCTTGGCCTTGCGGGCTGCGAAGCCGGCATAGTCGATCGCCTTCATCGCGGCGTCGAGCGAGGCGTTAAAGTCGCCGGTGTCGTAGGCCATGATCACGGGCGTCTGGTGCGGGAACTGGGTGATGAAGTTGCTCCGGCGCAGTGCGGCCGGATCGACCTTGAGCTGCCGCGCCGCCGTCTCCATCAACCGTTCGATCAAATAGCTCGCCTCGGGACGGCCCGCGCCGCGATAGGCGTCGACCGGCGTCGTGTTGGTGTAGACTCCGACCACCTCGGCATGGATCGCCGGGATGTTGTACTGGCCCGACAGCAGCGTCGCGTAGAGATAGGTCGGGACCGACGAGGAGAACAGCGACATGTAGGCGCCGAAATTGGCGTAGGTCTTCACCTTCAAGCCGGTGATCTTGTTGTTGGCGTCGAACGCCATCTCGGCATGGGTGACGTGGTCGCGGCCATGCGCATCGGTGAGGAAGGCCTCGGTGCGGTCGCCGGTCCATTTTACCGGGCGGCCGACCTTCTTCGAGGCCCACAGCGCCACCATCTCCTCGGGATAGATGAAGATTTTTGAGCCGAAGCCGCCGCCGACGTCGGGGGCGATCACGCGCAGCTTGTGCTCGGGGGCGATGTTGTAGAACGCCGACAGCACCAGGCGGGCGACGTGCGGGTTCTGCGACGTCGTATAGAGAGTGAAGTGCTCTTCCGCCGCGTCATAGTCGGCGATCGCCGCGCGCGGCTCCATCGCGTTCGGGGCGAGGCGGTTGTTGGTGACGTCGAGCTTGACGACATTGGCCGCCTTGGCGAAGGCGGCATCCGTCGCGCCCTCGTCGCCGATCACCCAGTCATAGACCTGGTTGCCGGGGGCTTCGGGGTGAAGCTGCGGCGCGCCGGCCTTGATCGCAGCGTGGACGTCGGCGACTGCCGGCAGTTCCTCGTACTCCACGACCACGGCTTCGGCGGCGTCGCGCGCCAGGTTCTTGCTGTCGGCGATCACGACTGCGACGGCCTGACCGACGAAGCGCACGGTTTCCGGCGCCATCGCCGGCCATGCGCCCATCTTCATCGGGCTGCCGTCCTTGGAGGTGATGGCCCAGCCGCAGATCAGGTTGCCGACCTTGTCGTCGACGATCTCCTGTCCGGTGAGCACGGCGACCACGCCCGGCATGTTGAGCGCGGCGGATGAATCGATCTTCTTCACCTTGGCATGCGCATGCGGGCTTCTGATGAAATGGGCATGGGTCATGCCCTGCAATTTGATGTCGTCGACGTAACGGCCTTTGCCGGTAATGAAACGCTTGTCTTCCTTGCGCACGACGCGCGCGCCGATGCCTTCAACACCCATGTCTGGTCCTCCCGACCGGAAGTTTCTTTGACTGCGCTTTCCCTCGAAAGCGGCAGCGGTGGTTCTTTATTCGAGGCGCGCCGATTTACTCGGCCGCCTGCGAGACCTTCATGCGCCCGGCTGCGTCCAGCACGGCCTTGACGATGTTGTGGTAGCCGGTGCAGCGGCAGATATTGCCTTCGAGCTCTTGGCGCACGGTGGGCTCGTCGAGCTGGCCGCCATGGCGGTGCACGATGTCGATCGCCGACATGATCATGCCCGGCGTGCAATAGCCGCATTGCAGGCCGTGATTGTCGCGGAAGGCGGCCTGCATCGGATGCAGCTCATCGCCCTTGGCGATGCCTTCGATGGTGGTGACGCTGGCGCCGTCGGCCTGGCCCGCCAGCATGGTGCAGGATTTCACCGCCTTGCCGTCCACGTGTACGACGCAGGCGCCGCACTGGCTGGTGTCGCAGCCGACATGGGTCCCGGTGAGGTTGAGGTGATCGCGCAGGAGCTGGACCAGCAGCGTGCGGTCCTCGACGTCGACGGCAACGGCCTTGCCGTTCACCGTCAGTTTGACTGTAGACACGGAACATACCTCCCCGGATTGATTTTGATTGTTTCTAATTAGAGACCGCCGCCCCCGGACATTGCAACTAGGATTTTGGTCACGCCGGTCATGGAAAAGTCATCGATCCTGACGAGCGGGCAATGACTTGGGTGGGCGAAGCGGGTCGACCGCCGCAAAATGGCCGGCCCATGTGGGATGCCAGCCGTCATCCCATCCGGTCGGCTTTTGGCCGACAAAGCCGGAAATTGCGCAGGTGCGGCGAATTTACCGCCCTTTATCGATTCTGCCCTAGTTTTGCGCATCCGGGTCTGGAGGCGGGGCGCCTCCGGATCACGGCTGAATAGAAAATGGGGGTTGGAATGTCCGGGCGTATCGCGTCGCCGTCGAAGCGTACAATATTTCCGACCCTCCGGTTCCGCGCCAAGATCATCCTCGGCTTCGCCGCGGTGCTGGTGATCTCCGCCGGCAGCATGGCTTTCTCTTATTTCGGCTTCGAGCGGGTCTCGGCCGGGGTCGGGTCCTACCGCAGCAGCGTCACCGAGGCCGATCTCGCCCGCAACATCGACCGCGAGCTGCTCGCCTACCGCTCGGCAGTCCGTTATTTCGTCGTCACCGGCAAGGAGGACGATGCCAAGGCAGCGCTGGACGCCGAGACCGGCCTGAAGAGCGCCATCGATCAGGCGGTCAAGAGTGCCCAGAAGCCGGCGCGGCAGGAGGGCCTCAACAAGCTCGCCAAGGAATTCTCCAACTTCTCTGCGACCTTCGCAAAGGTCCTCCAGGCCAAGCGCGACAGCGCGCTGCTGGTGCAGAACCAGCTGACGCGCCAGGCCAATCTCCTGAAATACAAGCTTGACGATATCGGCAACAACGCCTCCGATTCCGAGGCGCAGTCGATCGAGTTCGGCACCAAGCAGATCAACGCCCAGTTCCAGACCGCGAGCGCGGCGGCGACCAATTTCGTGCTGACGTCCGACCAGGCGATCGCGACCAGCGCGCTGGCGCGGCTGAAATTCGTCGAGAATTCGCTAGGCGCGGTCTATTCCATGGACGACAAGATCGTCGCCGGCCTGAAGGACGCCAAGACCATCCTCGTGGCCTATCGCGAAGCGCTGGAGAAGCTGATCGCCAACGCCAAGATGGTGGATGAGCTCGTCACCGAGATGAGCGGTTCTGCCGGTGCGATCCTGCAAGGCGCCACCGCGATGAAAGCGGACCTCGTCGCCGAGCAGCAGCGGCTGGATTCGGAGTCGGAAGCGACCATCGGACGGACCGAGCAACTGGTGCTGATGCTGGCCGTCGGCGGCACGCTGCTCGGCGCGATCCTCGCCTTCCTGCTCGGCACCGGCATCTCGCGTCCGATGATCGCGATGTGCAAGGCGATGCGCGAGCTTGCGTCGGGCAATTTCGACGTCGTGCTGCCGGGCCTCGGCCGCAAGGACGAGATCGGCGAGATGGCCGGCGCGGTCGAGGAATTCAAGGTTCAGGCCGTGGCCAAGGCCGAGCGCGACGCCGCCGCCAGCGAAGCCCAGAACAAGGAACTGGCCACCGCACGCCGTTCCGAGCTGATTCGCTTCGCCGATGATTTTGAAAGCGCGGTCGGTGCCATCGTGTCGAACGTGTCGGCTTCCGCCGTGCAGCTCGAATCGGCGGCTTCCACGCTGACCCGAACCGCCGAAACCACGCAGACCCTGTCGAGCCAGGTCGCCGGTGTCTCCGAGCAGGCCTCCAGCAACATGCAGTCGGTCGCAACTGCCACCGAAGAGCTTTCGGCCTCCGTCGAGGAGATCGGCCGCCAGGTCCGCGATTCCAGCCGCATCGCGGAAGCTGCGGTGGTCCAGGCCAAGGAAACCGACGGCCGCATCGGCAAGCTGTCGCACGCCGCCCAGCAGATCGGCGAGGTGGTCAAACTGATTACCGCGATCGCCGAGCAGACCAACCTTCTGGCGCTCAACGCCACCATCGAGGCGGCGCGTGCGGGCGAGGCCGGCCGCGGCTTTGCCGTGGTCGCCAGCGAAGTGAAGTCGCTGGCCAGCCAGACCGCGAAGGCCACCGACGAGATTTCCTCGCATATCGCGGGCATGCAGGGTGCGACGGCCGAGTCGGTCGCCGCGATCAAGGAGATCGGCGCCACCATCGGCAAGATTTCGTCGATCTCGACCTCGATCGCGAGCGCCGTGGAAGAGCAGGGCGCCGCGACGCAGGAGATTGCCCGCAGCGTCCAGACCGTTGCGCAGGGCACCCAGACCGCAGCCACCGACATCGGCCAGGTCAACCGTGGCGCCGCCGAAACCGGCTCGGCCTCGGAGGAGGTCCTGAATTCGGCCAAAACCCTGTCCAGCGAAAGCACCCGCCTGCGCGCCGAGCTCGACCGGTTCATGGGGAATATCCGGGCGGCGTAAGGCTCGGCCGCGTCCGAAGCCGCTGCCGTCGCGTCACTCTCGGCTGTCGTCCCGCGAAGGCGCGTGAGCGCGGGGACGACAGCCGAGTGCGCATCTCCCCGCGTCACCTAACCGCAAGTTGCGACGCCATAAATTTACCGCCGCTTATCCTTTGCACTCTACCGTGCTCACGAGTCAGGAAGCGGGCTGCTTCCGGGCTGCGCCTGGTTTTCCGCGAATGGAATGGGGTGGGGAATGCCCGTCAAGTCGACGCCGAACACATCGAAGCTCTTCACCCTGCGTTTTCGTGCAAAAATCATCCTCGGCTTCGTGGCGGTGCTGGCCATCCTCGCCGTCAGCATGGCTTTCGCCTATTTCGGCTTCGAGCGGATCCAGGCCGCCGTCGCCTCGTACCGGGCCAGCGTGTCGGAAGCGGACCTCGCGCGGACCGTGGACCGCGAGCTGATCGCCTATCAGGGACTGGCGCGGGCCTATACGCTGACGGGCGCGACCGATGACGAGACCGCGGCCAAGGCCGCCGAAGAGAATCTGAAGGGCGCGATCGCCAAGTCGGTGGCGGCCACGACCGGCGCGGCGCGCCGCGAGCAGGTCGGCAAGCTCGAGGCCGAATTCCAGCGCTTCACCAAGGTGTTCGGTGAGATCATCACGCTGACCCGCGAGAACAACAAGATCGCCGCCGACGAGCTCAACAGCGTCGGCAACAAAATCCGCTTCAAGTTCGACGATCTCGCCGATACGGCCGCGCTGGCGGGCCTGAACTCGGTTCAGACCACGGCCAAGGACGTCACTTCGCAATATCTCGCGGTCTCGACCTCGGTCAGCGCCTTCGTCGCCAAGCCGGAGCCGAAGACCGCCGACGGCGTGATCGCCCGCATCAAGTTTTTGGAGACCCTGCTGGTCTCGATCTATGCCAATGACCAGAAGATCACGGACCGCGTCACCGAGATCGGCAACCTGCTGAAGCAGTACCGCACCTCTTTCTCGAAGCTGACCGAGAACGTGAAGATCATCGTCAAGTTGAACGGCGAGATGACCAAGACGGCGGCGGGCATTCTCAAGCTCTCGGCTGAGTTGCGGTCCGATCTGACCTCGGATCAGCAGCGCATCGAAGCGAGCGCCAACTCCACCATCACCGAGACCGAACGGCTGATGCTGATGATGGCGCTCGGCGGCCTCGCCATTGGCGCCGTGCTGGCCCTGATGCTCGGCAACGGCATCTCGCGTCCGATGATCGCGATGTGCAAGGCGATGCGCGAGCTTGCGTCCGGCAATTTCGACGTCGTGCTGCCGGGTCTGGGACGCAAGGACGAGATCGGCGAGATGGCCGGTGCGGTCGAGGAATTCAAGGTTCAGGCTGTTGCGAAAGCCGAGCGCGATGCCGCCGCCAGCGAAGCCCAGAACCGGGAGCAGGCCGCAAGCCGCCGCTCCGAGCTGATTCGCTTTGCCGACGATTTCGAGAGCGCGGTCGGCGCCATCGTCTCCAACGTCTCGGCCTCGGCCGTGCAGCTCGAATCGGCGGCCTCCACGCTGACCCGCACCGCCGAGACCACGCAGAGCCTGTCGAGCCAGGTCGCCGGCGTGTCCGAGCAGGCCTCCAGCAACATGCAGTCGGTCGCAACCGCCACCGAAGAGCTCTCGGCCTCGGTCGAGGAGATCGGCCGCCAGGTGCGCGACTCCAGCCGTATTGCGGAAGCTGCCGTGGTGCAGGCGAAGGAAACCGACGGCCGCATCGGAAAGCTCTCCCATGCCGCGCAGCAGATCGGCGAAGTCGTCAAGCTGATCACGGCGATTGCCGAGCAGACCAATCTTCTTGCGCTGAACGCCACCATCGAGGCGGCGCGCGCGGGCGAGGCCGGCCGCGGCTTCGCCGTGGTCGCCAGCGAAGTGAAGTCGCTGGCCAGCCAGACCGCGAAGGCGACCGACGAAATCTCCTCCCACATTACGGGGATGCAGGGCGCGACGGCCGAGTCGGTCGCCGCGATCAAGGAGATCGGCGCCACCATCGGCCAGATCTCGTCGATCTCGACGTCGATTGCGAGCGCCGTCGAGCAGCAGGGCGCCGCGACGCAGGAAATCGCGCGCAGCGTCCAGACCGTTGCGCAGGGCACCCAGACCGCAGCCACCGACATCGGCCAGGTCAATCGCGGCGCCGCCGAAACCGGTTCAGCCTCGGAAGAGGTGCTGAACTCGGCCAAAACGCTGTCATCCGAAAGCACGCGCCTGCGCGCCGAGCTCGACCGCTTTATGGGCAATATCAGGGCCGCGTAAGGCTCGCCGCGTGTCAGGCGCTTGGCGCTTGAAGACCTCGCTATCGCCTCATACTCCGCTGTCGTCCCGGACAAGGCGCCCTTAGGCGCGCGCCGATCCGGGATCCATACTCCCAGCGGATAGTTGAGACGGACGGTGGTAACTCCAAGTCTTCGCCAAACCACTCCCTGTGGTTATGGTCCCGGATCTGCGCTTCGCTTGTCCGGGACGACGGGGGGTAAAGAGCGCGAGTCTCACTCCCTCCCGAACGTCCGCTTCAACTCCACCTTCGCGCGCTCCAGGTTTTGCGCGAATGTGTCGTCTTTCTGACGTGAGCCATGCGTCAACTCCCAGCGGCTCCATCGGAAACGGACGATCCCAAGCGCTGTTCCCGCGGGAACCCGCCTTTGCCGCAGGCGTTGTCGCAGGTGGCAGGCGGAATGCCGCACCTCCATGATCGGAACGCCCCTGTCCACACCATGTGAACCGGGGCCGCTTCCATTGGTTAGACCCAGCAACGCGATGGAATTGCAGCAAAGCCCAGCGCTGAATTATGGACCTGCAGTCTCTGCGGCGGTCGCGGCTGACCGCATCATCGAGACCAGCATTCCCGCGCGGCTCGATGCGCTGCCGTGGAGCGGCTTTCATACCCGCGTCGTGCTGGCGCTCGGGATCACCTGGATCCTCGACGGGCTCGAGGTGACGCTGGCCGGCGCGCTCTCCGGCGCGTTGAAGCAGAGTCCGTCGCTGCAATTCTCCAATCTCGATCTCGGTATCGCCAATTCCGCGTATCTTGCCGGTGCGGTGCTCGGCGCGCTCGGCTTCGGCTGGCTCACCGACCGCATCGGCCGCAAGAAGCTGTTCTTCATCACACTGGCGCTTTATCTCTCCGCGACCGCCGCGACCGCCTTGTCGTGGAATGTCGCGAGTTACGCGCTGTTTCGTTTTCTCACCGGCGCCGGCATCGGCGGCGAATACACTGCGATCAACTCGACGATCCAGGAACTGGTGCCGGCGCGCTATCGCGGCTGGACCGACCTCGTCATCAACGGCAGTTTCTGGATCGGCGCGGCGATGGGCGCGGTGGCGGCCATCGTGCTGCTCGATCCCGCATTGATCGGTCCCGATCTCGGCTGGCGCCTCGCCTATCTCATCGGCGCGACCCTTGGCCTCGTCGTGCTGTTGATGCGGATGTGGATTCCGGAGAGCCCGCGCTGGCTGATGATCCACGGCCGGCCCGACCAGGCCCACGCCATCGTGGACGAGATCGAGCGCTCTGTGATCGGGCATGACCGGCATGCGAGCGATGGCCGCTTCACGAAAATACGCCTGAAGATGCGCGACCACACTCCGATCAGGGAGGTCGTGCACACGCTGTTCTTCGTCTATCGTCAGCGCTCCCTGGTCGGCCTCGTGCTGATGAGCGCGCAGGCGTTCTTCTACAACGCGATCTTCTTCACCTTCGCGCTGGTGCTGACCGACTTCTACGGCATCAGCGCCGAGCATGTCGGCTGGTATCTCCTGCCGTTCGCCGCCGGCAACTTCCTCGGGCCGCTGCTGCTCGGCCGCCTGTTCGACACGCTCGGCCGCCGCGTCATGATCACGTTTACCTACGGCGTATCGGGCGTGCTGCTGGCGCTCTCGGGCTATCTGTTCTCGATCGGCGCGCTGAGCGCGCAGGGGCAGACCATTGCCTGGATGGTGATCTTCTTCTTTGCCTCGCCCGCCGCGAGCGCCGCCTACCTGACCGTCAGCGAGACGTTCCCTCTGGAAGTGCGCGCGCTGGCGATTGCGGTGTTCTACGCAATCGGCACCGGCATCGGCGGCGTGATCGGGCCCGCGCTGTTCGGCGCGCTGATCGACACGGGATCACGCACCAGCGTGTTCGCGGGCTATTTGCTGGGGGCCTTCCTGATGATCGTGGCTGCGATCGTGGCGTGGCGCTACGCCGTCGCCGCGGAACGCAAATCGCTCGAACAAATCGCGCGGCCGCTTGCCTTTATGGAGTAGACTATGAAATCGGAGCTCGCGGAATTGGATCAGAAGCGCCCCATGGTCGACGAAGAAGCGCCCGACGCGGTGCCGATGCCGCATGCGCTCGTGCCGCATCTCGGCGAGACCGCGATCCTGCTCGACATCGACGGCACGCTGCTCGACCTGATGCCGACGCCGCGCGAGGTGTGGGTGCCGCCGGGCCTGTCGGAAACGCTGAACCTGTTGACCGAGCGCACGTCCGGCGCGCTGGCGATGGTCAGCGGCCGTTCGCTCAACGACATCGACCTGATCTTCGCACCCGACGTGTTTCGCGCGGTCGCCGGTCACGGCGCGGAAATGCGCCTGTCGGTGGGCAATGAGGCCGACGACGTGCATGCGCCGCCGATGGACAAGGAGCTGAAGCGTCGCCTGGCTGCGATTGCAAAGCTCAGCCCCGGCATTCTACTCGAGGACAAGGGCTATTCGCTGGCGCTGCATTATCGTCTCGCGCCGCATGCGGAGAAGGCGATCTTCGAAGCCGTCTCGCTGATCCGCGCCGATCTGCCCAATGCGCCGATCGAGGTGCTGCCCGGCAAGTTCGTTTGCGAGATCAAGCATTCCGGCTTCACCAAGGCCACCGGCGTGCGCGAATTGATGAAGCATGAGCCCTTCAAAGGGCGCCGTCCGATCTTCATTGGCGACGACGTTACCGATGAGACCGTGTTCGCGATCATGCCCGACATGAACGGGCTGTCCTTCTCGGTCGGTCGCCGCGCCATCGGCGTCAACGGCCATTTCGATGAGCCGAAGGATGTGCGCGCGTTCCTCGCGCGTCTGCTCGACGACACAAGGTTGGAATAAGGCACCGACACCTCGGGGCCACATTGTCGCTCGCGTGGTTCGCTTGCGCGCGCAATTCATGCTGGGCAACACAGTCACGAAAACTGACTTTGTTGAGCGAAACCGCCGGGTTCCCAGCAGAAAAACTGGTTCCAACGCATGTGCCTGATTTTGGTTTCATTTCGTACAAATGATGGACAGGAACCATATTGATGAACAGCAGTTAAACGGGTTGGAATGAAGGAGGGGACGACCTGTGAATTTAGTCGTCGTTTCAAATCGAGTTGCGCGCGGTAAACCCAACGAGCCGATGACGGGCGGCTTGGCTGCGGCATTGCTTCCCGTGGTGGAACATTCGGGTGCTATCTGGGTGGGTTCGTCGGGCCGTGTGCGCGACGGCCATCAGAAGGAACCGTTCGCCGAGATCGAAGCGCTTGGGTCGGGTGCGATAGCGACGCTGGATCTGCCGGCGGCGCATTACGGCGGCTATTACGAAGGTTTTGCCAATTCGGCGCTGTGGCCGGCGCTGCATTCGCGCAGCGATCTGATCCGCGTCTCGCGCGACGACTATGTCAGCTATCGCGAGGTCAACGCCTTCATGGCGCGCGCCTTGATGCGCTTCCGGAAAGCGAAAACGGCGTTCTGGGTGCAGGATTATCATTTCCTCGCGCTCGGCGCGGAGCTGCGCGATCTCGGCGTCGATGATCCGATCGGCTTCTTCCTGCACACGCCGTGGCCGGTCGTCGCGGTGATGCAGGGCGTGCCCAATCATCGCGAACTGATCACGGCGATGCTGGCCTACGACCTGCTCGGCTTCCAGACCAATGAGGATTGCCAGAATTTCCTCGGCTATGTCGCGGGCGAGCTCGGCCTCGTCGTCGAAGACGGCGTTGCGATCTCGCAGCATGGCCGTACGCGTTGCGAGGTCTTTCCGATCGGCATCGATGCGGAGAAGTTCGCGGCTTATGCGGCGAAGTCGGCCTCGCATCCCGACGTGTCGCGGCTGCGCCGCAGTCTCAACGGCGAGAGGCTCGCCATCGGCGTCGACCGGCTCGACTATTCCAAGGGTCTCGTCAATCGCATCAGCGCGTTCGACCGGCTCTGGACCGAGCATCCGCAGTTCGCGCGCAGCATCTCGCTGCTCCAGATCGCCAACCCCTCGCGTGGTGCGATCGAGGCCTATGGCAATCTCCAGAACGAGGTCGCGCGTCTCGTCAGCGACGTCAACGGCCGCCACGGCGAGGTCGACTGGACGCCGATCCGCTACCTGAACAAGGGTTTCAGCCAGGCCGTGCTTGCGGGTCTCTACCGCACCGCGCAGATCGGCGTGGTGACGCCGCTGCATGACGGCATGAACCTCGTCGCCAAGGAATATGTCGCCGCGCAGAACCCGGCCGATCCCGGCGTGCTGGTGCTGTCGAAGTTCGCCGGCGCCGCCAACGAGCTCGAAACGGCGCTGCTGGTCAATCCGCACGATATCGACGGCATGGCCCGCGCGATCGCGGTCGCGGCCGCGATGTCGCTCACCGAGCGCAAGATGCGCTGGGACGCGATGATGAAGACGCTGCGCGGCCACACCATCCAGCAGTGGTCCGCCGACTTCGTTGCCGAGCTGGAGAAGTGCCGGACCGAGAAGGCCGTCGTCGCGCCGCTCGAGACCCAGCCGCCGCAGGCGCTACGCTGGCTGAAGTCGGCGATATCAGGTGTAAGGTTGATTTAAGCTCTCTTGCTCTCCCCGTTCTCGCGGGGAGAGGTGCTCAATAACAATACGACACCCCGTCCAAAATCGCGCATTGCCGCTTGTTCGGCGCGTTGGGATCGTCCAGCGGCACCATGCCCTTGCCCTGGCCGACGAACACGCCGGGTCCGACATGCACCGAGCTCTTGTTGCCGATGATCACGCTCGGATGCGGCGAGGCGTTCGAGCGCGTCCCGTCCGGCCAGATGATGGCATCGCCCGAAAGCACCCCGCGCCGCCCGTCGTCGCAACTCACGTCGACGCCCTGCCGGGTGCAGACCTGCGCGGCGGCCGACGCGGCAAAGGCGGAGCCAAGGGCCGAAATCAGGCCCAGCGCGACGATGGTCTTTTGGATGGTCATGGCGTCCCCGGTCGTGTTTGGCGGTCTTGAGTGAATCGTCGCGCCAAACCCGCTTCCGGTTCAGCCTTTGAGCGGTTCCGAAGCGCCAGCTGGCGCCAGATATTGTCTTTCAAATACAATATCTTACGGAAAATTCACCCGATTTCCCCGCGATCTCTTGCAAAATCATCGGCTCCCCTTCAAGAGAGGGCGCTCCGGAGAGATGGCCGAGTGGCTTAAGGCGCACGCTTGGAAAGCGTGTGTGCGGGAAACCGTACCGTGGGTTCGAATCCCACTCTCTCCGCCAGCTCCTATCGAAATGTAAGGTAGATCTCTGTTTTCGACGGTCGCCCCCCCGGATTGCTTCTGGGCGCGACAGGGGTTGGAAAGCGAGATCCTTTCTGAATTCGGTCGAGAGCCGAGCTTAACTGCGCTTGCCTCTGTTTCTGCAGCCTTCACACCCGTGCGCTGTCGTTACCGGTGGCGCCTGCTCCGACGGCGCCCGGCGCGGTGCCGAAACGCCGGCGGAAGCCGCGCGCAAAATGCGTGTAGTCGCGAAAGCCGCAGGCGTAGGCAATATCGCTGAGAGGCTGACCTGTCTTCATCAACGCGCGTCGTTCGATCAGACGCGCCGCATGATCCAGACGGGCCGAACATATGTGGTGACCGCATGTCGACCCACGGGCCGTGAACAGCTTCTGCAAATAGCGCAGTGAAATTCCCGCCTCGGCAGCCACCTCCCGCGGAGAGATGTCCGGATCGGCAAAGCGGTCCTTTATGATGCCGCAGACGCGCATGAACAGCTTGTCGTTGTGACGCGAGCCAAGCGGGGCGGGAGGTGCAAACAGTGCGCCGAGGAGATCGTAGACCACCAGATGCATAAATTGATCAGTCGACGCGAACGCCGGTTCTGCATCGCTGATCGGGTCAAGAGCGAGTTGACAGAGCAGACGTGACGCTTGCGCCTGCCGAGGACCGCACACGCCACCCTGCGGTTCGAAGCCGAGATGCGACGCCAGCTTCTGGCGCGGCACTTGCACACCAAGCCATTGCGCGCTGTCTTCGGCCCGCGAGATGAATGTCACGGGTTTTGTGGAATCGAGCAGGATGACATCGCCAGCAGTGATATTTACGACTCGGTCGTTGTGAATGATGATCGATTCGCCGGTATCCTGAACTGTGACGAAATAGTACTCCATGTTATCACGGCGAATGTCCTGTTCCGTCCGCTCAAGGCGGGTAGCGCTGCAGGTGAGATCCACTGCAGCGAATCCGAAGACGCGCCGCGTGCGCACCTTGCTGGCGAAGATGTTGGTTTCGCGAGCAGGAGTAAACCATCCCCAATCCTCGCGCATTGCAGATCGGAAACCGTCATAGTCCAATTCTGGAGCGCTGAGAAAATCGTCGTTCGGGCGCATCATCACCTCCACGGGTCTTGGTAAAACGAGTCTTGGCAAGCCTAATCGCACGGTTTGTAATGGCCTGCGCCGGAAACCACGGGCAGACGTCGATCAAGCTAGCGTGGCCCGGGACGAGTCCCACTCAACTCTGCGTCACGCCAAATCACGCCCCCGAGATCGTGTCAGCATCGCCGCGAGGCGCGCCAGGCGGTGCGCGCCAGTACGGACGATTGGGCGCGATCGTCTCACGACACCTGAGGTCCAGCCGCCTAGATTCCGATCCTGGTAGTCACGCTTTGACGAGAATCGGAGGCAACAATGATTGCAGAAGTTCAGAATACAATGACGCTAACGGGAAACCGGGCTCTTGTGACCGAGCAGGCAACGCAAAACGAGTCCGATCCTGCCTTGGGAGTTGGGCGGCTTGGAATTCCGGTTCCGCTTCATTGTTTGCCCGTGACGGATGCCACCGTTCTTGAGTTGTACGAATATGTTTTCGCGCCTTGGGTGAAAATGCTCGGCCTTCGTGAGTTCAAGGTCTGCCCGGGCATCGTGTCCGCGATGCTTCCACAAAATGATGCGCTCAAATTGTCAAGCTGTGCGGTGTGTGGCCAGGCAATTATGGCGGCCATTGACTCGGTTGCATCACTGTCCGCGGGCACGACGGGGCGCATCACTAAAGGCACCGTGTATCAGCACACTCACTTCCTGCGTCCAGCCGTCAACGATGACTATCATGTACGAGCGGAAGCATTGCGCTTTGGCAAAGCGTCGGCCTTCACGGAAACCCGCGTTTCGTTTGCGTCTACGGGAACGTTGGTTGCACACGCCAGCCTGGAATTCGCCTTCTGACTCGCATCCAAGGCTTCATCACCCCAACCCGCCGCTCCTGACGTCTGTTGAAGCTCGTTCTCGGACATCCCGGTCGCGGTACTCCGCCAGTTCCTGACCAGCCATACCGGCTGATCATCTCGCATTGACCCGCAACCCTCACCACCGGAGGCAAACCATGACCAGGACTATTCTCATCACCGGCACATCGAGCGGCTTCGGCCGCGAAACCGCGGAAAGGCTGGCGCGCGACGGCTATCGCGTGTTCGCCGCGATGCGCGACATCGCCAGCCGCAATCGCAGGCACGCCGACGCGCTACGAAGCCAGAAAATAGGCGTCGTGGAACTCGACGTTACCGATGACGGCTCGGTCGATCGCGCCATTGCTTCTATCCTCGCCGAGGCCGGCAAGATCAACGTGCTGGTCAACAACGCCGGCATTGCGTCGGTCGGCGTGACCGAAGCCTTCACGGCGGATCAGGCGAAGGCGATCTTCGACACCAACGTCATCGGGCTCCTCCGCGTTACACGGGCAGTGCTGCCTTCGATGCGTCGGGAGCGCGACGGCCTCATTATCAACATGGGCTCGGTCCTCGGCCGCGTGACGTTCCCCTTCGTCGGCATCTACGGCGCGAGCAAGATGGCGATCGAAGCTTTGACCGACAGCATTCGGCTGGAGGTCTCCCAACTCGGCGTAGACGTGGTGGAAGTTCAACCTGGCGCTTACCCGACAAGCCTGTACTCGAGCATCCAGAGGCCTGCCGACGGCGACATCACGAAGTCCTACGGCGAGGTCGGCCAGATTCCCGACGCCATCTACAAGACCTTCACGTCAATGCTGCAGGGAAAGAACGCTCCGAAGCCTCACGACATTGCCGAGGCCGTCGCCAAGCTCGTCGGCCAGGCGAAGGGCAGTCGCGCCGCTCGGACGGTGGTGGGCACGTCGTTCGGTGCTGACAAGATCAATGCCGACATCGCGCCCGTCCAGAAGGCCGTCGTCGACGGTCTGGGCCTCGGGCATCTCGAAGAACTCGCGTGATGGAGCGTTCCGGGTCGGCGCCTGCCGTCGGCCCGTCCTCACGCGGCAGCATGCTGGCGGGCGCGCCCTGCCAGGAGCTTGACAAGGAGAACTCAAATGCCTCTGTGGCATATTTACTGCCCGGAAAATGCGTACTCAGCCGAGGACAAGCGCGCGCTTGCGACGCGTATCACGGACCTCTACGCGGATGTCGGCCTGCCCCGGTTCTATGCAAGCATTGTCTTTCACGAACTGCCAAAGAACTCGTTCTTTGTCGGCGGAAAGGCAACGAACGATTTTGTCAGGATTTGGATTGATCAGATTGCTCGCGCAACTGCTCCCGAGCGGCGAGCGGGGTGGCTGGAGCGCGTCAACACTACGCTCAATCCCTTCGCACGCGAGCGGGGTTATCGCTGGGAGGTCCACATTGACGAAACGCCAATCGATTTCTGGACCATCCAAGGAATGAAGCCGCCTGACCCCGATTCTGAGGCTGAAAAGCACTGGGTCAAAGAGGACCGCCCGTCAGCATATAGCTGAGTGTGGGCGCAGCCTTCAGCGAGCCGATCGCAGCAATGGGTATCAATCCGCCAAGCTTCGGCGGCGCGAACGCCTAAATGCCGAAAGGCGCGGGCGGACGTAATACGCCCGGCCGGCTCGTCGCAGTGTTCTTCAGCCTCGACGTTTTACAGGTTTTATGTCGCAACCCAAAGGAGATCGCTATGTCGATCCGTAGCATGTTTGTAGCCGCAGCATTCGCCTTGGCCTCTCTGGAGGCCGCCCACGCCGATGGCCTGCGTCCGATTGATGGTATGAGCATCGACCTCGGCGAAGTGTCCGGTGTCGCCTACTACACCGTCGGGCGCGACGGATTCCATGTTGTCACGACCCTCGCACAAGGCATGGCGGGAACGCCGATCCGTATTGTGTCTGTTCTTGCACCGGGTCAGCGTGTGGCGTTCTCAACACCGTACCAGGCAGATGCGCTCGAAATCAGCCGGAACGGCGACAGCGTGCTCGTCCGCAAGGTGAAGTCGGTCTCGAACTAAATTTCGAGCGAATTGGCGCCTTCTCAGGATGATTCCAATGCGGAAAGGGGACGGGCGAACGCAATGCCGCCCGGCCGGCCCGCCGCAGTGCTCTTCAGCCTCGACGCCTTACAGGTTTTGCGTCGCAATCCAAAGGAGATCGCTATGTCGACAATCGGACGAGACGATCATATGAAGATTCTCGTCGTTTCGACCCCCATGACCGGCCATCTCAATCCGCTGCTTGCGATCGGCCACGTCTTGATCGCGGAGGGCCACGAACTTGCCTTTTTGACCGGGAGCCCCCTGCGTAGCCGTGTCGCGCGGTTCAAAGCAAATTTCTGTCCGCTCCCCAAAGAGGCGGATATTAATGCAAACGAAATTGTCATGTCCGACGAAGTAAAGGCCGCGCCACTCGGGCCACAATGGCGGCGCTTAGTAATCGAACGCCTCTTCGTCGATCCCATTCCCGGTCAGTACAGCGGCATGCACAAGGTCCTGCGGGAATTCCCCGCCGACGTCATCATCGGCGACGACATGTTTTTTGGCGTCCTGCCGATGCTGCTCGGACCGCGCTCGAAACGCCCGCCCATCGTTCTTTGCGGCACATCCATCTTGCACTGGCAACGCGACGACAAAGCGCCAGTTTTTGCGGGTCTGCCGCCCGCAGCCACCCGAGCGCAACTCGACGAATATGCCGCCTTCGCACGAGAACAGGACAAGATCGTCGACGGGCCTCTCAGCCTTTGCGTCAATCGGTACCTGAGGGAGCTGGGCGTTGGACCGGTGACCAAGCCTCTCTTTGAATCCGTCGTAGAGCTTGCAGATGCCTATATGCAGCTGACGGTGCCGCGTTTTGAGTTTCCACGCGATATCCCTTCCTCGGTGACTTTTGTTGGCACCCCTCCGATTATACCCAACCAGGTCCCGCTTCCGTCGTGGGCGCACGAACTGGACGGCTCGCGCAAGGTTGTGCTGGTGACGCAGGGTACGTTGGCAAACCACGATTTCGACCTGTTGATCGCGCCGGCGCTCGCGGGACTCGCGAACGAACCTGACTTGCTTGTGGTCGTCACAGCAGGCGGTCGCGCGGTCGGCGACATTCCCGGCCCAATTCCCGGCAATGCGCGTCTCTCCAGCTATCTGCCGTTCGAGTGGCTTCTACCCAAGGTCGACGTGCTCGTCACCAACGGTGGATATGGGAGTGTCAACCAGGCGATGAGCTTTGGAATTCCGCTTGTGACCGCAGGGTTGACGGAAGACAAGGCGGACGTGAACGCGCGTGTGGCATGGTCCGGGGTCGGAATCAATCTTGCGACCAACAATCCGACACCGCAAGCGTTGCGCGAGGCCGTGCGGAGCGTGCTCGACAAGCCGGACTATCGTTCGGGTGCCTCAGCTATGGCCGACGAGTTCAAGACGATCGACACTCGCTCCGAAATCCTGCGGATCATCAACCAAGTCGCGCAAGGGTCGAATGAGATAAGCGACCCGGGCGGCACCACGGTCGCTAAGCAAGGTCGACGTGCCGCCGCCAATCGGTGACTTGCTTCCGCTCCCGGGAAGGATGGAAGGTTGATTCTTCCGTCCTTCGTCTGGGAGGCGATCGATATCTCCGCGGACACCCGCCGCATCTGACGACGCGCGGGATCAGCAACGTATCGGATATTCAACCCATGCGTATTCAACCCGCATCGTTTGCCTTCACGCTGTTGCTGGGCCTTCTTGCCTCAGTTCCGTATTCGGGCATTGACATGAGCTTACCGGCACTGGCGGCCACTGGCGCCGCTCTCGGCGCGCCGCCCGCGGATGTCGGCTTTACGATGAGTGTTTTCATGCTCAGTCTGGCGACGGCGCCGCTTGTTTATGGGCCGGTATCCGATCGGTACGGTCGCAGGCCCGTCGTGGTATTCGGCGTCACGCTCTTTGTCGTCGGCAGTCTCGCTTGCGCGCTCGCCCAATCATTACCGGTGCTGCTGGTGTGCCGCTTCGGCCAAGGCTGCGGCGCGGCCAGCACAACGTTGACGTTTGCAATCATCCGCGACCTGTTCGAGGGGGATAATGCGCGTGCGAAGATGGCCAACGTTGTCATTGCCATAAATGTAGTCACATTGATCGCGCCGACCGCTGGCGCGGCTCTACTGGCGCTGGGCAGCTGGCGCCTGATTTACACGATTCAGTTCGTAATGGGTCTGGTTTTGTTGATCGCATTGGTCACCGGCTTTGCCGAAAGTGCAAAGATCGATCAGACCAATCGCCTTGCACCATCAATCATTGGCCGCAGCTATCTTCAAGTCCTGAGGCATCCGATCTCGTTCGCATACATTCTGGTCGGTGCAGCCGCCGGCGGGACCGTTATGGCTTATGTCACCGGGTCCTCCCTGTTCTTCATCAACAGCATGGGGCTACGGCCTAATCAGTATGGCCTGATTTTCAGTGCGTGCTCCGGATCGGTCATGGCCGGGGCTTTCTTCGATCGCCGGCTCGTCGCTTGGAACGTCTCACCAGCTTATGTGCTGATGAGGGGTTTGACAGTCTCGGCGGTGGCTTCAGGGCTATTGCTTGCCACGACACTGGTCGGCTGGGTACCGCTACTCCTTGTTGTTTCACTTCTGGTCGCTGTTGGTCTTGCCTTCGGATTGACCATACCGAACGCCATCCGCGCGACGATGCATCCGTTGCCGCAGATCGCCGGCGCGGTAGGCGCTGTGTCCGGAAGCATTCAGATGATGGCAGGCGCCGTCTCAAGCGGGCTCGTTGCGTGTCTTTACGACGGACGATCAGCGCTATCGATGGCCGCGGTCATGACGCCGTGTTCGCTTCTGGCGCTGGCCTCTTATCTGCTGATTGCCCGTCCCGCCGAGCGTCGCGTTTTCGCAAGTTAGCGTCATGCCCGCGCTGGATGGCCTCGATCACCTTCGGCGACGATGACTGCCATGCGCGGAGGCTTCGCTCGTTCCAAGCCGATCGGAACTAAACCCTAGCGAAAGGACGAGATCCATGAGTAACGACGAGACTGCGGTGCCAACGGGAATTTCCCTGACCCACTTGGATCCCGTCTTTCGGGAGCGGCCAGACGAATATCTCGATATGCTGAGGTCGCGCGAGCCGGTGCACCAGGACCGGATGTTCGATCGGGTGGTGCTGACCCGTGCGGTCGATGTCGATGCCGTCATGAATAATCGCGAACTGGCCTCCGATCCACGGAAATCCCGCCCGGGTTCGTTCTCTCGGGTGCAACTGAAGGTGGATGAGACATTTCAGCCGCTCATACTGCATATGGATGACCCGGACCATAAGCGCCTGCGCTCCCTGGTCGTCAAGGCGTTCAACCAGGTCGCGGTCGATGCGATGCGCCCGCGTATCACTGAGGTCGCATGCGGCTTGCTGGACGACATCGACGATCCATCCTGCTTCGATATTATGGAGGCTTATGCCCGACCGTTGCCGACGATCGCCATCGCGCTGATGTTGGGCGTCGATACCGCCCGCTGCGACGACTTCAAGCAGTGGTCTGACGGCAAACTACAGATGTTCAACCCGCAACGCACGCCGGAGCAGGAGGCCATCCTGGCATCCTGCAATGCTGCTCTCACCAGCTACTTCGCTGAGGTAATCCAAAAGCGTCGTAAGGAACGACGGGCCGATCTGATAAGCAGCCTGATCGACGCCGAAGAGGACGGCGAGCAGCTCGACGAAGCGGAGATCACAAACGTTTGCCATAGTTTGCTCTTTGCGGGCAACGTGACGACGACTGATCTTATCGGTAACGCCGTACTAGCCCTGCTACAGCATCCCGGTGAACTCAGCAAACTGCTCGCTAATCCGAGCCTGGTTCGTAGCGCCGTCGAGGAAGTGTTGCGCTATGACGCGCCAGTCGTGCAAGGCACTCGGATCGCAACCGAAGCGATGCAGATCGACGGGTGCCCGGTCGCGGCGGGGCAGACGATCAATGCCGTGCTCTACGCGGCGAACCACGACTCAGAGGCGCATCCCGACCCAAAGCGGTTTGACATCGAACGGCCGGATAAGCGTCACATCTCATTTGGCGGCGGCGCCCATTTCTGTCTTGGCGCGCCATTGGCCCGGGCCGAGGCACAGATCGCTCTTTCGGTGCTTTTCGAGCGGTTCCCGAAGCTCCGCCTGAGTGCCGAGCACCCCTTGGAGCGCCGGACGATGCTCAACTTCAATGGATTAGAGGCGCTTTGGGTGCGCGCGGACTAGCACTGCGTTCCAGTCACCATGAGCCTTTGTCCCCCACGGCCGACCTGATGGCGCTTGCAAGCCCCATCAGCAGTGCGGACCGTCGCATTTCACCGAACATGCTCACACCCGATCTATTTGAACTAGGAATAGCCGACCATGAAAGAAACTATTCTGCGCTCCGGCATCGACCGTCGCACCCTGCTCACGACGTTGGCGCTGCTTCCAGCCCTATCCGCGCCGCCCTTATCCGTCTCCGCGTTGGCCCAGACCGCTTCGAGCGGCCCATTGCCATCGTGGAATAACGGATCCGCCAAACAAGCGATCCTCGACTTCGTCCGAGACACGACAGACCGGGCAAGTCCGAAGTTCGTGCCTCCCGAGGAACGCATTGCCACTTTTGATCAGGATGGCACGCTTTGGGTGGAGCAGCCGATTTATAGCCAAATGGTGTATTGCCTCGACCGGGTCCCGGTGTTGGTCGCGCAAGAGCCGGCGCTAAAGGACGTTGAGCCATTCAAGACGGTGCTCTCGGGAAACCGGGAAGCGATAGCTGGGCTTTCGATGCGAGACCTCGAAAAGATCGTCCTTGCCACGCTCGCCGGCATAACAACTGACGAGTTCGAGGCCGAAGGAAAGAAATGGCTTTCCTCCGCGAAGGACCCACGCTGGAAGCGGCCCTATACCGAACTCGTCTACCAACCGATGCTGGAGGTGATGACCTACCTGCGGGCGAATGGCTTTAAGACCTACATTGTCACAGGCTTCGGTCAGGATTTTGTGCGTCTGTATTCACAGCAGGTCTACGGCATCCCGCCGGAGCAGGTGGTCGGGTCGGCGCTTGCCGTCAAATATGATTATGACAAGGACGGCAAGCCGGTCCTCATTAGTGAACCCAGGCTCATGCTGTATGACAGCGCTGCCGGGAAACCGGAGGGCATTCACTTGATGATTGGTCGGCGTCCGAACGCTTCATTTGGCAACTCGACTGGAGACCAGCAGATGCTGGAATATACGGGTGCCGGGGAGGGTGCGCGACTATCGATGCTTGTACTGCACGACGATGGAATACGTGAGTACGCTTATGGTCCGGCGCAGGGGCTGCCCTATACCAAGATCGGTTCCTTCACCCCCGCGCTCTACGCTGAGGCCAGGAAGAAAAACTGGACCATCATCAGCATGAAGAACGACTGGAAGAATATCTTCTCGTTCCAATAGCTGATGACCGAGTTGGCGGCGCGACGTGGCAGCGAGCGGTGCGTGCCAGTACCGGTGAAAGGGCGCCGGCGGCTCACGACATCCAGCTTCCAGAGTCTTAGCTTCATTCACAGCATCGAATCTAAATCGTGTTTGGAAGACAAATGCCCCTGTCAGTCATATGGCTCGTCACGTCCTTTGCGATCAGGCTGCTAGTCGTTCACTTCAAGCTCGCCATCCTTCTCAGGTCTCGCGCGAAGGCGCGTGTTCGGGGACCGGGCACCCAACGGCGAGAGGGCGGGCGAGTCGTCCTGGCTGATGAAGACCTCTCGCCAAATGGATACCAGTGCGGACCATCTCCTGCCCGCACGAACAGTCGCTTGCGGCTGAAGTGAAAGCGTTGAAACCGAGGGAACATTCGCCATGCTTGGCTTAATGATGCAAACTCCGTTGCTCCTGTCGTCCATTCTCATGCACGCGGCGCGCTCCTTTCCCGATGTCGAGATCGTCTCCCGAACTCCCGACAAGCCCGATCACATCACGAGCTACAGCGGCCTTCTCGAGCGCAGTTCTCGGCTCGCAAATGCATTGGACTCGATCGGCATTAAGCCAGGCGATCGCGTGGCGACCTTAGCCTGGAATAGCTATCGGCATCTGGAGCTATACTTCGGCATTTCCGGAATGGGAGCCGTTTGCCACACGATCAATCCAAGGCTGTTCGTGGACCAGATCATATACATCATCAACCACGCCGAAGATGCGATTGTATTCTTCGATCTGGCTTTTATCGATCTCGTACACTCTTTAATGCCGCAATGTCCGACTGTTGAAGCGTGGATATATCTGGGCGAGGCTGGCGACGCAAAGATCGTGGGAGCCAAAGGCTTCCCATCCTATGAAGGATTTCTCTCCGGGTGCTCGGAAGCCTATGCATGGCCGGAGTTCGACGAGAACACGGCATGCGGACTGTGCTACACGTCGGGAACGACAGGAAACCCAAAGGGTGTGCTGTATAGCCATCGCAGCGCCGTGCTGCATTCCTGCGCCGCAGCGCTCCCAGACGCTTGTCGCATTTCTCTGGATGACACGGTCGCGCTTGTCTCGCCGATGTTCCACGCAATGTCTTGGGGAATGCCGTATTGTGCAACGGCGACGGGTTCGAAGCTGGTGATGGCCGGACAAAACGTCGACGGTGAGAGCCTGCACAGGTTGTTCGAGGACCATGGGGTGACTTTCGCCGGCGGCGTGCCGACGGTCTGGCTGGGCTATGTTCGATACCTGCAAAGCGCCGGCGTGAAGCCGACGACGCTCAATCGTGCGCTGATCGGTGGCACGGCATGTCCGGCCTCCCTGATGGAAACGCTGCAGGACGAATACGGAGTAGAAGTTCTGCATGGCTGGGGCATGACGGAAACCAGCCCGCTCGCGACGATCTCGAAGCCACTGCGCAAGCACATGACCTCGTCGAGAGCTGAACGGCGGTCTCGCCAGGTCAAACAAGGACGTGCGCTTTTCGGGGTCGAGATCGGCATTCGCGATGGCAACAACAGAAAACTCCCCCACGATGGCAAGGCAGTTGGCGACCTCGTGGTTCGGGGGCCCTGGATTGCCCGCGCGTATTACAAGATGCCGGAAAGCGAGCGTGCCGATGGCTGGTTTTTCACGGGTGATGTCGTCACGATCGACAGCGACGGTTATATGCAGGTTACGGATCGCTCGAAGGACGTCATCAAGTCCGGAGGCGAATGGATATCGTCAATCGAACTCGAAAACCTGGCGATGGCCCACCCCGAAATCGTCGAAGCGGCGGTGATTGGTATTGCGCATCCAAAATGGGACGAACGCCCGCTCGTGCTTGCGGTCCGGCGCCAGGGGTCGAGGCTCGAGGCGCAAGATCTCCTGGCCTTTTACGAGGGCAAGATCGCGAAGTGGTGGATGCCGGACGATGTTCTGTTCGTCGACGAGCTTCCGCACGGGGCGACCGGAAAAGTCCTGAAGACCAAATTGCGAGAGCTTTACGGAAACCGCGATTCCGCCGCGATCAGCCAGACGGGCGACCCGCCCGCTGCCGAAGCCAACGGAGGTTCCTATGTCAGTCCGCAGCTCGTTTCTCGCAGCCGCCGTCACCTTCGCCTCACTCGGAGCCGCACACGCTAACGGCCTGCAGCCGATCGAGGGCCTGAGCATCAATCTCGGCGATGTATCCGGCGTCGCCTACTACACGGTCGAGCCCGATGGATTCCGCGTCGTCACGACTCTTGCACAGGGTGAAGCGGGAACGCCGATCCGCTTTGTGACAGTACTGGCGCCCGGTCAGCGCGTCGTTGTCTCAACGCCATACCAGGCCCCCGCGCTCGAAGTCAGCCGAAAGGGCGATGAACTGCTCGTCCGCAGGGCGAGCACGTTCTCCAATTGACTGTCAATTGGCACGCAAGCGCCGACGTGAAGAAGCCAAAGATGTCCACGATTCATCTCCACCAGCCGTTTGGGCGGCGCAGGCAGGATCGGCTTTCAAGTCGGGATCAAGCCCGATCCCCGATAGCTTTCGATCAGCGCATCGAACAATTTCAGGTCGGCGCGGCTCCGCGCCATCAGCTGCGCGCCGGCAACGGCCGCGTAGATCGCGCGCGCTTTTGCTTCACGCTTGCTGGCGGGAATTGAAGCCGCAGCGAGCATCCTGGTCAGCCATGCCACGTTGACATCGGCGAAAGCCTGCACCTCGGTTTTGACGGCGTCCGGCAGATCATCATATTCGGCTGCCATGAAGCTACAGAGGCACATGCGATTGTCCTGCTCGAGCGATCGACGAAAAAGTCCCGGATAGGCGCGGAGCGCCTTTCTTGGATCTCCGTTCGCTTTTGAAAGAGCTTCGAGGTTCGCCGCCGTATCCTCCCAGTAGCGTCTCGCCACCGCCGCACCCAGCTCGGCCTTGCCGGGGAAGTGATGATAGATGCTCGCAGCCTTGATGCCGACTTCAGCCCCGATGTCGCGGAAGTTCAACCCGCCATAGCCGTGGGCCTGCGCTGTCCTGCGCGCCGCGGCCAGGATTGCTTCCCTCGCATTTTCGCTCATCGTGATCACCTCAACGTGTCCCTACCAAATGGCAGGTAGGGATTGAAGTCCGTAAATGCGAGGGACATGTCCAGCCTACCAAATGACAGGTAGGATCGATATGACTGATGACATCGTTAGAATGGACGCCACCCGCATCTCCCAGCTCATTGCCCAACGGGAGCTTTCGCCCGTCGAGGTCATGCGGGCGCATCTCGACCGCATCGCGGCGGTCAATCCCAGGCTGAACGCGATCGTGACGCTGGCCGACGGCGCGATCGAAGGCGCCAGGACGGCCGAAGCGGCGGTGATGTCGGGCGCCCAGCTCGGCCCTCTCCATGGCGTTCCGTTCACGGTCAAGGACGGAATCGACACGGCGGGTGTGCTGACACAGCGCGGTTCGCCGATTTTCAGGGGGCGCGTGCCTGATACTGATGCCACCGTCGTGGCCAGGCTGAAGGCCGCCGGCGCCATTCTCATCGCAAAGACGAACCCGCCCGAATTTTCCTATTCGATCGAAACCGACAATCTCCTGACGGGCCAAACCAACAACCCTTGGAACCTCGACTACACGCCGGGCGGATCGAGCGGCGGTGAATCCGCTGCCATCGCGGCGGGCATGTCGCCACTCGGTGTGGGCAGCGATCTCTCGATCTCTTTGCGCGGCCCGGCAGCGCATACCGGTGTCGTCGGATTCAAGGCCACTCACGGTCGAATGCCGATGACAGGCCACTGGCCCCGGGTGCCACGTCGCTTCTGGCATATCGGTCCGATGGCACGTTCGGTTCGCGATGTGGCGCTCGCTTATTCCTTGATGGCAGGACCCGACGGCGCCGACGGCTTCTCGGTCAGCTCGCCCAGCCTCGATACAGGGCTAGGTACGAAATCGACCCGTGAGCTTCGCGTGGGCTGGATGGCCTCTCCGGGCTTCTTCGGACCCATCGATCCGGAAGTGGTCGCGACCGTGAAGGCAGCGGCACATGCGCTGCGCATTGCCGGCTACCACGTCGAACAGGTCCGGTTGCCGGTGGTGGAGCAGACCGATGCCAACAGCGTCCTCTGGCAGCTCCAGCAGATGGAATCCCGGCGCGAGTTCGAGAAGGTCACCGCCGGCCATGAGGCCGAGATCTTCAGGCACGCCAAACTGGTCCTTGATGCACCCGATACGCCGATCGCCGATTTCGTCGCCGCCGAGCAGGCCATAGAGCGCCTTCGCGACAGCTTCGCCGACTACTTCCAGCGGTACGATGTGCTGCTATGTCCGGTGACCCCGTTCCCGGCGACCAAACACGGTCTCAAGGACATCGTGGTCGATGGCGTGACGGTTTCACCCTTCCACGTGATGAGCGCGACATCACCGCTCAGCCTGACGGGAATGCCCGCGCTATCAATGCGGTTTGGAACGAGCCACGATGGCCTTCCGATCGGCGTACAACTCGTCTCCTCCTGGCTGGCGGAATCGACGGTGCTCAAGGTTGCCTCGCTCCTCGAGGAGGTGAGCCCCGTTCGCGACCTTCATCCGACTATCTGACGATGAAAGGGCGGGATTCATCCCGCCCTCTCCCCTGAGAGCATCCACCATGAACGATGAGCCGACGATATCGCGGCTTGCTCAATCAACCGACGGTCACGTTCAATTGCGTCGCAAGTCCTGGTGCGCTCCGGTCATTGTTGCCGTCCATAGGTTCGCTATCGGTTGCCGCTCCCTTCCCTCATGAAGTTCCCGCGCGCGCCGGACCATCACCGGAAGCAGGACGTCATGAAGGCACACAGCAGCGCTCTCGAAGAGGCCGAGAAGGATGATCAGAATGAACATTCAAGTCTCGCTCACACCGACGCGCAGCCGATCGACCTGAATTCCCTGCAGACATTCGTCGCTGTCGTGCGCGCCGGCGGATTTGCGGCGGCAGCCCGCGAAACCAACACGCCGAGGTCGTCCGTCAGCTTGCGCATCCGCAGCCTGGAGGCGGCGCTCGATGCGCGGCTCTTCAAGAGGTCCACGCGCGCTTTTGCCCTCACGGCCGCAGGACGAGAACTCTACCAGCGTTCGGCTGGCGCGCTTGCCCTGCTTGTCAACGCGCTCCGGGGGGTAAGCGGTGCTGACGACCCATATGCCGGCGAAATCCGCATCACGCTGCCGGCCGACTTTCCGGTCAGGATCGTGGCAGCCGCGATCGGGGATTTCAGAAACGAACACCCCAATGTGCGCTTTGAGGTGTCGCTCACGAACGACGTGCTCGATCTCATCTCCCAGGATATTGATATTGCGCTCCGCATCGGAGCGGCCAATCCTCAGGAAGCCCTGATCAAGGGCACAATCGACATGAAGTTTGGTCTTTATGCGAGCGCAGACTATGTGAGCAGTCACGGGATCCCCGTCGATATTCGCGACGCGTCGACCTTGATCGGGCCATCGAGGCGTGAATTGCTGCGCCTTCTATCCCGCTCCTTGCCGGGCGGGGCGACGTGGCCCGCCTTTCATGTCGCGGTCGACTCCTTCGCTCTTGCTCGTGAACTTGTGCTGAATCACCAGGGGATTGGTCTGCTTCCGGAAGCCCTCTGCAGAGTGGAATACGCATCGGGGCTCGTCGTGCCGATTTTGCCAGAGCAGTTCTCCGGGACAATCCGCCTGCATCTCACATATCCGTCGCGGGCCGATCTAAGCGCCAAGGTCGCGGATTTTAGCCGTGTGTTCGAGCGACACCTTGCAGCTGCGGGGCAGTGATTTCCGTTGTTGTCGTTGTTCATGCCGACAGTTTGAGGTGGACCGCTCGGGCAGCAGAACTGGTCTTCGGGGAAACTCCGATGCCAATTGGCCAGAACTACAGCCGCTGTGGCTTGCGGAAGGGGACTAATCCGCAGCCCTCCCGCATGCAATCTATCGAGCTCCGAAGTCAATGGAGCCTTGGCCAATGCAGAGCGTCATCACGACGAAGTTCGAAACGACCGAATTTGCCGGTCTCACGACGAAAATTATCAATCCGCAGGAAAGCCCGTTCACGGTGCTGGACATGACCATCAAGCCGGGCTTCGGCGCACCCGCCCACATCTCCGAGGAGGAGGACAAGCTGTTTGTCCTCCTGGAGGGCCAGGTGAAATACTTCGTGGGAGACCAGACCGAGGTCGCTGGACCCGGTTCGCGGATTCTCGTGCCGAGAGGAGTTGTTCACGGCTTCACCAATGAGGGGCCGGCCGACGCGAGACACATCCTCGTCTCCACGCCGCGTCGTCACGAGGAATTCTTCCGCGATCTGCACAGGATCCCCGAGCCGCGCGAGCAGCACATGGACATGCTGCCGACGATCGCAGCGCGCAACGGCCAACGGATAGTTGGTCCGCTCCCATGACACGATGGGCAGCACCGAACGCGCCTATCGCCGCGTCCCTAGGCCACCCTCCACCTCCCGTCCCCCGCGCGCTTCAGCGCGGGGTCGCTCACCCGCACATGCTCGGCGAGAAAATCAATGAACGCGCGCACGCGCGCGGGCAGGGGCGCGGTGTGGCCGACATAGACGGCGTGGATGTCTTCGCGGTCGCCGGGATTGTAGCTTTGCAGCACCGGAACGAGACGGCCCGATTCGATGTCGGGGCCGATGTGGAAAAGGGCGAGGCGGGCGAGGCCGACGCCTCCGAGGGCGAGGCGGCGGGCGATTTCGCCGTCGCTGGCGCGGGCGGCCGGTGGCGGCATGGCTTCCTCGGTGTGGTCGCCGCGCCGGAATGGCCAGCCGCCGCGGATGCGCGGAAAGGTCCAGCCGATGCCGCGGTGCTCGGTGAGATCTGCCGGCGTCTTCGGCGTGCCGAAGCGCGCCAGATAGTTTGGGGTGCCGACGACGACCATGCGGCTGGTGCCGAGCTTTCGCGCGACCAGGCGTGAAGCTTTCAGCGGCCCGACGCGGATGGCAATATCGGCCCGTTCCTGCATCAGGTCGATCAGCGTGTCGGTCAGCACGAGGTCGAGTGTGATCTCGGGATGCCGTTCCAGGAAGCGGGGAATCAGCGGTAGGACGTGCAGCATGCCGAAAGGGATGTTGCAGTTGACCGTGAGGTGGCCGCGCGGCGCCGCGCCTGAAGCCGCCTCGCGCTCAGCTTCCTCCATCTCTCCGAGGATGCGCACGGTGCGCTGGTAGAAGGCCTGGCCCTCCTCCGTCAGCGTCAGCTTGCGCGTGGTGCGGTTGATCAGCCGCGAGCCGAGGCGCGTCTCCAGCCGCGAGATCAGCTTGCTGACGCCCGACGGCGTCAGGCGCAGGTTTCGCGCGGCCTGGGTGAATCCGCCGAGTTCGACGACGCGGACGAAAACCTCCATCTCGGCGGAGCGGTTGGTGTCGAAACGGGCCATGTTGAATTCACGTCACAAATGATTGGATTGCGGACATCCTAATGGTTTTGCTGCGCTGCGGCTATCTGCGTGGCTCGTCCCTCGCATTGGAGCCACGCATGCCTCCCGCCGTCCTCGCCCTCACCGCCGGTGCCTTCGGCATCGGCACCACCGAGTTCATCATCATGGGCCTGTTGCTCCAGGTCGCCGCCGACATGCACGTCTCCGTGCCGGTCGCGGGGCTGCTGATCTCCGGCTATGCGCTCGGCGTCTTCGTCGGCGCGCCTGTCCTGACGCTGGCGACGCGGCGGATGCCGCGGAAAACCGTTCTTCTCGCCCTGATGGCGATCTTCACGCTCGGCAATGCCGCTTGCGCGCTGGCGCCGAACTACGAATGGCTGATGGCGGCGCGGGTGCTGACCTCGCTCGCCCACGGCACCTTCTTCGGCGTCGGGTCGGTCGTTGCGACCAGCCTCGTCGCGGAGGACAAGCGCGCGTCGGCGATTGCGACCATGTTCATCGGCCTGACGGTCGCGACGCTCCTGGGCGTGCCCTTCGGCGCCTGGTTCGGCCTGATGCTCGGCTGGCGCGCGGCATTCTGGGCGGTGACGGTGATCGGCGTGATCGCCTTCGCAGTGGTGGCCACATTCGTGCCCGGCGATGTCGGCAATGGCGACAAGCCGATCTCGCTCTCCGAGGAGGTCGCGGTGCTCGGCCGTCCGCAGGTGCTGCTCGGCCTTGCCATGACCGTGTTCGGCTTTGCCGGCCTGTTCGTCGTCTTTACCTATATCCAGCCGATCCTGACGCGCTTCACCGGTTTTTCGGAAGCCGCGGTGTCGCCGATCCTGCTGGTGTTCGGTACAGGTCTCGCAATCGGCAACGTCGCCGGCGGCAAGCTCGCCGATCGCGGCCTCGCGCGTGCCCTGATCGGCACGCTCGCTGCGCTCGCCATCGTGCTGCTTGGCCTTGCCGCCGTGCTGTCGGTCAAGATCGCAGCCATTGCGCTGATCCTGCTGCTCGGCATTGCGGCCTTTGCGACCGTCGCGCCGCTCCAGCTTCGCGTGCTGGAGGCGGCGGGGCCAAGCGGCCGCACGCTCGCCTCCAGCCTCAACATCGCCGCCTTCAATCTCGGCAACGCGCTCGGCGCCTGGGCAGGCGGCGTCACCATCGACCGCGGGCTCAGTCTCTCCGCGCTGCCGCTGGTCGCGGCCGGCATCACGGCTGTCGGTCTCGTGCTCGCGCTATGGAGCCTTCAGCTTGATCGAACGCAGTCCGCAGTCGCGGCGTGCCCGGCGGAATAGGAGAATGATCATGGAATATCGCAATCTCGGTGCCTCCGGCCTCAGGGTACCCGTCCTCAGCTTCGGCACCGGCACGTTTGGCGGCCAAGGCCCGCTATTCTCGGCCTGGGGCCGCAGCGGCGCCGACGAAGCGCGCAGGCTGGTCGATATCTGCCTCGAGGCCGGCGTCAACCTGTTCGACAGCGCCGATGTCTATTCGAACGGCGCATCCGAGGAAATCCTCGGCGCCGCGATCAGGGGACGCCGCGACAAGGTGCTGATCTCCACCAAGATGAGCCTGCCGATGGGCGATGGTCCGCTCGATGCCGGCTCTTCGCGATATCGTCTGGTCGCCTCGGTCGAAGCAGCGCTGCGGCGGCTCGGCACCGATTACCTCGATCTGCTCCAGCTCCATGCCTTCGATGCGTTCACGCCGATCGAGGAGGTGCTGTCCACGCTCGATACGCTCGTACGCGCCGGCAAGCTCCGCTATGTCGGTGTCTCCAATTTCGCCGGCTGGCAGCTGATGAAGTCGCTCTCCATCGCTGACCGGCACGGCTGGCCGCGCCATGTCGCACATCAGGTCTATTACTCGCTGCTCGGCCGCGACTACGAATGGGAGCTGATGCCGCTCGCACGCGACCAGGGCGTCGGCGCGCTGGTCTGGAGCCCGCTCGGCTGGGGCCGGCTCACCGGCAAGATCCGGCGCGGAAAGCCGCTCCCTGCGAGCAGCCGTCTGCACGCCACTGCGCAGTTCGGCCCGCCCGTGGATGATGAGCGTCTCTATGCCATCGTCGACGTGCTTGAGACGATCGCCGCGGAGACCGGCCGCACCGTGCCGCAAATCGCTATCGCCTGGCTGCTGTCGCGTCCGACCGTATCCTCGGTGATCATCGGCGCCCGCGACGAAGCGCAGTTGCGCGACAATCTCGGCGCGGTTGGCTGGTCGCTCAGCGCTGCGCAGATCGCGCGTCTCGACGAGGTCAGCGCCGTGATGCCGCCTTATCCCTACTACCCCTATCGCATCCAGGAAGGCTTTGCGCGCCTTAACCCACCGCTGGTGTGACGGAGAACTAGTAAAAGGCCGCGATCGCGGTCGCGATTCCCGCTGGAAGATTCGGCTCGTTCTTCAGCGTGTCCAGAAACGCGGGATCGCCTGATACCGTGAGGCCATCCAGCTTGATCGGGTGCAGCGGCTCGGCCGCTGCCGCGACCGCCGCCAAATCCGGACCGGTCCTGACGCCGTTATATTCCAGCCGCGGGCGGAGCTGGACGTTGTTGCCGAACTGCTCGTCGAGCGCGAGACGCCATCCGGTGCGTGACACCGCTCCGCGGGCGATCGCATCACTCATGGCGAGGCTGTGCGGTTGCAAGGTGCCGAGATTGCCGAGCGCGGCACGGAGGCGGCTCGTCGCCTCCGCCAGCGTGATCCTCTCGATCCCGGGATCCTGGTCGGGCGAGGTGAAGTCGATCACTCGCGCGCTGCTGCCGATCTTGAGCGCCTCGCCGATTCCGCCTGCCTTTTGCATGACCGTCTTCGTCCCATAACGGGCTCGTCCGCCGATGGTGACCAGGACGATGTCCTGCTCGCGCGATTTGATCAGATGAGCGTAGGGATCGCCGGTGACTCCCTTCACGACCAGAAGGTCGGCGAACTTGCCATTGGCAATCGTTCCCAGCTTCGTATCCCACTTGAGGATCGCGGCCGGATTGCGCGTCGCCATCGAGACGATGTCGTAGTCGCTGAAGCCGAGATTGAAATGCGCGGACACGACCTTGGCCGCCTTCAGCTCGCCGAGCAGGTTCTTGCTGCCGGACGGCGACCAGTCAGAACCGAGCGCAATGGTGAGGCCGGCCGTGCGCGCAGCAACGACATTGGTCGTCTTTCCGTAGAGCAGGAGATTGCTCAGGGGCGACCAGACGACCTTGGCATGGTTTTCGGCCATCGTTCCGAAGTCGGTCGCATCGAGTGCCGTGCAATGAATGCCGGCGAGTGACGGCTCGATCGCCCAATCTCCCTCGGAATTGCGCAAGGCGAGGAAGTGGCTATGCGCCTTGGTGTCGATGCCTTCGCTGAGATGCAGCAGGAAGCACGATGACGATTTCAACTCGTTGTCGAACTTCGCCCAATCCTCGGCATCGATGTCGGGAATCTTCGAGTGTGCCCGCGGCAGATCGGGCGGGCTGCCGATCTCGGCGGCGCGCAACGCGCCCTTGTAATATTTGTGGATCGTGCCGCTCCAGTTCGACAGCGTGATCCCCTGGCTCGTCGTGGTCCCTGCGACCATGCACTTGGCTTCGACATAGCGGACCAGGGCCGGCAGCAGCGAGCCGTCGTCGGCGAGCGCGATCGCGCTCATGGGGCCGGTGACCGACGTCTTGTACGATTTGGCATTCTGCCATTGGTCGCGATTGCCGTAGGGCTGCGGCACGCGCCAGAGCGGCAGGATGTTGTAGCTCAGGTGATTATGCAGCTCGATCAGGCCAGGATAGATGGTGCCGCCGGTCGCCACTGCAACGACGGCCTCGAAGCCTGCCGGGGCCGGCTGTCCCTTGGGTACGATCGCCGCGATGCGATTGTCCTCGATGAAGATCGTCCCGCTCTTGATGACGTCGCCCTCGGTGGTCATCGTCACGATCCGCCCGCTCAGGGCCCATCGTTTCGGGTTGGCAGCCGGGCTCATGGGATCACTCCGTCGGGGATGGTGATCGTGATCGTGCGCCGCTTGGTGGCCGCGTCGGCGCCCTGGCGCACGGCCCATGGCGTGTCTCCGCGCATCCAGGCCGGCAGTCCGGCGGGAAGATCCTTTGCGATGATGTCGAAGAGCTCGGTCGGCTTGAAGGCGTCGCCGTACGGCACGAGCGTCGTCGGCACGTCGGGATGCTGGAGCCCAGGCGCGAGAGCCGCGAGCGCGGCATTCCACTTGGTCAGCATGATCTTCGTGTTCGCGGCCCGCGTCGCGTTATCGTGGGCCGAGCTTTCCGGCCAGGTCGGGTGCGTGATATGCTGATAGGCGAGGGTCTTGTAGGCCTCGCCGTCGGGCGTCTTGAGCCAAGACTTCCACGCCTCGTCGGCGAGGCCGCCGAGTGAGACAACGGCTTCGATATTGCCCGGCGCAAGGACGGCCTTGAACCATTTGTTGCGATACTCGACGATGCCCGGCTCGTTCTTGTGCTTGTTGCCGCCGCTCTGCCCGTAGACGCTGTACAGGAAGGTGTTCACCATCACGTAGCTCCGCGTGATGCCGAGCTTGGCGAGAAAGCCCTGAGTGCGGCGCCCCGCGGTGCCGACCAGAATTCTGCGCACGATCGTCTCGTGCTGGGCGGGATCCTGACCGACGACGAGCACACGCGCCGATCCGTCGAGCCGGCCGCGGTGAAAGATCGGCCCCCATTCAATCCGGAAATCGTCGGGATCGTAGGTTTCAGCGCCCGGATAGTCGGCGCACAGATCGCGGAAGGGTTGCTGGTCGTATCCGCTGTCGAATTCCACGAGCATGGCAAATGCTCCGATGCGTCGCTGTCAGAATAGCTACGTCAAAAACCTAATCGCCATGGCACAATCTTGATGACACAATCTTGGCGGTGGTTTGTTCCACTATTCAACCAGTATATGGGTCAGGACAGCGGGGCCAAAGGTTCATGCGCGTCACTCGCGCCGGCCCGTGGCAGAGCGTCGCGGCGACGCGCCATGCAGAAACGCGCCTGTACACGCTCGCGTGATCTCCATAACCTCCGCCGCGCAATTTTTTGGAGATGCGGCGTGGCGAAGAAGACGGCGACGAAGAAGAAAAGTGTTGCAAGGAAAGTAACGAAGACCTCGGTCAAGGCGAGCACCGCCCGCAAGGTGGCCGTTGCGAAGGCGGCCAAGAAGACGGTCAAGAAGCCGGCACCGCGTAAGGCGGCCACGGCACGCCGTCCGAAAGGTCCGGTCTGGCAATGGTCGGCGGTCGATACCGCAGCCACGATCCGCAACGGCGCAATCTCCGCGGTCGAGACCGTCGAAGCGCATCTCGAACGGATGCGCGCCGTCAATCCGCGGCTGAACGCGGTTGTCGTCGATCTCAGCGAGGAAGCACTGAAGGCTGCGCATGCGGCCGACAAGCAGCGCGCCAGGGGCGGCGCGCTCGGCCTGCTGCACGGCGTGCCCATCACCATCAAGGAGAATGTCGACTACGAAGGCCGGCCGAATTTCAACGGCGTGCCCGCCAACAAGGATTTTGTCGCGCCGTCGGACTCGCCCGTGGTGCGCAATCTCAAGAAAGCCGGCGCGATCGTCATCGGCCTCACCAACACGCCGGAATTCTCCTTCCGCGGCTTCACCGACAATCCGCTGCACGGGCTGACGCTGAACCCCTGGGACCCGAACATCACCTGCGGCGGTTCTTCGGGGGGCGCCGGCTCGGCGGTTGCGGCCGGCATCGGCACCATCGCCCATGGCAACGACATCGGCGGCTCGCTGCGCTGGCCGGCGCATTGCAACGGCGTTGCCACCATCAAGCCGACGCAGGGCCGGATCCCTGCCTTCAACGGAAGCGCAACGGCGGAGCGGCCGATGCTGGCGCATCTGATGTCGGCGCAGGGTCCGCTCGCCCGTCACGTCGGCGACGTCCGCCTCGCGCTCGATGTGATGAGCCAGCGCGATCCGCGCGATCCCTGGTGGGTGCCGGCGCCGCTGGCCGGGCCGAAGCCGAAGGGACCGATCAAGGTCGCACTGGCCAGGATCCCGGAGGATATGGACGTCGATCCGTCCGTCCGCGCGGCGCTGCGGCAGGCCGCCGATCACCTGGAGCGTTCCGGCTATCGCGTGACCGAGGTCGATGTCCCCGACATCGACGGCGTCTGGCAGACCTGGTGCGACATCATCACCAACGAGACCGTGGTGATGCAGGAGGCCGGCATGCTCAAGGTGACGTCCGAGGACTTCCACAAGGCCTGGGGCGGCATGAAGACCAAGGCCAATGTGCTCGATCTCAAGGCCTGGATGCAGGCGACGGCCGCACGCAACGGTCATATCCGCGCCTGGCAATTATTCTTCGAGGAGTATCCGGTCGTGCTGGCGCCGACCACGGTGAAACCGACGCCGGGACCGCGCGACGACACCGTCAGCGCCGATCGCGTGAAGGAAATTTTCTGGGGCGAGATCCGCTTCATCTCCGCCATCAACGTGCTGGGCCTGCCCGGCGCGGTGGTGCCGGTGGCCCTGCATGACGGCAAGCCGATCGGCGTGCAGCTGATCGCCGGCCGCTATCGCGAGGACCTCGCGCTCGATGCGGCGGCCGCGATCGAGAAGCGCGGCGGAGTGCTCGCTCACCGGCTCTGGGAGACGATGGAATAAGGTGAAAATCCCACCCTCTCCCACGACGAGGGGAGAGGGTGGTATAGGCGGCCTTCGGCCGCCGTCCTTGGAACGCCGATGCTTTGCATCGGCTATGGCGCAGCGGCGAGGCTAATGCGTACGAATTCATTAATCCAATTCGATTCAAGTTTTAGCCAATTCACCAACAATCGTTAGGGTTACTTCCTCGATCTCTAGGCGAATTATTGTCCGCTTTACCACCCGCCTCTAACAGAGGAACGGCGGACAACGCACATGCCTCATACAGGCCAATAAGTGCGGCCCGCTCCACGCGGAGGTGGCACGATGCGCAACGAGACGATCGCTATTCACGCCGGCTACGAGCCCGAAGCCACCACGCACGCGGTTGCGGTGCCGATCTACCAGACCGCGGCCTATGCCTTCGACAGCGCCGATCACGGCGCCGCGCTCTTCAATCTCGAGGCTGAGGGTTTTCGCTACAGCCGCATCGCCAATCCGACCAGCGCGGTGCTGGAGAAGCGTATCGCGCAGCTCGAAGGCGGCGTCGGCGCGCTCGCGGTTGCGACCGGCCAGGCTGCGCTGCATTTCGCCTTCGTCAACGTCGCCGATCACGGCGGCAACATCGTTTCCGTGCCGCAGCTCTACGGCACCACGCACACGCTGCTCTCGCACATCCTGCCGCGGCAGGGCATCACCGGCCGTTTCGCCGAGAGCGACAAGCCGGATGCGATCGCAAAACTGATCGACGAGAACACACGCGCCGTGTTCGCCGAGACCATCGGCAATCCCGCCGGCAATGTCTGCGACATCGAGGCTCTCGCCAAGATCGCGCATGCGCACGGCGTGCCGCTGATCGTGGACAACACGGTTGCGACCCCGATCCTGCTCAAGCCGTTCGATTACGGCGCCGACATCGCCGTGCATTCGCTGACCAAGTTTCTGGGCGGCCACGGCACCACGCTGGGCGGGGCCATCGTCGATTCCGGAAACTTCCCCTGGGCCAAGCACGCCGACCGCTTCCCCGGCTACAACAAGCCTGACGCCTCCTATCACGGCCTCGTCTATGCCGAGCGCTTCGGCAAGACCGCCTATATCGAGCGCGCGCGGAGTATCTATCAGCGCACCATGGGCTCGGTGCTGTCGCCGTTCAACGCCTTCCTGCTGCTCCAGGGCATCGAGACCGTCGCGCTGCGCATGGAGCGCCATGTCGAGAACGCGCGCAAGGTCGCCGAATTCCTGCGCAAGGACTCGCGCGTTGCCTGGGTCAACTACACCGGCTTCCCGGACAGCCCCTATTACTCGCTCGTTCAGAAATACCTCGACGGTAATGCTTCCTCGCTGTTCACCTTCGGCATCAAGGGTGGCATGGAGGCCGGCAAGACCTTCTACGATGCGCTGAAGCTGATCACGCGCCTGGTCAATATCGGCGATGCCAAGTCGCTGGCGTGCCATCCGGCCTCGACCACGCACCGGCAGATGTCGGCGGAGCAGCAGCGCGTCGCCGGCGTGCTGCCGGAGACGATCCGCCTATCGATCGGCATCGAGCATTCCGCAGATATCATCGAGGACATCGACCAGGCGCTCGAGAAGGCCTGCCCATCGGCCCGCCTCCAGGCTGCGGAGTAGGCGACGGCGCCGATGACGATCTTGATCGACAGGGATCAAGGTATATCGAGCCCGGCGCTGGTGCCGGCCGAGGGCGATCTCGCGCGCGACCACGGTTTCGCCGATCTCACGATCGGTCTGATCAACAACATGCCGGATCCGGCGCTGAAGGCGACCGAGCGGCAGTTCATGCGGCTGCTCCAGGCGGCTGCAGGTCCGCGCCGCATCCGTTTCCATTGTTTCTCGCTGCCCTCGGTGAAGCGGTCACCCGAGGCGAAGTGGCATGTCGAAAGCGAATATTCGGAACTCAGCGAGCTCAGGCACCACAAGTTCGACGGGCTGATCGTAACCGGCGCTGAGCCGGTCGCGCCCGAGCTCGACCAGGAGCCGTATTGGCGCGACCTCACCGAGCTGATCGACTGGGCCAAGGTCAACACGCGCTCGACGATCTGGTCGTGCCTCGCCGCGCATGCGGCGGTGCTGCATCTCGACAGCATCGCGCGGCGGCGGCTCCCGGCCAAATGTCACGGCATTTTCGACTGCGAAGCTGCGATGAACGATGCGCTGACGCGCGCTGCGCCTGCGCCCCTCAAGGTCTCGCATTCGCGCCTGAACGAGATCACCGAGAGCGACCTCACGCAGGCCGGCTATCAGGTGCTGACGCGCTCGACAAAGGCCGGCGTCGATATCTTCGTCAGGCAATATGCCAGCCGCTTCGTATTCTTCCAGGGCCACCCGGAATACGATGCGCTCTCGCTTCAGCGCGAATATCTGCGCGACATCGGCCGCTATCTCGCGCGCGAGCGCGAGGCTTATCCGCACCTGCCCGTGAGCTATTTTGACGCAGCGACCGAAGGGAAGCTCGCCCGCTTCGAGAAGAAGGCGGCCCACCAGCGCCACCCGGCGCTCACCAATGAACTGCCTGCGCTGAATCTGCGCGCCGATATCGCCGCCGGCAGCGCCGCGGCGGCGCTTTTCCGCAACTGGCTGCAATATCTCGGTGCGGAAGCCGATATTTCGGTCCTGGCACGCTAGACGAAGGGCGTTGGTTCCGCATTAGGATTACCCGGGCGTTAGGCTTGCCTCTACCAGCGCACGAATGTTTCAGTAGAGAAATAGGGAACCGCAGGAAACGCAGTCGTGTGGTCGGCACTCCAGGGACGCGTGAGCAATCGGCTGGCCCGGCATTTCCGTGCCGCGCCGCACCGGCTGCCTGCGCATGCGCCGATGGTGAGCTTCACGTTTGACGACGCGCCCGATAGCGCCGCAGGCGAGGGCGCCGCGCTTCTGGAGACGCATGGCGGCCGCGGCACCTATTACCTCGCCGGCAGCCTGATCGATCGTCCGTCGGATCACTGGCACGGTCTGTCGAATGCCGCGATCGTACGGCTTCACCGGGCCGGTCACGAGATCGCCTGCCATACCTTTTCGCACCAGAGCTCGGCCGATCTCGACGAGGCCGCCATGGCGCGCGAGATCGAGCGTAACCGCAGCCATTTCCACGCCATCGATTCCTCGATCGTGCTGGAGAACTTCGCCTATCCCTATGGAATCGCCTCGATCTGGCGCAAGCCGCAGCTTGCCAAGGCTTTTCGCTCGGCGCGCGGCATCCTTCCCGGCGTCAATCGCGACGTCATCGACCTCCAGTTCCTACGCGCCTCGCCTCTGGTCGATCGCGAGATCGATATTGCGGGCGTCGATCGCTATTTCGACGAGGCGGTGGCGAGCGGCGGATGGCTGATCTTCTACGGCCACGACGTCGCCGACGCGCCAAGCCCCTACGGCTGCACGCCGCACCTGATGCGCCATGCGCTGGAGGCGGCCGGGAAGCGCGACATGCCGATCGTGACGGTGGCGGAAGCGCTGCGACGAATCGGGGCGTAGCTTTCTTCTTCCTTCTCCCCTTGCGGGAGAAGGTGGCATAGGCGGCCTTCGGCCGCCGTTCCTAGGAACGCCGAAGCAAAGCTTCGGCTATGGCGCCGGATGAGGGGTATGTCTCCACAGAGCAAGCTTTACCGAATCCGTGGAGAGATACCCCTCACCCGTCTCGCCGCTACGCGGCGATCCACCCTCTCCCGCAAGGGGAGAGGGGAAGAGTCCTGCCTGCCATCCAAACAGTCTTGCCATGCCCGCGCGGTCATGCGACTGGCCTTGTGACGAATCCTACGGCCTTGCACCGACGCACCCATGTCCGCACCTTCCACCGCCCCGCTGCCTGCGCCGGCCAACGGCCGCGACGCGCTGTCGGTGCTGCATTCGGTGTTCGGCCTGCCGGAGTTCCGTGGTGCACAGGGCGAGATCATCCGGCACGTCACGGATGGCGGCAATTGCCTGGTCCTGATGCCGACCGGCGGCGGCAAGTCGCTGTGCTATCAATTGCCGTCACTGCTGCGCGAAGGTTGCGGTATCGTGGTGTCGCCGCTGATCGCGCTGATGCGCGACCAGGTTGCCGGCCTGCTCGAGGCCGGGGTCAACGCCGCCGCGCTGAACTCGTCGTTGACGCTGCAGGAAGCTTCTGACATCGAGCGCCGCCTGATCGCGGGCGATCTCGACCTGCTCTATGTCGCGCCGGAACGCCTGGTGACGCCGCGCTGCCTGTCGCTGCTGGCGCAGGCGAAGGTCGCGCTGTTCGCGATCGACGAGGCGCATTGCGTCTCGCAATGGGGCCATGACTTCCGCCCCGAATATGTCGGCCTCTCCATCATCGCCGAACGTTTTCCGAACGTTCCGCGCATCGCGCTGACCGCGACCGCCGACGAGCTGACCCGCAAGGAGATCGTCGAGCGCCTCCGGCTCGCCGACAGCCCGCAATTCGTCTCCAGCTTCGACCGCCCGAATATCCGCTACGAGATCGTCGACAAGCGCAACGCAGTGTCGCAGCTGAAAGAATTCATCCGGGAGCGGCATGCCGGCGACGCCGGCGTGGTCTATTGCTTGTCGCGCAATCGCGTCGAGGAGGTTGCCGCCGCGCTCGACGACGCCGGCATTGCGGCGCTGCCTTATCACGCCGGGCTCGACAGCAGCATACGCTCGCGCAACCAGGACCGGTTCCTCAACGAGGACGGCATCGTCATCGTCGCGACCATCGCCTTCGGCATGGGCATCGACAAGCCCGACGTCCGCTTCGTCGCCCATCTCGATCTGCCCAAGAGCATCGAGGCCTATTATCAGGAGACGGGGCGCGCCGGCCGCGACGGCAAGCCGTCGGCGGCCTGGATGGCCTATGGTCTCTCCGACATCGTGCAGCAGCGCCGCATGATCGACGAGTCCAGTGGTTCTGACGATTTCAAGCGGGTGTCGATCGGCAAGCTCGACGCACTGGTCGGCCTCGCCGAGACCGCGCAGTGCCGGCGCAAGCGGTTGCTCGGCTATTTCGGCGAGGCCGTGGACGGCGAGACCTGCGGTAATTGCGACAACTGCCTGACGCCACCGAAGATGCGCGACGGCAAGGTGCTGGCGCAGAAGCTGCTGTCCTGCGCCTATCGCACCGGGCAGCGTTTCGGTGCGATGCAGCTGATCGACGTCCTGATTGGCCGCCTCACCGAAAAGGTGACGCAGTTCGGCCACGACAAATTGTCCGTGTTCGGCATCGGGCGCGAGCTGAACGAGAAGCAGTGGCGCACGGTGCTGCGGCAGCTGGTGGCGATGGGGCATTTGTACAGCGACAGCGAGGCGTTCGGCGCGCTGAAGCTGACGGAGAGCGCGCGCGGCGTGCTACGTGGCGAGACCGAGGTGTGGCTGCGCGAGGAGGCGCCGGGTACGCGCGTTCGCGCGAGCCGGACGAAATCCCGCCGTGGCGACCTCGCGCCTTCGGCCAACGCGCCGCAGGGCGATGTCGATCCCGAATTGCGTGCGCGGCTGAGGTCCTGGCGTTCGGACATCGCGCGCGAACGCGGCGTGCCGGCCTATGTCGTGCTGCACGATGCGACCATCGACGGCATCGTCCGGGCGTCGCCGACGACGCTCGACGAGCTCCGCAACGTGCCCGGCATCGGCGACAAGAAGCTCGAGCATTACGGCGACGAGCTGCTCCAGATCGTCAAGACGCGGTAGGTCATCCTGACCCGTAGCCCGGATGGAGCGAAGCGCAATCCGGGGAAGTCTTTCCGTATTGTACAAGTCCCGGATTACGCTTCGCTCCATCCGGGCTACAGACCTCAGCCGTTCCGGAATGCGTAACCGTAGCCGTTGAGCGCCGGCGCGCCGCCGAGATGGGCGTAGAGAATCTTTGCGCCCTTTTCGAAATGGCCCTTCTGGGTCAGGTCGATCAGGCCTTGCATCGATTTGCCCTCATAGACAGGGTCGGTGATCATCGCCTCTAACCGTGCCGTGAGGCGGATCGCTTCCTTGGTCTCTTCCGACGGCACGCCATAGGCGGGATAGGCGTAGTCCTCGATCAGCACGACGTCGTCTTCGACGATATCCTTGCCGAGCTCAACGAGCTTGGCGGTGTTCCGCGCGATCGAGAGCACCTGCGCCTTCGTTTGCGCCGGCGTGAACGAGGCGTCGATGCCGATCACCTTTCGCGCGCGGCCGTCGGCGGCGAAGCCGACCAGCATGCCGGCATGGGTGGAGCCGGTGACGGTGCAGACCACGATGTAGTCGAACTTGAAGCCGAGCTCGGCTTCCTGCTTGCGCACTTCCTCGGCGAAGCCGACATAGCCGAGCCCGCCGAATTTGTGCACGGATGCGCCGGCGGGAATCGCATAGGGCTTGCCGCCCGCCGCCTTCACCTCCTCGATCGCCTGCTCCCAGCTCTTGCGGATGCCGATGTCGAAGCCGTCGTCGACCAGACGCACGTCGGCGCCCATGATGCGCGACAGCATGATGTTGCCGACGCGGTCATAGACGGCGTCCTCGTGCGGGACCCAGGCTTCCTGCACCAGGCGGCACTTCATGCCGATCTTGGCGGCGACCGCTGCGATCATGCGGGTGTGGTTGGACTGCACGCCACCGATCGAGACCAGCGTGTCGGCGTTCGAGGCGATCGCGTCGGGGATGATGTATTCGAGCTTGCGCAGCTTGTTGCCGCCATAGGCGAGCCCGGAATTGCAGTCCTCGCGCTTGGCATAGATCTCGACATTGCCGCCGAGATGCTTCGACAGCCGCTCCAGCTTCTCGATGGGCGTCGGGCCGAAGGTCAGCGGATAGCGCGTGAATTTGTCCAGCATCATTGGGTCATCCCGATTGGCGTTGAATTGGCTCAAGCGCCTAGCACTGCAGTGGACAAATGTGCTTTCAAATATTGCGCAGTAACTGTCGTAAAGCTTGCAGTATAGCGTCCAATAGATCTACTTTCTTCCGAACTAGAGCCAAATATCGAAAGCTTCTTCCATGGCTGCCCGACTCGACCGCACTGACCTCAAGATGTTGAGATTGCTGCAAAATAACGGCCGGCTGAGTAACGCCGAGCTGGCCGAAACCGTCGCCATCAGCCCCGCCACCTGCCATCGCCGCACCCAGCGCCTGTTCGAAGACGGCTTCATCGCCGCGGTCCGCGCCATGGTCGCGCCGAAGAAGGTGGCGAAGGGCACGCTGGTGATGGTCGGCGTCGTGCTCGACCGCTCGACCCCGGAGAGTTTTGCCACCTTCGAGCAGGCGATCACCCGGCTGAAATGCGTGCTCGACTGCCATCTCGTCGCCGGCGACTTCGACTATTTCCTCAAGATCCGCGTCGGCGACATGGAGGATTTCAACCGCATTCATGGCGAGCAGCTGATCGCGCTGCCCGGCGTGCGCCAGACCCGCACCTTCTTCGTGATGAAGGAGGTCGTCGACAACGCGCCGCTGGAGTTTTGAGCCATAGCGTTTTCCAGCGAAGTGGAAACCGGTTCGCGTCATAAAACGCGTCAAAACAAAATCCAGTGCACTTGATGCGCGATCCGCATCATGGGAGATTCAGGCGATGCAGACATTCCCCTTCCGCCATCTCAATCCGGCCGGGCCGGCCTATCGGCGCGGTTGGGTGGACGAGGCCGTCGCCGCGATCGAGGCCGACCAGTGCCGCACGGCCGACACGCATCTGATCCGGCTGATCGTGCCGGCGCTATCAGGCATCGACATCTATCTCAAGGATGAGTCCACGCATCCGACCGGCAGCCTGAAGCACCGCCTTGCGCGCTCGCTGTTCCTCTACGCGCTCTGCAACGGCCACATCCGCGAAGGCACGCCTGTGGTCGAGGCCTCGTCGGGATCGACGGCGGTGTCGGAAGCCTATTTCGCGCAGATGATCGGCGTGCCCTTCTACGCCGTGATGCCGCGCACGACCTCGGCGGAGAAGATCGCCGCGATCGAGCATTATGGCGGCAACTGCCACCTGATCGACGACGGCCGCGCGCTCTACGCGGAAGCCGCCGCGCTCGCTACCCGGCTGAACGGCCACTACATGGACCAGTTCACCTTCGCCGAGCGCGCCACCGACTGGCGTGGCAACAACAACATCGCCGAATCCATCTTCACGCAATTGGCGGGCGAGCCGCGTCCGATTCCCGACTGGATCGTCATGGGTGCGGGCACCGGCGGCACCTCGGCCACCATCGGACGCTACTTGCGCTATCGCCAGTATCCGACACGGCTGTGCGTCGCCGATGTCGAGCATTCCGCCTTCTTCGACTGTTTCCGCACGCAGGACCGTTCCCATGTTTGCGAACGTCCATCGCTGATCGAGGGCGTCGGCCGGCCGCGCTGCGAACCCTCCTTCGTCCCCGGCGTGGTCGACCGCATGATGAAGATCCCGGATGCGGCAACGATCGCGGCGATGAACGTGCTGTCGCGCCGTCTGCGCCGCGCGGTCGGAGGCTCCACCGGCACCAACTTCCTGGCACTGTGCCGCCTCGCCTCGGAGATGCGACAGGCGAACGTATCAGGGTCGCTGGTGACGCTGATCTGCGATTCCGGCGAGCGCTACCGGCAGACCTATTACGAGCCCGAATGGCTGAAGGGGCGCGGCCTCGATCCTGCGCCGTTCGAGGCGGCCCTGTCGTCGTTCCTCACGACGGGCGAGCCACTGACGCTCGATGTCGACGACGTCGCAAATCCGCAGATCGTACCAAGCCCCGAGGCATCCTAGCCGACGTTTCCCTGCCACTTCCAAAATGGCACGACCGTCACGGCAACTTCACTTGCCTTGCACGCACACGCGGGTGAGCTTCGCCTCTTCTCAACGAGGAGATCCCCGCCGTGCGCCTTCCCATTCTCGATCCGAAAGATCTGACCGACGAACAGAAGCCCCTCTATGACGACATGCGAGCCGGCATCAAGGACCACTTCAAGGGCTTCGTGAACATGCGCAACGACGGCGCGCTGCTGGGGCCGTGGAATCCCTGGATCCGCGAGCCGCGTTTCGGCAAGCCGGTGTGGGAGCTGGTCAAGGCAATCGCATCGAACCCGCTGCTGCCGGCCCCGGTGCGCGAGGTCGCGATCCTCGTCACCGGCTCGCATTTCCGCTCCGGCTACGAGCTCTATGCTCATGTGCTCGTTGCCGAGCAGCGCGGCCTCTCCGACGAGAAGCTCGCGACCATCGTCGCGGGGCAGCGGCCGGTCGATCTCACCAAGCAGGAAGCCGTCGCCTACGACGTGGCGTCCGCATTGGTCAGCGGCGGCGTGCTGCCGGAATTGACCTGGCGCGCCGCGGTGAAGGAGTTCGGCGAGCACGGCGCGGCCGAGCTGTCCTATCTCGTCGGCGTCTACTGCATGGTCTCGGTCACGCTCAACACGTTTGACGTGCCGGTGCCAGAGTAGACGCTGCTTCGACGATCACTCCGCCGCCTTGCTTACAGGCGGCGGGGGCGCCCAGGCGATGCAGCGATTGCGGCCTTCGGCCTTGGCCCTGGTAGAGCGCATGATCGGCCGCGCCCATCGGCGCGTCGATGCCGGACATGCTGACGGTGGCTGCCGCCATGCCGATGCTCATGGTGAGGCCGAACTGAACCTTGTCGGCAAAGACCTGCGCGCTCATCACGCGCTTGCGGACGCCGCCGGCAAACCGCTCGGCAGCGTCGTGCCTCTGCGTACCGCCAGCGCTTCGAATGCGGCCGACAATGATGTGTTGCCGAAGCCGAGCCCGAGCGTGACGGCGGGGATCGTCGCATAGATCGTACGAAGATCGAGGTAGATGTTGGGGACATCGGGCTTTGCCGGCGCGTCGTCCTCATCGTCGGCAGCGAAGGCAGTGCCTGCCGAGATCGTCAGACAAAGCAGTCCCATCGCGACAGCGCGCGAAGCCTGGCGATGCGATGGGTTGTGATGGGACACGTGACAATCCGACGCGTGGCGATTTGATGACGGAACCGTTGTTGGATGGAACGTGATCGCTCGGGTGGTCAATCGGTATCCGTAAGCGATGGACGGCACGGATGTGCGCGGCTACCCTGCCGTGATCGCACTGACACACGCGCCGGCCGGAGTGCGGGCCGGACATTGGAAGGACACAGCCATGAACACGTCACGCCGCATCCTGCTCACTGGTCTGGCGGGCCTCGCTGTCGCTCCGACCGCGGCGGCGGCTAGCGTACCGTCGGCCGAGCCTGGCGACGTGACGGTCGCCGAAGAGCGATTCGCGCGCACGATTGCCGCCGCCCATGCCCCTGACGTCAGCTGCGCACGGCAGGCCGAGCGCTATGCGGATGCGCATTGGCTGGAATATGTCGTGGCGGCGCGGGCCGTGCTCGGCGCGCGCGCGTGATGCTTTCTTCCCTTCTCCCCTTGCGGGAGAAGGTGGCGCGAAGCGCCGCTACGCGGCGATCCACCCTCTCCCACAGGGGGAGAGGGTAAGAAAGCGCCTCATTTCTCCACCGCCCGCCGAACCTGTTCGCCGATCTGCGACAGCACGAGCTGCGCCTGCGGCAGGATCGCGCCCATGGCGTGGAAATTGTGGACCATGCCGTCATGGCAGACATGCTCGACCGCGACACCCGCGGCGAGCAGCTTGCGCGCATAGGCATTGCCCTCGTCGCGCATCGGATCGAATTCGGCGGTGTGGATGATCGCGGTCGGCAGGCCTGCAAGCCGCGTCGCGCGCAAGGGCGAGATGCGGGGGTTGGCGGTGTCGATGCCATCAGGCAGGTAATCAGCGAGATCGGCTTCGATGGTGGCGCGATCGATCAGATGGCCTTCGGCGAATGCCTCGCGTGAAGGCGAGGTCTCCTCGAAATCCAGCACCGGGCAGATCAGGCATTGCGCGACGATCGAGAGGCCGGCGGTCTGCATCGCTTCCTGGCACACGATCGCCGCGAGCGTGGCGCCGGCGGAATCGCCGCCGACCACCAGACGTTCGGCGTCGATGCCCAGCGACGGGGCTTGCCGCGCGACCCACTCCGTGGCCGCGATCGCATCAATGACGGCAGCAGGAAATTTGTACTCAGGCGCGAGCCGGTAATCGACCGAGACGAGGCGACAGCCGGTTACATGCGCCAGCGCCGCCGCGATGCGGTCATGCGTCGCAATGCTGCCGGCCACGAGCCCGCCGCCATGAAAGAACACGAAGCCCGGCGCGTGGTCGCCGGCTGATGCGGGCGAATAAAGGCGATAGGGCAGCTCTCCGCCGGGACTCGGAAACGTGCCGTCGGCGGTGGTCACATCCGGCGCATCAGTGCGTGCAAACTGCATCAGCTTGGCCAGCGACTGCCGCCGTGCCTCGACGCTCGGCCGGCTCCGCCCCTGCGGGGCGGCCGCAGCCATCATGGTCAACAAACGCCTTGCAAGCGGATCGAGCGGCATGGATCCTTCTCCCTCGTCGGAGAGGGTAACGCACCATATCCCAGCAGGGAATCATTTAGACATTGGGACAATAGTGCCCGGGTATGTCCAAGGGAGGCCGGTCATGGCCGAGATCAAGAAACCGATTGAATATTCGCCGAGCTGGACCTTCTTCGAGGGCAAATGGCACGACGGTAACGTGCCGATCATGGGCCCGCGCACGCATGCGGCCTGGCTCGGCTCGGTCGTGTTCGACGGTGCGCGCGCGTTCGAGGGCGTCGCGCCCGACCTCGACCGTCACGTCGCCCGCGCCAACCAATCCGCGATCAATTTTGGCCTGAAGCCGGTGGTCGACACCGGCACCTGGCTTTCGCTCGCACACGAAGGCATCGCGCGCTTCGCCGCGAAGGCCGAGCTGTACGTCCGCCCGATGTACTGGGCGCAGAACGGTTCGGGCGGCGGCGTGCTGTTCGACCCCGAGACGACCAATTGGTGCCTGTGCATCTACGAGGCGCCGATGCCGAAACCGGTCGGCAACGCCATCACGCTGTCGCCGTTCCGCAGGCCCACCGCCGAATGCGCGCCGGTCGAGGCGAAGGCCGCCTGTCTCTATCCGAACAATTCGCGCGCGCTCGCGGAAGCCGCCGGGCGCGGCTTCCAGAACGCGCTGATGCTCGACATGCTCGGTAATGTCGCGGAGTTCGGCAACTCCAACGTGTTCATGGCCAAGGACGGCGTGGTCTACACGCCGGTCCCGAACGGCACGTTCCTGAACGGCATCACGCGCCAGCGCGTCATCAGCCTGCTGCGCGGCGAGGGCGTTACCGTGGTCGAGAAGACGCTGCGCTATGCCGACTTCCTCGCTGCCGACGAGATTTTCTCGACCGGCAATTTCGCCAAGGTAGCCCCCGTCATCCGCATCGACGATCGCGAGCTGAAGCCGGGCCCGCTCTACACCAAAGCGCGCAAGCTCTATTGGGACTTTGCGCATGCGGTGAAGCTGGCGGCGTAGGGCGCCGCACTTTCCTTCGTCCTAGCCGCGTCGCTTAAACCGGCTGAACTGAAACGCCTGGGTCGACTTCCACGGCGTGTGATGCGTCTCGCTCCGGGTCTCGATCAGCTCGAACTCCGGCCCAAGCTCCGCAGCAAGGCTCGCGCTATCGTGCCGCTGCACCGGAAGGCCGCTGCATTTCTCCGGGCCATCAAGCGCAAATGTCGCGATGATGGCGTGGCCGTCGGGCGTAATCGCCGACCGCAGGCGCTCGACGTAAGCGGCCCTGTCGCGCGGATCGGTCAGGAAGTGGAATGCCGCGCGATCGTGCCAGAGGTTGTAGCTGCGCCCCGGCCGCCATGTCGTGGCGTCGGCAACGATCCAGTCGACTGCTGAAGCGGCGCGGCCGATTCGTTTCTTCGCCGCTTCAAGCGCGTTGGCGGAGAGATCCAGCACGGCGAGGTCGCGGTATCCGTCCCGCAGGAGAGCGTCCACCAGCCGCGAAGCACCGCCGCCGATGTCGATGATGGCGGCGCCATGGTCAGGACAGGCCGAGCGGATCATCTCGAGCGAGATCGCCGGGCTGTCCTGAAACCAGCTCACCTCGGCCTCGCCCTTGGTGGCGTAGACGTTGTCCCAGTGGGTGCTGCGGTCGGACATGGCGGCTCCGGCCTGGCCGGGACGACAGCGCGCAAGTCGCGCTGCTATGAACCGGCGGCCCGCGCGCCCGCCGCAGGTGGACGCGCCGGCGCGAACGAAATCCCTACTCGTCCTTCTTCGACATCCGCTCGAGGCGTTCCTGCATGTCCTTCATCTGCTGACGCAGGTCGTCGATGTTGCTGCTGTCCGTCGGCGCCGCAGCGCTTGCGTCGGCCTCCGGTTCGGGGCTGGTCGCCGGACGGCCCGCGTTGGGGGCAAACGGCTTGAACATCGAGAAGGTCTGCTGGAACAGCTCCATGTTGCGGCGGACCTGTTCTTCCAACGGAGCAAAAGGAGTGCCGGAGAGCGAGTTGGCGATCTGCTTGCGGAACTTCTCCTGCTCCTGGGTCAGCGTCGCGATCGACTGCTCCAGATATTTCGGCACCACCATCTGCATGCTGTCGCCGTAGAAGCGGATGAGCTGGCGCAGGAAGGTGGTCGGCAGCAGGTTCTGGCCGGCCTTGTTCTCCTGCTCGAAGATGATCTGGGCGAGCACGGAGCGGGTGATGTCGTCGCCGGTCTTGGCGTCGTAGACCAGGAAATCCTCTCCGTCCTTGACCATGGCGGCGAGGTCTTCGAGCGTCACGTAGGTGCTCGTTCCGGTGTTATAGAGCCGGCGGTTCGCGTATTTCTTGATGGTGGTGGGTTGGTCTGATTTCGCCATGGGCTCTCACTTGCAAGCGCGGAGAACGGGAACCCGGCGGATAATGCCGCAGGGCGGGAAGAGTACGCAACGCAACAAAATAAGCATTTTCAAAGGGGTCACGCTACCGTTTTGTGCGCCACGGTTAATCGGGCAGCAAAAACGTGCTTGCGAAAGCGCCAAGAACGCTATTTTGAATGCGTTGCGGCATGAATTCGGTCGCCGGCCGATTGACATGCCTCAACGACGTTAACAGGATGCCATTCGAGACTGGCGAGCCGTTTCCCCAGCCCCGCCTGCCCCCTTTCAACACCAGGAGATGCCCATGTCAGACGATGTCGTCATCGTCAGCGCCGCCCGCACCCCGGTCGGAAGCTTCAACGGAGCGTTCGCGACCCTTCCCGCCCATGACCTCGGCGCCATCGCTATCAAGGCCGCGCTGGAGCGTGGTGGCATCGAGCCTGGCCGGGTCTCCGAAGTCATCATGGGTCAGATCCTGACCGCGGCTCAGGGTCAGAACCCGGCCCGCCAGGCCTCGATTGCCGCCGGCATTCCGGTGGAGAGCCCGGCCTGGGGCGTCAACCAGCTTTGCGGCTCGGGCCTGCGCACCGTCGCGTTGGGCTACCAGGCGCTGCTCAACGGCGATTCCGAGATCGTGGTCGCCGGCGGCCAGGAATCCATGAGCATGGCTCCGCACGCCCAGTATCTGCGCGGCGGCGTCAAGATGGGCCCGGTCGAGTTCGTCGACACCATGATCAAGGACGGCCTGTGGGATGCCTTCAACGGCTATCACATGGGGAATACGGCCGAGAACGTCGCGCGCCAGTGGCAGATTACCCGAGCCCAGCAGGACGAGTTCGCGGTCCACTCGCAGCAGAAGGCCGAGGCGGCGCAGAAGGCCGGCAAGTTCAACGACGAGATCGTTCCCGTCACCATCAAGACCCGCAAGGGCGACATCGTCGTCAGCGCCGACGAATATCCGCGTCATGGTGCAACGCTCGACGGGATGGCGAAGCTCAAGCCCGCCTTCGAGAAGGAAGGCACGGTCACCGCGGGTTCGGCCTCCGGCATCAACGACGGCGCCGCTGCCGTTGTGCTGATGACGGCAAAGCAGGCCGCCAAGGAAGGCAAGAAGCCGATCGCGCGCATCGTGTCCTGGGCGCAGGCCGGCGTCGATCCGAAGATCATGGGCTCGGGCCCGATCCCGGCCTCGCGCGCCGCGCTGAAGAAGGCCGGCTGGAGCGTCGGCGATCTCGACCTGATCGAGGCCAACGAGGCCTTCGCGGCGCAGGCCTGCGCCGTCAACAAGGATCTCGGCTGGGATACCTCGAAGGTCAACGTCAACGGCGGTGCGATCGCGATCGGCCATCCGGTCGGTGCTTCCGGCGCACGCGTGCTGGTGACGCTGCTGCACGAAATGCAGAAGCGCGATTCGAAGAAGGGCCTCGCCACGCTGTGCATCGGCGGCGGCATGGGTATCGCGATGTGCCTGGCGCGCGACTGAAGCTGACATCTAACTTACGTGTCACTTGCGCGTGCGCTGCACACATAGATGAGTGCATCGCACGCGACTAAAAAGGCGGCGGTTGCAAATCAAATATTCTTCGCAACAGCGCCAGCCTCGACTAAATACAAACGCCCGGCTCGATGCCGGGCGTTTTGTTCTTGATGTCCGTCAAACCAACCGCATAATCCGCATCTAAAACGATCACTCAGAAACGTCCGCAGAGTCCAAGGGAAGGAATACGATATGGCACGTGTTGCACTGGTGACGGGTGGTACGCGGGGCATCGGAGCTGCGATCAGCAAGGCGCTGAAGGCGGCCGGCTACAAGGTCGCGGCAAGCTATGCCGGCAACGATGTGGCGGCGGAGAAGTTCAAGGCTGAGACCGGCATCGCCGTCTACAAATGGGACGTCAGCAATTTCGATGCTTGCGCCGAAGGCGTGAAGAAGGTCGAGGCCGAGCTCGGCCCCGTCGACGTGCTCGTCAACAATGCCGGCATCACCCGGGACACCGCCTTCCACAAGATGACGCTCGAGCAGTGGAACGCCGTGATCAACACCAATCTCGGCTCGCTGTTCAACATGACGCGCCAGGTCATCGAGGGCATGCGCGCGCGCAAGTTCGGCCGCGTCATCTCGATCTCGTCGATCAACGGCCAGAAGGGGCAATTCGGCCAGGTCAACTATTCCGCAGCAAAGGCCGGCGACATCGGCTTCACCAAGGCGCTCGCGATCGAGAACGCCAAGGGCGGCATCACCGTCAACGCGATCGCACCGGGCTACATCAACACCGAGATGGTGCAGGCGGTGCCGAAGGACGTGCTGGAAAAGAACGTGATCCCGCAGATCCCGGTCAACCGTCTCGGCGAACCCGAGGAGATCGCGCGCGCCGTGGTGTTCCTCGCCGCCGATGAGGCCGGCTTCATCACCGGCTCGACGCTGACCATCAATGGCGGCCAGTATCACGCCTGATAGGGCGTCAAGCCTGTAGATTCAGGCGCGACAAGGCGATAGTGAAGACGAAATGCCCGGCCTCGTGCCGGGCATCATCGTCCTCAGGGCCTTTCGATTGATGACCCCGCGCACAGCCACACTGATCGGATTGACCGCGATCCTGATGTGGTCGCTGCTTTCCGTGATGACGGTGGCGACCGGAAAGATTCCGGCGTTCCAGCTCGCCGCCATGACGTTCGCGATCGGCGGTCTCGTCGGCCTCCTCACCTGGGTCGGCCGCGGCGATGCGGCGAGGAGCTTGCGTCAGCCGCTGGTCGTATGGGTCGTCGGCGTCGGTGGCCTGTTCGGCTATCACGCACTGTATTTCCTGGCGCTGCGCTTTGCGCCGCCGGCCGAAGCCGGCCTTTTGAATTACATGTGGCCGCTCCTGATCGTGCTGTTCTCGTCGTTCCTGCCGGGCGAGCGGCTTGCGGTGCATCACATCATTGGTGCCGTGCTCGGCCTCGTCGGCACCGTGCTGCTGTTCGCCGGGAGCACCTCCGGCTTCGCGCCGGGCCAGCTGCCGGGATTGATCGCGGCGTTCATCGCGGCGTTCGTCTGGGCGGCCTATTCGGTGTTGTCGCGGCGATTGAAGGCGGTGCCGACCGATGCGGTCGCGGGCTTCTGCCTTGCCACCGCCGCGCTTGCCGCGCTGATGCATGGTCTGCTTGAAACCACGGTGTGGCCGGAGACGACGCTGCAATGGCTCTCCGTGGCCGCTCTCGGCATCGGCCCCGTCGGCGCCGCGTTCTACGCCTGGGACATCGGTATGAAGCGCGGCGACATCCGCGTGCTCGGCGCCGCATCCTATGCGACGCCGCTGCTCTCGACCGGATTCCTCATCGCCGCCGGTTTTGCAAAAGCCAGCGCGAACATCGCCATCGCCGCGATCCTGATCGCCGGCGGCGGCCTGATCGCGGCGAAGGATATGGTGCTGCGGAAGCGGTGACAGTTGTTGTCGGGCTCGCTGCCATGCGGCGCCAGGGAATGACAGTGCGCCTTACGGCTCCCAGTCCTTCGGCGCGAGCTCGAATTTTGCGAACTCGAATGCGGGCGCCACGGTGCAACCGACCAGCGTCCACTCTCCCATGCTCTCCGCCGTCTGCCAGGCATTCGCCGGCACGATTCCCTGCGGCCGTTCGCCGCTCACAAGGTCCGTGCCGAGCCGCACCTCGTGTTGCGAGCAGCCTTCATGCGCGATGCGCAGCGTCAGCGGGCTGCCGGCGTAGTAGTGCCAGGTCTCCACGGCGTCGATGCGATGCCAATGCGAGCGTTCGCCGCGCGCGAGCAGGAAATAAATGAGGGTCGAGCGCGACCGGCCGTTAGGGTCCGTGGTCTGGTCGCGAAACGTCTCGCGGTAGTGGCCGCCTTCGGGATGCGGGCGGAGTTCGAGGCGTGCGATGATCTCGGCTGCGGTCGGCATCGATCCCCGTCAGGATTTCTTCTTCAGGATTTGTTCTTGCGCTCGCGCAGTTCGCCAAACACCGCGGCAGCGTCCGCGCCCTTCATGTGTAGCCTGGTTGCGACCGATGGTTCATCAGCACGCAGGAACACGTTTGCTCGCTTCTCGTCACCAAGCAGTGATGGAATGGTTGGCCTATTCTCGGCCCGCAGCTTCGCCACTTCCGCCGCGCGTGCCTGGAGCGCCACATTGTCGGGGTCGATGGTGAGCGCGAACTTGACGTTGGACGCGGTGTATTCGTGCCCGCAATAGAGCTTGAAGTCGTCAGGCAGCGCCCGCAGCTTCAGAAGCGAGTCCCACATCATCGGGTAGTCGCCTTCGAACACGCGGCCGCAGCCGATCGAGAACAACGTGTCGGCCGCGAACAGCGTCTTCTCGTTGTCGAACACGTAGGAGATGTGGTCGAGCGTGTGGCCGGGCGTCTCCAGTACGCGCCCCAGCAAGCTGCCGACCTTGACGATGTCGGCATTGGCGACGCGCAGGTCGACGTTGGCGATCTCAGTCGTCTTGTCATGCGGCGCGACGACGCGGCAATTGTATTTCTGCTTGAGTTCGGCGACCCCGCCGACATGATCGCCATGATGATGGGTGATCAGGATGTCGGTGAGCTGCCAGCCCTCGCGCTCAAGCGCCTTCAGGATGGGGCCGGCCTCCGGCGCGTCGATCGACGCCGTCGCCTTGGTTTCCACATCGTGGATCAGATAACCGAAATTGTCGTTTAAACAGGTGAAAGTACGAATTTCGGCGGCCATGTCATCTCCATCGCGCTCAGCCCCGCAGACAAATATGGCGTTAACGTTGCGCAGGCAATGCAATATTCCGGGCGCGGGAGCCGCCTCGTGCATGTTACATTGCCGTCATGACCATTGATGTCGTCGACCTCCGCGAGTTCTACTCCCGTCGCCTCGGGATTGTGGCGCGGCAAATGATCAATCGCGGCATCAGGGAGCGCTGGCCGACCGCCGCGGGCCAGCGTGTGCTCGGCTTCGGCTATCCCACCCCCTATCTCGGCCTGTTCCGCGAGGACGCGGAGCGCTGCATCGCCTTCATGCCGTCGGCGCAGGGCGTCTTGAAATGGCCGACGGGCCGGCCGGCGCTGGCCTCGCTGGTCGATGAATTCTCGCTGCCGCTTCCTGACGCCGCGGTCGACCGGATCCTACTGATTCACGCGCTGGAGATGTCGGACGACCCGGCTGCGCTCTTGCGCGAGGTGTGGCGGGTGCTGTCGCCCTCCGGCCGCGTGATCGCGGTGATCCCGAACCGGCGCGGGGTCTGGACCCGCACCGACAGCACGCCGTTCGGTCACGGCCGGCCCTATTCGCGCTCGCAGATCACCGACCTGTTGCGCCAGACCTGGTTCACGCCGACCGCCTGGGGCGAGGCGTTGTTCATGCCGCCCTATGCCGGCGGCTGGGTGCTGAAATCGGCGCAGGTGTGGGAGCGTGCGGGCGCGGCGCTGTCGTTGCCCTTTGCCGGCGTGCACATTGTCGAGGCGACCAAGCAGGTCTATCGCGCGATCCCCGCCAAGCGCGAGCGCGCGCGGCTGATTCCCTCGTTGAAGCCGGTGCTGGTGCCGTCCTCGACGGTGACGCGCACTTGAAAACAAATCGTCCCGGCGCGAGGCCGGGACGATTGCAGATCAGAATATCGGAAGAAGCTTACTCGCCGGAGGCGACTTCGTCGCTGGAGCCGGCCGGAGCCGCCTCGCGCTCGGGGCGCGGGCCATGCGGCCGGCGGCGCCGCCGCGGAAAGCGTTCGCCGCCACCGCCGCCTTCCAGGCCACCCTGACCGCCATTCGCGGCACTATTCACTTGCGGCTGTGCGCCGGTGATGAAGGAGGGCAGGCGATCGACGCTGCCGGTGTCGGCAACGACGGGCTGCGGCTGGTTCAGCGGCAGCGGCTGCGGCTGATATTGCGGCTGCGCACGATGGTCGCGTTCGCGATGTTCGCGGGGCTGCTGGTTGTCGCGCTGATAGGGCTGCTGGCCGTCACGCGGCTGATGATCACGCTGGTGATCGCGCTGGCCGTCGCGGTCGCGCATGAAGGGCTGTTGCTGCTGCGGCGGCTGCGGGACGAAGCCCGGCTCCTGGCCGAAATTCGAGAAATTCTCGCCGTCGTCCTCGCTGTCGTCGCCGCTGTTGCTGACGGGCTCGTCGCCGCGCGGCTGCTGGTTCTGGCGGAACTGTTCCTGGGCTGCCGCGATCAGGCGGAAATAATGCTCGGCGTGCTGGTAGTAGTTCTCGGCGGCGACCGGGTCGCCGGAAGAGCGCGCATCGCGCGCGAGCTGAAGATATTTTTCGGCGATGTGCGAAGCCGTGCCGCGGATCTTGATGTCGGGTCCGTTCGATTCGTAAACCCGGGTCATCGGGTTCTGGCCGCGCCGGTTGTTGTTGTTGTTATTATTATTGTTATTGCGGTTGCGCATCCGCTGCTTGTTCTGACCGTTTCTCATGTCCTGCCTTTAATTCCAGCCCTAAAGGTTGCACGCATTACTGATTGCTCGGAGTGACCTGATGACAGCGGTTCACATCTCTCATGCGCACCGCGCGCAAGAGCGGCTTGAACCCTGCCGATGTCCGTCGACCGTCGCGTTCAACAAAGACGCGTTCCCCACCCGCCAGCATCCATTGCCAGCGAACCCATTCATATCGCCTGCCGAAACAAGCCCAGCTTTGTTGCGTAAGTCTTCAAGCGCAATATCAGGCTTTCGTTCACTTTGCGGTCGGAGAGCAGCGCAGCTCCAATGGCCATCGCGCTCAACAGGACCTGCGGCTTGGAACCTTTAAATCAGTAAAGCTCTCGCCCGAGAGCCCGGCTTTTGCCCGTAGGTCTACGGGGCCGGCACCGATGTGTTGACCGGAACGTAGTCGTTCCCAAGGGATATTCCAAGAGGTTTTTTGCAACCCAATCCGGCTTTTATGGGGGCATTTTTCGGGCCGAAACCGCCCGCGGGATGCCCGCCAAATCGGCCTTGGGCGGCCTGTCCACAGACAACGCGGCAGCCGTCATCAAGGTTTCAATATCGCGGGCCTGCCCTTGCCCCGCCTCGACGATCAACGCCCCGCCGGGGGCGAGCCGCTCGGCCGCCTGCGGGATCAGGGCGCGGTAGGCGTCATAGCCGTCATTGCCGCCGTCGAGCGCCAGATGCGGATCGTGCTCGCGCACGTCGAGGCTCAGTTTCGGAATTTCCCCTGAGGGAATATAGGGCGGATTCGACACGATGAGATCGAACGGGCCGCGCAGCGCCGCCGCATAGGAGCAAGCGACGAAGCCGGAACGGCCGGCGAGGCCCAGTGCTGCGGCATTGCTCCGCGCAGTGGCGAGCGCGGAGAGGCTGAGATCGGTTCCGACACCGAAGGCATCGGGAATTTCGTGCAGCAGCGCGAGCAGGATCGCGCCGGATCCGGTGCCGATATCCGCGATTCGCGGGCGCGGCCCCGATATCGTGGCCTCCCGAAAGATCTCCAGTGCCAGTTCGACGACGGTCTCGGTGTCCGGCCGCGGTACCAGCGTCGCTTCGGACAGTTGGAACGGCAGGCCCCAGAATTCGCGCGCGCCGAGAATGCGGGCGACCGGCTCATGCGCGAGCCGGCGCTGCGCATAGGCTTCGAGCCGCGCGGCCTCTTCGGGCGTGAGCTGGCGCGCCGCCTGCGTGACGATGCCGGTCAAATCAAGCCTCAGCGCGGCTCCGACGAGCAGGCGCGCGTCGAGGCCGGGCTCTTCGATGCCGGCCGATTGCAGCCGCGCCGCAAGCGCGCGCCGCGCACTCTCGATGCTGTGTCCGGAATCGAAACCTGTCGCCAATGGAGCCATCCTGCCTGGTGTCGTGGATAGATCGGCGGCATTGCTTGCGTCAACGGAAAGGAGCGCGTCTGATCGCACCTCGCAGCGAGCGAGGGGTTCATGACGGCTTACGACGATCAGAACGTCTTCGCAAAGATCCTGCGCGGCGAGATTCCCTGCTTCGAGGTTTTCAGGGACGACCGCAGCCTCGCCTTCCTCGACATCATGCCGCGCTCGCCCGGACATACGCTGGTCATTCCCCGGGCGCCGGCGCGCGGCATCCTCGACATCGCGGATGACGATCTCGCCGCGGTCGCCCGAACCGGCAAGCGCATCGCGATTGCGGCGATGAAGGCGTTCGACGCCGAGGGTATCATCCTGCAGCAGTTCAGCGAACCGGCGAGCGGGCAGGTGATCTTCCACCTGCACATGCACGTCATGCCGGTCAGGGCCGGAATCGAGCTGCTGCCGGCGCAGACGCGCAAGGAAGACATGGCCGTGCTCGCCGATCACGCCAAGCGGATGATTGCGGCGCTTGGCAGTTGATCGAGATAGCGCTGCAGCAAGACCGTAGGACGGGTAGAGCTGTTGCGAAACCCATCATCGAGACAAACTCGAAATCGACTGGCGCAGCTTCGCTCCACCGAAACTGCGAGCCAGCGATCTTTCATCGAACCTTCATCAGTTCCTGTTCAGCGGGCGGGGTCGAAGGGGAGAGCCAATCGGACATTCGAGCGCGGCGCGATCCCAGCGTCCGACATCAGCTGCTGCCTGATAGGTGGTTTGCAGAAACGCCATGAGCGTGGCCTCTGGCTCGCTGGATTTTCGCACAAGGTCGTAGGGCAGGAGATATTCGCCGAGCTTCCGATCGAAGTATGCGCCCGCCGGCATGACCTGTCCGTCAGCAAAGCCATTCGGGGTGGGGTAGGCATAGGAGTAGAAAGCCGCAAAGTCTGTGCCACCTCCGCCCGGCCAAAAGCCGGCGGACGAGACCTCATCGCTATAGGCCTCGCGTGTCACGACGTCCGGCAAACCCGGGACGCCACCCGGGTGAAGCGGAGCGGAACGCCCAGAGAAGCGCGTCACCGCGAGATCGAAGCTGCCCCAGAAGAGATGGACCGGACTGACCTTCCCGGTGAACCCCGTCCGAAACCGATAAAACACTCCGTTGATCGCGACGAGGGCGCGGAAGAACCGCGTCACGGCGTCTGCGTCATAGGGCCTGATCTGGCGGTCCTCCGTGAACGGGATCGGATCTGGAACCTCACTGGGCCGACCATCAAATTCTGGTGTTCCGCCGAGATGTCCTACCAAATCACAGAACCGGGCGTGAAATTCGGCGACGGACATTCGCCCGAGCGGCATTTCCGCTCTGCACCCATCGGCTGCTTCTCCGATCAGGACGTGACGGGAGAGATCGAAGACGATCTCGATACCTGATGCGTCTGGAATCAGCGAAGTCGTGAGCCCGCGTGCATTCACGTAGAAGGTCGCGTGCCAGGAATGGTTGACCCATGGCGTTCTCGCGAGCCGATACTTGCCGACAATCTGGCAGTACAGATGAAGCGCGGAACAGGTTTCGCGCCATGCCTCGAAGGGAATCTCCGGCCAGATCGCGCTCATAGCGTCTCCTCCCTCAGGTTTGGTTCGGCTTGGCAAGACCTCACCTCGGCTAAAGGCGACCCTGTGTCCGCTTTGGGCCCAAGGCGACATTCCGGGGGCGAGGCCGCATGCTGCCCCCTCGAAAGCAGATATCCCGGAGTTTAGGAGGACTCGACCTAGACGCCAAGGTATCGCTGCAGCAGCTCCGGCTGGGCCTTTAGCTCCTGCGCCGGTCCCTCGTGCACGATGTGGCCGTTGTTGATGATGTAGATCCGTGTCGCCAGCGCCAGCGTCGCTGCCAGATTCTGCTCGACCAGCACGATGGTCTGGCCGGCGGCCGCGAGCTCGCGGCAGGCCTTGACGAGATCGTGGACGATGACGGGCGCGAGCCCCTCGAATGGCTCGTCCAGCAGCACGATCTTGGGATCGCGCACCAGCGCCCGGGCGATCGCGAGCATCTGCTGTTCGCCGCCGGAGAGCTCGGTGCCGCGGTTGTTGCGCCGCTCCTTCAGCCGCGGAAACATCTCGTAGATGCGCTCGAGCGGCCAGCGCTTCGGTGCGGTGATCCCGGCGAGAACGATGTTCTCCTCCACCGACAAGCTGCCGAAGATCCGGCGCTCCTCGTGCACGAGCTGCATGCCTGCCTGCGCGATCCTGTGGCTCTTGCGTCCAGCGATATCGATGCCGTCGAACTTCACGCTGCCGCTGCGGGGCGTCACGACGCCCATCAGGCTCTTGAGCGTCGTGCTCTTGCCGGCGCCGTTCCGCCCGAGCAGCGCCACCACCTCGTGCCGCTCGACGCGCATGGCGACGTCGAACAGGATGTGGGAGTCCCCGTAATAGCTGTTCAGGCCGTTGACCTCGATCAGGCTCATGCGGCGATCTCTCCGTGAACGCCGCCGAGATAGGCTTCCTGCACTGCGGCGTTGGTTCTGATTTCCTCCGGTGTGCCGTCCAGCAGCACCTTGCCCTCCTGGAGCACCGTCACGCGCTCGACCAGCTCGAACAGCGAGTCCATGTCGTGGTCGATGATGATCATGGTGCGGCCGCGCGCGATCGATTTGAGCAGCTTGACGGTCTCGACCCGCTCGCGCGGGCTCATGCCCGCGAGCGGCTCGTCGAGCAGCAGCAGGCGCGGCGAGGTGGCGAGTGCAAGCCCGATCTCCAGCCGGCGCTTCTCGCCATAGGCGAGCTCGGATACCGGCGTATCGGCGCGGCGGGTCAAATTGACCAGGGCAAGCGTGTGCGCCACCTGCTCCGTCAGGCCCTTCACGCCCGAGAGCTTGCGGAACAGGTCGAGCCGGAATTTTCCGCGCAGCTCGGCGAGTGCGGCGATCGTCAGGTTCTGCCGCACCGTGAGGCCCGTGAAGAGCTGGTTGATCTGGTAGCTCTTGGTAAGCCCGAGCTGGCAAACCTCGGTAACCTTCAATCCCGTGATGTCGCGGCCCTCGAACACGATCCGGCCGGAGGTCGGCGCGATCTCGCAGGTCAGCATCTTGAAGAAGGTCGATTTGCCGGCGCCGTTGGGGCCGATGATGCCGCGCAGCTCGCCCTGATTGACGCTGAAATCGATGTCGCTGTTGGCGACGAGACCGCCATAGCGCTTGGTCAGGCCGGTGGCTTTCAGGATCGGCCCGGAATAGGCGGGATGCGCGACCTCCCTGGCCTGCATCGGCGCAGGAGGAGCTTGCTGCGGCGTCTCGATCTCGGCCTCCTCCTCCGTCTCCGCAGCCTTCCGCGCTCGCTTGCCAGACACGAGGCCGTAGAGATCGACGAGGCCGCCCACAATGCCGCCGCGCAGGAAGCAGACCAGCACCACGAACACGACGCCCAGCACGAGCTTCCAGGCCGCTCCGAGACCCAGCGCGGACTGGAGGAAATCCTGAAGGAAGAGCCAAACTGTTGCGCCGACCAGCGGTCCGAACAGCGTGCCGCGGCCGCCAATGGCAGTCTGCATCACGAGCTGACCCGAGGTGTCGAAGGTGAAGGCGTCGGGCGGCATGAAGGCCTGCAATACGCCGAGCAGGCCGCCGGCGAAGCCCGCATAGGCCGCCGCGATCACGAACGCGGTCAGCTTGTAGCCGTGGATGTTGTGGCCGACGGCGGTGGCGCGCAGCGGATTGTCGCGGATCGCGCTCAGAATCGCGCCGACAGGCGAGCGGACGATCCTGAGCGCGATGATGACGCCGATGAAGTAGCACAGCGCGATGAACTGATAGAGCGACCAGCCATTGGTGAAGTGGATGGTTGTGAAACCGAGATTGAAGCTCGGTGTCGGCACGCCTGGCAGGCCGTTCTCGCCGCCGGTGAAATCCGAGAGCGGATTGAACTCGACGAAGAAAAACACCTCCGCGATCGCCACCGTGATCATGGCGAAATAGATGCCGGTGCGGCGCAGCGCGATCAGGCCGATCAGATAGCCGGTCGCCGCAGCTGCGATCATGCCGATGATCAGCGCGCCCAGCACGTTGCCGAAGCCCGCGCGGGTCAGGAGGTAGGCCGCGACAAAGCCGCCGGTGCCGTAGAAGGCGGACTGGCCGAATGACAGCAGGCCGGTGAAGCCGAACAGGATGTCGAAGCCGAGACCGAACAGGCCCCAGACCAGGATCCGGTTCACGGTGTTCGGGGCGAAGCCGAGATGAGGCAGCACGAACGGGGCTGCGATCAAACCGATCGCGGTCAGGGTCTCGATCAGGAACGGGCGTTGCTTGAGCATCAGGAAATCGCTTACTCGCGGCCCTGGACGCCGAGCAGGCCATGCGGTCGCACCACGAGCACGAGCGTCATCGCCGCAAACAGCATCACATAGGCGTAGCCGGGGTTGAACATGGAGGTGACGCTGATGATCTCGCCGGCGATCAGGCCGCCGAGGATCGCGCCCGGGAACGAGCCGACGCCGCCGATCACCACCACCACGAAGGTCTGGACCAGGATGTCGTCGCCGATGCCCGGTGTCAGCGACACCACCGGCGCGTTGACGATGCCGGCAAATCCGGCGGCCATTGCGCCGATGCCGAATACGACCATGAAGACGCGGTAGACGTTGATGCCGAGCGAATCGACCATCACCGAATCCTCGATCCCGGCGCGCACGATCATGCCGAGCCGGGTCCGGTAGAGGACGATGAACAGTGCGCCGAGGGCGACCGCGACGATGCCGACGACGGCGAGGCGGTAGGTCGGATAGAACATGAAGCCGAGATTGGTGATGCCCTGGAACAGCGCCGGCGGCGGCACCAGCTGCGACTGGCTCGAGAAGATCAGGCGCACGAGCTCGACGAAACAGATGCCTAGCCCGAAGGTCACCAGCAGCTGATCCTCGTGCGGGCGATGATAGAAATGGCGGATGATGACGCGTTCCATCGCGACGCCGAGCAGCATCACGAACAGCGAGCCCGCGATGACGGCGATGATGAAGGACTCCGTGTACTGGTAGGCGACGAAGCCGGCATAGCCGCCGATCATGAACATCGCGCCATGCGCGAGGTTGAGCACGCCGAGCGTGCCGTAGATGATGGTCAGGCCGGAGCTGATCAGCGCGAGCAGGGCGCCGAGCGCGAGCCCGTTGAAGAGCTGAGAAACGAGGTTGGGCCAACTGATCATGCGACAATCGCCGTTGTGACGCGCGATAGTGCGCGTCAGAAAAAGGTGACGCCGCAGGACCAGAGTGAGCCCGCGGCGTCACAGGGGTTAGCGCGGGCTCAGCTGTAATCGCCGGGATGGCAGCCGAACGCGTCCGGCTTCTGCATCAGGCCTTCACCTGGGACGATCTCGACGACGTCGTACCAGTCTTCCTTGTTCTTCATGTCCTTCTGCTGCTTGCCCTTCACGATGATCACCGGGCGGACGCATTGGTGATCCTCGGGGCGGTAATGTACGTCGCCGACCAGGGAGGGGATCGTCTCGCCCTTCTCATAGGCCTTGATCACGTCGGGCGGATTGAAGCTGCCGGCCTGCTCGCACATGTGGGCCCAGTGCGCGAAGCTGACATAGGCGTTCTCGGCGCCCCATTCGGGCTTGTAGCCGTACTTCTTCTCGAAGGCCTCGTTGAACATCTTGGCGAGCGGGAACTTGTCCTCAATCGTCCACCAATAGTCGGTGGCGGCGTAGACGCCCTGCATCAGGCCGCCGGTCTCGCGCGCGATGAAGGGCACCTGGTAGGGAACGACCAGCTTCATCTTGTCGAGCACGCCGAACTGCTTGGCCTGCTGGGTCGACAGTACCGCGTCGTGGCCCCAGTTGACGTTGATGAGCACGTCGGCGCCGGAATTCGCGACGTTCAGCAGATATGAGGAGTAGTCGGGCGCGCCGAGCGGTGCGACCTGGTTGGTCACCGTCGTCCAGCCCGCGGTCGCGAGGAAGTCCTGCATCGACTTGGTGACGGTGTGGCCGTAGGTGTAATCAGGCGTCAGGTAGGCGGCCGTCTTGTTCTTGCCGAACTCTCTCACCATCACCGGGCCGATCGCCGCGGCGGCGGTCTGGCCGAAGAAGTTCTGGCGGAAGCCGTAGCGAACGCAGTCCTTGCCGGTGGTGTCGTTCGAGCCGGAAATGCCGCACACGAACAGCACGTGTTCGCGCTGCGCGAGCTTGTTGAGCGCGACCGCGACGGCGCTTGACGTGCCGCCGGTGATCATGATCGCTTTGTTCTCGCTGATGAAGCGCTGCTGCGCCTGCACCGCCTCGTTCGGTTTGGCCGCGGAATCCGCGACGCCGAACCTCAGCTCCTTGCCGAGCACGCCCTTGCTGGTCTTCGGCGAGATCTTCTTGATCAGGTCATGGCCGCTGTTGATGTGCTCGATCGCGAGCTGGTAGCCCTTGAGCTCGTCCTCGCCCTGCACGGAGTAGGTGCCGGTGCGCGGGACCGAGATTCCGATGAAGGCGGTGGAACTCGAAACGCCGGCGGGATACGAGCCGATCGCCGGCTTGTCCTCGGCAAAGGCCGGCATCGCGGGCAGCATCGAGCCGCCGATGAGCCCGGCGGTGGTCTGGAGCAGGCCACGGCGCGAGAGGCGGCGGCGGATGAGATCGTCAGTCATGGTCGTTTCCTCCGAACATCGTTCTTGTTTGCAGGCGCAAGCACGACCTGTCCGGCCAGCCGACCTCGCTGGCCTGCTGCGCCGGGCACGTCACATCCGCTTGTAGCTCTTGGCCCTAAGCATTGCTTGTGAAGCCCTTCTGTCAATTTCGTCTTTGGTCGAACGACGAAAATTATCACGTGAAAACATATCGGATCACGATATATATTAGTCTTTGTGAGTACGAGGCTGGCGGGTTCGGCGAGAGAAATGGCGCGGCAGACGATAGTGGCGGGTGCCCGGAAGCGACGATCCTGGCCGCAGGAGGCGGAGCGGCCGGAGGCCGCGTGGCCCGCGGGGGAGGGCAGCGACCAGCGCGCGGCGCCGCAGTCGGGCGATGCCTCCCGCGTGTCCGAGCCGCGCAGCCGGTCAGCCGGCCGGCGCGGACCCGTCGTCGGCTCCGTCCAGGCCAAGGTCCAGGCCAAGCGCGCGCCCGGCCCGATGCAGAAGCTGAGCGTGCGCGCGCAGAATGTTCTGAAGGAGCTTGCGGTGGAGCTCACCGGCGAATAGCCGCCGAAGGGGAATTGGTTGCCGTCGCGCGAGCTGCTACTCGCGCTGACGGCCGAGTGCCTTGCGACCGCGCGCAACTGCGGACCTCACACGATGCGGGAGATCGTGGATTGGGCGCAGGGCTGCGGCGTGACCATCAAGCCGGTGATCCCGCCCGGCGGCTCGCTGTCGCAGATGTGGGCGGAGTCGATTGCCAATGCGTCGGCAGGCAGCCTGACCAGCGCCGAGATCGCCAGCGCGCTCCAGCGCTCGATCAGGCGGAAGAGCGTTCGCATCCCGATCGCGTTTCAGGTCATCCTGGTGAAGATCCTGCTCTCCAGTTTCGAATAGGCCCCGATATTTGTGCATCCGCGGCGCCGCTCGGTTGGTTCCGCCGGTCCTTCCTTGCTAGTCTCGGCAGCGACCGCCCGCTTCATCGGCGGGCTCGACGTCGCAGGCAGGAATGACTCAATCGAAGCGGAAGACGACGCGCCCCGCGTCCGCGGCGCCCTCAAAGGGCGGCGCGATGCGCGAGGCCGACTATGCGGCGCTTGCACAGTTCCGCTATCAGCTTCGGACCTTCCTGGCATTCAGCGAAGCCGCGGCCCAGAGCGCCGGGTTGACGCCGCAGCAGCATCAGGCGCTGCTGGCGATCAAGGGGCTGGCCACCCCCGACGGCGCAAGCGTCGGCGACATCGCGCGCTTCCTCCTGATCCGGCACCATACCGCGGTAGAGCTGGTGGATCGCATGGCGAAGCTGAAGCTGATCGGACGGGAAGCCGATCCGCAGGACGCAAGACGCGTCCTGGTCAGGCTGACGGCCAAGGGCGAGCAGAAGCTGCGATCGCTCTCGCGCATTCACCTGGACGAGCTGGGTGCCGCCGCGCCCGCCCTGGCCAGGATACTGCGATCGTTCCGGGCCAAAGCGCGCTGAGGCGCGGTTCAGGCGGCTGCGCCTTGCGCGGCGAGCTGTGCGGCCTGATGCTCGGTGGTCAGCGCGTCGGTCAATTCGCCGAGCGCTTCGCCGGCGATCACCTGCGGCAGCTTGTAGAGCGTCAGGTTGATGCGATGATCGGTGACGCGTCCCTGCGGGAAATTATAGGTGCGGATGCGCTCGCTGCGGTCGCCGGAGCCGACCTTCTCCTTGCGCTCGGCCGAGCGGGCGGCATCAACGCGCTGGCGCTCGGCATCGTAGATGCGCGAGCGCAGGATGTTCATGGCGGAGGCGCGGTTCTTGTGCTGCGAGCGGCTGTCCTGCATCATCACCACGATACCGGTCGGGATGTGCGTGATGCGGATCGCCGATTCGGTCTTGTTGACGTGCTGGCCGCCGGCGCCTTGTGCACGCATGGTCTCGATGCGCAGATCGTCGTTCTTGATATCGACGTCGACCTCCTCGACCTCCGGCAGCACGGCGACCGTCGCCGCGGAGGTGTGGATGCGTCCCTGCGTCTCGGTGTCGGGCACGCGCTGCACCCGATGCACGCCGGATTCGAATTTCAGTTTCGAGAACGCGCCGCGGCCCTGGACCTCCGCGATGATTTCCTTGTAGCCGCCGACCGTGCCTTCGCTGGCCGAGATCACCTCAACCTTCCAGCCCTGCAAGCTGGCGAAGCGCTCGTACATCCGGAACAGATCGCCGGCGAACAGCGAGGCCTCGTCGCCGCCGGTGCCGGCGCGGATTTCCAGCACCACGTTGCGGTCGTCCATGGCGTCCTTGGGCAGCAGCGCGACGCGAATCTTCTGGACCAGCTCTTCGATTTTAGGCGCCAGCTCGTCGCGCTCGGCTTCCGCCATGCCGCGCATCTCGGCATCCGTCGCTGGATCGGCGATCAGCGCCTCGGTGTCGGCGAGCTCCTTCACGGCGGAGCGATAAGCCTTCACCGCCTCGATCAGCGGGGTGAGCTCGGCGAGCTCGCGGGTGATCTGCACGTAGCGTTCGGAGGCGAGCTGGCCGAGCGATTCGGCCTCGAGCGAGGCGTGATGCGCGAGCAGGACGTCCAGTTTGGCTTCGGGGAGTGACGACATCGGTTCGGTCTCAAAGGGCGGAAAAAGGCGAGGCGGCGGGAAGGGGGCGACAGGCCCGCTACAACGCCAGGCCCTCGGCCTCGGCAAATTCCGTCAGCTTCTGCCGGATCGAGACGCTGCCGGAGGGCGCGTCCAGCAACGGGCCGAGCATCGCTTCGGCCTTCTTGGCATCGAGGTCGATCACCATCGCCTTGACCGGGCCGAGCGCGGTCGCCGAGAGCGACAGCGAACGATAGCCCATCGCGATCAGCGCCAGCGCGCCGATCGGCTTGGAGGCCATCTCGCCGCACAGCGATAACGACTTCTTCGCATCGTTCGACTTCCGCGCGATCTCGCGCAGCACGCGCAGGATCGGCGCCGACATGGTGTCGAAGCGCTCGGAGACCTTGGCATTGCCGCGGTCGACCGCGAACAGGAACTGGAACAGATCGTTGGAGCCGACCGAGATGAAGTCGACCTTCTTCAAGAGCTCGTCGAGCTGATAGAGCAGCGCCGGCACCTCGACCATGGTGCCGATGTCGATGCGCTCCGGCAGCGTGTGGCCGTGCTGGCGCAGGTAGGTCAGCTCGCGCTCGACCAGCGCTTTCGCCGAGTCGAACTCCGCGACCTCCGAGATCATCGGGAACATGATGCGCAGCGCGCGGCCGCCGCCGGCGCGCAGCAGCGCGCGGATCTGGCCGCGCAGCAGGCCGGGGCGATCGAGGCCAAGCCGGATCGCGCGCCACCCGAGTGCGGGATTCTCCTCGATCACCGCTTCCATATAGGGCAGTGCCTTGTCGCCGCCGATGTCGAGGGTGCGGAAGGTGACGGGCTTGGTGCCGGCAGCATCCAGCACCGTGCGATAGAGCGCGAGCTGGTCGCTGGTGCGCGGCAGGCTCTGCCCCACCATGAATTGCAGCTCGGTGCGGAACAGGCCGATGCCGGCGCTGCCGGTGTCCTCGATATGCGGCAGGTCGATCGCAAGACCTGCGTTGATCATCAGCTCGACCTTCTGGCCGTCCTTGGTGACGCAGGGACGGTCGCGCAGCGCAAGGTATTGCGCCTGGCGGCGGGCGCGGAAGCGCACGCGTTCGGCGAAGGCGGCTTCGACCTCCTGCGACGGGCGCACATAGATCGAGCCCGAGGTGCCGTCGACGATGATGGCGTCGCCGGGATCGGCGATGCCGGGCGCGTTCGGGACTTCGCCGACCGCGGGGATGCCGAGCGCGCGGGCCACGATCGAGACGTGGGAGTTGGCGGTGCCTTCCTCCAGCACGATGCCGCGCAGGCGCTTGCGGTCGTAATCGAGCAGCGCCGCAGGGCCCATCGCGCGCGCGATGACGATGGCATTGTCGGGCAGTTGTTCGCGCGAGGGCGCGTGGTCCTGGCCGACCAGCTGCCGCATCAGGCGGTAGCCGAGATCCTCGAGATCGTGCAGCCGGTCACGCAAATAGGGATCGGTCGAGCGCAGCATGCGCGCGCGGGTGTCGGACTGCACGCGCTCGACGGCGGCTTCCGCCGTGAGGCCGGTCGCGACCGCCTCATGCAGCTTGTGCGACCAGCCCTGGTCGTTGGCGAACATGCGATAGGCTTCCAGCACCTCGCGGTGCTCGCCGCCCTCGGCAACGTCGCCACGCTCCAGCATGCGGTCGAGATCGGCGCGCAGCTTGGCGAGCGCGGTGTCGAGCCGCTTGATCTCCTTCGGCAGATCCTCGGCGATGTAGTCCTTGATGACGACGCGCGGCTCGTGCAGCACGACATGGCCGAGCGCGATGCCTTCCGAGAGGATGGCGCCGACCTTCTGCGCCGAATGCCGCGCGGCCGGCTCCTGGCCCGGCTGGGCCAGCGCAGACAATTCGCCGGAGGCGATCAGCTCCGCCAGCACCATCGCGGTGGTCTGGAGCGCCTCGAGCTCCTCCTCGACATAATTGCGCTTGGCGCGGTTCTGCACCACCAGCACGCCGAGCGTGTTGCCGGCGCGCAGGATCGGCACGCCGAGGAAGGAGTGGTAGATTTCTTCGCCGGTCTCCGGGCGGAACGAGAAGGCTGGGTGGCTTTGCGCGTCGCTGAGGTTGAGCGGGGTCGCCTCGCTGGCGACGAGGCCGACCAGGCCCTCATGGGCGCTCAGCACGGTGTGGTGCACAGCCTCGCGGTTGAGGCCTTCGGTGGCGTAGAGCTCGAGCGTGTTGTCGATGCGCAGCACATAGACCGAGCACACCTCGGCCACCATATTGGCGGCGATCAGCACCACGATCTTGTCCAGCCGCTCCTGGGCCGAGACCTGCTCCGCCATGGTTTCGCGGAGCCGTCTCAACAAGACGCGGGGACCTCCCGACGCGCTCCGCATGAACCGTCAATCTCCTCCGTCTGCCTGGCCCGGCGGTATCGGCCGGCGGCTGGCCCAAAATTCCAGAAAAACAACCAAATTGTTCGTCCGGCGCAGGCACAAACACAAATCTACTCAAGATTTAGCGCTTGCACCGAATCAGCGCCGCCTGAACTGGGACACAGTCTGCGGCAGCCCACCCTGTTCGCCGTATAGCGAATTGAGGCTTGTTTTGCCAAGCAAAACGCCTGCCAAACGCGAAGGTGTGTACACCTTCGCGTTTGCTGCGACCGCTAAGAGAAAATTCGTCTAAGCCTGATCGAGACCGTAGAGCGTGTGCAGGGTGCGTACCGCGAGCTCGGTATAGGCGGTGTCGATCAAAACCGAGAATTTGATCTCGGAGGTTGTAATGGCCCGGATGTTGATATTCCGTCCGGCGAGGGCCGAAAACGCCTGGGCGGCGACGCCGGCGTGGCTGCGCATGCCGCTGCCGATTACCGATATCTTAGCGACGTCGGTGGCGGTATCGAGCCGGGCATAGCCGATCTTGCCCTTGGCGGCCGTGATCGTGTCCTTGGCACGGGTGTAGTCGGCCGCCGGCACCGTGAAGGTGAGATCGGTGGTCTTGCCGTCCTCGGAGACGTTCTGCACGATCATGTCGACGTTGATGTTGGCATCCGCCAGCGGGCCGAAGATCGACGCTGCCACGCCGGGCTTGTCCTCGATCTGGCGTACCGAGATCTGGGCCTCGTCCTTCGAAAAGGCGATGCCGGTGACGACGTGGCTTTCCATGATCTCCTCCTCGCTGCAGATCAGCGTGCCGGGCGGCTGGTTGGCATGCGGGTCGATATCCTCGGGCTTGTCGAAGCTCGAGCGGACGAAGATCGGCATGTTGTGGACCATGCCGAGTTCCACCGAGCGGACCTGGAGCACTTTTGCGCCCTGGGAGGCCAGTTCCAGCATGTCTTCGAACGCGATCTTGTCGAGGCGGCGGGCCTTCGGCACGATTCGCGGGTCGGTGGTATAGACGCCGTCGACATCGGTGTAGATGTCGCAGCGGTCGGCCTTGACGGCGGCGGCGATCGCCACTGCCGAGGTATCGGAGCCGCCGCGGCCGAGCGTGGTGATGCGATTGGTCTCGGGATTGATACCCTGGAAGCCGGCGATGACCGCGACCTCCTTGCGCTCCCGGAAGCGCTTGATGATCTCGCTGCCGTCGATGTCCTCGATCCGGGCCGAGGCATGGGCGTCGCTGGTCTTGATCGGGATCTGCCAGCCCTGCCAGGAGCGGGCCTGGATGCCCATGCCCTGAAGCACGATGGCGAGCAGGCCCGACGTCACTTGTTCGCCGGAGGCGACGACGGCGTCGTATTCGCGCGCGTCGTGCATCGGCGAGGCCTCGGTGCACCAGGCCACCAGCTCGTTGGTTTTGCCGGACATCGCCGAGACGACCACGGCCACTTCATGGCCGGCGTCGACCTCACGCTTCACATGACGTGCGACGTTGCGGATACGTTCGATATTGGCGACGGACGTGCCGCCGAATTTCATCACGAGGCGGCTCATGACGACGCGTGCATTCCCTCATAAGGATCAGTATGGTGACCCGCACCGGACGGGTGCCGGCGGACACCGACCGCGCGTATACATAGCGGCGGGGCCGGGGGCAAGCGGGTTCCTGCGGGGGCAGGGTAAGGTCCGACCTAAGGTCGGGCTTGGGGGTATGGGTTAACCGAGATCATGGCGCGTTATATCGACGAGATCCTGCAACCGGGCGAGCGGGTGCTGTATTCGACCAATGCGCACTGGATCTTCTATTTTCCGGCCATCGTGGCCTGGATCGCGGCTCTCGCCTTTCTCGGTCTGATGCCGCAGGCCACGGCCGATGGCCTCAGGGTGCTGTGCCTCATAGCCGCCGGCGTCGTAGCTCTGGCCGCCCTTTACTGGACCATCAAGGGCTGGTTCCATCGCTTCACGACCGAGACCGACGTCACCAACTTGCGGGTTGTGCACAAGACGGGGTTCATTAAGCGCCGGACCTTTGAAATGGCGCTGGACAAGGTCGAGAGCGTTGATGTCGATCAGTCGATTCTTGGACGTATTCTCAACTACGGCGACGTGACGATTCGCGGCGTTGGCGAGGGGATCGAGAAGATCACGACCGTCGACTCGCCGCTCGCCTTCCGTAGTTCGATCACCACGCGGTAGGACCGCGCCTAACCATGAGCATGCAGCAAAATACTTCCGCAACCGCAAGCCCGGGCTCGACCGTCGACGCCGCCGAGATCGCGAAATTCTCGAAACTTTCGGCCGAGTGGTGGGATCCCAACGGCAAGATGGCGCCGCTGCACCGGATCAACCCGCTGCGGCTCGGCTACATCCGCGATGCCGCCTGCCGCAAGTTCGAGCGTAATGTGCGCAGCCTCAACTGCCTCGGCGGCCTGCGAGTGCTCGACATCGGCTGCGGCGCCGGCCTGCTGTGCGAGCCGCTGTCGCGCCTCGGTGCCCAGGTCATCGGCGTCGATCCCTCGGTCAGCAACATCGCCGCCGCGAAGCTGCATGCCGACAAGAGCCATCTGTCGATCGATTACCGCTGCACCACGGTCGAGGAGATCGACCCGCGCGAGCGCTTCGACATCGTGCTGGCGATGGAAGTGGTCGAGCACGTCGTCGATGTCGGCGTCTTCCTCAAGCGCTGCGCGGCGATGCTGAAGCCGAACGGGCTGATGGTGGTCTCGACGCTGAACCGGAACTGGAAGAGCTTTGCGCTCGCCATCGTCGGTGCCGAATACGTCCTGCGCTGGCTGCCGCGCGGCACCCACGAATGGAACAAGTTCGTCACCCCCGACGAGCTGACGAAGTATCTTTTGGACAACCGTCTCGTCATCACCGAGCAGACCGGCGTCGTCTACTCACCCTTCGCCGACAAATGGACCCTCTCCTCCGACATGGACGTGAACTACATGGTCGTGGCGGAAGGGATGGTCTGAGGGGTACGCGAGGCGCGAGCATCGCACCCATGACGTGGGCGTGATTGACCTGCTTCGCCGCTAGCGGCAGGTTGGCCACGGCTTCCCCTCCTACCGCTCCACCCGCATGCTTACCATCGCCAGCCTCTGGATTCCCTTCACCGTCATTGCTGCGCTAGGCCAGGTCGCGCGCAATGCGATGCAGCGGTCGTTGACGAAGCCGCTGGGGACCTGGGGCGCGACCAATATCCGCTTCCTGTTCGGCTTCCCGTTCTCGCTGCTGTTTCTGGGCGTGGTGCTGGTCGCAACCGGTGATCACCTCGGCATGCCGCCGACCGTGTTCTGGCCCTGGCTACTGCTCGGGGCGCTCAGCCAGATCGTTGCGACCGGGCTGATGCTGCTTGCGATGAACGATCGCTCCTTCGTGGTGACGACGGCCTACCTCAAGACCGAGGCGATCCAGACCGCAATTTTCGGCTTCGTCTTCCTCGGCGATCACCTGACCTGGCTGAAGGTGCTGGCGATCGTGATCGCGACTGTCGGCGTCGTCATCACCGCACTCCGGCCCGGCGGCAAGAAGAGCTTTGCCGAGCTGAAGCCGACCATCACCGGTCTCGTCGCGGCCGCGGCATTCGCGTTGTCAGCGGTCGGTTTTCGCGGCGCCATCATCAACGTGCCTGACGTCTCCTTCGTGACGGCAGCGTCGTTCACGCTGGTGCTCGGCCTGTTCGTGCAGACGCTGATCCTGACCATCTATCTGCTCTGGCGGGCGCCAAAGGTGCTCCAGTCGATCCTGGGGCTGTGGAAGCCGTCGCTGCTCGCCGGCTTCATGGGCGCGTTCGCCTCGCAATTCTGGTTCCTGGCTTTCGCGCTGACGGCGGCAGCCAATGTCCGAACGCTCGCTCTGATCGAGGTGCTGTTCGCGCAAGGCGTAGCGTATTACTCGTTCAAGCAGCCGATCGCGCCGCGCGAGATTTTCGGCATCGTGCTGATCGTTGTTGGAGTCGCGTTGCTGGTGGGAGCCTGACGCGCTTCGCGCGTCAGTTCCTATCTTCCGGCAGCGTCGGCAGCGGCGACACCTCGATGCCTTCGTCGATCAGCGACTTGGCCTCGTCGGGCGAAGCCTCGCCATAGATCGGGCGGTGCTCCTTGTCGCCGTAATGCATCGCGCGGGCTTCGTTCGCAAAGCGCTCGCCGACATTGTCGGCGTGCTTGACGATGTGATCGCGCAGCTCCTTGAGCTTGGCGCGCAACTCGCGCTCCTGCGCCATCATCAGCGAGGTCGGTCCCGACGGCGCAGCCTCGGGCGCAGGCGTTGAGGCCGGCTCCGGCGGCGGCGTCGCCCGTCCGCGGCCCTTCTTGCCGATGATCCGCGGGGCCATGATCGCCTTCTCGACCTTGGCCGAGCCGCAGATCGGGCAAGTCACGAGCTTGCGCTTCACCTGCGAATCATAAGCCGACGAGCTCTGGAACCAGCTTTCGAATGCGTGGCTTTGGTCGCAGTGGAGCGCGTAGCGGATCATGCCGATCCCCGCACGAGGTGAAGATGGTCCGGCCCGGCCTTGGGATCGGCGACGCCGAAGCGGCGGCCGTGCTGAAGCGAGGGGATCGCGCGGCGGGCGGTCTCGACCTTGGCCGGGTCGATCTTGGCCATGATGATGCCGGGCTCGACGTCGCCCTCGGCGAGGATCTCGCCCCAGGGGTCGATGATCAGCGAGTGACCATAGGTCTCGCGCTTGTTCTCGTGCAGGCCGGCCTGCGCGGCGGCGAAGATGAAGCAGCCGGTCTCGATCGCGCGCGAGCGCAGCAGGATGTGCCAGTGCGCCTCACCGGTCTTGCGGGTGAAGGCCGAGGGCACGGTGATGAAATACGCGCCGCTCTCGGCCAGCGCGCGGTAGAGCGCGGGGAAGCGCACGTCGTAGCAGATCGTCAGCCCGACGCGGCCCCAGGGCAGGTCGGAGATCACGGCGGTCTCGCCCGGCTGGTAATTGGCGGATTCGCGATAGCTCTCGCCGTCCGGCAACTCGATGTCGAACATGTGGATCTTGTCGTAGCTCGCGAGCACATTGCCCTCGGGGCCAATCAGGAAGGACCGATTGACCGCCTTCTCCGGCGAGAAGCGCAGCGCCAGCGATCCGACATGGATGTGGATCTTCAGCTCGGCCGCGAGCGCGCGATAGGCCCTTAGCGAGGTGTCGTCCTCTTCGCTCTGGAGGTGCTCGAACAGCGCCTTGCGGTTGAGCTGCATCATGTTGCTGACTTCGGGCGTCTGCACGTAGTCGGCGCCATCGGCCGCAGCCTGCCGGATCAGCCTGGTGGCCTGCGCGAGGCTCGGCTCGGGCATCAGGCCGGTGCGCATCTGGATCATCGCGGCGGTGAAGGTGCGATCCTCGCTCATGACACCGCCTTTACGCTTTCGAGCAGGCCGTCGAGCTTGCCCTCGCGGTCGAGCGCATAGAGCTCGTCGCAACCGCCGACATGGGTTCCGCCGATCCAGATTTGCGGGAAAGTCGAGCCCCCGCCGGCGCGGTCGTACATCTCTTCGCGCCAGGACGGGTTCCTGGCGATGTCGAACTCCGTGAAGGTTGCCTTCTTGCGGGTCAGCAGCGATTTGGCGGCGGAACAATAGCCACAGCCCGGCCTGGTGTAGATTTCGACAGCGTCGGTCATGTCGTGTGGCGCTCTCATGTCATGAAGTCATTGAATTATATGGGACGGGGGCCGCTCTCGACAACCCGGGCGAACACCAGCACGTCCACCTGGGCCGCCTTGGCGCGGAGCAGGGCCCGCGCACAGGCGTCCAGCGTCGCCCCCGAGGTGAGGACATCGTCGATCAGGACGATGCGGCGGCCCTGGATTTCCGCCTGGCGGTCGGGGGATACCTGGAATGCGCCCTGCACATTGGTGGCGCGCTGGGTCCGCGACAGGCCGATCTGCTGCTCGGTCGCGCGCACCCGGCGCAGCACTTCACCGCGCACCCTGACACCGCTCTGCCGCGCGATGATGCGCGCCAGCGCCCCGGACTGGTTGTAGCGGCGCCGCCACGCCCGGCGCCAATGCAGGGGCACCGGCACCAGCATGTCGGCTCCGGTGAGCAGTTCGGCGCCCGCGCGCGCCATCCAGCGACCCATGGCCGGCGCCAGATCGGTACGGTCCTGGTATTTCAGCGCATGCACCAGCGTGCGCGCGACGTCGTCATAGCGCACCGCCGCGCGTGCACGCTGGTAGGCCGGCGGGCTCGCGATCGCCTCCATCGACAGCATGTCGGGGCCGGGATCATAGACGAAGGGAATGCCGAGGCGCGGGCAATAGGGCCGCTCGATGAAGGACAGCCGCGCCCAGCAGGCCGCGCAGACGCCTTCGCCATCGACCGGCTCCCGGCAGGACACGCACAATGTCGGCAGCGCAATGTCGAGCGCGAGCCGTGCGGCACGCGACAGCACGTGGCGGCCGGCCGTCCATGCGGCACGCAATGGCGCGGCGATGGAGCGGGTGGGGGCGGCGTCGGCTTCCATGAGGGGAGGCTAGCGTTATGGGAAGAGCCGCTCAAGCGACTGAATCGATCTCGTGCCCCGGACGCAGCGCAGCGCTCCCGGCGATGCGAAGCATCGTCCGGTGCGGTGCGCTGCAGAGCCGGGACACGAGAGAGGAGATTGCCATGGCGGTCGTGATCGGCGTAACCAGCGGCATGGCCCAGACCCCGCAGACCCCGCCCGCTCTGTTCGATCGCGCATTGCTGCATGCGCGGCAGCGGCGCGCACATGCGCAGGGCGAGGTGACATTCCTGCTCGATCGTGTTGCAGAGGACATGACTGACCGGCTGGCCGCCGTGATGCGGGAATTTCACGCTGCGGCCGATCTCTGGACGCCCGGAGAGGGGCTCATAGGGCTGCCATCACTTCGGCGGATCGCGCTCGACGAAGCGGGCGCGGAAAAACTGCCCTTTGCCCCGGAAAGTCTCGACCTCGTCGTCTCGGCGCTGGCGCTGCAATTCGTCAACGACCTGCCGGGGGTGCTCATGCAGGTGCGGCGTGCGCTGAAGCCGGACGGATTGCTGCTCGCCGCGATGATCGGCGGCGACAGCCTGACCGAGCTGCGGCAGGCCTTTGCGGCGGCCGAAGCCGAATGCGAGGGCGGCGTGTCGCCGCGCGTGGCCCCGTTCGCGGATTTGCGCGACATCGGCGCGCTGTTGCAGCGGGCGGGCTTTGCGCTTCCGGTCACCGATGTCGACCGTGTCGTGGTGCGCTACGCCAATGCATTTGCGCTGATGCAGGATCTCCGCCGCATGGGCGCGGCCAATGTGCTGATCGAGCGGCGGCGCACGCCGACGCCCCGCGCGACGCTGCTGCGCATGGCCGAAATCTACGCCGAACGCTTTGCGGATGCCGACGGCCGCATCCGCGCGACATTCGACATCATCTGGCTCTCCGGCTGGGCCCCGCATGCAAGCCAGCAGCAGCCGCTCAAGCCGGGGTCGGCGAAAGCGAGCCTGGCGGAGGCGGTGAAGAAGGCGGGGAAAGAGTGATCCTCATGGTGAGGGGGCGCGTAAGGCGCGCTTAGCGGACAATGCTTCGCATCGCCGCGAGAACCATGCAGGCCCCGCTCTTGCCGTGTGGCCATCCTTCGAGACGCGCGTGCCGCGCTCCTCAGGATGAGGTCCGTACTCACATCAGCAAATCGATCAGATGCGGGATCAGCGGAATGTCCGCGGGCGGCATCGGGTAGTCGCGCAGCTTGTTGGCGCGGACCCAGGCCAGGGTCTGGCCTTCGCGCGGCGTGACCAGCCCCTCCCAGCGCCGGCAGATGTAGAGCGGCATCAGCAGGTGAAAGGTCTCGTAGCCGTAGCTCGCAAAGGTCAGTGGCGCCAGGCACGGTTCGGCGACGGTGATGCCGAGCTCTTCATGCAGCTCGCGGATCAGGCTCTGCTCCGGCCGCTCGCCGGGCTCACACTTGCCGCCGGGGAATTCCCAGAGGCCGGCAAGCGTCTTGCCCGGGGGGCGCTGCGCGATCAGGACGCGCTTGTCGGCGTCGACGAGCGCGCAGGCCACCACCAATGTCAGTTTGAGATCGGCCATCGGCGTTCGCTTAAGACCTGTAATCCCCGTTGATCGCGACATACTCCTTCGTCAGGTCGCAGGTCAGCACGCGGTCGCGACCCTTGCCGAGGCCGAGCGAGACCTTGATCGCGATTTCCGGGGCCTTCATCGCTTCCGACACCTGCGCCTCGTCATAGGACGGATCGCGCGCGCCGCTCTTGGCGACGCGGATGCCGTTGAAGGAGATCGAGAGCTTGTCGCGATCGGCCGGCTCGCCGGCTTTGCCGACCGCCATCACCACGCGGCCCCAATTGGCGTCCTCGCCGGCGATTGCGGTCTTGACCAGCGGCGAGTTCGCAATCGACATCGCGATCTTGCGCGCCGAGGCCTTGGTCTTGGCGCCCTCCACGGTGATCTCGACCAGCTTGCGCGCGCCTTCGCCGTCGCGGGCGACCTGCTCGGAGAGATTGGCGAGCACCTGGTTGAAGGCTTTCACGAAGGCCTTCAGTCGCGGATCGCTGGCCCGGCTGATCTTCGGTGCGCCGTGCGCGGCTGCGGCGCCGGTGGCGAAGGCCAGCAGCGTGTCCGAGGTCGAGGTGTCGCCGTCGATCGTCACCGCGTTAAAGGTGTCCTCGACGCCGCTCTTGAGCAGGGCTTGCAGGGCGGCGGGTGCGATCGGCGCGTCGGTGAAGATGAAGGACAGCATCGTCGCCATGTCGGGGGCGATCATGCCGGCGCCCTTGGCCATGCCGTTGATGGTGACCTTGGCCTTGCCGAGCTTGACGGTCGCGGTCGCGACCTTCGGGAAAGTGTCGGTGGTCATGATGGCCTTGGCCGCGGCGAGATAGTCGCCGGACTCGGCAGTCTCGGCCAGCCGGCCGAGCACACCGTCGAACTTGGTCGCGTCCAGCGGCTCGCCGATCACGCCAGTCGAGGCCAGGAAGATCTCGCCCTCGCTGCATCCGACCGCCTTGGCCGCGATCTTCGCGGTCAACGCGGTGGAGCTGCGCCCGGTCTTGCCGGTGAATGCATTGGCGTTGCCGGAATTCACCACCAGCGCGCGCGCCTTGCCGCCCTTCAGCTTGGCGCGGCACCATTCGACCGGGGCGGACGGGCATTTCGACCTGGTGAAGACGCCCGCGACCGCGGTGCCCTTGTCCATTACCGCCAGCAGCACGTCGGTGCGGTTCTTGTAGCGGATGCCGGCTTCGGCCGTCGCAAGGCGGACGCCCGCGATCACGGGCATGTCGGGGACAGTTTTGGGGGCGAGCGGGGAGACGGAGGAGGACATCGGGGCGCCTTGGTGAGGTCTGGATATGCAGATGGCCGGGCATTTGCCCGGCCATTGCGACGTTAGATACTATTGGCGTCCGCGAAGTGACAGCGAATTCTTACTTCTTCGCGGGGGGCGCCATCTTGCTGTCGGACGGCTTGGCAGGGTCGGCCGGCTTGGCATCCGGCTTGGCATCCGCTGCCGGCTGGTCCGTCCGCTCGACCTTGGCTTCCGCGCGGAGCTTGGCGACGTAGTCGGCCTGGGCCTTGCGGGTGACGTACTGCTCGATCTGGGCCTTGACCTGCTCGAAGTCCGGCGCCTTGCGGTTGCGCTTTTCCTCGACCTTGATGATGTGCCAGCCGAACTGCGACTTCACGGGATCGGAGATCTTGCCCGGCTCCAGCGTGAAGGCCACGGCCGAGAACTCCGGCACCATCTGCTCCTTGGTGAAGAAGCCGAGGTCGCCGCCATCGGCGGAGCCCGGATCCTTGGACTTCTTCTTGGCGAGCTCGGCGAAATCGGCGCCCTTGTCGAGCTCGGCCTTCACCGCCTTGGCCTCGTCCTCGGTCTCGACCAGGATGTGGCGGGCGCGGACCTCCTGCTCGCCGGTGATCTGCTTGGAGGCCTCCTCATAGACCTTCTTCATGGCGTCGGGGGTGGTGGCGGCCTTGCCCTCGTTGGCGAGCAGGCTGTCCATCAGCAGGCGGTTCCGGGCGAACGCCAGGCGCTTCTTGAACTCGTCGCCGTCGGCGACCTTCTTGTCCTCGGCAGCCTTGCTGACAATCTTCATGTCGATCAGGAAGGACAGCACGTTCTCGTCCTTGGTCGCCGGGTCCATCTGGGCGAGGCTCGCCCCGAGTTCCTCCTCGGCCATGGCAACGTCGCTCTTCTTGATTTCCGCGCCATTGACCTTCGCCAGCACCGGATCGTCGGCAGCCCGGCCGGGACCCGCGATCAGCGCCAACGCAAGGCAGCCCACGAGGGCGGTGGCGAGGCCGAAGCGCAGGCCGGTTTTGGTTACCGGGAACGAGGTGGTCATGGAAAATCCTTTTGTTGAAGCAGGGGGCTGCTCTAGCGGGGCGGACACTCGCCCAATTCAGGGGGGCTTGGCAACGCGAAAAGTCTGTCAAAATGATGAATTAGCCGCAATGCGCCCGCCGTTGACAAGGCCCTGACCGGGCCATATCTCTGCCCGGTCGCGACCATGGCGATGGCGTTTATTTTGCTGCGTTTTTGGCCGTTGAACCCAGACTTGCCCAATTCCCACCCATATGGCGGATGCCCCCCGCAGTCCGGGCTCTGCCGCCATCAGGCGTCACGGTGAGTTGATAGGCAGGGGGGTGACAACTTCTTGGCTGCAACGCGGTTGAATCGCGAACACAGGAACTAGGCATGATCGGCGCGCTCGCCCGCAAGTTTTTCGGCTCCGCCAACGACCGGCGGGTGAAGGGATACCAGTCCCGCGTCAACGCGATCAACGCGCTGGAGCCGGAGGTTTCGAAACTCTCCGACGAGGCGCTGAAGGCCCGCACCGTCGAGTTCAAGAAACAGCTCGCCGAGGGCAAAACGCTCGACGATCTGCTGGTGCCGGCCTTCGCCACCGTGCGCGAAGCCGCCAAGCGCACGCTCGGCCAGCGTCATTTCGACGTCCAGTTGATCGGCGGCATCGTGCTGCACGAGGGCGACATCGCCGAGATGAAGACCGGCGAAGGCAAGACGCTGGTCGCAACGCTCGCGGTCTATCTCAACGCGCTCGCCGGCAAGGGCATTCACGTCGTCACCGTCAACGACTACCTCGCCCGCCGCGACTCCGGCTGGATGGGCCAGATCTACGGCTTCCTCGGCCTGACCACTGGCGTGATCGTGCACGGCCTGGACGATGCCGAACGCAAGGCGGCCTATGCCTGCGACATCACCTACGGCACCAACAACGAATACGGCTTCGACTATCTGCGCGACAACATGAAGTACCGGCTCGAGGACATGGTCCAGCGCCCGCACTTCTACGCCATCGTCGACGAAGTCGACTCGATCCTGATCGACGAAGCGCGCACGCCGCTGATCATCTCCGGCCCGCTCGACGACCGTTCCGATTTCTACAACACCATCGACGGCTTCCTGCCCAAGCTCGACAAGACCGATTACGAGGTCGACGAGAAGCAGCGTACGGTGACGCTGACCGAAGGTGGCATGGAGAAGATCGAGACGTTGCTGCGCGACGCCGGCCAGCTCAAGGGCGAGTCGCTCTACGACGTCGAGAACGTTTCCGTCGTGCACCACATCAACCAGGCGCTGCGCGCCCACACGCTGTTCACGCGCGACAAGGACTACATCGTCCGCGACGACGAGGTCGTCATCATCGACGAGTTCACGGGACGCATGATGGCCGGCCGACGTTATTCGGAAGGCCTGCATCAGGCGCTTGAAGCCAAGGAGCATGTCCAGGTTCAGCCGGAAAACCAGACGCTGGCCTCGATCACCTTCCAGAACTATTTCCGGATGTACGAAAAGCTCGCCGGCATGACCGGCACGGCGCTGACCGAAGCCGACGAACTCTTCGACATCTACAAGCTCGAAGTCGTGGAGATCCCGACCAACGTGCCGGTCGGCCGCCTCGACGAGGACGACGAGGTCTATCGTACCCAGAACGAGAAATACGCCGCGATCCTGGCCGAGATCGAGCGCGCCAATGCGCGGCTGCAGCCGGTGCTGGTCGGCACCGCCTCGATCGAAAAATCGGAAGTGATCGCCGAATACCTCAAGAAGCACGGCTACCGGCAGATCGATTTCGGCAACGAGAATTCGATGCAGAAGCTGTACGCCGCGGCCCGCGCCGGCAAGCCGGCAAAACTGTTCGCGGTGCTGAACGCGCGCTTCCACGAGCAGGAAGCCTATATCGTCGCGGAAGCCGGCGTGCCCGGCGCGATCACGATCGCCACCAACATGGCCGGCCGCGGTACCGACATCAAGCTCGGCGGCTCGCTCGAGATGCGGATCCAGCAGGAGACTGCCGGCATCGAGGACGAGGCGGAGAAGGCGAAGAAGATCGAGCAGATCAAGGCCGACATCGAGCACTTCCGCGAGATCGTGCTGAAGGCCGAGGAAGAGGTCGAGATCGAGCCGGCGAAGGGCTCGAAGCCCGCCAAGACCGTGAAGAAGCCCGGCGGCCTCTACATCATGGGATCCGAGCGTCACGAATCCCGCCGCATCGACAACCAGCTGCGCGGCCGTTCCGGCCGTCAGGGCGATCCCGGCCGCTCGAAGTTCTTCCTGTCGCTGGAAGACGATCTGATGCGCATCTTCGGTTCGGATCGCCTCGACAGCATGCTGCAGCGTCTCGGCCTGAAGGAAGGCGAGGCGATCATCCATCCCTGGATCAACAAGGCGCTCGAGAAGGCGCAGCAGAAGGTCGAGGCGCGCAACTTCGACATCCGCAAGAACCTGCTCAAGTTCGACAACGTCCAGAACGACCAGCGCAAGGTGATCTTCGATCAGCGCGTCGACCTGATGAAGGACGACAGCGTCGCCGAGACCGTTACCGACATGCGCCACGCCTTCATCGACGACCTCGTCGCCAAGCACGTGCCCGAGCATGCCTATGCCGAGCAGTGGGATGTGGCCGGCCTGAAGGAAGAGCTGAAGCGCGTGCTCGATCTCGACCTGCCGGTCGACGAATGGGCCAAGGAAGAGGGCATCGCCGACGAGGAGCTGCTCACCCGCATCGAGACCAAAGCCGACGAGCACATGGCGGCCAAGGTCGGGCAATGGGGTCCCGACGTGATGCGTTACGTCGAGAAGACCATTCTGCTCCAGACGCTCGACCATCTCTGGCGCGAGCATCTGATCATGCTCGACCATCTGCGCCAGGTCATCGGCCTGCGTGGCTACGGCCAGCGCGATCCGTTGCAGGAGTACAAGACCGAGGCCTTCAATCTCTTCCAGGAGATGAGCGCGCATCTGCGCGAGGCCGTCACGGCGCAGCTGATGCGGGTCGAGATCGTCCCGCCGGAGCAGGAAGCCCCCGTGCTGCCGCCGATGGAAGCGCACAAGTTCGACCCGAACACCGGCGAGGACGAAATGGCGCTCGCCAGCGTCACGCTCGGTGCGCAGGCTTCCGACGCAGCTCTTCGCGATCCGAAGAACCCCGCAAGCTGGGGCAAGGTCGGCCGCAACGAGGATTGCCCGTGCGGCTCAGGCAAGAAGTACAAGCACTGCCACGGGCGGTACGGCTAGCCGCTAAGCTCCGCTGTGAGGCGCGACGTCGGCGCCTCACTCTCCACTGTCGTCGCCCGGCTTGACCGGGCGACCCAGTACGCCGCGGCTTCTCGGTTCAATCAAAACTGTCTCTGGAATACTGGATCGCCCGATTAAATCGGGCGATGACAGCCGAGTGTGTGGCGCGCAACTCGCACCACATCGTCGTCCTGGCGCTCCGCTTCGCTTGTCCAGGACGACGATGAGATTGAAATCGACGCCGCTCAATTCGAGCTGTCGATCAAGCTCTCCAGCAGCCGCTTCAGTTCGCTCGTCGATTTGTCGCCGTAGCTCTCCAGGATGTGCTCCTCCTGGTCGACCGCGAGCGAGTTGAGCTTCTTGCACAGCACCTTGCCGCGGTCGGAGATGAACATCAAAACCTTGCGGCGATCATTCGGGTCCTGCACGCGATAGACCAGCGTGTCGGAGACCATGCGGTCGATCATCTTGGTCAGCGTCGGATGATTGAGCAGCACCGCGTCCGCGAGTTCGCCCATCGAGTGGCCATCGCCGTCCGACAACACCTTAAGGATGCGCCACTGCTCGACGGGAACGCCTTCCTTGCTCAGCCGCAGTTCCAGCTGCCGGTTGATCTCCCGGTTGGCTTGCGCGAGCAGGTAGGCGAGGTGTTCGGTGATCGGGGAGTTCGGTTTTGCCACGGCTAAGACTTCGTCTTGACCCAAATGAGTGAATGTCTTGCAATCAATGCTGCTTCTATATGCACTTCAATTGTTGAATATTCAATATTTTCAAAATAGGATGATTGCCTAACAAAAGGGCGGATGCCGCGGCCGCCTGCTCATTGTGCTTTCAGGTCTGGTGCCAGACAGGAGTTGGCGTGCACGCGACGGTAAACTTCCCGGCTCACGGCAGTCCGGCGATGCCGCCGTCCTTGCTGCTGAGGAATCTGTCGTCGTCGGGCGCCGATAGCTCGCTGTCGCCGGGCGATCATGCTTTCCTCAGGCGGCGTGGCGCGAACAAGCTGCGCATCGGCGGTTTCATCTGCTGCACGGGATCGCCGGGTGTGTGGGGCCCCTGCGCGACCAACAGCGCGCAACTCGCCGTTGCCGAGATCAACAAGCGCGGCGGCATCCTCGGCCGCGAGATCGAGCTGTCGATCTACGACGCCGGCGGGCCGCTCGACGAGGTGCTGAACCGCGCCGAACAGGCGATCGCGTTCGACGAGGTCGATCTCATCGTCGGGCTGCACACCAGCGCGGTCCGCGTCGGCTTGCGCGACGTCACCACGCGTCACCGCATCCCCTACATCTATACGCCGGTCTACGAAGGCGGCGAGCGCACGCCCGGCGTGATGGCGATCGGCGAGACGCCGCGCTGGCAGAGCCGGCCGTCGATCCACTGGCTTGCCGACGTCAAGAAGGCGTCGCGCTGGTACCTGATCGGCAGCGATTACGTCTGGCCCTGGCAATCGCACCGCGCCGTGAAGAACTACATCAAGGAAACCGGAGGCCACGTCGTTGGCGAGGAGTTCGTCCCCCTCGGCGAGGACAATCACGAGCCGCACCTGGCGCGCATCCGCGCCGCGCGGCCCGATGTCGTGCTGATCTCGCTGATCGGCACCGACAGCGTCACCTTCAATCGTGCTTTCGGCGAATGCGGCCTCGGCGCCACGACGCTGCGGCTGGCGGGAGCCATGGACGAGACGGTGCTGCTCGGCATCGGCGCCGACAACAGCGAGAACATGTTCTGCGCATCCGGCTATTTCTCCGGCATCGGCTCGCGGGCCAATGACGACTTCCAGATCCGCTATCGCGCGATGTTCGGGCCGAACGCCCCGCCGATCGGATCGCTCGGCCAGTCCAGCTATGAAGGCCTGCGTTTCCTCGAAGCCGTGGCGAAAAAGGCAGGTTCGCTGTCGATGGCGCCCATGCTCGCGGCGGGCCGCAACATCGTTTACGGCGGCGCGCGCGGCCCGGTCGTCGTTCGCAACGGCCACGCCCGCATGCAGATGTATCTCGCGGAGGCCGACGGCCTCGACTTCAAGCTGATCAAGCCGGTCTGAGCCTGCTGCGGCAATCCGGACAGCCCCATCTTAAAATAATACTTGAAAAGGAAAATATTTCCGCTTTGAATGTTTCAGCAGGGCCGCTGCGCGCGTCGCGCCAATCGCGGCCGCGCGCAGGGACCGTACCAAGAAACTTCAGGAGAGCGCCGTGACAGTTGTCCTTCCCACGCCTGCCCAACTTCTTGACGTCGCCAAGCAGTGCGGCCTTTCGCTGACCGATGCCGATGTCGCCTCGTTCCGCGGCCTGATGCAGGGCTCGATCGAGGCCTATAATCTCGTCGGCGCGATGCCGGACGAAGTGCCGGAGGTGAAATATCCGCGCACGCCGGGCTACCGGCCCTCACCCGAGGAGAACCCGCGCAACGCCTGGTATCGCAAGTCGACCGTGAAGGGTGCGGCGAGCGGCAAGCTCAAGGGCAAGACCGTCGCGCTGAAGGACAACATCATGCTCGCCGGCGTGCCCATGATGAACGGCTCGGCGACGCTGGAAGGCTATGTTCCCGATTTCGACGCCACCATCGTCACGCGCATGCTCGATGCCGGCGCCGAGATCGCCGGCAAGGTGCATTGCGAATCCTTCTGCATGTCCGGCGGCAGCCACACCGGTGCGGTCGGTGCCGTGCACAATCCGCACAAGATGGGCTATTCGGCCGGCGGCTCGTCCTCCGGTTCCGGCGTCGTGGTCGCGCTCGGCGAGGTCGACATGGCGATCGGCGGCGACCAGGGCGGCTCGATCCGCATGCCGTCCTCGTTCTGCGGCACCTACGGCATGAAGCCGACCTGGGGCCTCGTCCCCTACACCGGCATCATGCCGATCGAGGTCTTCGTCGACCACACCGGTCCGATGACCGCGACCGTCGCCGACAATGCGCTGCTGCTCGAAGTGCTCGCCGGCGACGACGGCTACGATCCCCGCATCAAGGCGCCGAAGGTCGAGGAGTACACCAAGGCGCTCGGCCAGGGCGTCAAGGGCATGAAGATCGGCATCCTCAAGGAAGGCTTCGAGCAGGCGAACGCGGAGGCCGCCGTCAACGAAAGCGTCCGCGAGGCCGCCAAGCGCTTCAAGGACCTTGGCGCCACGGTCGAGATCGTCTCGATCCCGATGCATCTTGTCGGTCCCGCGATCTGGACGCCGATCGGCACGGAGGGCATGACCCAGACCATGATGTATGGCGATGGCTATGGCCTCAGCCGCTCCGACCTCTACTCGACCTCGCTGATGGACTTCCATCGCGGCTGGCGCCGGCAGGCGGATTCGCTATCGGAGACGACAAAACTGTTCCTGATGCTCGGGACCTACATCAACAACAGCTTCGGTCCCCGCTATTACGGCAAGGCACTCAACATCTCGCGTCGCCTGACCGCGGCCTATGACAAGGCGTTCGGCGAATACGACCTGCTGCTGCTGCCGACGACGCCAATGAAGGCGACGAAGCTGCCGGAGCCCACCGCGAGCCGCGAAGACTACGTCGCCCGCGCGCTCGAGATGATCTCCAACACAGCGCCGTTCGACATCACCCATCATCCCGCGATGTCGCTGCCCTGCGGCATGGTCGACGGCCTGCCCGTCGGACTGATGCTGGTCGGCCGCATGTTCGAGGAATCCACGATCTACCGCGCCGCGCATGCCTTCGAGCAGATCGGCGACTGGAAGAAGATGTGAGCGAGGCATCGATGCAGACGGACGGACCAGAGCGTTTTCAAGCGAAGTGGATACCGGTTCGCGTCAAGAAAATGCGTAAAAATAAGAATCCAGCGCATGGCTAACGCGTTCGTCGCGGCGTTCGAAATCCTGAGCTTCGGCGCGATCATCGTCCTGATCGTGCTGGGGCTCGGAATCATCGCCAGCATGATGGGCATCTTCAACTTCGCGCAAGGAGAGTTCGTCCTGCTCGGGGCCTACATCACCTATCTCGCCTACGCCAAGGGCCTGCCGATCTGGGCCGGCATGGTCGCGGCGCCCTTCGTGGTCGGTGCGCTCGGCTTCGTGCTGGAGGCGCTGATCATCCGCCGCTTCTACGCCGCGCCGATCGTGGCGATGCTCGGCACCTATGCGCTCGGCCTGATCATCCGCGAATCCGTGCGCGGCCTGATCGGTGGCTTCTATCTGACCGTGCCCGAGCCGATCGGCGGCTCGATCGATATCGGCGCCATGCATATCTCGGCCTGGCGCTTCACCATCATCGTCATCACGCTCCTGGTGATGGCGGGCTGTTACCTCCTGCTGTCGCGCACGAGTTTTGGCCTGCGCATGCGCGCCACCCTGGAAAATCCCTCGCTGGCGCGGGCCTCAGGCATCTCCACGCCCCTGATGTACGGCGCCACGTTTGCGTTTGGCTCCGCGCTCGCCGGCCTTGCCGGTGCGCTGATCGTGCCGGTGTTCAGCCTGTACGCCGATCTCGGCCTGCGTTTCCTGATCCAGGGTTTTGTCGCGGTGATGGTCGGCGGCGTCGGCTCCTTCATCGGACCGGTGGCGGGCGCCGGCGTGATCGGCACCCTCAGTGCCGCGCTGCCATGGGTGATGGCGCCCGTCGTCGCCGACGTCCTCGTCTTCGTGCTCGCCATTGTCTTCATCAAATTTCGGCCACAGGGCCTCATCGCTGGAAAAGGGGTTTAGTCATGTTCGATCGTACTCAGCTTTCGCGTCGCCGCTTCCTCTCCAATCTTGCCTTTACCACCGGCGCGGTCGCGACCGGCGTCGGAAGCTGGGTGATCCCGGCGCCGTGGGCGAACGCGGCGGAAGGCCCGATCAAGGTCGGTATCGCGACCGATCTCACCGGCCCGATCGCTTATGCCGGCAATGCCGACGCCAATGTCGCCAAGATGGTGATCAAGGAGATCAATACGGCCGGTGGCCTGCTCGGCCGTCCGCTCGAGCTCTATATCGAGGACACTGCGTCGAACGAATCCGTCGCCGTCGGCAACGTCCGAAAACTGATCCAGCGCGACAAGGTCGACATGGTGCTGGGCGGCATCACCTCGTCGATGCGCAACGCGATCAAGGACCCGATCGTGGCGCGCGGCAAGACGCTCTACATCTATCCGCAGCTCTACGAAGGCAAGGAGTGCACACCCTATCTGTTCTGCACCGGGCCGACGCCGGCGCAGCAGTGTGACGAGTTCATCCCCTGGCTGATCAAGAACGGCGGCAAGAAGTTCGCGCTGCCGAGCGCCAACTATGTCTGGCCGCACACGCTCAACGTCTACGCCCGCAAGGTCATTGAGGCGAACGGCGGCGAGGTCGTGTTCGAGGAATATTACCCGCTCGACCAGATCGACTTCTCATCGACCGTCAACCGGATCATCTCCAACAAGGTCGACGTCGTCTTCAACACTGTCATTCCGCCGGGCGTCGGCCCGTTCTTCAAGCAGCTCTATGAAGCGGGCTTCCTCAAGAACGGCGGGCGCCTAGCCTGCGTCTACTATGACGAGAACACGCTCAACATCAACCAGGCCGCCGAGATCGAAGGGCTCGCAAGCTGCCTCGACTATTTCAAGGTGCTGACCAAGGAGAACCCGTTCGACGCAAAAATCCAGGCGGCGTACGAGAAGGACTTTCCCGGCAACTTCCTGTTCGCGGCCGGCAGTGCCGCGACCGGTACCTATCGCGGCCTCAAGCTGTGGGAAGCGGCCGTGAAGGAAGCCGGCAAGGTCGATCGCGACTCGGTTGCCGCCACTCTCGATCACGCCAAGATCGCCGAAGGCCCGGGCGGCCCGGCCGAGATGGTGCCGGGCAAGCGGCACTGCAAGATGAAGATGTACACCGCGGTCGCCAAGGGTGGGAACTACGAGATCGTCGGACGCAGCGACGGGCTCGTCGATCCCAAGGAATGCTGAGGCGGAATGCCGAAGTCGATGACTGTGGTAAGAGAAGCCATCGCCGGCGACGAAGCGGACGGTGCGATGGCTGAACGCGTGGCCGCGGGACAGGCCAAGGAACAGGTCAAGGCAGGACGAAAGGTCCTGCCGATCGTGGAGGGCGTCGTGCTCGTCGCGGCGCTGCTCGCGCCGCTGGTGCTGCAGGACTACCTCACCGTGTTCGCGACCCGCGTGATCATCCTCGCGCTGTTCGCGTTGTCGTTCGATCTGGTCTGGGGTTATGCCGGCATCATGAGCTTCGGCCAGGCCCTGTTCTTCGGCTCGGCCGGCTATGGCGTCGCGCTGCTCGCGCGCGACCTCGACATCACCAACATCTTTGTGGTGCTGCCGGCGGGAACGCTGATCGGCCTCACCTTCGCGCTGCTGCTCGGCGGCTTCCTGCTGCTTGGACGGCACCCCTCCAGCGTCATCTTCGTGTCGCTGGGCACGCTGACCGGCTCCTACGCCGCCGATCGCCTCGCGCGCGGCTGGTACTATCTCGGCGGCCAGAACGGCATCCCCTCGATCGCGCCGATGTCGCTCGGCGGCTACGAATTTACTGAGGGCCCGGCCTTCTACTATCTCGTGCTCGGTATCCTCGTCGTGGTCTACCTGCTCTGCCGCTTCCTGGTACGCTCGCAATTCGGCCTGGCGCTTGCGGGCCTGCGCGAGAACGAGCAGCGCATCGCCTTCTTCGGCTACAAGGTACAGCACCTGAAGGCGATCATCTTCGCGATCGGCGGCGCCATCGCAGGTCTTGCCGGCAGCCTTTATGCCTTCCATGAAGGTTTCGTCTGGCCCAACATGGTCGGCGTCGTCGTCTCGACGCAGGTCGTGCTCTATGTGCTGTTCGGCGGCTCCGGCACGTTGATCGGCGCCGTCATCGGCGCCGTGATCGTCGAGGGCGTCAGCTTCTGGCTCTCTGACAATTATCGCGAGATCTGGCCGATCATCCTCGGTCTGCTGCTGCTGCTCGTGATCCTGTTCCGGCCACTTGGCCTGATCAGCTTTGTGCTCGGCGAGCGCGAACGGGTCGGCAGCTTTGGTGCCAAGCCCAAGGAGACCGTGAAGCGGACTGAGAAGCAGACTGAGAAGGAGAAGCGCAATGCCGCTCCTTGAAGCTGCCGATATCAAGAAGATCTTTGGCAAGCTCACCGCGCTCGACGGCGCCGCGCTGACCGTCGGCGAGAACGAGTTTCACGGCCTGATCGGACCGAACGGCTCCGGCAAGAGCACGCTGATGAAGTGCATTGCGGGGGCCGAAGTGCCGACCCAAGGCAAAGTGAGTTTCATCAACACCGACATCACCGCGTTCACGCCGACCGAACGGGCCCGGGCCGGCATGAGCCTGAAATTCCAGATCACCAGCGTGCTGCCGACGCTGACGCTCTACGACAACATCCTGCTCGCGCTGCAGGCGCAGTCCTCGCTGTTCGATCTCGTATTCTCGCGCACGCGGGACGCGCTGCACGACCAGGTCATGACCATGCTGACGCAGTTCCGCCTCGCCGATCGCGCCTTCGACGCGGCGGCCGCACTGTCGCACGGCCAGCAGCAATGGCTGGAGATCGCGATGGCGCTCGCGGGCAAGCCGAAGCTGCTGCTGCTGGACGAGCCGACCGGCGGCATGAGCCTGGAGGAGCGCCGCGTCACCGGTGAATTGCTTCAGCCGATCAAAAAACATTGCTCGCTCGTCATCGTCGAGCACGACCTCGATTTCATCCGCGACATTTGCGATCGGTTGACCGTGCTCGACCAGGGCAAGGTGCTGGCATCAGGCACCGTGTCGGAGATCCAGGCCAACAAATCCGTTCAGGAGATCTATCTGCGCCGTGCCTGAATTTTTGGACATCAAGCATCTCGACGCGGGCTATGGCCGCAGCCAGGTCCTGTTCGACGTCACCCTCGGCATTCCCTGGCGCGGCGGCGTCGCCGTGCTCGGCCGCAACGGCGCAGGCAAGACCACGCTGATGAAGACCATCGTCGGCGAGCTGCCGGCGTGGAAGGGCGAGGTCGCCTTCGACGGGCGCGACATCAGCCGCCGCGCGACCCAGGAGCGCGTGCGCGCCGGCATCGGCTACGTGCCGCAGGAGCATTCGGTATTCGCGCGCCTGTCGGTGCGCGACAATCTCGCGGTCGGCTCGCTCGCCAGCAAGAAGGACGACGCGGTCGACCATGTGCTGACTATCTTCCCGAAACTCGGCCAGCGCCTCGACCAGCCCGCCGGCACCCTCTCCGGCGGTGAGCGCAAGATGCTCGCCATCGGCCGCGCGATGCTGGGCGATCCGAAGCTGTTGTTGCTGGACGAGCCGACCGAAGGCGTCTGGATCGGAGTGATTGAGGAGATCACCGAGCGCCTGATCGAGCTCGCGAAGAGCATCGCCGTCATCATCGTCGAGCAGCACCTCGACCTCGCGCTGCGCGTCGCCGATTACGCCTATGTACTGGACCGCGGCAGGGTCGCGCTGCAAGGGCAGGCGAACGATGTGCGCGTCAATCCGGAGCTGATGCGGTACCTGGCGCCGTAGGTCGCGCTGCCCGTCTTTGAGTGAGGCGCAGCGCTCTCACTGTACCTCATCAAGGGGAATGACGGCGTCAGGCTGAGATGGATCGGAGAGATTAAGCGGAGCGCCGCCCTTACTTCACCGCCCCAAAGCGGCTGTCGAACGAGTTCGACGACACCACCGGCGCGGCGCCCATGATCTGCGTCGCTTCACTCGCGCCATCCGACACCGACGGCTTCAGCGCCGGCCGCGTCGCGGCGAGGCGCGTGTCCGGCTTCACCGGTTCGGCCGGCTTGGCGGCGGCGACGGCCGGCTTCGGCGCGTCCTTGGACGTATCGCGGCCGGGCACGAACCGGGTCACTGCGGCCTTCAGCCTCGATGTCGCGGTGGGTGGCGTTGCGGGCGCAGCGGCAGGGGCCACGGACGCGGTCGCTTGCGGGGGAGGCGTGGTCGCCGTCGTGTCGGCGGTGCCGAGGCCCATCTTGCGGCCGAGGTTGGAGAAGAAGCCGCCTGACGATTTCTCTTGGGATTTCTCGCTGGCCGGCGCGGCCGCGGCGACGCGGGTGGTGGCGGCGGGCGCGCTGACGGCGACGACCGGCTCCTGGTTCACGGGAGCGGCGGCGACCGCATCGAGATTGGGCTTGGGCGGATTGACGTGTCCGGGGATCGTGCCCGGCGCCTTCGCCATCGCCAGCATCTCCAGGGTCGAGCCTTCGGCGTTCTCCGAGAGTCCGGTCGATCCCTCCGGAATCTTCGAGGCAAAAATCTTGTTCATGCCGCCGTCGATGCCGGTGTTCATGCGCGCGATTGGCGTGCCCTTGGCGACGAGCTTGTTGTATTCGACCTGGTCGCGCGCATCCTTGTCGCGCACCGCGCTGGCGATGTTCTCGGGGATCACATAGGCCGGGCACTTCGCGGACGCGTCGAACACCGGATCGCGCTTCGCGTCAGGCGTCTTCGTTGCGTCGAACACGTATTTGCGCTCGCAGAAATCGACCTTCGGCTCCTGCCGCGTCACCTCGAAATGATCATAGCCTTCCTTGATCATCTTCCAGAACGGCATGTTCGGGTTGTTCCGGTGCTTGGCCATGTTCACCGGCGTCATCTTGAACGGATAGGCCTGCAGCTGGAACGCCTTCTGGCCGCCGAAGAACGACTCGCGGCCAAGCGAATAAATCTCCGCGATCTGCTCGTCCGTCATCGCGTAGCAGCCGCGCGACGAACAATCGCCATGCACCATCAGCTGCGAGCCGGTGCGCCCCAGAGCCTTGTCGAACGCGTTCGGATAGCCCGTGTTGAACGAGAGATAGTAGGCCGACTGCGGATTCATCTGGCCCGGATTGATCGAGTAGAATCCTTCCGGCGCCTGGCGGTCGCCTTCGCGCACCTTCGGACCGAGATCGCCCGACCAGCGGCAGATCGGATAGGTCTTGAGCAGCGCGAACTGGCCGTTGCGGGCCTGCTTCCAGACCTCGAGCTCGGCCTCCTGCTTGAACAGGCGGACCAGGATCGGCGATTGCAGGTCCATGTCCTTCTCGACCATCGCGGCGAGAAGCTTTGGCGGCACCGGCTGGTTGGCCTTGGCGTTGGTCGCGAGCGAGACCTGGTCGGTGTCGCAGCCGGCCAGCAGAACACTGGCTGTCAGCAGCGCAACCGAAGCCAAAAGCGCGCGAGCAAGCGAACGAGAAATCAAGATGGACCCCACACCGTGCCGGGCAGAGAGCGCGAACCCCAATCTCGAAGCATGATCCGACCGGAGATCCGGACCCGTCGTGACGGGCGTTTTCGAACCACGCTCCAGCGCTTGTGCCCTGAAGCCATTGATTAAAATTCTAACCTCTGGGTCATGTGGTCGCAACCCGAGCTGGGATCACGAGCCCGTTGGCCCAGTGGCATGGTCAACGAAGACTAAATGGACGCGACTTTGGGCCGTACTTGGGCCTTCCGGCCCAATCCGCACAGAGATCGCTGATTTGGGCAAAAAAAGGGTTAACGGGGAGTTACCGGGGCGGTCGGGGGCCGCCCGAAAGGTCTTGTAGGGTGGGCAAAGGCGCAAAGCGCCGTGCCCACCATCTCGCTCCCCATACTGTTTGGAATGGTGGGCACGCTTCGCTTTGCCCACTCTACGGCACCGAAAACGGCCGAATCAGCCCAGTTTCCGGCCGATATCGAGGAATTTCTGCCGCCGCTGCTTGCGGATGGTGTCGCCGTCCAGGCCGCGGAGCTCGTCAAAAGCCTTGGCGATGGCATCGCCCGTGGTGGCGATCATGGCGGTGGGGTCGCGGTGGGCGCCGCCGACCGGCTCCTTCAAGATGCTGTCGATCACCCCGAAGCGCAGCATGTCCTGCGCGGTGATCTTCATGTTGTTGGCGGCTTCCTGCGCCTTGGAGCCGTCGCGCCACAGGATCGAGGAGGCGGCCTCGGGCGAGATCACGCTGTAGATCGCGTGCTCCAGCATCAGGACCCTGTTGGCGGTGGTGATGGCGATGGCGCCGCCCGACATGCCCTCGCCGGTGATGATGGCGACGTTGGGCACGGTCAGCGCCATGCAGGCATCGGTCGAGCGCGCGATCGCCTCGGCCTGGCCGCGCTCCTCGGCGCCGATGCCGGGATAGGCGCCGGCGGAATCGGCGAGCGACAGCACGGGCAGGCCGAACCGCTCGGCCATCTCCATCAGCCGCACGCATTTGCGATAGCCCTCGGGCCGCGCCATGCCGAAATTGTGCCGGATGCGACTCTCGGTGGAATCGCCCTTTTCCTGGCCCATCACGCAGATGGCCTCACCGCGGAAGCGGCCGAAGCCGGCAACCAGCGCCTCGTCCTCGCCGAACTTGCGGTCGCCCGCGAGCGGGGTGAATTCGGTGATTAGGCCCTTGATGAAGTCGTTGAAATGCGGCCGCTGCGGATGCCGCGCGACCAGCGTCTTCTGCCACGGCGTCAGGTTCAGATAGAGGTCGGCCAGCGCCTGCGCCGCCTTGTCCTCGATCTTCCCGATCTCCTCGGAGATATCGGTGCCCGAGGCCGCAAGCGTCCGCAGCTCGTCGACCTTGGAGTCGAGCTCGGCGACCGGCTTTTCGAAGTCGAGATAGCTGCGCATGTGATCTGGCATCAACTCAATATAGCGAGGACGGGGCGGGGCGTCGAAGCAGGTTTGGACCGGCGGAAAGAAATGTAGCTTCTTCAATGAGTTGGCTTGTGCGCTCTAAAGCAGCCCGCCAAATCATGCGTGAGGCCACGGCTCTTTCTGCGGAGATGTGGCCGAAGTCAAGGCGGTTTCATGGGTTGCCTGTAGCCCGGATGGAGCGAAGCGCAATCCGGGAGGGTCTTTCCGCGAGGCGGGCGGCCCCGGATTTCGCTGCGCTCCATCCGGGCTACAAGAGAACTATTTCTCCGCCAGCGGGTGCAGGTCGCGCACCAGGCTCTTCAGGCGCTCCTCGACCACATGGGTGTAGATCTGGGTCGTGGAGATATCGGTGTGGCCGAGCAGGGTCTGCACGATGCGCAAATCCGCGCCGTTGTGCAGGAGGTGGCTGGCAAAGGCGTGGCGCAACACGTGCGGGGAGACCAGCCGGGCCTGCAGCCCCGAGGCGACAGCAAGCTCTTTCAGGTCGCGGGCGAAATGCTGCCGCGTCAGATGCCCGCTCTCGCCGAACGATGGGAATAGCCATTTCGAGGCGGCCACGCTGTTCTTCTTGTCGGCTTTTGCCGCTTCCGTCGCCACGAGATAGTCGGCCATCGCCTGCCGTGAGGCCTCGTTGAGCGGCACCAGGCGTTCCTTGTTGCCCTTGCCGCGCACCACGATCATGCGGGCGTCGCGTTTTGCCGCGGAGCGCGGCAGCGCCACCAGCTCGGAGACGCGCAGGCCCGTGGCGTAGAGCACTTCGAGCAGGCAATAGAGCCGCAACGCGCGCAGCCGTTTCGAGGGCGAAGCGTCCTCCGCCTCGCTCAATTCCTTGGCGCGGCGGAGCATGCGGTCGACATCCGCGATCGACAGCACCTTCGGCAGGCCGCGGCCGCGCTTGGGGCCGGACAGGATCGCCGCGGGATCCTCGGTGCGGATGCGCTCGTTCAGGAGAAAGCGGTAGAGATGCCGCATCGCCGACAGCCGCCGCGCGACGCTGGTGGACTTGAAGCCGCGGCTGTCGAGATCGGCGAGATAATCGCGCAGGATCTGCGTCTCGGCGTCAGCAAAGCTGTGCCCGACGCGGCCCAAAAATTCCGAGAAATCGGTGAGGTCGCGGCGGTAGGCGTCGAGCGTATTGGGGCCGGCGCCCTGTTCCGCCGCGAGCATGTCGAGGAACAGGCCGGTGAGCTTGCTGTCTGAGGGCTGTACGCGCATGCCCTGGAGGCTAGCTCCTATTTCTTGAGAAACTTATCCGGCGGGATCGTCACCGTCATTTCCCGCGACTTCGGGCTCACGAAGTTCGCCAGCGCGAAGACCACGCCATAGACGATGCCGGCGAGCACGGCGACGACCGTCAGGAAGCGGAACAGGCTGGGCATTGGGCAAGGTCTCGGGAAGGTCTCAGGCGTCCAAATTAACCAATGAAATCATCCAACATGTTCGCCGTTTCGTGGCAAGAGTCCTCTGGCGAGGGCCCCGAGGGGGTCGTATAGGTGGCCAAAGCATGCCGCCTCCGGCGGCAGATCGAGCGAGACCCATGCCCGACGCCGCGTTGCCGATACAAGCTGCCCCTGAGGCCGACATCCTGTCGGCGCTCGGGACGCGCTCGATCGTGCTCGTCGGCATGATGGGGGTGGGCAAATCCACCATCGGGCGCCGCATGGCGGCCCGGCTCAAGCTGCCCTTCGTTGACGCCGACACCGAGATCGAGGTCGCTCATGCCGGCATGACCATACCGGAGATTTTCGAGCGCCATGGCGAGCCGTATTTCCGGGATGGCGAGGCGCGGGTGATCGCGCGCCTGCTCGACGGCGAGCCGATCGTGCTGGCGACCGGTGGCGGTGCCTTCATGCGCGAGGAGACGCGCAATCGCATTGCGGCCAAGGCGGTTTCGATCTGGCTCAAGGCCGACCCTGACGTCATCATGCGCCGGGTGCGCCGCCGCGCCGACCGCCCGCTGCTCCAGACCGCCGATCCCGAAGGAACCGTGACGCGCCTCCTCACCGAGCGCGAGCCGATCTATCGCCATGCCGACCTCACCATCGCCTCGCGCGACGTGCCGCACGACAAGATCGTCGAGGAATGCATCGAGACGCTGCGCGCCCATCTCCGCGGCGAACAAGCCGCACAATCACCTGCCGACGTTGCGAGTGCCGTACGATGACTGCGCCGTTGAAACATTCAGATCCTGTCAACGTCGACGTCGCGCTCGGCGATCGCGCCTATGACATCGTCATCGGCCGCGGCGTGCTGGCTTCGCTCGGCGAACAGGTCGCGCGCTTGCGGCCCGGCGTGCGTACGGCGATCGTCACCGATCGCACCGTCGCAAAATACTGGCTCGAGCCGACCGAAGCGTCGCTCGCTTCTGCCGGCATTCCGACCTCGCGCATCGTGGTCGAGGAAGGCGAGATCTCCAAAACCTATGCCGGCCTCGAAAAGGTCAGCGAGGCCCTGATCGCCGCGAAGATCGAGCGCAACGATCTCGTCATCGCGCTCGGCGGCGGCGTGGTCGGCGATCTCGCCGGCTTTGCGGCCGCGATCCTGCGCCGCGGCGTCGATTTCGTGCAGGTGCCGACCTCGCTGCTGGCACAGGTCGATTCCTCCGTCGGCGGCAAGACCGGCATCAATTCGCCGCAGGGCAAGAATCTGCTCGGCGCCTTCCACCAGCCCGTGCTGGTCATTGCCGACACCGCCGTGCTCGACACGCTGTCGCCGCGGCAGTTCCGCGCCGGCTATGCCGAGGTCGCCAAATACGGCGTGCTCGGCGACGAAGCCTTCTTCATCTGGCTGGAGAAGAACCACGCCGACATTTTCAAGGGCGGCTCGGCGCGCGAGCACGCGATCGCGACCTCCTGCCGCGCCAAGGCCGGCGTCGTCTCGCGCGATGAGCGCGAGACCGGCGAACGCGCGCTGCTCAATCTCGGCCATACCTTTGGTCACGCGCTTGAAGCCGCGACCGGTTTCTCCGATCGCCTCTTCCATGGCGAGGGTGTTTCGATCGGCATGACGCTGGCGGCGCAGTTCTCGGCGAAGCTTGGCATGATCGGGGAGGCCGATGCAGCGCGCGTCGAGCGTCACCTCATCGACGCCGGCCTGCCGACGCGCCTGCAGGACATCGCCGGTTTCGCGCAGGAAGGGCTTGCCGACGCCGATGCGCTGATGGCGCTGATGGCGCAGGACAAGAAGGTCAAGCGCGGCAAGCTCACCTTCATCCTGCTGGAGGCGGTCGGGCGTGCCGTGATCGCGAAGGACGTCGAGCCGGCGCCGGTGCGCGATTTCCTCAAAGAGAAGCTCGCGCAGAAGGCTTGATGCGCGGCTGAACGGCGCTAGAGCGTTTTCGAGCGAAGTGGGTACCGGTTCGCGAAAACGCGTCAAAGCAAAAACCAGAGTGGTGCATGGACTGGCTCGGATTCACCATCGTCATTCTCTGCCTGCTCGTCTCGGGCTTTTTCGCCGCGAGCGAGACCGCGCTGACCGGCGCCTCGCGCGCCAGCATGCTGCGGCTCTCCAAGCAGGGTAACCACGACGCCGATGTCGTCTCGCAGCTGCTCGACATGCGCGAGCGCCTGATCGGCGCGCTGCTGCTCGGCAACAATATCGCCAATATCAGCGCGTCTGCGCTCGCCACCAGCATCTTCACGGCCTGGTTCGGCGATGTCGGCGTGCTCTATGCCACCGGCGTGATGACGGCGCTGGTCGTGATCTTCGCGGAGGTGCTACCGAAGACCATCGCGATCAACGCGCCCGACCGCATGGCGCTTGCGGTCGCCCGCCCGATGCGGCTGACGATGTATGTGCTGGGACCGTTGCTGCGGATCGTCGAGGTCATCGTCCGTCTGCTGATGCGCTTGTTTGGTCTGGCCGGCGAGCACCAGGCGATCCTGTCGCCGACCGAGCGCCTGCGCGGCGCGGTCGACCTGCTGCACCACGAGGGCAAGGTCGAGAAGCAGGACCGCGACATGCTCGGCGGCCTGCTCGATCTGCGCGAGCTCCAGGTCTCCGACGTCATGATCCACCGCACCGAGATGATGATGATCAATGCCGACCTGCCGCCGGAGGAACTGGTGCGCGAGGTGCTGGCGACCGAGTACACCCGCATTCCGCTGTGGCGCGAGAAGCCGGAAAACATCATCGGCGTGCTTCACGCCAAGGATCTGTTGCGCGCGATCCGCGCCGCGGACGGCGATACCTCGCGCATTGACGTCTCCACCATCGCGCTGCCGCCCTGGTTCGTGCCGGAAATGCGCCCGGTCTCCGAGCAGCTCAAGGCATTCCGCCGGCGAAAAACCCATTTCGCCCTCGTCGTCGACGAGTACGGCGAGGTTGAAGGTCTCGTGACGCTGGAAGACATTTTGGAAGAGATCGTCGGCGACATCTCCGACGAGCACGACGTCGTGGTCGCCGGCGTGCGCGCCCAGCCGGACGGCTCGGTCGTGGTCGACGGCTCGGTGCCGATCCGCGATCTCAACCGCGCCATGGACTGGCACCTGCCCGACGAAGAGGCAACGACGGTCGCCGGCCTCGTCATTCACGAGGCGCGCTCGATCCCCGACCGCGGCCAGAGTTTCACGTTCCACGGCTTCCGTTTCCGCGTCCTCCGCCGCGAACGCAACCGCATCACCGCGCTCCGTATTTCACCGGTGCCGCGTGACGCGGAGATGGAAGAGGCCAAGCCAAGGCGGGCGGGAACGTCGTTTTGACGCACGGTGTCATCGTCCGCCTTGTGCGCAGTTGCGCACGGGGGCGGACGATCCAGTACGCCGCAGCCTATCGATTGAATCTCGCCAGCAGTGCTTACTGGATGCCCCGCCTTCGCGGGGCATGACAGCGGAGTCTTACGTTCCGCCTTCCCCCGGTGCCTGCGCGTGGATCGCGAGCGCGTGCACGCTGCCGGCAAGTTCCGCGGCCAGCGCCGAATTTATCATGCGGTGGCGATCGACCCGGCTCTTCCCTTTGAAGGCCTGAGACACAATATAAACGCGAAAGTGTGTCTCGCCGCTCGGTCGATGGCCGGCGTGGCCCTCATGCAAATGTGACTCGTCGACGACCTGCAGGCTTTCCGGCGTGAAAGCTTCCCGCAACTTGTTGCTGATAGTGTCTTTCATAACCATGAGTGCCATTAAAGCGCGCAGCCGCACTCCGTCAATTGCATAGGCCGCCTGCGGCGGCCGTACCTCGAAGACGCCGGAGCGAAACTTCGGCTGCGGGTTCCCAGCTAATTGCAATGTCAAGACTTGAAGGTTTTTGCATTGCGTAGTCAAAGTCAGTCATGCCGATCGATTCATCAAAGTTCTTCGACTCCATCCGGGTCAAGCCGAAAGGCAAGCAGCCGGAAGTGAAGCCGCGCGACGCCGTGGTCAATTGCGAATGGGCCGGGTGTCAGAACAAGGGCGCGCACCGTGCGCCGAAGGGCCGCGAGAACCAGCGCGAGTACTGGCACTTCTGCTTGAACCACGTGCGCGAGTACAACCAGAACTACAATTTCTTCTCCGGCATGAATGCCGATGCCGTCGCGCGCTACCAGAAGGATGCGCTGACCGGTCACCGCCCGACCTGGAAGATGGGCGCCAATGGCGGCAAGAAGGGCGCGGAAGCCGAGATCGACATGGCGTCCGATCCGTTCAGCATGTTCAGTGAGATCAACGGCCGCGCGGGCTGGCGGAAGGGTCCTCAGGCCGAGCCCAAGGCCGAGACGCGCAAGGTGATGAACGCCGAGCGCAAGGCGCTCCAGGTCATGGGCCTCGGCCCCGATTCCACGCTCGCCGACGTCAAGAGCAAGTACAAGGCGCTGGTCAAGCAGCACCACCCCGACGCCAACGGCGGCGACCGGTCAACCGAAGACCGCCTGATCGAGATCATCAAGGCCTACAATTACCTGAAGACGGTGGTCCGCGAGGCCTAGGCTACGCCTTCGGGGAAGGACAGTTCGCAAACCAGTCCTTCCGGCCTCCACTGCCGGGTAATGGTTCCGCGCAAGGTCCGGATGATGCCGTCGACCGCGCCGATTCCAAAGCCCTTGCGCGTCGGCGCCTCGTTGACCCGAGGACCGCCGCTCTCCGACCAGTGCAGCACGAGAGCCTCTGCACCTTTGGTCTCCCAGCTGATCTCCAACCTGCCCGAAGGCCTCGACAGCGCGCCATACTTGGCGGCGTTGGTGGCGAGCTCATGCAGCGCGACGGCGATCGACTGGGCCAGCGTGGGCGGCAGGCGGACGTCGTCTCCCGCGATCCTGATCCGCTCGCCGTCCCCGCTTGCGTACGGCCGGAGTTCCTCTTCGACGATGGTCTTCAGATTCGCGCCGGTCCAGCGCGAAGCCGAGAACAGCCTCTGCACGTTGGCAAGCGCGCTGAGCCGGCCTGCAAACACGGTCTGGAACTCTTCTGCGGTATCCGCCTTCGTCAGCCGCAGCATCGCCTGAGCCACTGCGAGCAGATTGTTGGAACGATGATCGACCTCGGAGGTGAGGAGCATCATCCTCTGCTCGGCCTGCTTGCGAGCCGTGATGTCCACCAGCATGTTGACCGCACCAACCAACCGGCCGCGTTCGTCGCGCAGCGGCGTCGGATATGGCATGAAGCAGATCCGGGAGCCGTCCGGCCGCTCGGCCACGGCCTCGACGTCGCGCACCGGCCGGTTCTGCTTGAGCGCGATTGCCATCGGGCATTCATCGTGGGGAAGCGCCGTGCCGTCGGGCAGATACAGCTTCCAGGTCACGCACCACATCTCGCCGATCTTCGGCATGCGTCCGGCAAAATCGATGCAGGCGCGATTGAAGAAGGTGATGCAACCTTCCGCGTCGGTTGTGTAGATCGCGGCCGGCAGAGCCTGCAGCAAGTCGCGGAATCGTCTTTCAGAATCCGTGCCGGCCTCGGTCCGGTTGGCGGCATAGCCTGCGGCGATCTCGCCGATCCTGGCCTCGTCCGCTTGTCCAAACAGGTCCAGCATTGGAATCTTGATCCGAGGGGGCTCACGGTTAAGTCCCCAGACCCAAAGATGTTCCAAGTTCGTCGCCCGGACCGTGCGCGCGCTCCCGCAATTACGATCTCGCGCGACGGCTCTGCCGTGTCATCGTGCGTCCGGGCGAGGCACGACAGCGCAGTGAACGGCCCGGCTGTCGTGCGCTTTCTACTCTATCCGACGGAAGCCTTCGGCATTTCACCCACATATGACGAACTCGGCCGGATCAGCCGCCCCGTCCGCTGTTGCTCGCGCGCATGGGCGGTCCATCCCGCTGCACGCGCCACTGCGAAGATCGGCGTGAAGGCCTGGCGTGGAATGGCGAGGGCATCGAGCAGAATCGCCGTGAAGAACTCCACGTTCGTCTCCAGCGGCCGGTCAGGATTCTTCTTGCGCAGCGCGCTGCGGATATAGGCCTCGACCTCGCCGGCAAAGGGCAAATCGGTGCCGCTGGACGCCAGCGCCTCGACTGCGGTCTTGAGCACATCGGCACGCGGATCGCGCACGCGATAGACGCGGTGGCCAAAGCCCATCATCCGTTCGCCGCGCGCCAGCGCCGCATCCACCCAGGGCTGGATGCGCTCGCGCGAGCCGATCGCGTCGAGCATTTCCAGCACCGGCTCGGGCGCGCCGCCATGCAATGGACCGGTGAGGGCGCAATAGCCGGCGGTGACGGCCGCGAACAGGTCAGCTTGCGTCGAAGCCACCACGCGCGCGGTGAAGGTTGACGCATTCATGCCGTGATCGCTGGCGGTGACGAGATAGGCGTCGAGCGCCGTGACCTCGCGCGGCTCCGGTGAGGCGCCGCGCAGCATCCGCAGCGTATCGGCGGCATGGCTCGCATTCGGATCGGGCGCGACCGGCTCCAATCCCTTGGCACGACGGACCAGCGCGCCTGCGATCACCGGAAACGCGCCGACGATCGTCGCCTCATGTTCCAGCCCGTTCTCCGCGCGCAGGCCCGCGACCGCCGCGCGGAACCCGTCGACGATGCCCATGCCGCGTGTCGCCGGCAACAGCTCCGGCAAACGCGCGAACGCACGCTCGCGCGCCGCGCCCAGGCTCGCCCGCACATTGGCTTCGCTCAGCGTGGTCTTGCTCGCGCCGTTCCAGAGCCGGGCGGTGACGCCCTCGAAGCTCGACTGGCTCGCGAGGGTGCCGACATGCTCGCCGGCGATGATCAGTTCGCCGCGCTCGCCATCGACATGGCTCAGCACGGTCTCGGCCGCGGGAACGCCGTCCAGCCCGATCTGGCTTTTGGTGAGGTGGATGTTCATGGCCAATCTCCTTTGCACTGCACCAGGAGAAAATCAGGCCTCTCGACAGATTGATCAATCTTGATTACATAAATCAATATGAATAATTCCGAGGAACTCTATCTGTCGGCCCGGGAAGCTGCCGCCGAGCTCGCGATCTCGCCGGCCACGCTCTACGCCTATGTCAGCCGTGGCCTGATCCGCTCCGAGCCGACGCCGGATTCGCGCAAGAACCGCTATCGGGCGGAGGACGTCCGCGCGCTCAAGGAGCGCCGGGTGCCGTCGCCGGAGCCGCGCGGCCTGCGCAGCTTCGATGCCGACCTGCCTGTCATGGACACGGAGATCTCGACCATCACCGAGGAGGGCGCGATCTACCGCGGCGTCAATTGCGTCGATCTCGCCGAGAACGACACGCTGGAGCACACGGCGACGCTGCTGTGGGACGTCTCCGATGTCGATCCCTTCACGCCGGACAATCAGCCCCAGATCTCCGACGAGATGCGCGCGATCGCAGAGGCCGCGCGCCGCGCCGCGCCGATCGACCGTGCCATCGCAGTGCTGGCGCTCGCGACCAGCGCGGACGCGCGTGCCTTCACCCGCGCGCCCGACGGCCGTGCGATGGTCGGCGGGCGCATTGTCCGGCTCCTGGTCGCGACCATGCTCAACGCCGAGCCGTCGTCCGAGCCGCTGCACCAGCAGATCGCGAAGTCCTGGGCGCCCGATAACAAGCACGCGCCCGACCTCATCCGCCGCGCGCTGGTGCTGCTCGCCGATCACGAATTGAACGCCTCGACCTTCACCGCGCGCTGCGCGGCATCGACCGGCCTCAACCTCTATGACTCCGTCATCGCCGGCCTCGCCGCGTTGAAAGGGCCGAAGCATGGCGGCGCCGGCGTGCTGGCCTCGCAGCTCGTCAAGGCGCTGGTCGATCGCGATGTCGCCCCGATGGTCCGTGAGCGCGTTGCGCTCGGCGAGCGCTTTGCCGGCTTCGGCCACGGCGTCTACAAGCGCGGCGATCCCCGCGCGCAGTCGCTGCTGAATGCGCTGGCGCGTGCCGGTGCGCCGCGCAAATTCACGCGCGAAGTGCCGGAGCGGATCGTCGAGGCGACCGGCGAGCTCGTCAATATCGACTACGCGCTCGCCGTCCTCGTGCATGCGCTGCGCCTGCCCTTAGGCAGCGAGCTCGCGCTGTTCGCGATGGCCCGCAGCGTCGGCTGGATCGCGCACGCCAGCGAGCAATTACAGTTCGGCAAGCTGATCCGCCCGCGGGCGCGCTATGTCGGACCGGCGCCGGGAAGAAGGGCTAGTTAAAATCTCTCTGCGAGCGCGTCGTCCTCCGCTGTCGTCCCTGCGCCCCGTGCGCAATTGCGCACTAGGCAGGGACGACGCCGGCGCACTAAGCCCGCGGCTTGGACGTGGCGACGAGGCCGTTCTGCCGGCGGCGGTAGTACCAGATGCCAAGGCCGCCGATGATCGCCACGGCCACCACCATCAAGATCCAGATGTGCTTGAACGGATGCCCATGGTGCGGCACGCCGAAATATTGGTGAAAGGCCGATACCGCCAGCACGCCCGGCAGCACATGCGCGGGAGCCCAGACCAGGATCGCCGGGATATTCACGGCATAAAACTTCGCGGGGGGCATCCCCAGCGCGCCGGCGGTGACGGGCACGAAGGCGCGGATCGGCGGCACGAAACGGGCAAAGAACACGGCCCAGGTGCCGAAGCGGTGAAAGAAGCTTTCGCTCTCGGCGACCACCCGCGGATAGTTGGTCAGCGGCCAGGTGTTGAGGATCTCGCGCTGCTGCCGGTGCCCGATCCAGTAGGCCGAGCCGTCGCCCAGCACGGCGCCGATTGCCGCCGCCAGCAGCACCCATTGCAGCTTCAATTCCCCGCCTGGAACCAGCGCGCTCAGCGCCAGAATGATGGTCGAGCCGGGGATCACCGAGCCCACCACCGGAACGGCTTCGAGCAGCGCCGCCAGGAACAGGGTCAGATAGGCCAGCCACGCATGGGCCGAAACGAAGGATATGAGCGGATCGAGAAAGGACGTCACGTCGTCTTTCGTGGGGGGCTGGAGCACCGGGGTTCGGACCCTACATAAGTAGGTGCACGCGGTAAAAGTGCCATTCGCGTGGGCAGGCCACGCCTCCCGCCCGAAATTCGAGCGTGATTCGCAAGGCAGCCCTCCAAAAATCGCGTTCCTTGCCTATCTAGATGAAAAGACAATGGAACTTTGATTGGGGCGCGGGCTTCTGCCGGCACGTTGTCTCTGATAAGTTCGCAACCGCACCCAGCCGCAGCCAACGTGCAAATAACTGGTCTCGGGATCGCCCGGGGCCTCGGAGGATTGATGACGACCGCCGCTCTGTCCAAAGTTGAGGAAATTTCCGGTCTGCCCGACATGAAGGTGTCGGTGCGCCAGGTGTTCGGGATCGACAGCGATCTCGAAGTCCCGGCCTATTCCGAAGTCGATCCTCATGTGCCCGAAGTCGATTCCGACTACCGCTTCGATCGCGCCACCACGCTCGCCATTCTCGCCGGCTTTGCCCGCAATCGCCGCGTGATGGTGACCGGCTATCACGGCACCGGTAAATCCACCCATATCGAGCAGGTCGCCGCGCGCCTGAACTGGCCCTGCGTGCGCGTCAACCTCGACAGCCACATCAGCCGTATCGACCTCGTCGGCAAGGACTCCATCGTGGTCCGCGACGGCAAGCAGGTCACCGAATTCCGCGACGGCATTTTGCCCTGGGCGCTCCAGCACAACATCGCGCTGGTGTTCGACGAATACGACGCCGGCCGTCCCGACGTGATGTTCGTGATCCAGCGCGTGCTGGAAGTCTCCGGACGCCTGACGCTGCTCGACCAGAACAAGGTGATCAAGCCGCATCCGGCCTTCCGCATGTTTTCGACCGCCAACACGGTCGGCCTCGGCGACACCTCGGGCCTCTATCACGGCACCCAGCAGATCAACCAGGGCCAGATGGACCGCTGGTCGATCGTCACCACGCTGAACTATCTCGCCCATGACGAGGAAGTGGAGATCGTGCTGGCCAAGGCCAAGCACTATCGCACGCAGGAAGGCCGCGACATCGTCAACAAGATGGTCCGCCTTGCCGATCTCACCCGTAACGCCTTCGCCAATGGCGATCTGTCGACGGTGATGAGCCCGCGCACGGTGATCACCTGGGCCGAGAACGCTGATATCTTCGGCGATATCGGCTTCGCGTTCCGGGTCACCTTCCTCAACAAGTGCGACGAGCTCGAGCGTCCCCTGGTCGCCGAGTTCTACCAGCGCTGCTTCAACGCGGAGCTGCCGGAATCGGCGGTCAACGTGGCGCTCAGCTAGACCATGCCAAACATCACCGTCGAGCGCACCATTGGGACCACCAAGAAGGCTGTGCTCGCCGGGCTCGGCGCCTATAACGACGAGCAGTTCGGGAAGCAGAAGGTCAGGAGCATCGCAGTCTCGCTGAAAGACCGCGGCAAGATCGTCGGCGGCATCGTCGGACACCTCTGGGCCACGGTTCTGTTCATCCAGTACTTCTGGATCGACCAGAAGCAGCGCGGCAAGGGTCTTGGCACGAAGCTGATCGCGGCGATCGAGGACGAGGCAAGACGGCAGGGCGCGATCCAGGCCCATGTCGACACGATGAGTTTCCAGGCGCCGGGCTTCTATCGTTCCTGCGGGTACGAGGAGTTCGGCACCCTCAAGGGCTATCCCGGCGGCGTGACGCGCCACTCGTTTACGAAGTCGCTATGAGCACATCATCATCCAACTCCAAATTCCGTAACACCAAGGAAGCCCCGACCGAGCCGTTCAAGCGCTCGGTGGCCTCCTGCCTGAAGGCGATCGCGAAGTCGCCGGAGCTCGAGGTCAGTTTTGCTGCCGAGCGCCCTGGTCTGGCGCCGGGCAAAGCGCGGCTGCCCGAGCCCGCACGCAAGATGACCAAGCGTGACGCTGCGATCGTGCGCGGCCACGCCGACTCCATCGCGCTCAAGATCGCCTGTCACGACGCAAAGTTGCATCGCAAGCTGATGCCCGGCAATCCGCAGGCGCGCGGCGTGTTCGAGGCGGTCGAGCAGGCCCGCGTCGAGGCGATCGGCGCGCGCCGCATGGCGGGCGTTGCGAAAAACCTCAGCGCGATGCTGGACGACCACTTCCATCGCGGCAAGTTCGACGAAATCACCGACCGTGCCGATGCGCCGCTGGCGGATGCGCTGGCGATGCTGGTGCGCGAGCGCCTGACCGGCATGGCGCCGCCCACGGCGGCGAAGAAGATGGTCGATCTCTGGCGGCCCATTCTCGAGGACAAGATCGGCAAGCGGCTCGACCGGCTCGATGGCCTGGTCGAGGACCAGACCAGGTTCGGCGACGCCGTGCATGACCTGTTGACCGCGCTCGAGCTCGGCGACGAGCGCAGCGCCGACAGCGAAGACAACGACGACGACGAGGAGAACCGCGACGGCGACAACGACCAGTCCGGCGCCGAAGGCTCGCCCGATTCCGATGCCGCGCAGGAGATGAGCGCCGACCAGGCGCAGGCCTCCAGCGAGGAGATGAGCGAGAGCGCGATGGAAAGCGCGCAGGCCTCGACCTCCGACACCTTCGACGACGGCGAGCTCGGCGACGACGAGACGCCGGGCGAGGCGACGCGTCCGAACGCGCACGGCAAGAACGAGCCGCGCGGGCCGGAATATCATGCCTTCGCGCCGAAATTCGACGAGGTCATCGCGGCCGAAGACCTCTGCGACCATGACGAGCTGGAGCGCCTTCGCGCCTATCTCGACAAGCAGCTCGCGCATCTGCAAGGCATCGTCGCCCGCCTCGCCAACCGCCTTCAGAGGCGCTTGATGGCGCAGCAGAACCGCGCCTGGGACTTCGACCTCGAAGAGGGCATTCTGGATCCGGCGCGGCTGTCGCGCGTGGTGACCGATCCCTATCACCCGCTGTCCTTCATGCACGAGAAGGAGGCGACGTTCCGCGACACCGTGGTGACGCTGCTGCTCGACAATTCCGGCTCGATGCGCGGACGCCCGATCACGGTCGCCGCGACCTGCGCCGACATCCTGGCGCGCACGCTGGAGCGTTGCGGTGTCAAGGTCGAGATCCTCGGCTTCACCACGCGCGCCTGGAAGGGCGGGCAATCGCGCGAGGCGTGGCTTGCCGCCGGCAAGCCGGCCAATCCCGGCCGCCTCAACGATCTCCGCCACATCATCTACAAGTCTGCCGACGCCCCCTGGCGCCGTGCGCGGAAGAATCTCGGCCTGATGATGCGCGAGGGTCTGCTGAAGGAGAACATCGACGGCGAGGCGCTGGACTGGGCGCACAAGCGCCTGCTCGGCCGGCCCGAGCAGCGCAAGATCCTGATGATGATCTCCGACGGTGCGCCGGTCGACGATTCCACGCTGTCGGTCAATCCCGGCAACTATCTCGAGCGGCATCTGCGCCACATCATCGAGGAGATCGAGACCCGCTCGCCGGTCGAGCTGATCGCGATCGGCATCGGCCATGACGTGACGCGCTACTATCGCCGCGCGGTGACGATCGTGGATGCCGAAGAGCTCGGCGGTGCCATCACCGAGAAGCTCGCCGAGCTGTTCAGCGAGACCAACACCGCGCCCACGCATCAGGCCGGTCGCCCGCGGCGCAAACTGCATTCGTGAGCACGCAATCGTCCCGCCGCAGCTTTCTTGGCCACGCGGCGGCGGGATTTTCCACTCTCGCACTCTCCCGACTGGCGCAGGCGCAGCCCACGACCGAGCCGCCGCCGCGCACCGCGCAGATCGAGCACGCCGTCACCGAGGCTGTCAGCGTCGAGGTGAACGCGCGGCCGATTCCCAATTTCGAGCCGCGCGACCGCTCGCGCGTGCGCTTCGGTCAGCTGCAATATCGCAGCGGCCTGGTGCTGACCTCGCCCTATCGCGGCTTCGGCGGCCTGTCCGCCATCCGGCTCGATGCGAAGGGCGAGCGCTTCCTCGCGATCTCCGACCAGGGCGGCTGGTTTACCGGCAGCATCCGCTATTCCGGCGGCAAGATGGTCGGGCTCGACGATGTCGAGGCATCCCCGATGCTCAATTCCGAGGGCCGGCCGATCACGGAGAAGCGGTTCTGGTACGACACCGAGTCGCTGGCGCGCGACGGCAATGTCGTTTATGTCGGGCTCGAACGCGTCAACCAGATCCTGCGCTTCGATTTCGCCAAAGGCGGCACGCGTGCCCGCGGCGAGGTGTTGCCGACGCCGCCTGCCGTGCGGAAGCTGCCCTCCAACAAGGGGCTCGAAGCGATGGTCGTCGTGCCGAAAGGCCAGCCGCTGGCCGGCACCCTGATCGCCTTCTCCGAACGCGGGCTGGACGCCGACGGCAATCTGGTCGCGTTCCTGATCGGCGGTCCGTCGCCCGGCCAGTTCAGCGTCCGCCGCACCGAAAAATTCGACATCAGCGACGCCGTGCTGCTGCCGTCCGGCGAGCTTCTCATCCTCGAACGCAAATTCTCCTGGTTCACCGGCATCAACATCCGCATCCGCGCGATCCCGCTGAAATCCATCGCGCCCAACGCGCTGGTCGACGGGCCTGCGCTGTTCGCCGCCGATCTCGGCCACGAGGTCGACAACATGGAAGGTATCGACGCCCACGTCACGCCCGAGGGCGAGACCGTGCTGACGTTGGTGTCGGACGACAATTTCTCGATGCTCCAGCGCACGCTGCTGCTGCAGTTCACGCTGGTGGAGTGAACTTCCGCCCGCCCTTCTCCGACAAACCGTCATGCCCTGCCGCGCCATCCTCGCCCTTGCCCTCACGCTCGCTGCATCCTCGCCGGCCTTCGCCACGGCCGAGCATCGGTATGGAAAGAACGAATACGCCATCATCCAGGGCGGCCGCGCGCCGAACGGGAAGCTGTCCGTCGCAGCCCATGGCGGCGGCGAGTCCGGGAGCGAAGGCTTTCGCATCTACCTGATGGCTGAGCCCGGCCATCGTCGGCTGATGACGCTCGACAATGTCGACGACGACAACATTCTGGACTCGGCGCCGGATGCCTTCCACGCCGCCTGGTCGCAGGACTCGCGCACCGTTGCGGTCTCGTTTCGCAGCGAGCGCCATATCGTCACGCTGAATCTCTACGCCATCGACGGCGGCCGCGCGCGGCTGGTCGCCGGGCCGGATCTGTTCCGCGACGTGACCGGTCGCAGCGTCGACATCAAGACCGACGGCGACATGCGCACATCCGTGCCCGCGCTGACATGGCAGGCGCCGCGCCGCTTTCACCTCACCGAGTACCGCGTGTTCGTGCTCGATGACACCGCGCTCGCCGACAAGCTCGGGCCGCTCGGCAAGGCCAGCAAGCGCGACGGCGGCGGCAACACGATCCAGTTCTCGGCCGAAGCCGACGGCGAGCTGTTGCCCGACGGCCGCATCCGCATGGGCAAGCCCGTGCCGGGCAGGTTCGAGGAGCTGGAGTAGGCCCGGCTGTCGTCCCTGCGAACGCAGGGACCCATACCGCGTGATCTACCGATTGCGGGTGGTGCTAATCCTGAACGACCAATCTTCGCCAAACTCCTCCCTGGGGTTATGGGTCCCTGCTTTCGCAGGGACGACTGCGGAGATCGCGGCACGATCCCGTGATCATATGACGCGCGCAATGCATGGCGCCGCGGGCGGGCATGTCCGCCGCGCAGCTGGCAATTCGCCGTGGGGCTACTAAACTTCATGCAATCGCTTCCATTCCTCCATCCCCCGGAACTCCCCGCATGAGCGCCCTGTTTTCCCCGATCAAGCTGCGCGGCCTGACGCTGAAGAACCGCGTCGTCGTGTCGCCGATGTGCCAGTATTCGGCCGACGACGGCGTCGCCACCGATTGGCACTTCACCCACATCAACAATCTCGCGCTGTCGGGCGCGTCGATGTTCTGCATCGAGGCGACCCATGTCGAGGCGATCGGGCGCATCACGCCGGGCTGTCTCGGGCTCTACAGCGACGCCTGCGAAGCCGCGCTGAAGCAGATCCTCTCCTCCGTGCGCAAGCATTCCTCCACGGCTATCGCGATGCAGCTCGCCCATGCCGGCCGCAAGGCCTCCAGCGCGCGGCCCTGGGACGGCGGCCAGCTCATTCCGCAAAGTGAAGGTGGCTGGCAGACGGTGGCGCCGTCGGCGTTGCCGCACAAGGAGGGCGAGGCCGCGCCGCTGGCGCTCGATGCCGCGGGCCTGAAGCGCATCCGCGAGGCCTTCGTCGACAGCGCCAAGCGCGCTGCCCGGCTCGGCATCGACGCGATCGAGCTGCACGGCGCGCACGGCTATCTCATGCATCAGTTCCTGTCGCCGATCTCCAACAAGCGCACCGACGAATATGGCGGTTCGCTCGAGAACCGCATGCGCTTTCCGCTCGAGATCTACGACGCGGTGCGCGCGGTCTTCCCGCACGACAAGCCGGTCGGCATGCGGGTGTCGTCGACCGACTGGGTCGAGGGCGGCTGGGACCTGGCGCAGACCATCGTATTCGCAAACGCGCTGAAGGCGCGCGGCGTCGACTGGATCGATGCCTCCTCCGGCGGCGTCTCGCCGCTGCAGAAGATCCCGCTCGGCCCCGGCTATCAGGTGCAGTTTGCCGAGGCCATCAAGCGCGAGACCGGATTGCCCACCATCGCCGTCGGCCTGATCACCGAAGCCAAACACGCCGAGGAGATCGTGGCATCCGGCAAGGCCGACATGGTCGCGCTCGGCCGCAGCTTGCTCTACGATCCCCGCTGGGGCTGGCACGCCGCGGCCGAACTCGGCGGCGAAGTCGAAGCCCCGCCGCAATACTGGCGCTCGCAGCCGTCGACGCAAAAGGCGCTGTTCGGCAAGACCACGTTCGGGGCAAGGTAGGGCGCGAGAGGAGACGCTGCAATTACAACTGTCGTCCCTGCCTAGTGCGCAATTGCGCACGGGGCGCAGGGACCCATACCGCGTGATCTCACCATGATGCGCGGTATGAGTTGCCACTGCACAACTTAAAGTCTCCGCCAAATCTCTCCTGTGGTGATGGATCCCGGATCTGCGCTTCGCTTGTCCGGGACGACAGCGGTGGGGCGGCGCGGGCCATCGTCTCCTCACTATCCCGCGCCCTCACGTATCCGTAACTCTCCTCACCTTCCACGCACCGCAAAACTGGCCTACCCTCCCGCGCACCCAACTCCTCAGGGAGGCCCGCCATGCGGTTTCGTGTTCGCAAGACTGCCCACGTTTTCGAGCGCGTGGGTCTCGCGATGGCAGGCGCGGCGTGCGGGTTGTTCGTCGGCGCCTATGTGGGATCTTCGATCGCCCCGCTCACGACGCAGGGCTTCCTGCTGCTGATGATGCTGCTCGGCTTCGTCGGCTTCTATCTCGGCATCGACACGCCGCAACTGCCCTTCGACGATGCGCACAGCGCCATCGACGCCGCGGAATTCCTCAGCGCCGCCGGCACGCTCTGCGCCACGCTCACCGCGCTCGCCTCCGTCGGCGTCATCGTGCTCCGCCTCGAGCCGCACCTGGCGTGGACCTGGCTCGCTTTGTTCGGCTGGATCGCCGGCGTCGCCATGCAGATCGTCGCCGGCACGAAAGCCAGGATGCGGGCGTAGCTACGACAGCTGTTGGAAAAGGTCGCGCCACAAGCACACCGCGTTCCCTCCCCCCTTGCGGGGGAGGGCTAGGGAGAGGGGTAGCCACACGGCACGCGCTATCGAATGAAGCGGGCCTGTGTTGCGTCACCTCGCACGCAGCCAACACCTATTGCTGGGCCACCCCTCTCCCCAACCCTCCCCCGCAAGGGGGGAGGGAGCAGAGCGGAATGCTCGGCGGGATTATTCAGTTGCGTTAAGCACCCCTAAAACACCACGCCCACCCGCGAGCCGCGCTTCCAGGCGATGCGGCAGCGCTTCTTGGTGTTGACGTGGAGCAGCTCGAACCTGTCGGGGATATTCACCTGCCCGCCGAGATCGACGCAGGCGCCGCCGGGCGAATAGTCGATCAGCGTGCAGGGGATCACCGGCGCGCGCGGGTCGGTGATGATCTTGGCCTGGCGGGACACCAGCCCGGAAGGTTTCACGCGGGCATGTCGGCGCGGATGCATTGGCACTCTCCTCCAATTCCGCGGACGGCGCGGGTGGTCTTGAGCGGCATGATGGAAAAGAGTTGATGCGATCCGACTAAGGGCGGCCTGAGAATTTTAATGAAAAGTAGCAGCGAACGCAGAAAGCGCCGGTAGCGGGGTGGGGCCGCCTCCATCTCCGCCGTCGTCCCTGCCTAGTGCGCAATTGCGCACGGGGCGCAGGGACCCATATCGCGTGATCTGTCGGTTGTCGGCGGTGGGCGTACCGAGCCACTGGTCCGCGCCAAACGGCTCCTTGTGGTTATGGGTCCCTGCGTTCGCAGGGACGACAGCTGAACATGTGGCGCGCTCTCGCCTCCCATGACGAGCTTCGGGCGGCACCTCACACTCGCTCCGTCTCCGTCGTCTCCGCCACCTCCGCATGCGACCTCACCGGCATCGGCACGGTCACATAATCCTTCGGCAAGTTCCCCGGCCGGTAGCCCGGCTCCACCGCCATGCGCTTCAGCACGCTCTCGTGCACATGCGCACCTTCGGGGATCACGCGCGGCTCGCAATCGGGGATGTAGAAGCCCAGAAAAACCTTTCGCTCCGGCCATTCCTTGTATTTCGCGCTCTTCGGCAGATATTCCAGCACGCGCCAGGCCGCACTCATCGAATTGTGCAGCTCGCCCACCTTGCCGGTGTATTCAGGCTCGACATATTGGAACGGCGAGTTCTTGCGCTGGATGCCCCAGGCGAGCTGGTTCACGGTGCGCGGGTTGAAGTTCAGCCCCGCCTTCGCCGCTTCCTCGATCATCCAGATCAGCGGATATTTGGACTCGCCGCTCTCGGCCTCCGGATAGCCGCCGCCGACGTCGCAATGCACGCCGGCGAACCACACCTGCATGATGTCCTGCGGCACCTTCTTCTCGTCGGGCACATAGCGGTTACTCCAATATTCCTGCGGCTCCTTGTACGCCTTGAGGCGGAACATGCAGCGCCGCTCGTCGATCGCGATCGCCTGCCGGAAGATTTTGACGCTGGGATTGCGCAGCGTGAAGGCGAGCTCCTCCAGGCTGAACACGAAGAAGAAATTGTCGCGCCGCGGCACGATCACGCTCGCCACCGTGTCCCAGACGCCGATGAAGTGGATGGTCGGCCAGCGCGTCGAGGTGATGCGCGCGAACTGGGCTGCGAGATCGAATTCGTCCTTCGGCAGCGGCCCGCTCTCGTCGAAGGCGACATCCTTGAGGTCCTCGATGTCGTTGCCGCGCCCGGTGCCGGAATATTGCTTGTAGGCGACGAGGCCGGACCCTGCGAGGTTCGCCTGCTCCGGCGAGATCAGGCCGATCTTGTGGATCAGCCCCGCCAGCACCCGCACGGTGTAGGCGCCGCGCGAGAAGCCGAACAGATAGATGCGGTCGCCCGGCGCATAATGCTCGACCAGGAAGCAATAGGCTGACAGCACGTTGTCATCGAGCCCGTAGCCGGTGGCGAGCCCCAGCACCAGATTGACGTTGGCCTTGAGCCGGTGCCACGTCGAAGGCTCCGTCACCGTGCCGACGCCCGGATCGTAAAACACCATCTGCCGCGGCTTCGTCTTGTCGGTCTTGCGCAGGCAGCGATACAGCTTCAGGACGTTGGAGATGTTCTCCGAGATCTCGTTGCCGGTGCCGTCACAGCAGATGACGAGGTTTTTCGGCTCGGTTTTGGGTTTGTGCTGGTCGTCGTGCTCCACGGTATGCCCCTCCCGGTGATGCTACCGGGGCGAGTATAGCGAAAATGGATGGCAGCGAGGAGACGAAGTCGGCATCGGCGGCATGGTGCCCCATTGCCCCATCATCTGTTGACATTAACCACCTGTTAACCATGTCGTCGCCTAATGTGGACGGTGGGGGTCACCATGTCGGCCCATATGACGCGACCGAAGTTGATGCCTTTTTCGGCCGATCCAGCCTTTGGTTCGCTTAACCGGCTGGCGGTTCGCGTCACGGCTGTCCTACGGAGCAAAGCCATGTTCGGGAAGGACGATCTAGTGGACAATCTCAGCCGCGATCTCGATCGTGCGCGCCTGCGCCGCGATGCACTCGCATCCGAAGCCACGACTCTCACGGCTCAGATCGCCGAAATCGAAGCCCGCCTTTCGGAAGAGAAGACCAGGCGGGAGCGTGATCGCGTCTTGGCCGAGATCGAAGCGATAAGAACGCGAATCAAACAAGCCGCCGGCGCGTTTGCACCCGTCGTCGATGGTCTCTCCAGGGCGATCGAGTCGGCCTCGGCCGTCGTGCCCGAGGCCCGCGAGCTCAACAGTTTCATCGTGTCGGTGGCGACCGAAATCGACAGCGTGCTCGATCCCCTGATGCGCGAACTGGATCAGCGCGCGGATGCGGTGCGGGCAGGGCAGGCCGTGCTGGACCTCCCGCGTTCGGCCAATGAAGCACCGCCCATCGAGCCGCCAAAAGACGGCAACGATCGCCTGCTTCGCTTCCCGGCATGGCTGTCTCGCGACAAGGAGCCGGAAAAAAGGGAGACGGCGGAGACCCCGCGCAGCACGGCAGCGTGACGATCGGCGCGCCGCGCAGATCGGAAGCTAGCCTGCGGCCATCCTTCGAGACGCCCGCCTACGGCGGGCTCCTCAGGATGAGGACGCGTTTCGCGGTGAGATATCAGAGCCTCGTATCACAGTGGTTCGGCACAGCCGGGGCCACAAACTCGTCATGCCCGGGCTTGTCCCGGGCATCCACGTTCTTCGTGCCGTGGGAAAGGTCGTGGATGGCCGGGACATAGGCGAGCGTAGCGACGCCGTCCTTCAGACGGCTATGCCCGGCCATGACGATGTGGGGGCATCGCGCTCGAGCGATTGCCCCGCGGTAGACAGATAACCCCCCGCGACCGCTCAGTTCGCCGAGCGGCGCAGGAAGGCCGGGATGTCGAGAAGGTCTTCGTCGGCTATATTGCGCGGAGCGGTGCGGCCGTAGGGATCGAGCGGCTGAGGCGCCGCGCGGCGCGCATATTCCGGATCGGGCCTTGCCGGTTGCACTGCGGGTCGGCCGGCCGCCGGGCGGAGCGGCGGGCTTTCCACGTGCGGAAGCGGCGCACTGCGCTGCTCGATGCGATCGGCGATGCGGCGGCTGTCGTCGCGCAGCCTGCCTGCGAGCTGCGTGAGTGCGGTTTCCACCGGCGCCGCCAGCTGCGCCGGGTCGACATTGTCGATCCCGGTCGCCACCACCGAGACGCGGACGATGCCTTCGAGGCTTTCGTCGAACGATGCGCCGACGATGATGTTGGCGTCCGGGTCGGCCTCGTCGCGAATCCGCGTCGCGGCTTCGTCGACCTCGTACAGCATGAGATCCTTGCCGCCGGTGATGGAGATGATGAGGCCACTGGCGCGCTTGATCGAGGGGTTCTCGATCAACGGATTGGAAATGGCCGCCACGGCGGCGGCGAGCACGCGCTTCTCGCCGGAAGCCTCGCCGCGTCCCATCATGGCCTTGCCCTTCTCCCGCATCACGGAGAGAACGTCGGCAAAATCGAGATTGATCAGGCCTTCCTTGACGATGAGGTCGCTGATGCAGGCCACGCCCGAATAGAGCACCTGGTCGGCAAGGGCGAAGGCATCGGCGAACGTGGTCTTCGCGCTGGCCACCCGGAACAGGTTCTGGTTCGGGATGATCAGCAGGGTGTCGACCGTCTTCAGCAGCTCCTCGATGCCGGCTTCGGCAAAGCGCATGCGGCGCTGGCCCTCGAAATAGAATGGCTTGGTGACCACGCCGATCGTGAGGATGCCGAGCTCGCGCGCGGTCCTGGCGATGATGGGGGCGGCCCCGGTGCCGGTGCCGCCGCCCATGCCGGCCGTCACGAACACCATGTGCGCGCCGGTCAACTGATCGCGGATCGTATCGATGACCTCCTCGGCTGCGGCGCGTCCCAATTCGGGCTGCGAGCCGGCGCCGAGGCCTGCGGTGACCTGGGTGCCCAGCTGGATCAGGCGCGGCGCCTTCGACATCGCAAGCGCCTGCGCGTCGGTATTGGCGACGACGAAGTCGACCCCCTGCAGCCCGGATGTGATCATGTTGTTGACGGCATTGCCGCCGGCGCCGCCGACCCCGAATACGACAATGCGCGCCTTCATCTCGTGAATATCGGTCATGCCAGTCATTCTGTCCTCGCGATTGCTCCGGCAGGCCGGGATGGAGAAGGGTTCGAGTGCTATCTGCGAGCCGCGCGGTCTGCGCCCACGATGGCCGCGGCCAGATGTCCCAATCGACGCGCGGCTCCCGCGGTCGTGCCGCCAGCCTGGCGACCGGTCCGTAAGTCCGCCACTTCGTCTTCCAGTCGTGCCGCCCACGCATTGGCTGCCGCCGTCTCGGCGGCCGCCTGCAGCAGCTCGACGGCCAGGCGATCGGCGCGCTCGCGCTCGCGCTCGAACACGGCCCTGTAGGCGGCTGCGACGTCTTCGAGCCGCGCGACCTCCGCCTTCAATGCTTCGGTCTCCATAGCGTTTTCGAGCGAAGTGGGTACCGGTTCGCGCAAGGAAAACGCGTCAGAACAGGAATCTGGAGCCCCGTTCCGATCTCGTCGGAACGGAAATGGCTCCATCGTCTCGACTTTTGCCAGGGAGGCATCGAGGGGGTCCGCCCGGCGGGCCCGCCGCGGGCGGGGCGTGTAGCGGAGCTCGGAGAGATCAACGCTCACCAGGGCCTTGCCGTCCTCCGACCGCGAGCGCGGCAAACGGCGACGTCTCGCCAAGGCACGAGCGGCCTCGCGCGAGATATTGAGGCGGGCACTGAGATCGGCATACGTCAACAACGCAACGCACATCGGCGCTTCTCCTGGAGCAAACCGGGAAGGCATTTCGAGCTAATGATGGCTGGACGATTACCGCAGGCTAGGCTGCGTTGGTTAACGGACGGTTAACGCGCGCGGGGGGGCCTGTCCGTCTTGCGCAGGCAGCGATAGGGCATCAGGGCGCTGGAGATGTTCTCGGAGATCTCGTTGCGGGTGCCGTCACAGCAGATGACGAGGTTTTTCGACTCGGGTTTGGGTTCGTGCTGGTCGTCCTGCTCCTCGGTATGCCTCCCAGTGATGCTGCCGGGGCGAGTATGGCGGAAAATGGGATTTATTCGTTATCTTCTTCGTGAATTCGGACCCTTTGGGTTTGCGACACTTCCTCTTCCATCAAAATCAAGAACCCGCAGCAAATTGCTGCTGCGTAGGTTATAACTTCCTTCGGGTCGACGCCCTTCAGTTCGGCTTGGAGCCTATCGAAAGATTTGCTCATAACCGTTCGTAGCCGACTTACATCAATCTGGAGTGCCTTATCCCTGCTCCGATGCGCAATCTTGTTCCTGATCGTGTTGATCAGGGTCATCATCTCCCATTCTGGCCTGTCATGTGTAGCCGGAGTATACGCCCGCGCTATCGAGAGCTTGTCGAAGAAGGATAGGCGAGCTCCCTCAAGATACTTCGGATGAGCAAAGATTGATCTTAAGTAGTCGTCAAGATTGCCCTCGATCTCCAAATGAGCGTTGAGCGCGATAGCGACGGATACATCGACGTGACGTAGGTTCTCTCGAAATTTGCCAATGAAGTTGTCCTCTTCTGACATTTCGACGGGCCCAACTAGAGCTACCATTCGGAAGGTACAAGAGCTTGGCCACGCCACTCCTCTGTTAGAGTGACTCCTGGAAGGTCACCCCAAACTCCCTCATCAGCATGATCAAGCACGATAATCTGAAGGCGACCGCCGGCCGCTTCCGTTTCCCGCCCCAACAGGGCAAACACTTTGCGGACAGCTACAATGTCTTGATCCCGAAGAGTGAACCCCTCTGCCGTATCGTCGCTCGCGGTGCGTTTGGGAAAGTACACTTGGCTTGGTTGATCGTAGACTAAAAAGGCCGGCACGAAATGTTGAGGTTCGGTCAGGAAGAATTTCTGTAAAGCAAGTGTTAGGCTAATGTGATACGCAAGCCAGTTTGCTCCACTGCCAATCTCCCAAAGATAGTCGTCTCGGCTACCGCGAATTACCTTCACGGTAAGGTCATCAATTATAAGTCTAACTGGAGCGTCAGGCCATTCGGCGTCAAGCTGAGGGACCATTTGGCTGGTCATACTCTCAACTCTGGCAAGAGCGTTGTTTAGCTTGCGACGAATCTCCGCTTCGGAAATGATCTTTTGAAGATCTTCGATTTGTTTCCGAAGTGTCGCGATCTCTGTACGCAGGTCCGACGATTGGTCGGCGCGATCATACAATTGCAGTGCTTGCTCAAGGCGTCCTAAGAAACGTTCGATCCGATCGAAATGGTCAGTAGCTCTACGTGCAATCTCGGAGTCTCGCTCTAAGTTAGAAATCTCATTCCGAGTTTCGTTTAGTCGACTAAGTACCTCCTCTGTGGCCGAACGCTGTCTGAGCATTTCTTTGTCTAGTGTGCCTGATACACTTGGTAGAGACTTAAGTCTTACATCCAGAGCGTCCAGATTGTCGCAAAGCCTCAAGAGCTTGTCTCTATCGCCTCCACTAAGCTCAGTAATAGGATCGTCAGATTCGTCGTCGACTAAGCCACGAATCCAATTGGCGAGGGCAAGTCGATCACGCTGCACGTGAATCGATCCGGCATAGAATTCGCTGCTTTCGTGAAGTCGTCGAAGCTCATTCAGTCGTTGTCGATGTTCGTGAAGTTTTTCCGCTAGCTCGCTCTCCCTCGATCTTAGAGTCTCCAACCTTGTCAAGGTTACGTCGATTCCTGCAAGCGAGGGTCTTGCATTGGAGGCTTTGTCGGTAACTACCTCTCGAAGCAGATCAACAATATTTGCCCAATCCGGCGGGATAGTCTCGTTTGCGGCAAGCAACCCGAGCTCGATCGCTTGCCTCAACCACCCCTGCGCCTCCAACTGCCATGCGGAGTTAGCCAAAGCTATCGCTCTCATTTCTGTTTCTTTGCGTCGCAGAATGCGATTGAGTCGATCTAATTCAAACCTGGCTTGTAGAATTGCACCTGTAACGGCGCCCAGCACATAAGGAAAAATAGTTTTGAGCTTCTCGCGATGCTCAGTAGTGTCTGCCTTGAAGAACATAACGTCTGGATTGGCGACGATGTTCTGTGGCTGAAACGTAAATGCCATAAGGTCGCGAAAGCTTGGCTGCGCTTTGTATCCGCTCTCCGAGTTCGGGTCGAATTCTAGGTTTGTTAGCGTGGCTACCCGATTGAGCGTGTCCTTGACGAAGTCGAGGTTGGCGTTCTTGCCCTCTATGCGATCGGGGATAGTGATTTCCCGCCCTTCCAGAAAATACATATCACCGGTGCCCTGTTGGTCACCGGGCTCGCGTCTAGCTAAAAGCTTTAGGCCCTCTACAGTTTCAATAACGATTCCAAACCATCCGCACTTTTCGCGAATTACGCCTACAGGTATGGCGCACCTGTCAGAGCCCAAACAATAGTCAATGATCGGAACGACCGCCGATTTTCCTGTTTTCGATGCGCCGCTGATAACGTTTACGACGCCGTGTTTGAAGTCGACAACCCTTGGAGGGGTGTGTGTGCGGGGCCACAATACGAGCTTGCGAATCTGAAAATACATCAGAACTCCACTGCCAAAATCGAACCTACTTGCTGAAAGCTCAGCTGCGAGAACCAAAAGCCGACTTTCTCTGCTGCTCCGGAAAATGCTCTAATTCGCTCTGGAAGTTTTGGATTTCGCGCGCCGTCCTCTAGTCCATTTGCGCGAATGGTGGTTGACGCATAGTCAAGCGTTAATAGGCGCTGGCTAATGCCTAGGCCAATCGATTGCAAAGTGAGGGGGCGAAGGGCAAGCGCGCGTTCATGAACGGCTAGGAGATTTTCTCGTTCCTTGCCTAGCTTTGCTGCAAACAGTGCAAGTCCCGATGGTTTCAGCGTCGAGCTAATAATATCTAGAGTCGATCGATGAAGCAGGAGTGGCAAAACTAGAAATGACAGCGGAAATAGCGGATTGCGGCCATCTTCCGCTTGGTATCCAAGCCCAAACCGCCAAAGAACATATGCACCCAAGGCTGGATTTTGGATGATCTCAATTTCGTCCAATGGCCGTGAGCTTGGCACTTAGAATTACTCCTCGTTTGGTCCGAGCAGTGCTTCGTACTCTGGATGCCAACCTAATCGTTTGGCGTCGGCCAAGGCATTGAAGCAGCCATGGACGAAATGCTCAGGGACTGCCCGGCCATCGATCGGAATTTGTACCTGGGCGCAGCGTCGGTAAATTGCGCGCCCTTGGCGGGCAGAGTCGTTGAGCGGGGAGACGTCCGCTACCTCGGTGGAGATGAGACCGTGACGCCACACAAGAGAATCATCGAAGTCGCGTAAGCTCCCCTCGAAGACGAGTCCAGTTTCGGCCCAGCGGGTCTTATCAGAGGACGAGCGAAGAAAGTCGCTGACGGCCCTCACCCGGTCATCGTAACTTGAGTCAATAATCTCAAGCTGTCGGATAAAAGTCGGGCGCTGAATGAGAATAGCCGTGACCTCACTTTCGTTGGGCTTTTCAGTGAGCGATGTCAGCAGGCCGGGAAGGTTGTTCCGCTGAACAAAGGCTATGAAGTTTGCCTTGAAGCGATCGCCGTCTATCTTTGCTGCTTTTCCTTGCCGTATTAGTTCGTCGGCCTGCTCTTTGGCGATTCCGATCGCAGACTCGCAAAGAACGTCCACCAGCTCGGGGACAACCGTTGTTTTGATGAGCGCGCGCAGGCTCTCAAGTGGATCGGCTTCGCTAACAATTGCCAATCGAGTTATGATGGCGGCGCGCTCATCGTCCCCTGCTGAAAGAAAGCGCTGAACGTAAGGGGCACAAGCCGACGGCTTCTTCTTTTTGAAGCCTAAAGCCACGGCTGCAGTCAGCTCTTCGATGTCGGCGTCTGAGTTGCAATCGTTTAGTGCCTGGGCCAAAGAGCCAGCGTGGATAGGGGAAACGTAGATCCGAAACTGACACTTCTTGGGATCAATTGTTCCACTCGCTGCGCTTTCGAGCCAATTGGCGATCGCCTTCCAGAGGTCCGCAGCCCAATCCGACAGCGGGTTTTGCTTAAGGGCGCTTTTCGTTTGTTCTAGTGCGAGGGTGCCGTCGGCGTAATGGACAGCTACATCATCGAGCAGCTCTAAAGAGACCTGAGCTTCGCTGGGACAAGTCAGAAGGTGATAGCAAAGTCGAACCGGTTGCAGTGCGAAACCCAGATATGGTCCGGGTGCAGCATGCTTTACGGCCTTTACAGCAACGTTCATTCCGCCCCGCCGGATGACAATATGAGTCTGCGACGACTTCCCTATTTCTTTCTATGCACGTCGCGGTTGATGGCCAATAAGTCTAAAGCATAGGCTGCGAATCGAGGGTAGGGGAGTCCTCGCGGCAAGAAGTCGTTGTTTTGCTCAACAACAAAAAACGGCCGGATCTTTCGATCCGGCCGCGACGCAAAACTCTACTGGCTAAGACTACGCCACGCGACGCAACTTAGCCCCCGCCCGATTTCAAAATTGGATTAGCTGGCCTTCTTCGCCGGCGCGGCGGTCGGGCCGACCTTCTTCTGGATGGCGCGCTTCAGCTCGAGGGCGCGCGGCGACAGGACGTCGGCCTTGGCCTTGAGCAGGAAGGGGTCGAGGCCGCCATTGTGGTCGACGCTCTTGACCGCGTTGGTGGAGACGCGCAGGCGCACGTTGCGGCCGAGCGCTTCGCTGATGAACGTCACGTTGACGAGGTTCGGCAGGAAGCGGCGCTTGGTCTTGATGTTGGAGTGGCTGACCTTGTGGCCGACGAGGGGGCCCTTGGCCGTCAGTTCGCAGCGGCGAGACATGGTAGAAATCCTCTTCTGTCCCCCAAACGATTTGCGGCCGCCATTCTGGGCGCCACGGGGGCTAATTCTGTGTCCTTGCAGGGAGCGGGCGGACGTATAGGGGGGAAGGGACGGGACGTCAAGGCGACGGGCCGTTTTTGGCCCGTCGTCCCGGGGCGCGCGAGAGCGCGAACCCGGGATCTCAGGCCTCATATCCGGTGTCATCGCCCGGCCTGACCGGGCGATCCAGTATTCCACCAGCGGCGCGGCTGGAGCCGAGGGGCGGCGGCGTACTGGATGCCCCGGTCAAGCCGGGGCATGACAGGGGAATAAGTGGCACGACCTTACCACCCCCGATCACCAAAACGGCAATGATTGAAGTGCCTTACCATCACATAAAGGGCGTATTCACCCCCGAAGTATCAAGTGGAGTTCCGCAAGCCTCCGCGCCCGGACACATTGTTTGCCGCGGTTTTTGGCTTAAGTAACAACCGTTCGCGCCCCGATTGGATTGTTTCGTGCTCACATCCCCCCGACTTTGGCTCCAAGGCTTGGTCAGTCACGGCTCAGTCAGTCCGCGCTCTGCCGGCCGGCTGGCATTCGCAGTCCTTTGCGGGCTCGTCGTGGCGTGGGGCGCGGAGCCCGTCGCGGCACAGGGCAAGCTCGAGGCGCAGTATGAGGCGACGCTGGCCGGCATTCCCGTCGGCAAGGGCGCCTGGAACATCGACATCGGGGACGACGTGTTCGCGGCCGCGGCCTCCGGCGGCACCACGGGGCTGCTGAAATCGTTCGCGGGCGGGTCCGGCACCGGCGCCTCGCAAGGTAGGGTGGTCAACGGCGCGCTGGTCGCGACCGGCTACCAGGCCTCCACCACCACCTCGAAGAAGACCGAAGAGATCCGCATCACGCTCGACAAGGGCAATGTGAAGGAGTTCGGCATCGTGCCGGAGCCGCCTGTTGATGCCGACCGCATCGTCGTCACCGATGCGCATCGCCGCGGCGTCTGGGATCCGATGACGGCCTCGCTGCTGCGCGTGCCCGGCACCGGCGACCCCGTGACGCCGGACGCCTGCCACAACGCAGCACCCGTGTTCGACGGCCGCATGCGCTACGAGCTGAAACTCGATTTCAAGCGCATGGAGAGCGTGAAGGCGGAGAAGGGCTACAGGGGCCCGGTCGTGGTCTGCGCGCTCTATTTCGTGCCCGTGGCGGGCTACATTCCCGACCGTCCCGTGATCAAATACCTCGCCGCCCAGCGCAACATCGAGATCGCCTTCGCCCCCGTCGCGGGCACGCGCATCCTGGTCCCGTTCTGGCTGAAAGTGCCGACGCCGCTCGGCCCGGCCATGCTGGAAGCGACCAGCTTCATCACGTCAGCCCAGCCGCCAAAGGTCGCCAAGACGCAGTAGAGCGCGCTGCCCACCCTCCCCTGGAGGGGGAGGGTCGATCGCGCGCAGCGCGAGCGGGGTGGGGTGATCTCTCCAATGGAACAGTTGCCGGGGGGGGGGTTAAACCCACCCCCCTGCGGATTTAGG